>CAYUFX010000073.1:0-24775 GCA_964444135.1 uncultured Pirellulales bacterium | reverse complement strand
CCGAAAGACTTCGGCGGATCCGCTATGTGGACAAAGAAACAGAACAGAATCTGGTGTTTCTAACCAACTGTTTTACATTGCCGGCGATAACTATCGCTCAGCTTTACAAGTGCCGCTGGCAGGTGGAACTGTTCTTCAAATGGATCAAGCAGCATCTTCGTATCAAGGCATTCTTTGGCACTACCGAGAACGCTGTGAAGACACAGATATGGATTGCAATCTCGGTTTATGTGTTGGTAGCAATAATAAGAAAGCAACTGAACCTGGATTTGAATCTCTACACAATTCTACAGATTTTGAGTGTAACCTTATTCGAGAAAGTGTCTATTTTACAGGTACTTATGGAAGCTGGTTACAAAACTGACAATACTGATTTTTGTAACCAGTTGATGCTATTTGACTTATAACCGGACAGTAGTGAAAAAATAACAGAATATTATGACTTGACAACGGTCGTTCCATATCAGTCCGGTTGTAGCCGTGAACTCGCGAAAATGGGCCCATTTTCGGGGGCATCCGTGAGTGGTCCAGTGCGCGCACTGGGCTTGATAAGCTGGTGGGACTGATACAAGGAATTTCAGAGTTCATCGTTTAAATGGCTTCTGGGGCGCTTTCAATTGAAAGCTGAGGAGCGGTGTGTGAGATTTTGTGTGCTGGCTTAATAGTCAAAATAGAGAGGAGTATCGTACAGATTGCAAGGCGGTAAACTGGTCATGGGCAAATTCAAATAATGGCTGAATACCAGTTCGTTCAAGGATTTGTCTGATCCTTGAAGAAACAGTATACAAAATGACTTTGTGTCCGAGACTATCCAGCAGTCCCTCCAATATAATTAGGCTACTTATGCTCTCAGAAGTCAGTAGTTCGACTCTGGAAAAATCAATAATTACGTCGCAGGCACATCCATCGCTTATGATTTCGTTAACAGTTACAAGCTCATCACTTATTAATTGTGGCTCTTTAGGTAAACTAACAAGAAGAACGTTTTCTGAGAGCTTTTCAATCCCCATTTCAGCTACCCCCTTTAGGACCAAATCCATTTAGTTAGCATCAAACGAATTATCGGAATTGCTTGTTCGCAGAAACCAGCTCATTTATAAACTATAGCATAAAAACTGGAAAATCCAAATTAGAACGACCTAACAAACGGTGAATTATTGAGTTCAAATGGCCAACCTTGGACCGCTTCAGGATTTTCTGTAGGACGGCTCTGAGAGAGATTTTAGCGTTCTACAATGGCCAAACTCAAACCGAAGGGTATCTGAGGTAAGGTCAGGGGATTTTAACGCAAAATGCAGTACAAAGGGCGTTCTTGGGTCGAATTTCTGTTTCTCTGAAGAAAAAGCAGACATTTCTTAGCTTGGAAGAGTTTAGGCACCTCGAGGGTGATTATTTTGATGACTTCATTTATATCTATGCTTTTGAGACAATTCGATAGCGCTGCGATCTGTTCGGCTGCCGCTCGGTCTTCAACCAGCTGCTGCTTCAGAACGTCGCGGATCGAGAGCATTCCCACCAAGACTTGATCCTTGACAACAGGCAAATGACGAATTTGATTTGTAGCAATGATTTCTCGGGCTTTGCTAGTCTCAATACCAGGTTGACATGAAATCACTTGTGCCGTCATGATTTCACCTACGGTAGTTTGCTCAACGTCTACCAGAGAGGCAACCGCTCGATTAACAATGTCTCGTTCCGTAACGATTCCTGCAAACTTGTTTTGACCATCAGTTACAATAAGACAGGCCACTTTGTTAGTCCGCATCTTCATCGCCGCTGTAGCAACAGTCTCACTCGAGTTGATAGTCACGATCTCCTTCTGACACTCGACAGTCTCGAGCATTTTATCGGCCTTTCGAATGATTTACATGGATTCTCGTTACTAAAACTAAACTCTAATCCTTCTCCTTTTCTGCCAAGCTTATCAACATGAGTTGCCTCTGACTTTAACCGAGAACTTGGTCCGATAGACTGTGGAGATTCTGGAAAGCGCCGCAGTACGCCCTATAAGAAAGCGCGAAAGGCTCGCTATATTGCCCCATCTGATTGTAGGAAAAGATTTTTATAGTTCTGGCATTGTTCGGCGGTCTTATGACCTTATTTAGCACGATATATTCATCGGTGTAACTCTATTAATATAAAAAAGCCTCTTTTACAAGCAGGCTTAAAAGGCGTCTAAAAGGGACTGCCACGGAAAACGTACTGTTAGACAGGGGCACGCATGATTTGGATGGTTCAGCTAAATATTTAACCGTAAACATAATTACTGGCAACAGCAGGAGCGAAAGACTGCAAAATGAACAGTCGTAGACAATCAAACAAACAAATGAACCTCGCATCCCGTTATCATGCTCGAGAAGTTGGCTTATTCACTAAGAAAACATGTGTGTTGCTCCTGTTGGTTACAGCAACAATACTCGCGATACCTTCTTGGCAAGCTTGGCGCTCATATGCGGATATCAGGACCACTAAAACTCAACTCGAGCAGTTGGTCAGAATAGAGGGGTCTACTATATACCGTGACGAGGTGCTCGCTATGTCGGCGAAGATGGCCGCGGCCACCCGAAATCTGAAGTGGGCAAGTCGGCACGAAGAATTTGGCCCACGAATAGAAGCTACTGTCGAGGAGATTTGGCATGTTTTTGAAAATGATACTGTGGATGCTTTGAACGCAGAGGCAGCCTTGACGGTCTTTGTCGATGACAAGCTTGACACAATGGAGGAGGAGGCTCTTTATCTGGTGCATCAGGGAAAACATGACCTCGCTGCGGCTTTACTCCAAAGCCCGGAGTATGAAGAGCAAAGGCAAGCATATAATGAAGGAATGAAAACGTTCATCGGCAATGTGCGTAGAGCTTTGGAAGAGAGGCGTGACATACAAGGGCAGAAGGTTCGGGTGGTTTTTATAGCGACCAGCATCGTTTTGCCGGTGATTGCACTTGTCTGGTTCGTTGTACACAAAATGCGAAAACGCTTTCAAGTACGCACAGAGACAAAGCAGAAGCTTAATGCTTTTGCTCGAGAATGGCAAGAGACTTTCAACGCCATTACCGATGGCGTTTGTATCGTTGATAGGAATGGAGGTAAAATACTCCAATGTAACAGCGCCATGACACGCTTTTTGAAGAGACCGTATAACGAGATCATTGGTCGAAGCTGCTGCGAACTCCTCCACGGTTCATCAGAGCCAGTAAAGAGGTGTCCACTCGTGCGCATGTATGAAACTCGCCGCAGTCAGACAAAAGATTTTCAAATCGGTGAAAGATGGCTAAATATTAAGGTAGATCCTTTGATAAACAATGATGGATATCTCGTTGGGGCTGTTCATATCACATCTGATATCACTGAGCAAAGGAAAGCTAATAAGGCGTTACAGGAGAGTGAAAACAAGTTCAGACTGGCATTTGCCAATGCGCAGGACGCTATTGTGTGGATAGACCTCGAGAGTGGTGTTATTACAAACTGCAACAAGGCAGCCGAGGAACTCTTTGAAAAAAAGAGAAAGGAAATCGTAGGGCAGCATCATACCACGCTTTACCCCACGAACAAGGCAAAACATTATCATAGTTTATTAGGTGAATCCGGTAAGGACCTGAACAGCAATATTGAAGCAGAGATATTGACGACAAGCGGACAAACAAGAACGGTTACTATTGCCGTTTCAACAATGATGGTGGATGGGAAAGAGATTGTACAAGGAATAATCCGAGACATAACTGAGAGTAAGAGAGCAATTGAAGAAATCAAGAATTTGGCTAAATTTCCGAGCGAAGATCCCAATCCTGTTCTCAGGATAGCGCAAGATTGTAAAATTCTTTATGCGAATGATGCCGCTTCACCTGTGCTCAAGACATGGCAAATCCAGGAAGGTCAGCTTTTGCCCGAGCTTTGGTACAAGAGGATAGAGGAGGTTTACGGTTTGGGCAATAGTGCGACATATGAGTTGAACTGCGATAATGGCCATACGTTTTTTATAACTTTGCAGCCCATAGTTGGATCAGGTTATGTAAATGCCTACGGCCTTGATATTACCCAGCGTAAGAAGGCTGAAAAGGAAAAGATGGAGCTGGAACTCCAGCTCAGCCAGAAACAGAAGATGGAGGCTGTTGGTACATTGGCGGGAGGTATTGCGCACGATTTCAACAATATTCTGGGTGCGATGCAGGGTTATTTGGAATTGTCACTTGATGACGTCCCGGAGGAAAGTGACGTGCGGGATAATCTGGAGCAAATACTGTCCGGCGTTAACCGCGCGGCAAAGCTGGTGAAGCAAATCTTAACCTTCAGCCGAAAGGACCAGCAGGAACAGGAAAAAGAGCCGGTAAAGATTAGCTCTATTATCAAGGAAGTTCTTGGAATGCTTCGGTCATCTTTGCCTGCAACAATCAAGATCAGTCGAAAGATTCACGCGGATTCCAGTATGGTTCTGGCTGATTCAACTCAGATTCATCAGGTGCTGGTAAATCTGTGTACAAATGCCGCGCACGCAATGCAAGGTGCAGACGGTCTGCTGGAAGTCAGCCTTGAGGATGTTAATCTTGAATCGGAGACCAGAATTGGGGATGAACATCTGGGGCCGGGCAACTACGTGAAGCTCAGCATTAGTGACACCGGCTGTGGAATGGAGAAAGAAGTTGTAGAAAGAATTTTTGAGCCGTTCTTCACCACAAAAAAGGTGAACGAGGGGACCGGACTGGGGCTTTCTGTAGTTCATGGAATCATTAAAAGCCATAATGGGGCAATCACTGTTAGTAGTACTCCAGGCCAAGGCACTACCTTTGATATATTTCTTCCCAGGATTGAAAGCGGCGATATTAAGAAGCCTAAATTGTCCAAGTCAACTACTAAGGAGAGGGAGGTGATACTCTTGGTGGATGATGAAGAAATGATGGTTGATGTTACAAGGCAGACACTGGAACGGCTTGGATTTGACGTGGTTGCCAAGACCAGCAGTACCGATGCTCTGGAAGCATTTCAGGAGGAACCTGATAGGTTCGATCTTGTCATCACTGACCAGGTTATGCCAAATATGACCGGCACACAGTTGGCCCGAGAGCTCATCTCGGTTAGGCCCGACATTTCAATAATTCTATGTTCCGGATTTCCTGAGAACGTCTGTCCTGAGGAGCTTAAGAGCATAGGTATAAAAGAGTTTATCGCCAAGCCCATCAGCAGGAAGGAGATAGCTACAATTATTCGGAAGGTATTGGACAAAAGCAGCGTAACGGCATGATTTTAGCAGATCTCCCTACCCTGCACCCTGCCAAACAATCAAAAACCTGACTTACCATCACTCGATAAGGTCTTCAGGGAGCTATGTAGTTCCATTTCGCTCTGTCACCAGCAGCGAATTCAATCCACTGTCCAGCACTAATGAGCAATAGAATTATTTTAAAATTTCGTCTGCCTTTGCAGGTAAGAGCTTTTGCATAGACTTGAGATCCAGTGGTAGAAAGACAGTAAAGGTAGTGCCTTGGTCCACCTCACTTTCCACCTCAATTCTGCCGCTGTGCATCACCACGATTTTGTGAACAATAGCAAGCCCTAAACCTGTACCCTGAATTTCTTTATCGCGTTGGTTTACACGGTAGAAACACTCAAATATTTTCGGAAGAGCCTCTTTAGGTATGCCAATACCTGTATCGCTGACACTTATAACTAATTCTTCATTCTGGCGATGAACATTAATAGATATCCGGCCCTTTTCAGGCGTGAATTTGATGGCGTTACTCACCAGGTTGGTCAAAACCTGGTTAATTTTAGCACGGTCAAATTTTGCTTCGGACAGCTCCTTAGCAAGCTCAAGTAACAGCTCAACTTTGTTTTTCTTTGCGTAAAGAGCCATTGTTTCGTGAACTTCCGAGACGACTTCCTTTATATCGTTATCCTGTATATCCAGATTCATACTGTTGGTTTCAAGTTTCTGGAAATCCAGGACGTCATTAATCAGAACACTAAGTCTGTCGACGTTCCTCTTTGCGATGTTCAGGAATTTCTTTTGTTCCTTATTAAGCCGGCCGGCCATACCATCGAAGACAATAGAGACGCCTTCCTTGATAGCGGCCAAAGATGTACGTAATTCATGTGAAACTATAGATATAAATCCTGATTTCGTATCTATCATCTTCTTGATTTTCTCCTGGGCCTTCTTATGCTCGGTAATGTCCCTGATGATGCCTATCGAACCTGTGGTTTTGCCTTCGGCATTTGTTAAAACGCTTAGCGAAATATCCACCTCGATTATTTTGCCGTTTTTCTTAATCATTCTGGTTTCCACCAGGTGGTGCTGCATTCCTTTTTGTCTAAGTTGGTAAGCTCTTATTCTTTCCCATTCCTCTGCAGGATAAAGTGACCGAACAGGCTTGAGGTATAAGTCGTCTCTGTCCATACCCAGAAGGTCCTCTGTAAATCTGTTCCATGAAATGAGCCGTTCGTGCTCATCCACCATCGTGATTGCAACCGCCGAATTTTCGAAAATCATCCGGTACTTGTCTTCCGCCAGCTGGCGTTCGTACTCTGCCTTTTTGTGCTCAGTAATGTCACTAAGTGTAACGATTACGTATTTGCAGCCGTCTATTATTACCGGCTCAACGCCCATACGGAACCAGGGCATAATCTCTTTGTTGTCAACTTTAAGCGCAAGATGGATTTCTATACCACGAACGGATTGTCCAGAATCGAATATACTTTTTATGGTATTTTGAAGCAGACAATCTGTGCAAGCTGGGTCATATCCGCACCCCTCCGCATCCTCATTGCAGGTACTTTTAGTACAACTCAGAGCATCGCCTATCTGCTGATTAATAATTTGTCGATATTCTTTTTTCACTATCTTCTTGATGGCATTGTTGACGCGGGCGACTTTCATATTCCCATCGACCAACAGCATACCAACAGGTGTCGCATCAAATATTACCTCCAGGTTCTTTTGTTTTCTGTCAAGTGATTCCCTCATTTTCTTGCAATTGACGGCATTTTCGATTATCTTTGGAATAGATTTAAGATAATTCAGTTCGAGGTCTTTTGTAATATAATCGTAAGCACCTCCCTTCCAGGCCCTGATAGCCACTTCTTCGTCACCAACCCCCGTCACAACTATAATCGGGACATCCTTTACCAAATCCAGTATATCGAGTGCTGTCCCATCCCCGAGTGAGTAATCAGAAACTATGACATCAAACTGTTCACAAGCCAATATACTTTGAGCTTGTGAAACAGACGCTGCTACTGTGCAATCATACGGAAGCTTCTCATCTTTTACAAAACGCTCAAAAGCCATCTGGTCAATCTTGTTATCTTCAATCAGTAAAATTTTGTTCCGAATATCTTCCATAATCATACCATTAATCTGGTAGTTCACTTGAGCTCCAATGCCGTTTGATTGCCCAGATTATCAGATATCGACAGAACAACCAACCTGCTGACAGGTTCTTTGGTGTATAATATTTTGTGATATCAGGATGGCGGCTCTGCCTTGCCTTCTTCGCTTACTTTTTCACCCTGCTCGGTGTTCGCTCAACGATTTGTTACCCAAAAAATTGGAAATTTTCTCAACCAGCTCTGAGAAATCAAACGGTTTAGCAATATAATCCACGATGCCATAAGATGAAGCCCTGGCTATATCTTCCGCCTCGCAGAGCGCAGTGCACATTATTACAGGTATTCCTCGTAAGTCCGGGCGATTCCTGAGGCGGTTGAGCACCTCGTGGCCGTTCATACCCGGCATGTCAATATCCAGTAATATAAGGTCCGGTTTTTCACTCGCTGCTTTCTCTAATCCTTCTTCTCCATTGCCGGCGGTAACAACCTCGAATTTGCACCATTCAAGCCTGCATTGGATTGTGCTGACCAAATCAGGCTCATCGTCGATGACAAGTATCTTGGCCGGGATAGACTTCTTTTTCGACTTAGATAATCCGAACATGCTTTCCTTGTCCTCCGAGGATTCCCTATCCGAACTTATCGAGTTTTTTGTTTCATAAAGCTGCTTAACAAATCTTTAAATCTTTATCGGCCTGAAATCGGCACAATATTAGCAAAATGCGATTAACCCGTGGAAAATGGCAGGGCAGCTACCAGCTTTGTTAAAATCAGTTTACTTATAAGACGATGGGGACTTTTAGAGTTTAAAAAGGTCGTGAGCCCGATTGGCTTAGGACTCACAGCCCTTTGTCTGGCCAATTAAATTGTACCTACCTTTTGCTTATTAGACATATACAAAACGCTCAAAAACGACCAAGAGAATTAACTACTAATTTGGATTAAGTTTGGGCGCATATATCTGTAAAAGAAGAAAAAGAGCTGCAAACGGTGAATTTGCAGCCCTTTTTTGAGTGTTTAGTTAACCTCACGGCAGAATCTTAATAACCATCGTCTTGCACTAATGTCACCAGTCCCAGCTAATTATCCAGACTGTATCAAAGCCGTAGAAGTATTCACCGTCCGCACTATCATCAAACCGACCGATAACCATCATTTCCACTGGGCCATCCGGTACACCGGCCGTTACCTCGTCCTTGGAAAAGGATGCAAAGACGCTGACGCGTAAGGTTCCCCATCTGTACCATGTAACAATCCGTTGATTGATTGCTTCAATGCCGTTGAGACTGTCGCCGGGATACAGTATAAGTGGCTGGTCGATATCAATGTCTTCTTCGGTAGTGCCTTCAGGGAAACGAATCACTGCTAATATTTTTTCCAATCTGCCTTCACGATTGATTATTGACGGTATTATCCGAAGGTGCCCTTCCGTGTCCACAACCGTCACCGTCGAGGAACAACTTGACGAATTGCCTGATGCATCCGTAGCGGTAAAGGTCACTACCGTATCACCGGGCGGGAAGACAGCCGGAGCGTCGTTGGTAATGATCGGTTCCGGATCGCAATTGTCGGTAGCCGAGGCTCCGTTCAAGAAGGTCTGGATTCGTTCGTCGTCCACTGGCACTCCGTCCGGACCCACAATCGCAGTGTTTCCCGGACAGCTAATAATAGGTGGAGTCGTATCCAACCAGCCATCTTTAACAGCCCAGGGGTATTCATCCTGACCACCTGTGAAGACATACGGAGCAGGACCCGTCCATCCGCTCCAGTAGTTGCCGCCTGTTGGAGGATCCAGGTTGAACAAATTGCCACTGCCGGCAGCAACCTCGGCATGCGTCGCGTTAGCAATGAAGTTATTGTTGTAGATTTGGTTGTTGTTTGACGGGTCGAGCCAGATTCCATACAGCGTGTTACTCGAGACAGTATTATTTGTCAGGATATTGCTGCTGGAACCAATAAGTTTGATTCCATACTCGTTGTTCGAGGCAGTGTTGTATTCCAGGGTATTTTCGCTGGAATCCGAGAGAAGGAATCCAGTGTCGTTGTCCGAGGCAGTGTTGCCTATCACGGTGTTGCTGTTGCTTGAAATTCGGAGGTAGATTCCAGGCCCATTTCTCAAGACAGTATTATTTGTCAAGTTGTTTTCATAACAACTTGTGTCGAGCCAGATACCACCGTCGTTGTCTGTGACGTTGTTGCCTGTCAGCGAATTGTAGTTGGAACAATATAGGTGGATTCCCCAGTAGTTGTTTGAGATGTTGTTTGTTGTCAGGGTATTGCCTTCTGTAATGTTACTATAAGAATGGGAGAGCTTAATTCCATACTCGTAGTTCGAGACAGTGTTGCTTGACAGGGTATTGTCGATGCATAAATAGATGTAGATTCCAATTCCTCCGGTGATTGAGTCGCCCGTCACGGTGTTGCTTGTCAGGGTGTTTTCGTCGCTGTCACTCTGGAGCCAGATTCCGGCATTACTGCTCGGCCCCGACTCAACGGTGTTGCCTGTCACTGTGTTATTGCTGGAACCGGCGATCCAGATCCCATAGTCGCACTCAGAGACAGTATTGTTAGTTACGGTGCAACCGTTGGAAGATCGAAGTGAAATTCCAGCGCCACCTCCTGTGACATTCAGATTCATGATGGTTATACCACTCTTTTGATAAAAGTCAACTCCTTCGTCCGGCCAGATTGGGGTCACTGTGTGCCCGTCACCATCGAGAATCATGTTGCTCTGCCCTATAACTAAACCTTCGGAAACATCTTTGGTCAGCTTATACGTGTGACCATCCCAGGTTCCTACCGATGTATCTGTAGGGATGTCAATTGCAAGAGCTGGTTGGATTCCAGCGGCCAATAACAATAAAAGAATGACGGCTGCGTAAAAATGTTTTTTGTTCATGATTAGTTCTCCTTTCGCTTTGCCTTCTTTCGCTACAAGATACATCTGATTAGCTGAAACCTGACTATTTCAGTATTACCATTCACCTTGAGAAAGAAGTAAATCCGGAATTTCCCATACACCTGGGATTTTCCATTTATACCTGCTCAGCTACGCCACTGAGACTAACGTCCGATAATACATCAAGCCGATAAAAAATGTCAATTATTTCTTAGTGATTTTAAGACTGAAGTGATATTTATTCTACAAAAAAAGCTGATTTTAATTAGAAATGTTGATTGGGAATGTTAATTTTCTAAGAATTTTTTGTATTTTTGTCTGCTCATAGGTTAATCTTCTTGAATAATTCGAATCCTTTGGGACTTCTCGCCTATAATCTTCTCTAATTGTGCCAGAGTCAATAAAGTCTCTTGAGTGACATCCTGGTTCTTTTTTGTGGCGCCTTTATGTCTTTTAGGAGCAGTTGTTTTTTAGCATCTTTGACCTTTTCCAATGAAGGCATTGGTCTTTCCTTTATTTCCCAGTACTTTTCCATTGCGTCCTCGGGGATAGGCTCTCCTTCGGTGTAAATATGGGGTGAGAGGAAGACAATCAGCTCGGTATTGTTAACGACCGTGTTATTGTACTTGAATAGTAAACCAATCAGCGGGATATCGCCAAGAATCGGTATCTGGTTAGTCTGTTTAGTTATTTCCTTTCGCCTGAGTCCGCCCATTACGACGAGCTGGCCGTCTTTGAGGAGCAGTTCGCTCCTGGTATTTCTTGTATCAATGATGGGGACATTGGTTACACTTTCTCCTACGGTAGCGTTCTGTTCCGAATCAACCGTGAGGAAAATAAGGCTGTCCTCGGTCAGCGTTGCGGTAACATCCAACGAGACTCCAACTTTCTTGAACTGGGTTGTGGACATGCTTCCACCCATGGATGTATTTACTATCTCGTTATATGGAAGCTCTCTGACGGCTTCTATTGAGGCGGTCTTACCACTTACGACCATAACCCTTGGACTGGCAAGAATCTCGACATCTTTTTTCTGCTGAAGCATAGATACAACGTTGCGAATATCATTATTTATCACACTAAAGTCGCCGCCGAGACCGGTGGTACTATAGTCCGTAGCACTTGCGATATTGGAGTCCGGAATGTTCCAACCAAGGCGCGTAGTGAAGTTTTGTCTGTATATGACCTTCTGAGGTACCTCAGAAAGGAAATCCCAGTTAACGCCGATTTCGGTGTCATCGCCCAGTTGTACATCGACGATAACCACCTCCACCATAATCTGCCGCGGCGTTTTGTCAGCCTTTTTGATCTCTGATAATATCTTTTCAAGATTCTCTTTCGTATCACAAACTATCAATGAATTGTTTTTCACGTTGGTCGTTATAGTTCCATACTGAGAGGACATGTTGCCGATAGCCTCCTTGAGGCTTTCGGCATCAAGAAATTTAAGCATTATGGTCTGAACAGACAACTCCGGCGATTCTTCCTCAGGTTCTAAAGATTGAACAACTGATGGTGAGGCGGGTTGTACAACTCTGGGAATATCTGCAAACGGGTTTTCACGACCAATGACCGATGCTTTGCCTTGTGCACCTATCACCTGGTGAGATTGCGTAAGACAATATCCTGCACAGATGGTTAAAATAGCGCAAGTAGGGATTTTTTTTACAAATTTTGGTTTATTCATAAGGCAGGCTCCTTGTCTGTGAGCGCGCAAATTGTAATAGTTATATCACACCTGGGCTGATCCGACCTGTTGTCGAGAGTTCGCAACTGTACCGAGTCTATCCAGACTTTTTGCTTGCGCGATTGCAGTCTTTTTATTAACTTGGTAATATTCTTATATACACCTACTACACTTAGCACCGCGCTTTTAGTGACTATACCGGCAGTATCTTGCAATTGCCCATCTTTAATAGGGTTTGGTTTATTGCTTATCAGGTTAACGGAATAAACTATACAGCCTGTTTCTTCGGAAATGGCCTGTAAATCACTGAAAAACTCCCTTGCCTGATTAGATGTAAACAGTGTGCTCTGAAGCTGAGAAGACTGTTCGCGCAATTCTTGTAATTTCTTTTCCTTGATATTAACTCTATTGTCGATAGTTTTGTTATTCTTTACTACGTTTTCCATAGCAAACTCATACCGCTGCGCTGCTAACAGATAGTTAGCACGTGGAGCAACTATCCAGTTATACATCGCTATCGCCGCGATCAAAATCAGCGACCCTGAAACAGCGTTTCTCGATGAACGGCTCAATTTGGTAAGATTGTCGACTAACATCAGCTATTCTTCTTTTCTCGGGTCAGTGAACAATTGATCGTATACATCACTAATCCACCTGCCTTCTCTTCTCTTCTCATATTCAGAGACGCCGAGCTTATGTAATCCGATTCGTTCAGCATCTTCACAAACAAACGAACCACCTCATAAGATAGCGCAAGACCTTCCAGATGCATCTCGTTATTGCCTTTGCTATAAAGATTGGTTATACGCACGGCTCCGGGTGTCCGGCTTCTGACATCCTCCAGGATACTGGCCCAATCCAAACTATAGCGAGAATCCAAAATGCTTTTTAACCGGGCCGGTCTCTCTGATAACAGCCCGATTTGTCTGTCTAAGGACTCCTGTTCTCTAAGGAGGATATATGTGTCTTTTGACAGCTCTGTCTGTTTTTTATGGGTAATGTTCTGATTCACTTTGTTAGTCATCAGGCTTAATCCACCCGCAGAAAATATCATAAGTATCAGGACGGCGGCGATAATATTGGCTGTTATGAGGAAGTGTTTTTTGACGGATTTAACCTCAGCCGATTCTGGAGGAAGCAGGTTTATTCTTAAGCTACTGCCGTTTATATTCAAAAGCCTTATGGCTAGGCCAATCGCAATCACTGAAGGTTTTTCAAGACTGCTGTCCTGTGCAACGAGTGTGTCTTGACAGGCGGTTTCATCAGTTCTGACCTGCAGGCTCGCGCTTGTGATTTTGTCCCTCAATGATTGCTCCGCATCATCGGGCAATAGCATAGAATCTGCAACAACAGTGACTTCCCACTTTCCGGAACTGTCCGCTGCCTCGATATCATAAAATCGAATAATTGCGTTTATTTCTTCAGCAAGCCACCGACATAGCTCATCCGGCTCTACTTTTTCTATACTAATACTCCTCGTCCCCACAAAATCCAAGGTTTGTTTTCTGAATACGCACAGGGTTAAGACGTTGTCCCGCAATATAGCAATTAGCACGTCACAATCAAATCTCCCTTCTATCTTTTTGGCATAAAGTGCCCGAGCATAGGCGAGCAGTGGCGGTTCAATCACCTCAGCATTAAGACCTGCTCGACTGCACGCTTCGGCAAGCTTAGCTACCTTTTGGCCGTCAGTAGCAACTGCCAAGAGACGGCTCCCTTGACCTTGTCCCGACTTAATTCGGCAGAAGTCGAAGGCGATTTCTTTGCCTGATAAGGCAACACAGCTCTTCAATTCATTTCGAACCAAACGCCCTATATTTGTCGGAACTCCTTTGGGTATGTCTAAAATCTGCAAAATTGCAGGTTTTGTTAGTAACGATACTCCAGCGCGACTTATTCCTCGTATTTTATTGCGAGTTCTCAATCCCTTAATTGCTTGAGAAAGTATTACAGGATCTTCAACGTTGCCATCCTTTATTGCCCCATCGGGCACAGGGCTGCTGGCAGCTTTGAGTAATTCAATGCCTTTGGCGTTTTGCTTAAGCAATGCCAGACTTATCCTACCATCCGAAATATCAATACCCAATGCAGTCTTAGAGCTAAACATTATTCATTTATCCTCAAATTATCAATTCTTAGTATGTATGGACTGCTACTTCCAACTGTAATATCAGCTCTAACTCTGGCAACAAAGCCCTGCGATGAAGTACCTGTCGATGTTATCGTGAGATTTGGCAAAGTACCTGTGATCGCATCGACCGTGTATGAGCCGCCATTAAAGGCTTTGTCTATAAAGCCGGCGCTCCAGTTCGGGTCGGTTCGAAGTTCGCTGAATGCATCATTAAGCCCGGCTTCGGCGGTAGTTAGGGCGTGTGCGGCTGATATCTGATTGTGCACAAGTTTGATTTCTTCAGTACTTAGCTGCAGCATTCCCATAACCACCGCCGCAAGCAGCGCTATTACAAAAATAGCAACCAACAAAACCGTACCTTTATGTCTAAACTTTCCATTCATATTTGTCTTCGCTTCCTATGGCATAATCCCTCCACTCAGCCCTATCACGCCGGTAAAGCCATCGATGTCAAGGCCACAATGTGCGCAGAGGTAGTGTCCCGCGTCTATTTGGCACAACGCCGGTTCTGGATGAGGAGTTGCACCAAACATCAAAGGCATCCCTTTGCTAACAGTCCAGTCACTTGTGTTAACCGTCAAAACAACCGCAACACCATCATAGTTCGTGTCTCTATAAGCACAGAGAAAATTTGTATCGTCAATTTGGCACAGTTCACAATCCTTAGCCACTGAATCTATGACTATACCGGAAATAGGTTCCTTGCTGATGCTCCAATCCGCCGGATTGACGGTCAGGACCACGGCGTGGCCCTCGTACGAGGGGTACGGGTATTGGTAAGCGCAAAGATAATGCGTGTCGTCTATCTTAGCTAGCGCTGGCACCTCTGCGACCTCGCCATCAAAGTCATAGTGTGTTTCTGTGGTGATAGTCCAATCACCGGTGTTAATCGTCAGGACCACGGCCGCACCATGGTCGCTTCCGTTTTGGCCTGCATAAGCACAGAGATAGTGGATTTCATCTATCTTGGCCAAGGCCGGAGTAGGAGAAAGAGAACCGTCAAATGAGGTACTCGTCCCACTGCTGATGGACCAACTACCAGTATCAACGCTTAGGACAACCAAGCTCGCAGTATGTCCGGCGCTTATATCCGAGTAGGCACAAAGATAGTGTGTGGTATCTATTTTACACAGTGCCGGAGAAGTGCAATCTTCACTGTCGAACTCCTTACCGGGACCGGCATCAAGCACCCCAGGCGCATCTTCATAGAGTACATGTGACCAACCATCGCCCTTATCGCCCTTATAAACGCAAAGGAAGTGGGTGTCATCTATTTTTGCCAAGGCAGGCGTTACTCCCTGCTTTGTATCGTATTCGAAAAAGCCGGCTGCGCTGACACTCCAATCTGCTGGATTGACCGTAAGGATACAGGCGAAGCCGTCATCACCATCGCCTCGATAGGCACAAAGATATTTTGTGCCACTCATGTGTGCCAGAGCCGGCTGCATCCCCATAATGGGATCAAATTCCAGCCAGGGCTCCGACAATTTAGAAATTTCGACGGTAGCCGGTAAGGCATTGGTGCGAAGGTAAGCCTGCGTATAAAAGGTCATGTCCTTGTCAAGCCTGGCAGGATTTGTCAGCGTCGTTTCGACCTTTACACTACGGATGGCATTGACGTCAGTAATAGGCGTGCTTAGGTCAACGGCATCGTAGCAGGTAAACTGAAGCTTACTGACCGGCCCGGCCAGGTCCGAGAGGCTTCCGATGGACCCAAATTTAACGTAATTGTTGGCACCAATATCATATCGCAAATTGTTCGCATCATTATCTTGGAATTCGATATAGCCGTTGCTTGCGCTCGGGTCACTTACAGCAGTTATCCGAACGGCCTTAGAAAGGTTACGGTTTAAGTGGTCTATCAGGACTCTGCCGTTCTGCAATGTCTCAACAGCGCCGGCCTGGGTGTCCCAACTGTTCTGAATAATTCTAAACTGTGGCAATATGACTGCAAAGATGATGGTCATTATAGCCATAGCTATAACCATCTCCACAAGAGTTAGACCCAGCACCAATTTCTGGCGCTGGGCCAGAATATTCCTAATCGTAGGAGAATCTTCCCAAGCTCTAAAAATTGGTGCTGGGCGAGTTTTATTGTTTTGACCCTGCATAATACTTATAATTGCTTATAATTAACTCCTCTGCGTTCTCCGTGACTAATCTTTTCGTTATCTTTTAGCTGCTTCAACTGTGATACCAGGTTTTTGGAGCGTAATAACCAGTAATCGTATAGTTATTTGCTGCCCTGAAAACTCCGATTAGTCAAGACGAGCATGCCATTGGCGGATAACGCTTGCCGCTCCTGTTAGTATTTTCGGCATAAAACAAAGAACTGTTTGCTGAGTTTTGAATTATCGGTCGATGAAAGCGAGAATAAAAAAAAATGCGAATAATCGGACTATTTGGCAATGTTGGCCTGTCTTTATCGGGAATTAGCGCTTACCACGAAAAAAAATTATTAGGTCATTGAAAAGGTCCTATAAGTTTACTCTGTTAGAAATCCTTGTCGAAAACAAGAAAAATTCTTGCCGAAAGCAAGACAGGCTTCTGGCATCTTAATTTCGAAGGCTTTACCATCTTCTTGCTATGAGTGTGGCCAGAGTAACTTCGACTTCGTCGGCTTCGAGTTCGTTGTTATTGTTGAGGTCATAGCCAACTGATACCTCTATTGTTCTGAGGTTGGAACTCACGGTGGTATCCACCACGCTACCCAGGTATGAACCACCAAGGGATGTAGATGATTCTGTAAATGTGCTGGAATAGTTGTAGATTGAGCGCGCCCTTATTTCATCGAGCTTAGCCTGGGCAAGCGTGAGGCTGCGGGTTTTACGTTCGATAATTGTGGTGGTGACGTGGGCACTGGTCAGAGCTTTAAGAATTGGAACTATTGCAATAATCAGCAGGGCTGATGCGACAACAACCTCTGTGAGAGTGAAGCCCCCATTTCGCATCTCGTACCTCAGTTTGGCGCTTAGTTCTCCGTGCATTTTACCGTGCCTGTTGCTGGAATAATGGTAATGGTAATGCTCTTTACTCCGCCCTCGACGTAGAGTTCATTGCCGCTTCCTTCTTTAAGATTTCCCAACGGACCAAATATGAACCTAAGGCCGGTGGGGCAACTAATACTGACACCCGAATCAACTGTATGCGTAGCAACTATTGCATGAGTTTTTACATTTTCAATTTTATAGCTCGTATACGGAACGGCACCAACCATCTTCAGCTCAAAGCCCATGGTATTGTTTGCGGCGTCGGAGATAGCAAGTCTGCGTGTGAGGCGAAGGTCGGTGACAATCTTCCTGGCAACGGCCTCAGCTTTGTGTTTTGAGATGGCCGCTCGATTGAGTCTCGGCACGGCAATAGCAGCAAATATGCCGATGAACATTACTAATATGATCGCCTCGACAAAGCTGAAGGCCCTGTCTTTTTTAGGTATCATTGGCACCAAGCAGCTAAAAAGGGAAAAGATGGCTGCCGACTGTCCACAGCCATCTTTGTTGATTTATCTACACACAAACTATGTCCAGTTTTTAACCTGCCCCCGCTTGCCGTTAGGGATGAGTATGCTCAGGAACCCGATGGTTAGCGTTTAAAGTGTAGTCCACCTTAAATGGGCATACAGGTGGCCCATCAGGGAAATAGTTTGGGTCATTAGTCACATCTTCCACCGATGTCGGCCAGACATCCTTGTTTGCGTAGTACAATTCGACCTGCGTGTTTATCAGGTCGACATTAGTTTTGCAGGCATTGATCTTGGCATTTGTTGAGCCTCCGATAATCCTTGGAAGAGCAATTGCCGCTAATGCTCCGAGGATCAAAACGACAATCAACAACTCAACCAGCGTAAAACCTTTTCTGAATTTCATTTTTTTGCCTTTCAAAAAGACACTATATCTAAACTTAACTCTTGACGAAACTATCGACACGATATATCTGATACTTTATCACTATCCTTGAAAAGGCGACTAAAGCAACTTTAAGTTTAGTTCGCCAATCGAACATAGATACGTTTATAGCAGTGTTTATCGGAATCAATCACCTTTTCTTATTATTGGTGAGTATTCCACTTAACAAATATTAATGCAATAATAGCCTTGGTTAGATGTATAGTAAGATATCGCCCTAAGCCTCCCTTTACTTCTCCTGCAGCAAGCTGGGGTGTTCCAGACCTACTCTTCAATCATTCCAAATGTTGCATGTAATCGAACATTGGCAAATACACTGCCATGAGGATAAAACCCACAATGACTCCCATAATAACTGTCAAAGCTGGTTCCAATTTCACAATTAAAGCGTTCATTGTCCTGTCAATATCTTTGTCAAGGAAATCAGCACCTTTATTCAACATTTGGGCTACCTCCCCCACTTCCTCACCCGAAATAGCCAATTGTGTGATCATTGGGGGAAAGATGTCGTAGTTCTTCAAGGATTCACCAATACTATTACCTGTCTCAATAGCCCCTTGCAATTCTTTAGCAATTCCGGTCAGTTTATGATTATGGGCAACCCCCGATGCCACGTCCAGAGCTCTAATTGGTGAAACTCCCACAGAAGTTAACATTCCAAAGGTCCGCGTAAAATGGGAAATCACAACCATACGATTAAGTTTACCGAGAACAGGCATATTTAGCTTGAAAGCGTCCCACTTTGCTCTGACATAGGGGCTTCTGGACAGCCGACGTAGTATTATCGCCGCTCCCACCACAATAAACGGGATTGCCCACCAACAGTCTCTCAGTAGAGAACTTAAGTTTACAAGAGCCTGGGTGGGACCGGGCAACTCTACATTCAATCGTTCGTACAATTTCGAAAAGACAGGCACGATAAAAGCCACAAGGCAACTAACAACCACAAAGCAGACAACAGTCACTATGACTGGATAAGCAAAGGCGGATTTGATCTTTCGCTTTATATCCAACCGCTTTTCGAGATATTCAGCACTCATCTCAAGAGCTTCTGATAATTTCCCTCCGGACTCACCGGCCTCAAGCATCCCGGAAAAAAAATCTGAGAATACATCACTGTACTTTCCAAACGCCTTTTCTAAACTTGAGCCATTTTCGATGCTTTGTCTAACATCAGCGACTATATACCCAAAGGCCGGATTTTTACTCTGTTCCTCTAATACCTCAAGGCACCTTGTGATTGACAGCCCCGCCGAATACATTTCCGCAAACTTGTAGATAAAAGTAACTACTTCGGACTGCTTGATTCTCCTGTGTCTTCTCGTTGGGTGCCTCCGCTTGCGGGCTTTTATTAGAACGTAACCCATCTTGGATAGTTCTTCGCGCAACACGCCAACATTATCAATGTCGTCATAAGTACCAGTGAGCGTATCCCCGGTTTCATCTTTTGCCGTGTAGGCATAGACAGCCATCAGTACGTCCTCATATCAACAACTCGCATCACCTCTTCCACAGTTGTGACACCATTTAAAACTTCATTAACTGCGCTCTCTCGGAGAGTTTTCATACCTTCCTCGATCCCCTTTTGTTTAATTTCCACATCGCCGCTTCTGCTGATGATCATTCTCCTTATTTCTGGAGAAATGCACAGTATCTCATAAATGCTTTTTCGTTCATGATATCCGGTATTATAGCAGCTTTTACATCCTGTTCCCCGGTAATGTCTTATCTTCTTTTCTTGATAGGACTTACCGAAAAGACACTTTAGTTCGTGCTCTGTTGGCTCATATTCTTGCCTGCACTTTGGACAAGAGACCCTGATAAGCCTTTGGGCTGCCGTTCCCAGAAGCGCTGAAGCGACAAGAAATGATGGTATGCCGAGGTTAACCAAACGCGAAACTGCACCTGCAGCATCATTTGTATGTAATGTGCTTAAGACCAGGTGACCGGTCAGAGCCGCGCTGACAGCTATTTCGGCGGTTTCAATGTCACGAATCTCACCGATTAGTATGATATCCGGGTCTTGTCGGACGATGCTTCGCAGGGCCGATGCAAAAGTCCTTCCCGCGATTGGTTTAACCTGGACCTGGGTGATACCATCAAGACGATATTCAACAGGGTCTTCAACAGTAACTATATTCCTTTCGGGCGTATTGAGCAATTGAAGCATCGTATAGAGGGTAGTGGTCTTACCACACCCGGTGGGGCCGGTCAGCAAAAGCATGCCGTAAGGATTCTTGACTATTGATCTGAATTTCTGATTATCGTCTGGGGAAGTTACGATTTCGTCAATTGACCACTTATCTACATCCTTATCGAGAAGTCTGATTACTATCTTCTCTCCTCCTATTGCCGGCAAGGACGAGACTCTAAGGTCATAATCTTTGCCATCTCGCTGTGCGATCATATGACCGTCTTGAGGAACCCTCCGCTCAGAAATGTCCATGTCCGCCATAATTTTAATGTGTGATATTACCTCTTGCTGAGCTGACGAGGGTATGTTGAGTGCAGGGCGTAATGTTCCATCAATACGGTACCTTACCCTCACGTCAGAATCCTGTGGCTCAATGTGTACATCGCTTGCCCGAGAATCGATGGCGCCATTTATTATGGAAGAAACCAGCTTCGCAATAGGAGAACCGGAAACTCTTACTGATTCCTGATCAGCCTCATCGTATTGGGCACTCTTGGCAGGTTCTTCCTTCAACCGCATCGAGACTATATCCTGCTTTGTCACATTTATGACGTTGAAATGATAATGTACAGCCTGTCTTATGGCATTGGATGTGGCGGCAACCGGAATGATCTTGTATCCGGTCTTCATCTCAATTTGATCCCGGATAGACAGATTCAAAGGAGAACTCATCGCCACCCGCAGTTGATTATCCTCTTTCTTTATCGGAATCACATTGTGCCGACTAGCTATCTCATAAGACACCAAGTGGGCCACCATCGGATCAACCATTTCAGGGGCAAGATTGACAAACTCGATTTTGTTGGCACCGGCAATAACCTTGGTTAACTGGTCTTCATCGAGAAGATTTTCCTTTTTCAATATACTCACCAAACTTTGTCCGGTATTTCGGTGCTGGTCGATTGCAGCCTGAAGAGTTTTCTCATCGAGAATTCTCTCTTCAATAAGAAACGAAATTAAGGGGTCCTTCTTTTCCATAATATTCTAATATGTCTAAAGACTGCTGAATTAGCCTACAAACAGTATCGACAGCACATTATGACCACTTAATAACAAACAAACCATAAAGCGATACCACCACCCTGCATCATGTACAAGGACCTATAATAACTTTTTTTGTAAACACGCGTTTAACTCTGTGCGCACAAACTCCATAAGGACGAAATCATTGGCACACAACGGTCTCCAAGAATATCTAAAAAGTACCTGTTCATTTTCGCCGATATTTTACTGTTGCGATGTTTTTCAACTAAATGTAGGTGCCATTGCGATAGATAAGACTTCAGAAGTGTTTCTGTCTAATGTTGCATACAAATCTTTTGAGATTTGCTTAGATGGATGATAGCATTAGCGAACACAAAAGGATAGAAGAGGAATTTGAAGAAGAAAATAACGGATTTGTAGCAGTCCCATCAGGTTGCTGTTGACAGAAAAGCAACAATAGGGATATTTAAAATGCGAATAAGTCAAAGATTGATTCTTGGGTTTTTAGCTGTTGCGATGTGGGTTGCAGTTGTAGGGCATATTTCACTGTACCAGCTTAATCAAATTGCCGAGCCTTTGAGTAGCGATATACCGGAAAGTGTAGAATCAATAAGTAAGACATCGTACTTGGATAGCTTAGCTCAATTCATACGTTACTATGATGAGGTCTTAACTCAATCTGCGAGGAATTACGCTTTTACTCAGGATAAGAAATGGGAACAACGCTACAAAGACGTCGAGCCAAAATTGCATAGAGCAATAAAGGAAGCGATTGATAAAGGAGAAGAAAAAGACAGGGAATTTTTCTCAAATGTTAACAAGGCTAATCACGCCCTTGTGGAGATGGAATATAAATCTATCGAACTCGTTAATAATGGACAAACGGACCAGGCCGTCAAAATATTAGAAAGCAGCAAATATTGGGACCAAAAAAGGATTTATGAACAAGGTCTTGGAGATTATGTTCGCACAGGAGGAACAAAATATGATGAAGCACTTTCGAGCTCTGCCGAAGCGGTAAATTTAGCAACAAAACAAGCACAAAATTTACTTAAAACCAGCACATGGTTAGTCTTAATTTTTGGTGTTGTCGCTTTAATATTAGCTGTAGGCGCAGGATTGCTTATCTCCCGTTCCATCTACGTACCTATCCTAAAGCTGAAAGCTGCTGCGGCTGAAACAGGCAAGGGTAAATTAGACACTCAAATAGAGATTAGGTCAAATGATGAAGTCGGCCAACTGGCTGCTTCTTTCAAAAAAATGCTAAACGATTTAAAGAAGACAACCACATCAATTGATAATCTCAACCGGGAAATCATCGATCGCAAAAAAGTAGAGGAGAGCGTAAGGCTCGCTTACGAAGAACTCGAAAAGTCTAATAAAGAACTGAAAGAAATGCAGTCTCAACTGGTACAAAGCGAGAAACTGGCGTCTATTGGGCAGCTTGCTGCCGGTGTTGCGCACGAGATGAATACTCCGGTAGGCTTTGTCGCCAGCAATTTCGAGACACTGGAAAATTACATGAAGAAAATCAAGGAGTTGCTCCAAATGTACGGTGAGCTCCTCGGGGAAATTGAAGCTTCTGAAAAAACAAAACTGTCGGACAAAGCAAACACCATCAGTAAATCTCAGAATGATATGAAAATCGATTTTATTCTTAAAGACCTCCCGGAACTATTTAATGACTCAAGAGAAGGAATTGACAGGGTCACCAGTATTGTCCAGAACCTGAGAGATTTCTCGAGAATTGACCAGTCTGGAAATCCCGACAAATATAACATAAATGATGGCATTAAGGCCACCCTCATCGTGGCGCAGAATGAAATTAAATATGATGCTGATGTCAAGACGGAGCTGTCCGATGTACCTCTAATTTTCTGCAACGCAGGCCAGATAAACCAAGTGCTCCTCAATATTCTCATCAATGCGGCTCAGGCAATCAAATCTCAGGAAAGAGATAACAAGGGAACCATCACAATCAAGACATATGTGACGGATGATGATGTGGTTTGTGAAATCTCCGATGACGGTCCCGGTATCGAGCCTGACAAGCTGCCGAAGATATTCGATCCTTTCTTTACAACCAAGCCTGTCGGCAAGGGTACGGGGCTGGGATTGAGCGTCTCATACGATATTATCGTAATCAAGCATAATGGTAAACTTATTGCTGATAGTTCTGTTGATGAGGGGACAAAATTCACAATAAAACTTCCTTTAAGCAAAAGAAAGGCAAAAAATGAAATGGAGGCAGAAAACACTAACAGTGGAAAAGAGAGCCGTATTGTTTGTGGACGATGACGAAATAGTCTTACGGTCTTTAGAAAGAGGCTTCTTAGATGAGCCATACATTACACTATTCGCCAAGAGTGGCAAGGAAGCACTTGAAATCCTCCAGCGAGAAGAAGTGCATATAATCGTAACCGATATGCGTATGCCTGAGATGGACGGACTCGACCTTCTTGAGACCATCAGAAAAATGTATCCCCATATCGTCGGTATAGTACTCTCGGGATATACGGAGATGGCCACTCTCCAGAAAGCAGTCAATCAGGGAGAGATTTTCAGGTTCATTCCAAAGCCGTGGAAGCTTGAGGGAGACTTCAAAAAGGTTGTAAGAGAGGCTATAGAGCATTACAACATCAAGAGCGAACGCGACACAGTCAGGCAACAGAATTAGAGTAGTGTAAAGCCAGACTCAGAGAGAAGATCCTGACAGTAAGCGACGAATATCGCAGCTCCAAGGCCAAATGCCTACTGCAGCATCACCTCGAGGAAGCGGTCTCGTGCACTTACACATCACGTTGTATTCGACCAACGCTCCATTGCACGCTATTAGTCCAGTTTGGTGTCGCTGCGGAAATAGCACTGCTGCTGAACAGGGAGCGGTTACTAGCGGCGAAATGGATCAGAGGACTCTTGATAATGCTTTGAAGGCAATGAAGAATTTAAGAAGATGAAATTTGCTTGAGTTCAGCTAAATATTCGGAAGTACAAAAGATAACATTCTGGATGAGCTATCCGCTTTCTTCGAGGATCTCTGTGCAATAGATCGTGGACTCAAAACTTTAACTGAGATTGGTATTATTCAATCTCTAATTCTGCCCTGAGCAAAGCTGAATAGGTGCGGACTGACAAATACTTAAATCACGTGTGTCAGAGCAATATTATCTTTTTAAGTTGTGATACGATTTTTCTGGCTATGCCAGTTTATCTCTGTTCTCATAGATTTTCAATATGGCGCCCGCAATGTCATCCATATCCCTTCTGGTTCCGAGAAGAAGCCTTTGACTAAACCACACTGCCTCTTTACAGAGTTGGTCGTTATCAGGATAGTGATTTTCTTCACGGTATTTCTTCAGCCTCTCTCTCGAATAAAGTCTCTTATAACCTGCTGAATTTAAGGCTTCTTCAATTAAGCCATCTTTATATTGGGGACCATAACCTCCGGAACACGGGATACCTTCCGCCCCTAGAGCCGAGAGGAATTTACTTCGAGGAATGTTATTAAAGTGCTCTTTCTTGTATCGGAAGGGATATAGATGATAGGCCGCTCTGGTTACGCCTTCATATAATTTGTGAGGAAGAATACCTGGAATATCCTTGATTCTCGATGTCAGATAGTGGGCGTTTTCATTGCGCCTCACTGTATCTTTTT
>CAYUFX010000072.1:0-24832 GCA_964444135.1 uncultured Pirellulales bacterium | reverse complement strand
CGGTCGTTTTTTAAGGCAGTCCACTTCAGGCCGTCGTGACTGTATGCCAGGTGCAGGCCGTCCTGGCCGTTGTCTTTGAAGTAAGAGAACAAGTAGCTCACCCCGGCCCTCGCCTGTTTTTCCTCAGCCAGGCCTATTGAGTTGAAAATGCAGGTTATCAGAATAGCTGCTATCAGTAGATTTCTATTCACAACGAAGTCCTCCTAAGAAAACAAGGAATGTCGAATCCCGATTAAAACCATCGGGACAGGTATTGAATTGAGTATCTCCCCCTCCCTTTAAGCACTCACCACTAACCAGTTCTCGTATGTCGAGCTGTGTCAATCAGTGTCGCTTAGTCCCATCTAAATTCTGTTGAGGTTTCTCCAATCAAATCCTGAGTTCGCTTTTTTACGTTTTCATTCTTGAATTTATCATCCCTCCACCTTGAAATCTCAGATCTGCTTTCTCTGAGCCGTTTTTGTAATTCATCAAGCCACCTAAGGAGTCGTTCGTATGCTATTTGCTTTCTCCTGACAATCAGGTCAAACCTGCCGGCAACCACCTCTTCCAGTTCAGCGATTAATTTTTTCTTTTCTCTCTCACCCTGTGCAGCCTTGATATTTTTGACCAGCTCATCTCGTCTTTTTTTCAGTTTCAAATCTTCTATAAGGACCTCAACTAATTCAGGGTTCCTCCTTCCCTCTTCAATAATTCGTCCATATTTTTTCAAGGCGAGCTCGTATTTCTCTGCATAAAGGTCTGGGTTTGTGTCTTTTAATTTAGCCAACTCCCGGGCTTCCTTGGGGTCAAACTTTTCAAGCGATTCAAGAAATTCTGCTCGTCTTCTCTCCCTCCACTGGTCTATCCGTTCCCTGATTATCTTGCCGAACTCCTCACGGCCGTGCCTTCTAAGCTCGATGCTGAACTGGTTTGGGTCTTTCTCTCGCAACCGGGCCAATTCTTTTGCCATTTCCGGGTTGGTTTCTTTCAGGACCTTCATAATACGGTCAATTTCCTCTTCGGTCGGTTCGAACCTTCTCGGTCCTCGTCCTGGCCCCCGTCCCGGCCCTGGTCCCGGCCCCGGTCTTGCTCCAGGTCTCGGTCCTATTTGTTCATCCTCAGTCCAGATGTCTTTTTCATCCTTTTTTTCTCCCTGAGCGGAACACGGCGCGACGGTTACTCCTGTTACTACGGCAATTACCAGCATTAAAATGATTCTGCGAGTTAAGTCCATTTTTTATTCCTTCCAGAAATCACTATTATTAATTTCTATAAGCTCCATCTCTAATTCAGTTATTGTACTGTCGCCATTGCCCTCGTCTTCTCCCGATTGCAGGGACATCAGCTCGTCTTCAATTTGCTCAATTTCGGTAGTGAAAATCGCCAGGTCCGTGTCGTCGGTGGCAATATCATCGCTCTCCCAAATTGCGGTAGATATTATCGAGGTAAGTTGCATACCATTGGGTTCGCGGGGACCTTTTAGAAATAAATTCAGGCCCATCGCCGTGAGGAACATAACTGCTGCTGCGGCACAAGCGGTCTTGTAAGCTATGTGCTTAAACACATATGCTCTTTTTGCCGGCAGACGCATGGCGATTTCAGCCTTTATATTGGCTATGAGCATAGCATCAGGCTCGGGCGCAGGATGTTCACGGAGGATTTCTTCGGCCTTTTGAACATCCTCAACGCAGCTTTCAGCCTGCTCTGCATCCAGGAATTTCTCAAACAGCTCTTTCAAATTTTCCTCGTTTCGACGTTCCATAATATTATCCCTCCATTAACTCCCTCATTTTCTTTAACCCCCGATGCAGCTTTGCCAACGTTGTTCCTATCGGCTCAGACCGCATCAGGGCTATTTCCTTAAAGCTCAATTGTGAATAAAAACGCAGCATTATCAATTCTCTCGTATCCGCGTCCAGCCTTGCGAGCTGTATTTGCAACTTATCAATTTGCTCGTTGTCTGATAGTTTTGGCTCAGTTATCTGTGATTCAATTTGTTCTTTTTGAACATCGAGTAATTTTTTCCGTCGCTGTTTGCTCCTTAAATAATCGTGAAAAATATTCGACGCTATTTTGAACAGCCAGGCATCAAAGGAGCCGCCCTTGTAAGAAGCAATTTTCTCCACTAACTTGACAAATAGCTCGCTTAACAACTCATCACTAACGTCGTTATTACCCGTCAAACGGTAAAAATAACCGTAACATCGGCTTGCATACATATCGACTATCTGCGAAAAACACTTGGAATCCCTGTTATTGCAGCCGATTATTATCTGGGCTAAGTCATCGCTTTTTGTCATATTTAAGCGTTTTTACGTAAATAAAGACGGCTTGGGGAGACGATTTATTGCATAAATCCACAAAAATCAACGTCCGGATAAAATTTGGTGGTCCTATATGGTGTCGTCTAATCCATTTTGAAGAAGAAAACAACGCATTGGCACCGTTGATAACCGGACAAACGCATAAGGCCTCTGGCTTTTAACCAGGTAAAATGTCCTCTTCTTCCTCCTCCTGCTCATCATCGTCATCATCGGTTTTCCAACCGTCAGCTTCGTCAAGCTCATTGATTTCACGCTGCATAAATTGGATGATTTTGTCCTGCAGAGGTGCCATTTTCCCGTACCACTTGAGCATTCCCTGATAGCTGGCCAAGAGCATATCCAGGCGGATAAGCTGCCATTTAGCTATGCATTCCGGCTCTTTGATATTAGTAAACGGGTCGCATTTGAAGGTCCTTTTGTCACCTGGACCCATCTCACAAAACTCGCAATCTTTGCACTGTATCATATTTGCATCCCAATTTGGTTCGCCGAAAAAACCAGCCTCTCACAAAAGTATTACTAACATCGTGGCCCGGCTCTTTTTCATAATTGAACTGCGAACTTTTTGTTCGTGGTTATTTATTTTATTTTTTACTTTTAAGTTCTTCTATAATATCATATATTCGAAAGGCTTAAAAGTATATTGCAATAAACAAATTTTGTCTGTTTGTGGAGAAATAGATGGCGAAACCGAGACGTAGGCGCAAAGTGGGCAGTAAAAAGAGACGCGCCCGCTGGAAAATAAGGCATAAAATAAGCTGAGTGTGAGCGACAAGATGTATCTCGTCGCAAGTATCTCGAGAAGCTGTAACGAGATACGAGATACGAGTATGAATCACTTCACAATAACTTTCAAGCCCGACAATAAGCAAATCTCCATTCACGCAGGTGCTACACTTTTCGAGGCCGCGGGACAGGCCGG
The DNA here is from genome assembly GCA_964444135.1 of uncultured Pirellulales bacterium. Lineage (GTDB taxonomy): Bacteria > Planctomycetota > Phycisphaerae > Sedimentisphaerales > Anaerobacaceae > NIOZ-UU13. The sequence continues at coordinate 21,604 of CAYUFX010000072.1, read as the reverse complement.
CATAATCCTGAACACCGTTTGCGGCGGTAAAGGTACCTGTAAAAAGTGCCTGGTAAACCTCGAACCGGACGGGCGAGAGGTCCTTGCCTGTCAATACCATATCCAAAATGACCTTACAGTAACAATTCCCGCCGGTTCCAGATTCTTCGAGCAGAAAATCTTAAAGCACGGCATCGATACACAAATCGGACTGGCTGCTACCGTACATAAAAAATATCGGGAAAAAGGTGCCACAGAAAAGATATTCGGCATAGCCATCGATATCGGGACAACGACAGTCGTCGCCAAACTAATCAATATGGCTGACGGCGAATGTCACGCTACGGAAGCAACCCTCAATCCTCAGAGGCGATATGGTGACGATGTTATCAGCAGAATCGCATACGCACAAAATGATGAAAAATTGGCTGAACTGCACAAAGCAATAATAGACTGCGTAAATAACCTGACCATAAAGCTCTGCAAAAAAACTTCCATCAATCCAAAGCACATATACGAAATGTGTGTCGTCGGCAATACGACTATGAACCACATCTTCCTTAAATTGCCTGTAACCCAACTCGGTCAGGCACCGTATAAGGCATTTTCGCTCGATGCACACGATGTACCTGCTGTGCAGCTACATCTTGAAATGAACCCTGCCGGCAATATCCATACCGTTGAGAATATAGCAGGCTTCGTAGGCTCGGATACTACCGCTGTCGCGCTCGCGGTGGATATAGATTCAGCCAAAGAAATGACGCTGGTCGTTGACATCGGCACAAACGGCGAGCTTGTACTCGGTACGATAGAAAAACTTTATGCGGCAAGCTGCGCGGCCGGGCCGGCGCTTGAAGGGGCACGTATAACCTGCGGCAGCAGAGCGGCTGAAGGCGCAATAGAGGCCGTTGTCGTAAATGAAGATGATATAGATTTGGACGTGATAGGAAATGGCTTACCCCGCTCGATATGCGGCAGCGGCCTGATTGACGCCGTGGCGGTGATGCTGGAACTCGGCATTATAGACCATACAGGGCGATTCGTGGAAAAGGAAAAACTTGAAGGAAAGGTATCACCCGCTATTTTCTCTCGCATACGTGAAGAACAGAACCAGCCGGCCTTTGTCTTAGCGGATAACGATGGCGCCAGTAGGGTGTACCTGACGCAAAAAGATATTCGCCAGATGCAATTAGCAAAAGCGGCCATCCGGGCGGGCATCAGGCTTTTACAAAAGAGAATCGGCCTTGAAGATTGCGACATAGAACATATCCTCTTAGCCGGTGCGTTTGGTAATTACATTCGAAAAGAAAGTGCTCTGCGAATAGGCCTGTTGCCCACAGTTCCTGTGGAAAAAATTCGTTTTGTCGGTAATGCGGCCGCTTCCGGCGCACGGATGGTACTTGTCAGTCGGCACTGCCGGGAAACGGCACGCGAATTAGCCAGCAAGATCGAATACATCGAAATCGCCCACGAGCCCCAGTTCCAGGACGTGTACGCGGATTCAATGCTATTCTGAACCACAGATTGCACAGATTACGGATTGACACATGCGAAGAACCTTTAGAATAATCTTAGGCATAGTGTTAATAATCCTGGGTATTTTTGCGGCGCTAACACCCTTTTCTCCGGGCTCGTGGCTGGCACTTATCGGGTTAGAGATTCTGGGATTGAGGATACTATTTCAACGTAAGCTCTTGTCCTGGACTCCAAGGAAATACCGCGGCAGGGTAAAAAACATGTTTAAATTCAAATTATTGTTTGGTGGAAAGAAGAAATATCCAGACTTAGGTAAGTCCACTAAAAGTGGTTGGGTTCGAGTAGTCAAAGGAGGTGGCGATAAAGACCATATTACTATAACAAATAAGAAAGCTGAACGCGGGCCAGGCGCTCACATTACAACTGAAACAGGCAAGGGAGCTCCCAATATTCGAGATTACTTTGATGATAAAGGGAACTATATCGGATCAGAGTAAAAGTACATCTATTTAAAGAACAAGAAGGAAGAAACCATAAGCTCGGATGGGGTATCATAACGACCTAACACATGTTCGTCACTTCGTGGATAACTTTTGAGGTCAAATCGGCGTTTTAGGATTGATAAACAACGTTTTTACCTTAAGCAGCATTTTATGTAGTGACAATATTTTATTTTCCAAGGACTTACGAGCACAACTGACGAACATGAGATAGCGTTTGCAAGTACTTATGGATTTCAAAAGCTATTACTCGGACAGACTCCTAGCAGCTTCAACAAAACCAACTGGATTAATCAATCTGCCTTTCTGGAAATCCCAGCCTGAGTCATAAAGAAGCTTGTCTATCTGGTCGGGGCGCAGGTCAGGATTGACCTGTATGCCCAGGGCTACCACGCCGGCATAATAGGGTGCTCCCCAGCTCAATCCACTGCGAGTCCAGAAGGTATAAGCGTCTCTTGCCCTATGGCTTGCTGTGGTTCGATGGTCGATGGGAGTAAAGAAGATGCCTGGCTTTCCATGGAAGCCTCCCTCCTGCAGGAAGGCGCAGAGTCTATAGTTGGCAGGATTGTCCGAATCTTTAAGAAACCGGCAACCCGCGCCGAGTCCCATACTCCCACAATGAACGATATATATACCTGATTGCTTTGCCTTCTCTAATAGTGTTTTCCACCTGTCAAGGTTCGGCTCACTTGGGGAGAATCCTTTCGATACTGAGACGACTCGGATTTGTTCTGATTTGGTTTTTTCTTTATTGTATTGGATGATTTGCTCAAGCGCTATACATCGATACTTGTAATCTCCCTTCCAAGAGGGTTCGGCCCAGTAATGTAAAATTGCCGCTGGTGCCACTCCACATGTTTTACCGACAAGTATACTCGCAACTGGAGGGCCATGCATCTGCGGGTCCGCATTTCCGGTCTGTATTTCTTTATAACTTACTAATTGATCTTTATACTCTATATGACCTAACAATAAGGGCTGATCAATAATGGCCACGTGAACGCCCTTGCCGGTGACACCCTGTTCATGCAATTGCTTCACTCCTAATCCAGGATACTTACCCCATTCCATGACAGCCTTGGGATCAAAATCCGGCGGCAAACGATCGGCTTCCGGCCATACAGTGCGACTGTCAAATGGCATTGTTTTCAGGAGCTCGCCCTTTTGAGACAGATCAAGCCGGCTTAGATCCACGCTGCTATAGCCCCAAAATGTTCCAAACTTATCGAGATCTCCTTCATTGCGCAGCACGATGGGACGGTTCCGGCCGATATCGATTCTCCTCCCTTCGCACCGTAGACTCGTTAACGTGTGTGGGGTGTTAATCTCCGGTTTGCCGAAGAAACTAACTTGAATATCCGGGTACTCCATGTATATGAGTTCATCATCAGCCTCTGTCCATTCCCTAGTCGGCTGCCCGGCAATGGCCTTGAATTCATCAGGTGTTGTGAGTTTAAAGGAAATACGACCGTCTGCAACCGCTTGACGAACGAGGGTTGAAACGTCTTTGCTCGAACTACGACCAGGTTGCTGATCGATATCTCCTTCATCAATGGGACGGTCTTGACCGATATCAATCCCCATCCCTTCGCACATTACATACAACACGGTATGTGGAATGTTAATCTCTGGTTTGCCAAAGAACTTAACCTGAACACCCGGATACTCCATATATATGACTTCGCCGTCGTCGTAAGTCCACTCCTTGGTCGGCTGCCCGGCAATGGCCTTGAATTCATCAGGTGTTGTGAGCTTAAAGGAAATACGACCGTCTGCAACCGCTTGACGAACGAGCTTGGTACGCTCCGATTGCTCTTGTTGATGTCGTGTATCACGATCGCCTTCTTGGTGATAAACAACGATTTCGGCAACGGTCTGGTTCTTCTTGTGGATTTCGAATCCAAGACCCTTGGCTTCGTAAAAGAGAAAATCCTTCCCCAGGACCTCTGCGAGAAGGAAGTCCTCACCAAAGGCTTGTTTGATTTTCTGCTCCGAGTCACCCACTCCCAACCCGTTGCTGAGTTTGTAGAGAGGACTACGCACGCCAATCGCTTCGATTGAATCGTCACTGAACCAAAAGGAAATGTTACCAAAGGACAAAATATGTTCACGCGGAAGATTTTTAAGGCTGTACCTCTCTTCCCCAGGACGAACAACATCAACATCGTCTTTCCCGAGTTGAATGGCCTCTGGTTCTCCCAGCTCCTTCAACACATCGTCTTTGCTCATGTCGAGCGTATAGTTACCAATGCGCAATCCGGGCACGATGGTATAAGTCTCAGAGTCCGTTTGTGGAGGCGCCTGTACGCGTTGATTGTCATTTTTGTTTCGGACCAGGTCGATAAACGCCGTGGGATTGATGACCTTTGCACCGCTCTTATGCACATAGGCCGACGTAAAGAGCATCTCCTTGATCTGTGCAGGGGTCAGATCAGGGCGAACCTGCCAGCCCATTGCCAGAATGCCTGCGGCATAGGGGATAGTATCGCTGTATCCGTTCTTAGACATCGGCCTGCTGCTTCGACGGCCGCCGCCGTCGTAGGCGTAACCATAGGGCCTTTCGGCGGAAGCCTCAGCAACGGTTCGTGGTGCGGACGGCACATGGATATGCACCTTATCAACCTCCACATTCCCGTTTCGGAAACCTGGGGTACAGGCCTTGACGCTTTCCCGATCCTGCGGATCCAACCAGCAGAGTGACACGAAGCCGTGATGCCAGGTGCAGTCCAACACCAGGATACCATTGGCCTGGGCTCGCTGCACGGCCCGGTCCCACAGGGACTGGTTGATATATTTCGATCCCTCCCCGGACGGTTGTGCAGACACCGATACCACGCGTATCTTCTGATCCTTGCGAACCTCTCGATTGCGCGTCACGAGCCGGTCCAGGGCCCGGGCATAATAGTCGGCATCCCCTTTCCAAGACGGAACCGCCACAACGTGTAACTTAGCACCCGGGGCTGTACCGCATCGACTGCCCACCAACTGGCTGGCCATGCCAGGACCGTGCATGCTGCTCATGCTCGTGCCGCAGCCGGTGTCGTGATAAGAGACGATCTTACCGGCGTACTCCGGATGATCCAAGAGAAGCGGCTGATCGATCAAACCTACATGCACTCCTGCCCCGGTGATTCCCTCGGCGTGCAGGGCCTGAATCCCGAGTCCCGGGTTCATGCCCTCTTGCAGCAGCGCATTCGGATCGAATCCTTCAGGCAGTCGATCTGGTGTCGGCCAAAGGGTCTCCTGGTTGAATTCCAGGGTATCCAGGATGCGGCCTGCATTTCGCAAGTCATGAGTACGCAGGTCTTTGCCGCATACATTATCGAATGGCTCTAAGCGCGATGGAGTCAATGCCTTCGTACCATCATCCTGATTGCGCTTTGGCTGGTAAAGGTTGATCTCCATTACCGTTCTGTTTTTCTTGTGGATTTCAAACATGAGACCTTCGTCTTCGTAAGTGAGATGATCTGCTCCCTTGAATTCCTTGAGATGGAAGTCGTCACCAAAGGCTTGTTTGATTTTTTGCTCCGAGTCCCCCACTCCTAATCCGTTGGTGAATTTGTAATAAGGGCTTATCGCAGTAATCCCTTTGACCGCATCATCGTATATTTCAAAGGAAATATCACCAAAGGACATGAAATACCTTTTCGGAAGATTGTCAAGGGTGTACCTTTCTCCCCCCCAGAAAATCGCTTCTGGCTCTCCCAGTTTTTTCAACACCTCATCTTTGCTCATGCCAAGGGTGTAGTCACCAACTCGCAGCCCAGGCACGATTGTCTTAGTCTCGGAATGCTCACGAGAATTTTTCTGGGTGTTGGCAGCTTCGGCAATGGAATTACTGCCCATCGGCAATAATATCGCGCCAATAACAATAATCGCGATTAATCCAAGATATCCGAGTTTTGAACTTTTTGGTACAGGTCTGCTTAACATATGCTTAATCCTCCTTTCTAAAGCCTTTTTCGATTCTACTACGCCAATAAGATGTAAACTGAAGTTCGGCCTCCAAAACGCCATTTCCGCTATATCAATCAGCATATTGCTGTAACTCTTAGTTTCCGGCTTGAGCGTAACGAGTACCATTTCGTCAACCGCTTGTTCTCTGACCCTGTGAACCATCGCGTTTGCAATCCATACGAACGGATTGTAAAAATACACGATCTGCAACATGGTCTGCACTAAGTTCACCCAAACGTCTGCTCGCTTAATGTGAGCAAGTTCGTGAATCAAAACGGCCTTTAGTTTCTCTCGCGATAGCTTTTCAGGGAGAGTAGTCGGCATCAAAATGATTGGCTTAAATAATCCGCAATCAGCAGGACTAAGCCTATTGCCGGACAATCTTAATTCAATATTTCGGCGAATACCAATCAGGCAGCGACATTCATCCAGCAACTCAAGTAATCGCCCATTTGCAGGTCTGCTTTGAGCAATCAGCCCTCTGACAAAACAAATCCGCTGAACGAGTAATGCTAAAAGAGTTAGCATCCCAACGAGCCAGCCTAAAAATACCAGTCCCTGCCAACAAATATGTTCAAGTTCTATTCCAGTAACTGCTGTTTCATTCGTTATAACCGGTTCTAAAGGAATTGAACCTTGATATATGTCAATAACTGCGGTTTCATTCATCACAATAGGTTCTAAAGGAATTGAACGTTGATGTATGTTAAGAGTTGTTGGTACAATTTCTTCTGTCTGCGGTATCCACTTTGCCATAGAAACTTCACTTGGAAAATAATCCCCCATCCAGTATCCAATTCCTGTAGGCAATGTGAAAGAGGCCGGCATAACGAGCTTTATAAATACCAGCATCCACAGACAGTAGCGGAACACCGCTCGCACCCGTTTTCGCAGCAAAAAATCAATGATTAGCAACAAAATAATCAGCACACTGGATTGGATAAATATACCCGCCGCATAATCCCAAAATCCCTGGCCGATATTGTTCAAACCTGTTATACACGTGTTAATTGCCTGGTTCATTTTTTTATCTCCCAGTTTGGTTTATTTTGTTCGTACTCAATCCTTCTTGTTTTTAGCCTTGTTTACAAGTTTACGTAGCTGTGCTGATTCGGCTTTTGAAAGGCCTTCATGTTCAATCAGAAACTGCATCATAGGAGTTAATGCCCCATCAAAGGCACGCTTGAGCATCTTGCGGAATTCGCCTCGTTTGGCGTCAACTTCACTTATGCAGGAGCGGAAAAGCTGAAGGTTGCGGATTTTTTCGATTTGAAGAAACCCTTTCTCGGCCATCCTGTCCATCGTGGTTTTTACCGTGCTGTAGGCGCGGTCCCTGCTTTTAGCCAGCGCTTCCTGGACGGTTCCGGCCGCACAGGGCTGCTTTTCCCAGACCACCTTCATTATTTCCCATTCGGCTTGGGTTAGTTCCACAGCCGGCTTTTCCCGGCGTGCCCTCTTGATTTTTCTCGACTTCGGCATATCTTATACCTCCATATTCTATATCTTTAGAGTATATTCGACATATGTCGAATCTTTCAAGTAAAAATAGAATATTTTTGAATTTCTTTTTATTTTCATGCTTCTGACCGGTAAAAATGCACAAAAAAAAGAGAATGATATTAAAAAGGAAAGCCGATATTACTTAATCAGTTTGGCAATTTCTTTGAATTGGGGGTGTTCGGCGGTCTTGAGCAGTTCAAATAAAGCCATCTCGTTGCAACTGATATTTATCCCCTCGGCGGCCATTCTGTCTATTGCAATCTGCTTATTCTCCAGCGTTCTCGAAGAAACTGCATCCGCAATCACATCCACGCTGAATCCCTTTCGGAGCAAATCAACTGCTGTTTGATAAATGCAGACATGGGTGCCAAAATTAGCAGTCCCTTAGTCACCGCCCACAACCGTAATTGTAAGATGTATGTTTTTGTTTTCTTTGGTCCTGGCCGGCGATTTTTTTACTGTTTTCTGATTCCAGGTCAAGACCGGCTTTGGCGGAGTTATCCAACCCACCGTAGTATCATCGATAGCAGCTAAAATCTCTCTGCCGGGTAAATGCTCAGCCATATTGTTCAAGACTGCAAAATCCTTCGCCACCTCCAAACGCCTTTTGGAATCGTCCTGGTTGACAATCCCTGATATCTGCTCAGCGGTAACTGCGTCAACCACAACCTGTTCGCCAAACACTTCGGTGTCAACAAATAAAGCAGCCGAATCCAGCTTGTCCCAAATATTGCCCAGCTCAGCCAACAATAAATTAAAGCTTTCGCTGCCGCAAATAAGAGCATGTGGTTTTTTGACATTGCTTTTGTCTGATGCAATCCATTCATCTGAAGGGATATTATCTTCAATCGCCCTGTTAATAAATGCTACAACAGCAGGCAGGTAACTTGTTCGCAATTCAAGCCTGCCGCTAAATGGTGCCGCAACTATTGTCGGTCCGGGCTTTACCACGTCAACTGTCGGGGGCGGCTCTCGGCGCTCAACTGCAACCGGTCTTTGCGTGACAGTTTCAGGAGCCACAATGGTGTAAACTACCGCCGTCAAAATGCCAACCAGGCCGAGCATAGCAGCGGCAGCAAAAAGCTTGCGACCCAGCAGGTGTCTTGTTCCGGCCCTTTCGTCAACAACCAAGGGCTGCTCGACCAGCAGCGGTTTCCTGGCTAAGGAAGCTTTTACATTCTCCAATATCTGTGGCGGAGCCTCGGCAACAGGCAAAGAGCTCAGCAACATTTTACATCTTTGCAGTTGCTGCAGCCGTTGTGCAATTTTCTCTTCGTGATGTACCAGCCGTTGAACCTCGGTCTGCTGCCTGGCCGGCAGCTCTCCATCAATGAAGCTATTGAGCAATTCGTCCATATTTGGTATTTCTTTCATTGCAAAATGGCCTCCAAAATCTGTCTTAGCTTACTTCTGGCCCGACTCAATCTGCTTCTGACTGTGCCTAACTCGATATCCAATACCTTTGCAATCCGGGCATAATTCATACCTTCGATATCCCGCAAAACAACGACGGCTCTTTGTGCATCATCCAATTTCATCAACGACTCAATAGCTATCTCGTACAATTCTTTGTTCTGAGCCACCGCCGCAGGGTCAGGTGAGCTATCATCGCTCAAAAACTCCTTCAACGCGAGATTTGATTGGCTGCTGTATTCCGCCTTGGCTTCACTCGCATCCAGAGATCTAAAGCCAATTCTGGCGTTTCTCTGGCAGCAATTCAGGGTCAGATTAACGGCTATTCTAAAGACCCATGTATAAAAGCCGCTTCTGCCCTCGAAGTTATCTATGTTCTCTATTACTTTGACAAATGTTTCCTGGGTGAGTTCCGCGGCATCATCGGGGTCTGCACATATTTTTAAGACCACGTTGTAGATGCGATTCTGATACTTAAGAATGAGCTCTTCCATTGCTGCAGAATCGCCCTGCCAGCACCGCCTAACCAATACAGCGTCGTCAATGTCGATACGCCTCTTAGAAGCGTATGTATCCATATTTGCCACTTCCACCACCGGTTTTACCCTTAATTAGACCAATTTTGCCTCAAAAAGTTCCTCTTTTTAGACAAAAATACAGCAAAGGTGAGGCTTAACCGCAGGATATAATCGCAGATTCGCTTTGTCAGGTCAATTTAATTTAGTCAGGAGAGTAAATTTCGTGTTGCTTGCAGTCGCTGCGGCGTCCAGCCAGGAAAGCGTATCTCAAACAAGATACAAGATATGCAATACGAATACAAGCAGGGCCTATACCGAATCAATCGGTATAGGCCCCGAATTGACGTAAATCTGCTATATCAACCGCGCCCCTATATGTTGCTTCGCAATCCGAAGTCCAAAGGATGCCTTGTGGCAGATGCCTTACGGCAGAAGCAATGGGGGCCACCTTAATCTCGGCTTACGGCTCCGGTGGTGGAGGATACAGACGAATATCGTCAAAGTACATTGTACCTGAACCGCCAGCCTGCGGGTTATTCTTATTGCCTAAACCAAGGGCAATCGTATTGACATTAGCAAGGTTTATGCCGAACACCTGCAGGTCAATATTCCATTGTGTCCACTCATTTATCTGGGCTGCATCAGGATTATCATAAGAGAACACAGCGCTGCCATTGAGAGCAACATACAACGTCTCAGAAGCGTTAGCCGAATTGCCCCTGAACCAAATCGTCAGCGTGGTGACACTATTCTCGGTCCAGTCACGCGGATAAGTCAGCGTCTTCTCCACCTCTGAATATCTGAGGATGCTGTTGTCATAGAATACAGGCATCGATTGGTTGCCTCCGTGAACGATAGTCTCCTCTGTGTAAGAAGGAGTGTTTTCGTCACCTACAGCAGAGCCGGTCCCGTTGCCGGCAAAGTAGGGTTCAGTACCGGGTGTGCCATAGCCAAGACCGTCTTTCCATGCGTACCATATCTGGTTCTCGCCGGCATCGTAGTCCTCAAAATCGTCCACGATAAGGAAGTTAGCTGTCGTAAAGCTCCAGACAGGACCTATCCAGGGACTGTCTGGGTTGGTGTTATTGACCTCATCGACACGCCAATAATAAGTGACATCCCATTCAAGTTTTCCGGGGTCGTAGCTCTCAGAACCAAGGGCCTTAGTGCCTTTGTACTCCGGCGAACTTGTATCGGCATCGCGCACGACCTCTTTATCTGTGCCGAAATAGACCTCATGCGAAGCGGCTGCTTCTCCCGGCGACCAGCTAAGAATCTGTGTCTGCTTTACATCCACAGCGACATTAGAAGGCTTCAGGCTCACAACGGCGCCCTCAGTAGTAAAGCTCCAGACGTCTCCTTTATACGTGTCGATAATATCAAACTCATCGACACGCCAGTAGTAAGTCTTACCCGTTTTAAGTGGACCGGGATTATAGGTCGTAGTTCCCTGAGGAAGACCTCCAGCGGCATTGCTCACATCGTCAAAATTATCACCGAAAAATACGGTGTGTAATTTCGCACCGAAACCTCCCGTCCATTTAAGCTGCACACCCGTATCTACAAACTCGGCACCATCAGCCGGGTCTGGGTAGTACGCGGTCTTGGGAGGAATACTAAAGCTCCAGACATCGCCTTTCCACGGACTGTTCGGCTCGGTGTCATTGACCTCATCGATTCGCCAGTAATATGTCGTGCCCGGAACAAGGCCATCCGGATAAGGAAATCCGGGAAAGCCCGCAACGAAAAACGTATCGGCCTGGTTGCCCCGGAAAGTGTCACCGGCACCGTCGTTCACATTGTCAAAATTCTCGCCTAAGTAAACATCGTGCGAGACCGCATGACCTCCCGGCCTCCAGGAAATGTTCACCCATGTATCCGGATGGAGGGCTCCATCAGCCGGGTCAGGGCCCCAGGCATAAGGCCATATCTGGCCTTGCATAGCGCTCAGAACCTCAACCCCCGACAAAACGTGGTCGAAGATGCGGACCTCGTCGATAAGCCCTGTATAGTATCGTGAATCGAGGACATTCCCTCCGACAGCAATCGTATCCAGAGCATCCAATGGGCCATTATTCGCATGGTCAATAGTGTTCTCATGTTCACCGTTGATATATATACTGATTTTTCCTTCCTGTGCACTCCTCGTCGCGCTAACATGGACCCATTCGCCCGTTACAATGTCCCTGTCTGAGTTTACTGACAGGTCGGGGTTTCCACAGAAAAATGAGAGTTTTGTCCCCAGAACCGCCAGGATAAAGTCATTCGCCACGCCAGCAACATCCGACCATATCAGCCCGCTGCCTTGATAACCCTGGGAGCCCAGGCTAAGTCCAGGCGTATCTGTTTTAATCCAGGCCATTAACGTGAAGTCATCCTGCACGACCCGTTCGACCTCCACATAGTCGCCGGTACCATCGAACTCCAGCGCACTACCTGTCTTCCCAGTCGCCCATTGTGGGTCACCATTCAAGGTGCCATCGTGGCCATTGCCGGAAAAATCATGAGCAGTCGTGCCGGACCCCTCATCAAGACTCCAATGGACCACGAGGTCAGCTAAGGTATTACCTGCCACGCTCAGCACCAAAACAGAAATTAGATAAATCAATTTCTTAGACATAATAATCCTCCTTCACCCCGTCCCGTCTTTGCCGCAAGGCATCCTGCGGACGACGAGCGGGGTTCAAAAAATAAATATAGGTTGTTAATAGATATGTAATACTTCTTCACTGCGAAGCGCAAAGTTTCCACCACAACTCCGTACCTCACGCCATAACTCCTCCTTTCTCGAAAAACTACAAAGATTCCACACATCAAAAGCCAGAAATCAGATGTCAGATGTCTTATGTTCTCTGTCGTCTGTCTTCTGCTTTCTGCGAGTACGAACCTCACTGATTTTATTTATAACAAATCAACTATCTCTTGGTCAAGAAAAACTTTTGCAAACGACGTTGTGGCAACTTTAGCTCACTTTAGACACTTTAGGCACTTTCTCATTTTGTGAGCTTAAGGGCGAATTCGTCTGAGAGGCGCCTGCCGGTCGGGCACAGACACGTTACCTGTAATATGTAGCTCTGGTTTACGGCTAACTCGAAAGGCAAATTGAACTCGTAAGCCCTTAAAAAATCCCGCCAGTATTCGTCATTTGCAACCGGTTCAGTTAAATCAATATCCGGCCAAATAATAATTCTCCTTCCCTTAGGCTCAGCCGAGCGCTGAACTCTTTGGTATAATTCAAAACGAAATACGCAGGGTGATTTAATCTGAGAACCGAAAGAATCCAGCAAACTGACGTAAAGATTCATATTAGCCTGTCGGGTACCGCCGGGATTGATAAATTCAGTTAGCGGCATAATACTGATTTTCGCCGGAGCAAAATGAGAATAAACAGAGAGCCTTTCAAAATCGTTATCGGTCTGCGTAGTAAGTTCAGAAAGCCTCGGCATCTGCTCACAACCACCGCCCCCCAAAAGCATCGCCAGAAGACAGACGACAGAGGATAGAAGACAAAAAACAGAGGACAGACGACAGAAAACAGAAGACAGACGACAGAGGACAGAAGACAGACTCTGACTTCTGATTTCTGACTTCTGATTTCTAACTTCTGATTTCTGACTTCTGATTTCTGACTTCATAAATCCTCATCAAGCATGTGGCCAAGGCGGCGTTTTTTCGTTCGCAAATAGTCGATGTTGTGTTTGCCCGGCTCAGCTCTAAGCGGTATCTGCTCAACAATCTTTATACCATAAACCTCAAGGCGGCTAATCTTCTTAGGATTGTTTGTCAGTATGCGTACCTTCCTGAGTCCCAAATCGCGACAGATTTGGGCACCGATTCCATAATCACGCTTGTCAGCCATAAAGCCTAACTGTAGATTGGCCTCAACAGTATCAAGGCCCTGCTCCTGAAGCTTATAAGCACGTAGTTTGTTGGTCAGGCCGATGCCTCTACCCTCTTGCCGCAGATAAATCAAGGCACCTTTGCCGGCTTTTTCTATCATCTTCATCGCAGTTATCAATTGATAGCCGCACTCACATCTCTGCGAATGAAACAAATCGCCGGTCATACATTCCGAATGCACCCTGACCAGCACAGGCTCGTTATGCTCGATGGTTTTGCCGTTTTCATCGAGCCGGCCAACACTGCCTTTGCACAATGCCAGATGTGGCTCGGCTGAAGTAACGCTTTCATAGCCAATAAGCGTGAATTCCCCGTAGTCGGTAGGTAAATTGACGCACTCAAGGCGCTTGATTTGACTTTCACGCTGCAGACGATATTCTATGAGCTTGGCGATTGAGGCAATTTTAAGATCGTGCTTCTCGCAGAATTTCAACAGCTCCGGCACTCGTGCCATCGAGCCGTCTTCGTTCATAATTTCACAGATGACACCGGCCGGCCTTAAAGACGCTAAGCGCATCAAATCAACTGCACCTTCGGTCTGCCCTGCTCGAATGAGTACTCCACCTTCACGAGCACGCAGTGGAAATACATGACCGGGACGAATAAGGTCGCCCGGCCTGGCATCATCAGCAATTGCAGTCTGAACCGTCTGCGCCCGGTCGGATGCGCTGATACCGGTGCTTACTCCTTCGGCTGCGTCAATACTGACTGTAAAAGCCGTTCCAAACCGGGCGGTACTGTCAACGGTCTGTGGATACAGACCAAGCGAATCACATTTTTCAGCCGTCAGTGGCAGACATATAAGACCACGACCGAACCTGGCCATAAAGTTAATAATCTCAGGAGTTACCTTCTCGGCAGCGCAGACCAGGTCGCCTTCGTTCTCACGGTCTTCCGCATCAACGAGGACAATCATTTTGCCGCGTCGAAGCTCATCCAGAACCTCCCTTATTTCACTAAATCGTACAGCCACGTTCTTATCTCGTATTTGACATTCTGCGTTTCTGGCTTCGAGTTGTGAGTCGCCATTTGTTAAATACTATTGGCTAAGGACTATTGTTCGCCAGGCTTTGTTCGTACTGTTCAATATATCGACTTCCGTTGCGAATGTAAATAAGCGTTGTCAAAATAGCGGTACTGGCAGCCGACCACCAGAGAACCCGCAAAAACCAAATCCAGCCGGGCAAAACACCGGAGACCTCAGGAGCAATCAGAATTCCCGCCACCATCGACAACTGCAGGGTAGTGGCAACTTTACCGATGAACACAGGAGCAATGCGAATCTGTGAAGTAATAAGATAAACAATAACAAAACCGATGAGCAAAAACAGGTCCTTGCCGATAATCAAAACCACAACCGTCGGCGGCAGCAGAAAATCTTCCACATGTCCTCGCTGCGAGGACAACAGCAGGCACGCACAGGTCATAAGCAGCTTGTCCGCGAGTGGGTCAAGAAATGCACCGAGCTTTGTAATCTGCTTTTTCCTGCGAGCCAAATAACCGTCAATAGCATCACTAACCGCCATAGACAAAAAAATGACAGTTGAAACATATCGCATTGCATACCGTGCAGCGGGGCTAAGTACGGGGTCATTAACCTTCAACATAAAGCTGACAAATGGAATTATCAACAATATCCTGAGAATCGTAATGCGACTGGCCCAACTTAATTTCATAGCTTTGCCATTTACTATTGATAACCAATTATTGCCGTGTTATTCTAAATACATCACTCGCCTGAGCCGGTAACAATGGCACTTGTCCCTTTCAATTCCTTAGCAGATTTATAAACAGAAAAAGCAGATTTATCAAGAAAATTAGCCAAGTAACATAGTTATGATGGCTCTGAGAAAATGCTCTTGACATACGGTGTCAGCCGGAGAAAATTGACTTTGTGTGATTCTGCTACGTCTGGGTGCGTTTTATATCCAGCCGCGCTGAAGCAGAGAGCAAAAAATATGCGATTCGGAGTAAGTGGATTATGAGTCTAACTTCATTTTTGAAGAATAATGATGTTAAAGAAAAATTCCAACAAGAGTTCCCGAAACCGAGACTTACTGAAAAAAAAGAATTATTAGCTCCACCATTAACAGTACATTACTTTTTGGTGGGAACCGCGTTCGATTATCTTTTGCGGTTTTATCTAAAGCGGTTAAACCCACAGGCATTTGATAAACGCTGGGTCGCGGAAGAATCACTTAAGGTTTTATTCACGTTCAAAGAAGGGTTTGTTATTTATGCCGACACGGGTGAGGTGGATGTCGAGCCAGCCCTGAAGCCAGACAAGGCCGATATGGCAATGTTTCGCAAAATAAAACGCATCCTATCGGAAGCCCGCAACGAATATCAAGTGTATCTCAAAACAGGCAAGATAACTAAGACTCTTCTAACCTCAGCGATGCTGCTTGCCAATCTCGATATCATCTTTAGAACTGGCCGTTTCGAGGACTATGTAGAACTTGACACTGTCAGCAAGGAAGACATAAAGGACCTGGCGAACTTGATCGGCATTATCGATCCTAACCTCTTTAAGACAAAGAAAGTGTGTTTGCTAAATCCAACATTCGGTGAAGCTTCCAAGTTGGTTGGAGGAGCTGATGCAGACGTGATTGTTGATGATACCTTGGTTGAGATAAAAACTACAAAGAAACTACAGCTAACAAGAGACTATTACAATCAGCTCATCGGGTATTATACCTTGTACAAAATTGCTGGTATCGATGGTATGCCACCAAAACACAAAATAAAAAACGTCGCAATATATTTTTCGAGACACGCTTATTTTTATGTTATTCCGGTGCAAGGTCATATCAATAAAGCAGCTTCTTCAACTTTTTTGAAATGGTTCAAAGAAAGGGCTCAGACTGCTTGAGATTCTTAGCATCGATCCGTTATTATTCACCTATAAGCCAGATACTTCGGCTGCGCTTTAGGATGACAAACAGGGAGTGCAGTTACTACTTATCCTTTTTTTCAAGGCCGAGGCCACGGCCGGGATGTTCTTTCGATTTACCCTTGGCTTTGCCTTTGCCCTTCTCTTTGGCTCGAAGACCCTTAGGCAGTGCATCCTCAGATACAAACTCCCACGGACCGTCTATATGGACGCCTGCTTCCCATTGAATTTCGCCACGGCGATAATAACGGCCTTTAAAGTAGTAATGGTTGGGAAGATCAATGACAACATAAACACCGCGCCCCGAATCATAAACGAGCTCTACGCCTTCGTATTTGTGGCGATAACCGTGCGCGGGAGCGTGCGGCGGAGGTCCATGTTTGTATACGCGCCTGCGGCCCGAACCCGCGCCAATCGAAAAGCTACTGCATGAGACGAGCATAAGCGTCGCGCAAACCAGAACAACAACAGATAAGGATATGGACTTAAGCCTCATAGTTAATCCCTCGAATCATTTCATTAATCAGTAACTCGTTAAAAAGCTACACCTCTATAAAATATATATAACAAAAGCAGAATGAATCAACAGATTATCGTAAAAAAAGAAAATTTCCCGAATATTTTATCGGCTTAATTTATTGATGTAAACCGCGATACTGATACAATCGATATGATACTTCTGACCATAAAACTATCAACGCATTATAGCGGATATAAAAGAGGCTCGCCGTGAGCAGTAAACTTGCAATAATATATCACGACCTCGCAGTTTTGCTCGATGCAGGGCTGCCGATAATAAAGTCACTTGACACGGTCAGCGAAGGATTACAAGGACATCTGAGGAACATCTTCTCCGGCTTAAGTAAATCTGTCTCCCGGGGCAATACCTTTGCAGATTCGATGGCCGAATATCCCATGGTCTTTGCCAGGCTGGATTTAATGCTGCTAAAGTCAGCGGAATTCTCGGGTGAATTGCCCAATTGTTTTAAGATGCTCTCCAACTGGTATGAGTTTAAAAATCGAATAAAGGGAATTCTCATCTCAGGATTAATTCTGCCGTTTATGATTTTTCATATTATGGTATTTATTGTTCCCCTTCCCTCTATGGTTTTAGGCAAAATCAGCTCAACCGAATACATGATGCAGATTGCAAAAGTATTAGGTCTCCTTTACCTGCTGATAGGAATAACCTTGGCTGTTTACCACTCCGTACCAAACAACGGACTTTTTCGCAGACTTTTAGATGTCCTGATACTGAGGATACCAATTCTGGGGCAGGCTGTTCGGCAGCTCTCAATATGCCGGTATTGCAGGGGCTTTAATATGCTCTACAAAGCCGGCGTACCAATAAAAGAATGTGCGGCACAAGCCACCGAACTAACAGGAAACTTAATCATAGCCGATATGTTTCAAGGCGGTGCGGCAAGCATAGCAGCAGGGAATATGGCCTACAAAGGATTTTCTAACAGATTACCTTTGGACTACCTTAATATTTGGCAAACCGGAGAACAAATCGGCGAACTCGACAAAATGGTTGATAAGATAGCTGAAATTGCCGGCGACAAAGCCGAGCTGCTGTTTATTGAATTCGCCCGATGGCTGCCAAGATTGCTTTATGCCCTGGTTTGTCTTGTGATGATTATACAAATATTTAAGATGGCAGGGGCTATATGGGGTTTGGCTAATTTTTCTGGCACCACATAACATTTTTGGCACATAGCATTGAGCTCTTTCTCATTGCGAGCAAACACTTACGTGCCTATAAGGCACTAAAGCAAGCGCAATACTGTTTAGCCCTCCAACCCCATGATCTTACCTGCCTATAAGGCAGCGTTGGGGGGTCAATTAAAAAACCGCCCTGGCCCCGCCAGGGCCTCCGCTTCGTTTAGCCCCGGGTTCCACCCGGGGTCCGCCCACACCAGAGATGTACCCATCAACCAATATGAAATCTCAAATCACAAATCACAAATCCCCTTCCCCCCCTACACCAACTCGACGCCCCGCGTCGAGCTTATTTAGCCCCGGTCTCTGGCCGGGGGTGCAGGCGTAAGGGAATGCTAAAATTTTCTTTGCCTTTTCCTTTTTCCTTCCAATTAACTAATTCACTAATTAACCAATTAACCCCAAAAAACACCTTGCCTTTTACATTCTTTTGTGTTATTTTCCGTGACTAAAGTCGTGATGCAGCCGGGAGCGGAAACAACACGAGATACGCTTCACGAGATACGAGATATGAAAGAGTGGCAGGTAAAGAAACAAATATGTATACTCCCCGACTTCCTATAACATTATGTCATACATATAAAAATATTGATTATGAATTTTGATATAACTTCACACGAACAAAGAATTTTCAATAATCAATTTCCGGATTGTAAAAATCTTGAGGGAAGAGGTGATATCATATTTGTTTACATTGATGAGTTTCAAGGAGACATTTATGAAATAGCTAATGCCCTCCAAGCTATGACAGATTTTTTGAAATACGTTACTTGCTTAAATCCAGCTCAATTCTTTAATTCAAGAATTATGGTTGGTCACAACAAAAACGCCTCCCAAC
Organism: uncultured Pirellulales bacterium; assembly: GCA_964444135.1. Lineage (GTDB taxonomy): Bacteria > Planctomycetota > Phycisphaerae > Sedimentisphaerales > Anaerobacaceae > NIOZ-UU13. The sequence continues at coordinate 2,908 of CAYUFX010000072.1, read as the reverse complement.
CTAATTGGAGTGGTAAGGAAGACAATTACATATATATCCCCTGGGAAGATAAATATTTCAAAAAGGATAAGCTTCTTCATTCTTGCTCACACGAATTAGTCCATCCATTCTTTCGTGTTTCACCTCTCCATTATAGCAATGAGTGGTGGGGCGAGGGTTTCTGCGATTTTCTACGTGGTCCTGTCAAAAATCTCATGGGGTTGGAAGGAAAAGGATGGTGGAAGGAAAAGATTGAACAATCGCAATCGAACAAACAAGATCGTGGAGGAAATGTGGCTGGGCAATTAGTCCTAAGAGCACAGAAAGAAAATGGGGATCTTTATGATATAGATCAGTTTATCGCGCGGTTTATTAATGACCGAGAGGCTATCAGGATGTTTGTAAACTTTCTGTTTGACCGTTTTTCCGGTCGTCCTATGGGCGAAGAGTTTCGCGCCACTGAATGGATAAAAAAGAAGTTGGGGGATGTTTAGTTTAAATGTTTACTAGATCCAGTACTATCAGTTGTGTTCAGGGCTTGCTTTAGGATAGATAAAATGAAAGAACAACTCATATCGTTTGCAAACGATCTAAAATCAATACGTGAAATCGATTCTTATGATGAACAGGCAACAAAGCAAGTTATTGTCTTAAAGATACTATCTACTCTTGGTTGGGACATCTTTGATATAAACGAAGTCTACCCAGAATACGCTCTCAAGTCACAACGTGTGGACTACTCATTGAGAATTAACAACAAAGATAAAGTATTTATTGAAGTGAAGAGAATCCGTGAACAACTGGAATCTCACCATGAACAACTGCTTAAGTATTCATTCCAAGCAGGTGTGGGGCTGGCAGTCTTGACTAACGGTGTCAGTTGGTGGTTCTACCTCCCGCTGTTACAAGATGCGGCCTGGGAAGATAGGAAATTCTATACCATAGACTTTCTCCAACAAGAACCAGAGGATGTGGCCGATAAGTTCATAGACCTCCTTTCGAGAGACAAAATTTCATCTGGTAAATCTATCGAGAATGCCAAATCTATCTACGAGAGCCAACAGAAGAAGAATGTTATTCGAAAGACCTTACTAAAAGCATGGAACAAGATTATCTCTGAACCTGAGGAACCTCTTGTAAGCTTGTTGGCTAAGACTACTGAAAAACTCTGCGGCCACACAGTAGACAATGCTTTAGCGAAACAGTTTCTTTCGCGGAATGCAGAATGCCTAATCCTTCCAGAAAAACATATTAAAAGAACCAATGCAGTCGCACATAAGTCGATATACAGAACGACTGCTGAGCCAATGGATACATCTCGAACTGCTCTGTGCCTGGCCTATCTAAAAGAGCTGAGTCCAAAAGTGAAACAGGAGCATATTAAACTTCTAATTGAGATTGATAAGACGCATAAACATATCTTTGAGGTGGACTGGAACCATTCGGGAAAAGAACTCTTGATATTTGGTAAATCAGGTATCCGTCGCAAACCCGCAAATGCAGTCAAAGAGGTGTTTGGTAAAGACTTTCTTCGAAGTTACGGTAACATAGCGCGCAAGATGGGTTCATTTGTTGATACATCAACATCCTCTATCCAAGTGATAGCCCATTGTGCTGACGTTGAAAATCACATTTGGCAACTGAAAAAGACCAGAGTTATCCCTACTGCAACCAAAGTAGATATTTCGGTTAATAATAAATCTGAAACCTTTTTTGATTCAATCACTCCCTATAAACAAAAAAAGATTCTCGGCAACATAATGCAGAGAAGACAACTATGGAATGTTTTCTTGGAAAAGAAGAAGATGACTTCCGCCGAATTCAAAAAACATTCTAATTTCAAGCCAAAAGCGACTGCTGGTTTCATTATATTCCTGACACGAAACGAAATAGCCACGAGGTTTGCAGACACGTTCACCTTAAATGAGTCAGTGATACCTCAGATCAAGGAACTTCTAAAGAAATACTGATTGAACATGGAATTAAAGGAGAGGAATTTAAAGGTGTCCAGTGCTTTTTTGATTTGTGATGTGCAAGCGTGAATTCCGACAACCAGAGCGGATGTAAGAGAGAATAATGAAAGAGATACCGTTAGCCCCGTAAGGATTCCTGGAATACAGAATAAAGAATATGGAATTCGTAATGTTTAGCCCGCCGGTTTACCCGGCAGGTTTTTGTTTAAACACGAGAATCCAACTTTAGCTCACTTTAGGCACTTTAGCTCACTCCTCACTAACGAGAATCCATTATCTCACTTGGTAAAATGTGGGCTAAAAAAAGTGCTTTTTTGGCCATTTTTTCGTTGACTATTGTTTGAAAAATGTTAAAATACCCGTATGTTAGCCTGTCCCTTAGGGGCCAGCAGGTTAACATAAACCGCCAGCAGGCGAAGATATAGCGGAGAACCGCACGTTTTCGTATCAGCAGATACACGCCAAAAAGCATCGTTATTGAATGGTCGATAGTTAATCCTATGAACCGTTTCAGTCAACATCAAAGAGCAGGCTGGCGTACTTGTTTTCAAGTGGGCAACTGTAAAGTTGCCCAGCGGCCGAGGGACAAGCTGCGGGCGATGCTCGCATTAGCCCGGATTTGTGCCGAGGATGCACCGCCAGCCAACTAGCTCTGTGGTCTCTGTGTGCTCTGTGGCACTTTTTATATTTCTCTAATCCGTGAAAATCTGTGTAATCCGTGGTTTCCTTCGAGTCTTCGTGACTTGGTGGCAAAAATTCTCAAAAAATAACCAATGAGCCATTTAACCAAATTAACCATATTAACTAAATTAACCAATGAACCATGAACTATGAACCATTTACAAGCATCGATAATCCAACTTTAGCTCACTTTAGGCACTTTAGCTCACTCTTCACTAACTTACCTGCCTATAAGGCACCAGATATTTACGTGCCTATAAGGCACTACATTTGTA
>CAYUFX010000071.1:0-25190 GCA_964444135.1 uncultured Pirellulales bacterium | reverse complement strand
AATGCTGAAATCCTTGTCAGCACCATTACAAAACCAAGAAGTTTTTCGATTATCAATTCCATAAAAGTGAGCTAAAGTACCTAAAGTGAACTACAGAAAACAGAAGTCAGAGGACAGAAGACAGAATTTCTGACTTCTGACTTCCGACATCTGACTTCTGCCCCTTCAGTGTCCAATATTCCGGATATGGCCAAACATTTCGTTGGTAAATCTAAGTATCACTCCCAGGAGCCAACCGCCACAAACCAACATGACCAGACCAACAGCCAAAAGCTTTGGGACTATCGTTAAGGTCATATCGCGTATGGAAGTAACTGCCTGAAACAATGTCATCGTCACTCCTACCACCATACATGTCAGCAGAATCGGAGCAGCTAAAAGCAAAGCCGTCTCGAGAGTATGCCGGCCCAGGTAAAGAACGAAGCTTCCATCCATAATTTGCACCTCTTCACGAAATTAGAAAGTGTCCAAAGTGAGCTAATTATTCAGGCTATCAGCCTGTTAGGTTACCAGGTAGTGGGTATCAGGCTGCCAGGTCTCTGATTTCCTGATTCCCGGATATTCTCACTTCTGGCACTCCAAATTGTAGGCACTTTAGTTCACATAGACGTCATTTAAAACTCAGGCTAAGACTCTCGGCCAGTAATCCCCAGCCGTCAACAAGAATGAATAATATCAGCTTCAAGGGCAACGAAATCATCATTGGTGGCAGCAGCATCATACCCGCACTAAGCAAAACACTTGCAATAACTATATCCACCAGTAGAAAAGGAATAAACAAAAGACAGCCTATTTCAAATGCAGTGCGGAATTCACTGATAATAAAAGCCGGAATAACTATATGCAAATCTATATCCATCGGACTTGTTGGGGGGTCTATCCTGGCCATCCGTACAAAGAGAGCTAAATCGGCTTCCCTGCTTTGCCGAAGCATAAATTCCTTGATACAATCGCCGGCCCTGATACCCGCCGTTTGAAAATCAATCTCGTTCGCAAGATAAGGCTGGATGGCGTTCACGTTGGCCTTGGTGAATGTTGGAGCCATTGTGTACAACGTCAGAAATAAAGCTAAGCCCATCATTGCAATCGTAGGAGGTATGCTCTGCGTGGTCAAAGCTCGTCGAATAAAAGCCAAAACAATAGCTATTCTCGTAAAGGAAGTCATCATCACCAAAAGACTCGGCAGAATCGCCAGGCCGGTAAAGATGATTACAAGTTTGACAGGCGTTGACCAATCTTTGCCTTTGGTCTCGTTGGTCGTTGCCTTATCTATAATCGTCATCAAATCTGTGATGCTTGGAACACCCCCCACGGCTTGCTGGCGCAAGCCAGCAGTGGGGGCCGGGACACTTGTCGTGGCAGTATTGCCAGGCAGCCCAGGTTGCACTGGGATCACATTTACATCCTGGCCAAAAGAGAAACCAGCAGGTAACAAAACAACAAACGCCAGAAAAAAAATTTTAATAAGCTTGCCGGCCATCTATATTCTCAATATTGAACTAAAGTGCCTAAAGTGACAGCTTTGCTGTCATTCTGAACGCAGCGCAGCGAAGTGAAGAATCTCTTTTTCGTTGACCAGATCCTTCGGCTTCGCCTCAGGATGACACTTGCGTGTCACTTTAAGCACTCTAAACTTTAGGCACTTTATTCACTTCCATTTCTAAGTCGGCCAATCTTGTGATGTTCTCATTTGTACTACCTATAAGGAACCGTCGCTCCCCTACCTCAAGCAGATGTACTGCTTTGCGCGGCCCGAGGTGAACTGTTTCGGCGATACGAATTTCCTTGCCCGGCAGGTTAGTAATCTTCGGCAGAAACCTTTTAGAAACGTAAATCGCCGCTGCGCCCAGAGCAACAAGGAACAAAACCGAAACCATCATCTTAAAGAACAGATCTCGGGTACTCAATCCATCACTCGCTCTTGTCGAAAAATTGGGGTCATTTTCAAATAAAGAACCAGATTGGGATTTTGCTCGCACCTGCGATGACGCTAGTACAGGTGAATTTTCCAATTCCGTTCCACGCCTGTTAGAAGCGTGCTGTTCAGCATCGGTAGGCGATTGAGCCGAGCAGACAAATAGCACACCGCTGCCTAACGTAACTGTTATCAAAAAAACAACGATTTTTTTCCTGAATCGTACCACGCTGGATTCCCGCAAGGCGGGGTCCCTGCAACATTCCAAATTAGAAAGTACCCAAAGTGAGCTAAAGGGCCTAAAGTGACAATTTTCGTTAACTTTAGTTCACTTTCGGCACTCCAAACTTTAGACACTTTAGTTTACAAGCAAATGGTGTGCCGAAATGCCAAAATGGGCATTAGTAGGCCGTCAGCGGGACTTTCGATGCGAGAATTGGCGCATAATCAGAAAAACTGTCGAAAAACTTAACACGGACAAGAATTAATCGTCCGCCCTGAGGACCGCGATTAGTATCTGAGACTGTTTTGAAATCGGGCTATCCTGCCGCACCCAATCACCTCCCGGCCCAGCTCCCCACCAATAAACAGACCACTTAGACCAGCCCCCGAACGCACTACGTTGCGTTTGGAAGTCCGACTCCGAAGATAAAATACCCCGTAGATAATCCGCCACCACCTTTGCCCGCTTAGCTGAAAGTATCCACTGGTCTTTCTCGGTTGCCTGGTCATCGGCTAAACCAAGCACATAAAGCTTAATTGGTCTGGAACCGGAATCCTGCTGCAAATTCGAGCAAAAGCCACCTAAGAACCGCTTTGCCGAGACATCAAGACGTGAATCTCCCGGTGGGAAGCGAATGTTAGTCACCGAAAAATCGGTTTTCGTTGCAGCTACTTCTGACGGCATGGTTTTCATAGACTGGCGCAGCTCATTGAAGAATTGACGAATTTTCTCCTCTTTTGTATGTATGCTCCTGCCTTCAAAAAACTTATCAGGTTTGCTTATGAAATACTTGATTTTAACATTACCGAAATCGGGTCTTGGTTTCCTGCCCCATAACATACCAAGTCCAAAGTTTTTAATTGCAAACGAGAAGGAATCTCGGCCCCTGTTAAATAATTCCTCGTCCTGTACAGCCGCAAGGCTCAACAGCATCACAAAGAATGTCAGCAGCAGCGTTACCATATCTGAAAATGTAACGATATATACCGGGACTTTAGGACCTCCTTCCTCGATTGATTTATGCTTACGCTTCAATTGTAAATGCTCCGTTCCAACAAAACTATCTCAAGAATACGTTCAGGTTCCGTACTTACGCGGGCCGGCTCACCACTTCTAAGGCTCTCTTGAGCCGGAGTACTTGCCGCTGAGATGCTGAACCACTTCTTATTGAGGTTATGCTCGGTTGTAAGATATTCCATGACCGCCCAAGCCCGTGACAAACCAAGCTGTTCAGCGCCCTCTTCGCTCGCCGGCCCATTTTCGTTAACAACTACACGGGTGGGTACCTCTTTTAAGAATGACGCCATTTTAGTCATAATGCGACGACCCTCAGCCGAAATAAGCGTACCTCTACCCCAAAAGATTCTTTCCGATGAGATTGAGAATACCTTCCGTCTGCGGAAATCTGTGGGCGTATCTTCTTTTAAGTTATCATTCAATCCTTTAATCAAAGTAGGTTTTTCGCTGCCTTTGACCAGTTCCGGTGTCTCTTCAATTTGCTCCGTAGGCAGGACTGCATCTCTACCTGCTTCTTCTGACTGATTGAAACCAGGAAGAGCGTTAAAAAAAGAAGCTTGTAATTTTCGAAAAACTTTCTCATCGAAAGAGGAAAAACTCAGGAGAAGCACAAAGAACGTCAACAGCAGCGTCATGCAATCACTGAAAGTTACCATCCATTCCGGTGCACCTGGAGCTTCATCGGGTTCTGCTTTTTTGCTCCCACGTCCCATTATACAGTAGCCTTTACTTCTTCCCGTCTGCCTTGTGAGATAAATGCCTGCATTTTTTCTCGAACAATGGTCGGGTTATCACCTTGTGCAATAGCGCAGATACCTTCTACAATCATCTCTATTGCGGTTGTTTCTGCTTTGGAATAAATCCCCAATTTGCCTGCCAATGGGATAAAAATCAAATTTGCAGCCAATGCACCATAAAAAGTAGTAATCAAAGCTACCGCCATTCCTCCACCAATTGCGTCAGGTGAATCGAGGCTTCTGAGCATCTGAATCAAACCAATGAGTGTGCCTATCATTCCAAAAGCAGGAGCGGCCGACCCCATAAACTCCAAAATCTTTTTGCCTGTCGAATGGCGGTCCTGAAGGTACTGAATCTCTATAGACATAAAGTCCCGAATTTGTTCGGAATCCCGCCCATCCACAAGCATCTGCAAGCCCTTGATGAAAAATAAATTGTCTAAGTTGGGAATCTCCTGCTCCAAAGCCAGCGCTCCGTCACGTCTATTGATGGCTGCGTAATTAACCATTTTTTGAATCAGCTCCGACTGGGACGGCACCTTCGCAATGATAGTTTTCTTGATTATCGAAAATATTCCCAAAAACTGCGGCAGCGAAAAATGTATGAGCGTAGCACACAGCATACCCCCTATGGTGATGGCCATTGAGGGAATATGGATGAATATCTGCCAACCACCACCAGCAACAATGGCGGTTGTAATGACCAGAAAACCAAGTAGTATTCCTATTATCGTTGCAATATCCATAGGGCTAATTTCCTTCAACTACCTTTTTTAATCTCTGGGTCAAAAACGCTGCCAGCCTGGGTTCAGTGGTGGTTAGCTCAGCCAACAGTTTGGCTTTGGCCCTTTCGCGCATATAGTACAGAATCTTCACCGCCTCATCAAAGCCACTGCCCTTGCTATCAATCTTGCCAGGTTGCGTTTGGTCGGTACACATGCTAATCAATATCTTGCCGGCACTGGACGTATCCATCTGGTCATAGGTAGCTGCTATTAATACCAGGTTGGCCTTCTCGGTCTGCGCAATCTCAAGCCTGCTCTTAAGCAGCTTATCGCGTTCATCCTTGAGACTGGTGACGATTAAAGTAAGCTCGACCCGCAGATCATTGAGGTTTTTGATGTCCTCCTTTAACGTATCCTGGGCCCTCTGCAATCTCTGTTCCCATACCTCAAGGTTCTGGAGCTTATCGTTATACTCCTGCATTTTTTCCCGGACCTCAAAGACAAGATTCTTGAGCTGCTTTTCCGTCATAGCTTTTTTCTCTCTATCGGAAGCCGAGCCGGCAGCACCTATCACACCGACTCCCGGCTGGGGTAATTCCGGAACAGTCTCCATGGCCGCAAGTGTCGGCAGAACCGACTCGTCGGGAACGATTACTGAAGGTGGTTCAGTACGCCACCCCAAGAAAAACGCTCCGGCAAAACTTGCCAGTCCCGCTGCTGCTGTGATTATTATCAGTTTCTTACTCACTGGTTTTCTCCTAACTTTGCGCTCTTCGAACAAATGAAACTGTAGCTCCCTCATCCAATTGTTTTTGCTCAAGTTTCTCTTGTTCGATTATAAATCGCATCTTTGCTTCGGTTCGCAACCTTTCCAGGCCTTCTTTTAACCTTCTGAGTTTTAAGACTTCCGCAATTTTATCTCTTTGTTGTGATTCCAGCTCGTTCACTTTTCCTTCGAGCTTCTTAATTTGCTCATCACTTGCCGCTGAAAACTTTAGAAAAAATTCTTGCTTGCCTAATCGCTTTTTAGGATTTTCCCCGGTTAAAACATTAATTATATCCTCTAACATCTTCTGAAGCATCAGGAGCTCGCCTCGTGTCTGGGCTAACCTTTCCGTCAGCGCAAGCAATTCTGCTCTGGCTTTTTCTTCTTCCTTTTTCCTTATGTCAAGGACACGCTGTAACCGCCATACAAACCGTTTCATTTAATAGCCTTTTTTTCGCTATTAATTTCCAATTTTCAACTCCCAATACCTGACGAGTGCCCAGAACGCAATTTACCGTGCTTGGGCACCCAGCAGCTCATCCCACGACCGGGTAATAGCAGTCAATCGCTCGACTGTTTCATTGAAATTTGTCCTGTCTCGAATAGGCTGAATAAGGAAGTTGTTTATCCTGTCAATCAAGGCTATCGCTCCATCAATGCGTCGATTGCTGCCCGACGAAAACGCCCCAATGTTTATCAAGTCCTCAGCATCAATATAAATAGCGTATATTTCCTTGAGCTTCTGTGCGGCAAGTCTGTGCTCTTTGCTAACCACCGCAGGCATCAATCGACTGATGCTATGTAAAATATCCACAGCAGGATAATGGCCCCGATCAGCCAATTTTCTCGACAGAACTATATGCCCATCAAGCAGGCTCCTGGCACTATCAGCCACTGGGTCAGTCATATCATCGTTCTCCACCAGGACAGTCAAAATGCCTGTAATACTGCCGGTTTCGGAACAGCCTAAACGTTCGATAAGTCTCGGCATTAGTGAAAACACGCTCGGACAATAGCCTTTTGTCGCTGGGGGCTCACCTGCGGCAAGACCTATTTGACGCTGGGCCTGGGCAAAGCGAGTAAGCGAGTCCATCATAAACAAAACATTTTTGCCCTTGTCCCTGAAATATTCGGCAATTGTAACAGCTACGAACGCCGCCTTTACTCGCTGAATGGGGGGCGAATCCGAGGTGGCAACGACAACCACGCTGCGTGACAAACCCTCTGCACCGAGGTCTCCCTCGAGAAATTCCCGAACCTCTCTGCCACGCTCGCCTATCAGCGCTACGATATTGACATTTGCCTCACTCGAATTGGCAATATCGCCAAGCAGAACACTCTTGCCCACTCCGCTGCCCGAGAAAATACCTATGCGCTGCCCTTTGCCAAAGGTTAATACGCCATCCATCGACCGGATACCCAAAGCCAAAGGACTGGTAATTTTCTCCCGGCTCAAAGGTGGCGGACTACTTGCATCCAACGCCTTCTTATCAGCGCCTGTTAACGGCCCTTTATTATCTATAGGTTCTCCCAAGCCGTTCACAACTCTACCTAAAACACTTTCGCTTAGGGTAATATGGCGCGGAGTAGTCCGGGCGGTTACCGTATCGCCCGGCGATATACCATCTATATGCTCCAGGGGCAACAGGATAAGATGGTCATTCTGGAAACCTACCACTTCAGCCAACACACGCCGACCGTCACGCATCTGGATCCCGCAAAGCTCTCCTAAGCCTACTGCCGGACCGGTAGATTCAACCGTCAGGCCGGTAACCCTGACTACAAAACCCTGACAATCCAACAAATTTACGCTGCGCAGCGCCGAGTGAAACTTCTCAAAATCAATCAAACTGTTACCAACTTCACTTGCCCCGTTAGAAATCTTTCCTTTTTGTATCGACCCGTTAGATTCAACCGTCAGGCCAAGTAGGGGCGGTTCGCGAACCGCCCCTACTTCTGACGGCGTCGTACTACCCTTTGCAGAATTTCTAACGGGGCTCGTAGCCATAACTTATTCTACCTTTTTAAGTGCTTTAGCAACTCTTTCCAGATGTTCGTTAATCAAAGATTCGATTATTCCTTTTGGGCTCTCAAGCAGGCATTCAGCCCGCCCAATATTTGGGTCAGAAACAAACTTAATGCCGGCTAAGGCGCCGTCTGCTTCATCCTGCTGTGCCTTCTGGCATTGCGCAAAGTCTTCAGGATTCAAATGCACTACTATATCCTGGCGCGTCGGAGCATTTTTGAGTGCTTCTCTGACGATAGATTCTATTTCATAGTCCCCATCTTCGACTTTTTGCATCAAAATCTTTCTGGCGATTTCCACCGAAAGTTTGGCAATTTCTTCCTTGTGCTCGGCAAATACTTTGTCGTAACACTCGTTGAGCTTGGCAACCACGGCATTAAGCGCCTGGTAAGCCTGTGAAAAAGCAGTTTTCTGAGCCACCGAATCCTGTGTCAGAACTCTCTCGGCATTTGCTGCTGAATCGACTACGCCACGACCGGCAGATTCATCCATAATTTTGGCCGAGGCGATCGGCTTCTCAAGATGAACTGTAAGCGTCTGTGTCATTCCGTTACCGCCCTACTAAATCTAAGTTTACCCTCCTCATTGGCATCTCGCAGCGGACCGACAACATCTTCTCTGGCATCAAGAACTTCTTTTGCCAGCGGCTCCTGCATCAGTGAAATTTCTTCGTCGAGCATAGCCACTGCCCGCTCAGATATATTTGAGCGTATCTTTTGTATAATTTCTTCATCAGCTCCATAAAGCGCCACCGCTAATCTGCTCGGCTCCACGGCTCGCAGCGCTTCCTGCATAGACCTGTCTGCTATTGACGGAATATCTTCCCACGTTATCATCAAACGCCTTACCATAGTGGAGGTTTCTTCATCATGTTTGCTGAGCTCATCAAGCATTCGGTCTCGCAGGTCTTTTTCCAGACCACTTAACACAATAGCCAGTTTTCGTAAAGTCTGCTCCGGTTTTTCCGGAAGAGCCTCTCCTTTGAAACTCTCCAGCCGTTCGCTAAATGTAAATGCTATCCGCTGCTTCACTCCGCTGCCAACCAGTTCCGGATTCGTCATCCTGCACACAGCTTTAAGTCGAGCTTCTTCGCTCAAACGCGACAGGACATCCTGGCTTTTCTTTGGAGTTAGCTCTGACAGCACCACAGCTATCGTCTGTGGATGTTCACCTTCCAACGCAAGAACTAATTCGTCCGTGCTTGCCGAACGAATATCCATAAACAGGTCTTTATTTCCCGTAGCCTTTTTAACCCGGGACTGGATTTGCTCAGCCCTATCCTTGTCAAGGACACTCACAAGCATTTCGTCGAAAAAAGTTTTCATATTAAATCTATAAGTTCGCTTTTTTTGAAGTGAGCTACAGAACTCATGGGCAACTTTCGCTTGTTCTCTGGTATCACCATGCTCCGATGCGTCGATTCGCGCAAGCTCCATAGCAATCTCCTGAATTTCTTCGGCGTTAAGTCCCTTGAGCAGCTCAGTAGCAGTCGCACCATCCAGACTCATCAACAACATCGCAGCTTTTTGTTTACCCGTCAACATCGCTTACTTAATCCCTTTTTTGAATTTTCGCGCTAATATCTTTCCAGCAATTTTTTACTACAGGCAATCTTGGCCTGAAATTCTGTCAAGCATTGGATTCTTCTTCTATAAATGCAATCTCACCTCTCTCATTCATTTCGCGCAAGACCCGGACAATTTCCTCTCTGGCTTCTTCAACATCTTTCTTTTTGTAAGCTGACATAAATATCGCTTCCTCTTCCAGCATAACAGCCATTGGCTCGGAGATATTGGATTTCATTTTCCGAAAGAATCTATCGTCGGCCTTGACCAATGCCAGCCCTAACTTCCTTACATCAATTCGCCTCAAGGCCTCTTTTAATGACCTGTCATTAATGTGCGGAATATCCTCCCATACTATCATCAAGTCAGCTACCATTTCACCAGCCTGCCTGTTTTTTCCCTGTATGGCTCCAAGCAGACCATCTCGAATCTCTTTAACCAGGTTTCTCAAAAGAACAGCCAATTTTCTCAAAGATGGTTCGGACTGTGTTGGTAAAGATCCACCTGCGACCCCGTTCTTGCTTTTGCTTTCGCAAGAACGCATGGGGGCAGCAACAGCCTCAAGACGTCTGCAAACTGTTTCTGCTATCCGTGTTTTTGCTTCGGCGCTCATAACTCCACAACTGCTCATCCTGCTGACAACACAAACTCGGATACCCCAATCCAAAAAGCTGAGCACCTCTGCGTTTTTCTCCACTGGCAGTTCTGATAAAACAACCGCAACAGTCTGAGGGTGCTCATTCTTCAGAATTTTTGCTACTGTTTGAGAGTCGGCGGAACGAATAGATATGAAAGGGTCGTCTTTGCACAGCAGTTCCTGTATTCCGGTCTGGATCTGCTCTGTCTTCTCATCACCTACGGTACTCTTCAATAATTCTTTTAGGAAGCCCTTAAGACGAAAACCATGGTTGGTCTGCAGTGAATTACAGAACTGCCGGGTAAGTTTCAAGCTCTGCCTGTTCCTGCTGGAAACAGCGGCATCCAGATGTGCAAACTCCACTGCCAATTCCTGTACCATTTCGGTATCAACACCTTTGAGAAGCTCAGAAGCAGTTACCGTATCCAGACTCATCAACAACATTGCAGCTTTTTGTTTACCCGTCAATGCCATTTTCGTATCTCGTTTCCGCTTGTCAGAAGTCTGCAACGGAAGGGTACTCACCTTGTATCTCGCTGGAAGAGATTTTCTTTCCGAAATTTGATATTCCTCGTTCAGCATTCGATATTCGCGTCTTATATATCGTGTTGCTCATTTTTCGCTCTACGCTTCACGATTCACGCATCGCAATCTTTAGCCATTCTTTTCTTCGAGCCAACTGGCAAACAATTGCTTGACGTGCTCAGGGTCCTGTTCCAAAGCACTGGCTATTTGTCTGCGCAAAACTAATGGTTCCGAGATCCCTCCTCCACCTGGAAGAAGCCCGGCGGCCCCTTCAGCTTCGGGCAACTGCCCTGCCGCGGCAGTCGATGTCACCTTACTCTTTGCACCACGGAACATGCGAAGAACGAGCAGCGCGCAAACTGCCATAATGCCGAAAGAAGCCTGACGGGCAATTGCTATATAGCGAGGCCAACTGGACGGCTCTTCTTCAACCAGTGATTCGAGCGGACGATTGAACTTAACATCAACTACTTTGATCGCAGTCTCATCCTCAAGACCAAGAGCATTTTGAATAATTGCCACCACATCTGATTCTTGCATTAGTTTTGCGGCACTATTACCGGCGCCTGCATCATTAGAGTCTGATATCGACAAGTCAACAAATGCAGCTACTTTCAGAGATTTTATTTGGCCCGGCAAAACAATCTCCTGCGTTACAGTCTTGCCAATCTCGTATTCTGTAATAATTGTTTCATCTTTCTTTATACTTCCCGGTATGGCCGGCTCACCCGCTGCCGATGGTGTGCCGGCTCCAGTTTCAGAATTGTTTGTAATCTCTTCTGTAGTAGCAACTCCCTTTGGCTCAAGCTTTTCTGTAACGGTGCTAACGCTGTTCATATCAATAACGGCACTAACCCTTACCGTTGCCCGGCCGGGTCCCAAAACAGCAGCAAGCATATCCTCAACCTTGCGGGCCAAGTTCTGCTCCACCCTCTCCCTATAATCCTGAACAGTACTCGCCCCACTGGCCATAGTTGGGTCGGATTCACGAGAAAGAAGATTACCCTGGCTGTCTATCACGGTAACATTTTCGGATGTAAGCCCCTCAACACTGCCGGAGACCAAATGAGTAATTGCTGCGATATTCAAAGAGCTTAATTTATAACCCGGTCTTAGTCGAAGAACTACAGAAGCGGTGGTTTTGCCGGCATCAGTAGTAAAAAGCGTTTGTTCAGGGCTTACTATATGGATACGGGCGTGAACGACACCGTCTATCATCTGGATGCTCTTGGCAAGTTCTTCCTGTAGTGCTCGCTTGAGGTTAACGCCTTGAACAAATGGGCTGACACCGATTTTTTCATTATCAAATATCTTGTAACCGCCCTGCTCCCCTATCGGAAGACCCTCTTTTGCCATATCCAAACGAAGCTGATAAACCTGTTCTCTCGGCACGTAGATACTTGTCCCGCCGTTACGCAATTCGTAAGCAATGCCTTTATCACTGATTTTCTCTGTAATCTTAGCCGCCTCTTCGGGCGCAATTTCCTGGTATAGCATTCTCATATCAGGCCTGCGGGCCCAATATGTAAGCAAAGCACCGGCAGCAACAAATGTAAGAAAAAGCGCAATAAGCAAGGCCCGCTGAACGAGACCTATCTTTCGCCAAACCGCACTTATCCTTTGGAAAAAGTTCATTAAGCCCTTTCATTATTTGGTGAGTGGTAATTGGTAAGTGGTTAATTGGCTACTCACCACTCACTGCTCACCAATTACAATGGCATATTCATAGTTTGCTTATATGCTTCAATCAGCTTATTTCTAACGCCCACAAGCAGCTTAAAACTTATATCAGCTTTAGCCACCGCCGAGATCACTGAGGTGATATCCTCATTCTTACCGGATAATAAATCCTTTATGGACATATTTGAGGATTGTTGAAGGTCATCAACATTGGATACGTAGTTCTTCACCGCATTAGCAAAGTCCACCTTCTTGTCGTCGGAATCCTCCACTTTCGGCATCCCGGAAAAATCGAGATTGGTCCTGGGTTGTACCGAGCGGGGTTCCAAAATAGTCTTCATTGAGTTTTGGACACCACTTATATTTGCATTTAAGTTAACCATTGTTTATTCCTCAACTTATCGAAGTAATTCGAGCGTGGTTTCCACCATTCGCTGGTAACGCTTCAAGACCGCTACGTTGGCTTGATACACCCGCGTTGCAATATTCAGATTCATCATCTCAAGCGGCAAATTTATATTGGGCATTGAAACGTATCCCTGCTCATCCGCCCGAGGGCTGCTGGGGTCATAAACCCTAAGAAAATCGCCCATATCCGGAAGAATTTCGCTCAGCTCAACACCGCCCAAATCACCACCTGATTTGAACGCCGCTTCGAGCCTGCGGTAAGGCTCACCCTTACCGGCATCGCTTGTGCGGGCATTGGCAACATTCGACGAAATCACTTGCATATGTTTGCCCTGTGCCTGCAAGCCCGAAATCGCTATATCAATAGGGCCGAAGAGATTGTCAACTTCCATTTGTTCTGCCCCTTTCTCAATTATTTCCAAACTGTGGTACGGAATTCCAGCCCGTGAAAACACGGCCAAGATGACCGTGCCACTACAACCAACAAATGGCTCACTACCTTGCGCCTACGTTTATTGCCAATTCAATCTGTTTGTATCTCTTGTTGAGCAGCCGAATATATGTCGTGTAGCGAAGACTATTTTTAATCATTGCACCCACTTCGCTTTCCAAAGTAACATCGTTGCCGTTTGACTTTACCGGTGTCTGTCTGGGCCTATAAATCTGCGGCTCAAGTTTACTAAGCTCAACTGAACCGGATGAATCCAGGGATTTGGCAAGTAACTCTTCAAACTTGACATCAATCCTGCGGTATCCCGGCGTTTCAAGATTGGCAACATTATTAGCGATCGCTTTCTGGCGAAGGCCTTCAGCCTTTATACCGGCCTCGATAATAGCTATTATGCTGTTTGTTTTGGACATCTGAATTTCCCAATATCTATATATCTATGCACAAACCTTGTCTCTCAAGATACATAAGCAAGAATCGTGCCAAACGCTGAAAGCTGGTCATTTTCAGCATATTAACCCCTATCTTGTGTGAAAAACCGCTTTAAGTCCTAATAATCGCTTATTTGAGAGGCATCAGCGATGTCAGGATTTTATACAATGGCGTGCTTTTTTACATGCCCTCACTTCTCGTAAAGTTCTTGAACCTACTTATCCTCAACCCACACCGGAAATTCTTTCCTGCACCAGGAATATTTCTCCACCAACACTGCTAACAGCAAGGTATTTTTGAACAATCGCAATCTTTTCAGTATTCATAAGTTCAGTATTAGCAAGCAGTTATCATTTACAAGGGGACGGGCCGCAAATACTGGCACAACAGTTGCTACTATTATATTGTATTGGCTTTATGGGTTATGGTGTATGAACACGAACTTGTTGACAATCGATAATATGTTGTTCACGGGAACAGCCGTCGCGGCCCCTCCTGCATCCAAACCTAATACATTCACAAATGCCACGCAGTTTTCCTGTGCGGCAGATGATACTCCACCGCCTTCTAACACTCCTGAATCAACAACGACCGATAATATACCTACTATCACCCAAAATGAGCCCGTAAACAAGCCTATGGAAGATTTTCGCCATACGCTTCGTAAATCAGCAAAGATTGAAGCGCCCCAGCAAGACTGGGATGACACAAAATCAGAACAACAAGACTCGGCTTCTGCGAAACCTTCCAAGTCGAATCCTAACCAATCCCTTTCGACTCCAGAAATCCCAATTACACTTGGCACGCTTGTCAAAGAGGTCGCCACAAAAATGGAGCCGAAAACCGGGCGACAGCTTGCCGAATTTATCGCCAATCTGAAAGATGGTGAATCCCCTCCTGTTACCGGAAAAGCAGCCAAATCAGCCGAAATCAAACTTCTTGTAACTACTGACAAAGGCCAACTTGGACTTAAAACCGTTCTGCCGGAGGCATCCAAGGTCCAACCTCTACCCAAAACCGTTTTATCTAACATAAACGAGGGTACTGCCGATACTCAGCCTGGACAAGGTAGCAACATCGATAAAATACTGATACCAAATAGCACGGTCGCATCTGCAAAAGCTCCAGGCAATGGGGAAAACGCCAAACAACTGATTCCCAATGCCCTTGTTGATAATTGCAGCAAAACGAACAACGGAGAAACAACCACGATAAATAAGTCAGCCATTCCCGGCAATGAAAAAACTCCGATGTTGAATACCAACTTCCCACCGGTTCAGACCAAACACACTGAACCTCAGTCTCAGCCTGTCGGGACTATTCCGGAAAAAACTGCACCGACTGCTGAGAAACCATCAGACAGTGCAGCAGCAGCCCCTGAAATAGTCTCAGAATCATCAGGTGGCAACGGCAAAGAATCCCCACGTGCCGGGAACAAACTCTCAGATAACCCAACTGTCCAAGATTTGAATGTAACAGCGGTCCAAGTATCCACCGGCCAAACAAAAAACCGTGGCAGTTCGACCTCAAATGATAGCTCTGATTCAGACCTCGAAAAAATACTTTCGCACAACAACCCACAAACTCCCGTTACAGAGCAATCCCACAACTCTGAAGAGGGTGCGAAGGCCGCTGCTCTGCCGGGGCAAACTTCACCCAGCAGTGTCTCTGCAGACATTGGGAAACAGATTCTTGAATCTTTTCACAGCTCTTTATCCAGAGAAGGGCAGGACCAGCAGATTACGATTCGCCTTAACCCACCGGAACTGGGAAAGGTTTTCATCAAATTCGATGAGCAGGACAACCAGATAATAGGCCTATTGGAAGTCAGCAAGTCCCAAACCAGAATAGAGATACAGCAGGCACTGCCACAAATAATCCAAAACCTTCAGGATGCAGGCATTCATATCAAACGGCTTGAAGTTGTGCTCTCCGAGGGTCAACAACCAGAGCAAGAAGCCCTTAAAGACTCCGCCTCAGGCGGACTGCAAAACGGCTGGACCCAGCAACATGACTCAACAAATTCAAATATGGGGGTAAATAATCCCGATACTAACGGGATTAACGAATGGTTAATAAACAATAATAGCTACGAAAACATTTCCGAATTACAGGAGGCGCTCACTACTGACGGCTCTATAAATATGCTGATATAGATATACTGACGATAAATCCCGAAACCAACAATTTGTGAATGGTTAATTGGTGAGTGGTTAATTGGTTATCAGAAAAGTGCCTAAAGTGAGTTAAAGTGATAGCAAAGCTGTCATTCTGAGCCCTTCGCTGCGCTCAAGGACAGGCTCCGCTAAGAATCTCTTTTTCGTTATCCAACAAGGCTTCTGCAAAATTGAGGTTAGGCATATATTATTTAAGAAAATCTGTTTTTTTGATTTTCTTAAATAATCACCTAACTGATTATTACACAATGACTTACTGTTTGAAAAGAAAAAACAAAAAACGATTTTTTTCTTTTCAAAGTATGCCTAACCTCAATTTTGCAGAACTCATTTATCCAACTCCTTCGGCTTCGCCTCAGGATGTCGGTTTTTGCTAATTTTTGAAAATAGGAAGACCATATACAGATGCCAACCGTTGCCGAAAACTATGACTATGCAGAGGCTCACAGGCCTCAATAAAATCTTTAGCTTGTAATGAAATTCTAAACCTGACCTAAATTTTTACACTTCGACCTTTCTGCTCTCCCACTTGCGACGTATCCAGCTCAGGTCTTTATGGCAACGCCAAATTACCGACTTTCATGCGAGTTTATCAACGAAGTAAGTTCTCCGGCGACTCTTGAAATAACCGGTTTCCAGTCTCCCCTCTCAGTCTGCCGGAACAGGCGCATAGTGTGATACCAGCGAGTCCTGTCGCCTTCAAGACCCCACCTCCAATCCGGCGTAGTGGGTAACATAGTCCACGTCTCAACGCCCAGAGCCCCGGCGAAGTGAACTGTTGAATTGTCCACAGAAATTACCAAGTCCATCGCGGCCACCTGCGCGGCAAAACTTTCCAAGTCCCTAAGAGGGTCAATCCTCTCATCTTTCAAAACTTCCACACCAAACCGCTCATAGGCCGCTTGCAATTCCCTCGAACACTCTCCGTATTGCAGATTCACAAACCGCGCTCCTGCGACCTTCAATATTGGGCCCCAATGCTCCAACCCAATAGACCTTTTCTGTCCCTCCTGGCTGTTCCCGCTTCTGAAGCTTATCCCCACCAGCACAGGAGCTCCATCCACTTTGTATTCGCTGCGAAATCGGTCGCGCAGCTTTTCGTCGGGGACCATAAAAGGATTCTGAAAGTACATGGAATTCGGCAACAATCCCAGCACGTGTGGGATAGAGACCATCGGAATCTGATGGGTAATTGATGGGTCTTTTAGCAAAGATGCCGGAGGATCGCTCCGTTCAACAACAATAGTCCCGGGAAAGCTTCTCCTCAGAAGCGGCACCAGCCGGTGATCACATTCGACAACGACGTGAATGCCACGCGCCAGAATATGCCGGATGAGCCCTGAAAACTGCACTTCGTCGCCGATGCCCTGCTCGGCCCATACGAGCAGTTTTGCCACACCTTCCACAGAACCATTCCACCACTGCTGGGAGAACGGTCTCAGAGGTGTGGAAAAACCGGCATGTTTCCAGCGCCATTCGTATTCGGCCCATCCCTGCTCGAATTGAGCCTTCAGCAGCAGGACAAGTGAACGGTTGTGATGGGCCTCTGCACATTCAGGGTCAATAGCAATCGCCTTTTCAAAGGCGGTGTTTGCATCAGAAAATCGGCCCAGTTCCATTAACGCGGTACCAAGATTATTGTGGGCCTCCACGAAGGACGGACGCATAGATATAGCCTTTTCGCTTGCACTAACAGCCTCTTCAAATCGCCCCTGCCGGTTAAATAGAACACCCAGATTATCACGGAATTCGGCTGAATCCGGGACCAGGCTTACCGCCTTTTGCAGATTCCCAACCGCTTCTTCAAATCTACCTTGAGCAATCAGCACCATACCGAGATTGCTCAGGGCCTCGGCATATTCGGGGTCAAGGTTTACCGCTTTCTCGTATGATTCTATCGCGTTTCCCAACTCTCCCTTTTTCTTCAGCGCCAACCCGAGATTGTTGTATGCCTCCTTGAAATCACCCTGCAGGCGGATTGCCTGCCTGCAGGCGGTTACTGCCTTATCCAGATGTCCCAGCTTCATCAGCGCAACACCAAGGTTATTGTGAGCTTTTGCAAAATCCGGCCGAATTTGAAGCGCCTTGCTGAACTCCGAAACAGCCTCGTGAGACCTTTCCATCTGATGCAGCGCTATTCCCAGGTTGTTATGGATGTGGGCATGCCCGGGTGCTTGACTGATGGCCTCCCGCAGAAGCTGTACCGCATCGGTGTATTGCCCTCTTTGACTAAGAACAGCGGCGAGCAACTGCATCGCATCGGCTTGGCGGGGAACCTCCTGAAGGACCAGCCGGCAGAGTTGTTCAACCTCCAAAAAACGTCCGGTATCGTAGTAGGAAAATGCGAGGTCCAGAGCCTGCTCAACGGTCAATCTGGATAAAGAACTGCCGGAGAGAATTTCCCTACTTCCCCCATCGGCTTTCCTGAACCGGCGAGCATTGTTTTCATTCTCTCTGTCGTTGTTCGGTAACAACGCGAGTCTCCCATTTACGACATGCGGTGCTGATAGACCTTAGAAAAGCTTCACTTATTGTCTGAACTATACTCCATTATGAAACTTCAGACAAGAATTATCCTTCGTTATCAAGGCATTTATAGATTAAGAACATTTTTCGAGATTAAGATTATTTCCCAAATTTCTATAATAACAATCCACAAAATCCAGTCTGGATTGTCCGATAATTTAGCAAATTTATCCATTTTTTTTACTGTTTTTAACAGCCTGTCAGCGATATCAGTCCCAATTACATCCGGATTACCGGTCCAATGATTTTGCTGGTACTCCCACCAAAGAAATCCCTCAAGTCTGTTCTATTTCAGTCGATAATTGCCGTAGGAAACAAATTCTTCCAGCGTGCTTGTTGCACGTTCAAAATAGTATTTGTGGCTTTTGACAGGACCAAGAAAAATTTGTTCGGTACTTTATTAAGGAGTCAAAAATATGTTAGCAATTAAGAACAACCTTATGGCAGCAAACGCTGCGAGGCACTTGGGCGAGAGCTATGATGCCCTGGCCACATCGGTCGAAAGGCTGGCGTCAGGCTTACGCATCAATAGTGCAAAGGACGACGCAGCCGGTCTGGCTGTTCGTGAGTTGATGCGTGCCGACATCGCTGTGCTCCAGCAGGGTTCTCGTAACGCTCAGGACGGCATCAGCTTACTACAGGTGGCAGAAGGCGGTATGCAGACAATCAACGATCTGATCGTACGTATGAAACAGTTGGCTGAACAGGCGGCTACGGGTACTTATTCTACCGCACAAAGAAACATTATGAACAGCGAGTTCACAGAATTGGCCAGCGAAATCGAGCGTATTTCAGCATCGGCCAATTTTAACAATATGAGCATGCTCAACAGTGCTTCTGGCAGCATTTCAGTCTTCTTCGGTAGTTCAACTGACACTATCGAAATTGAAATGAAGGATATGACCCAGGCTGGTCTTGGCATCGATGCACTGAACATCGGCACCGAACTCAGTGCCCAGGCGGCATTAACAACGCTGGACACAGCAATCGACACCGCAAATACTGCCCGTGCAGACTTCGGTGCAAAGATGAACCGTCTGGAAAACACAGTAGGAGTTATAGACGTTCAGACCGAAAATCTGCAGGCATCCGAGTCTCGTATTTCGGACGTCGATGTGGCTACCGAAATGGCAGCGATGACAAGGAACCAGGTGCTGACACAGGCAGGTGTCGCAATGCTGGCACAGGCCAACGCGATGCCTCAGATGGCACTGACACTTCTTAGATAAAAAACAGCAGCATTCGAGTGTTGAATAACAATATAGGGAGATGACTGGGGCAAATCCTCAGCCATCTCCCATTTCCTATAAGTTAAGATACCAGCTAACAAATATCGTGTTGCATCGTGCGTATTGAGTATTGCCTGATAAAGCTAACGCAATACGCATCTCGCAGCTCGATATACGATATAACGGAGCGATACTATGAACGGAATCGCAGCATACCAGGATAATACAGTTACAACACAAAGCAAAGGCCGTCTCATTGTTATGCTATACGATGGTGCAATCAAGTTTATGAGACTGGCAATCAAAGAGCTTGAGGCGAATAACTACGAGGCAAAGGGCCGCTATATAAACAAAGCTCAGGACATAATCAATGAGCTCAACGTGGTCCTGGATATGGATGCCGGCGGCGAAATAGCTACTAATCTTCGTAAGCTCTATTGTTTCATGAGTAATCGCCTCTCTGAGGCTAATATAAAACGTGACGCTCAAATGATTCGTGATTGTATAAAAGTAATGGAAGAATTAAACCAAAGCTGGAAAGCTATCGCAGGATAATAAACTATGGGTTCATTCTTGTAATTAAAATATTATCTGAGAAAAAATTCCTTTAAAATGATTTAGTACCCGTAAAATAGATTGGCGAAAAAGAGGCTGTACGATGCTTGAAGCAAAAGACATTATGACCAAGCAAGTAATTTGCATAAAAAAGGACATCCCTGTAATTGAAGCCATAAGAGTTATGTCGACAAACAACATTACGGGCATCCCTGTGGTCGAAGATGATATGACTCTGGTAGGAATACTTTCGGAACAGGATGTGTTAAGATTATTCCACACCTACGAAGACGAAAAAGACCGGACGGTAAACGATTTTATGACACAACCTGCTATCCACTTTGAAGAGAATGAACCTTTGCTGGATGTTTGCTACTGTTTGAGGGACAACTCTATCAGAAGAGTCCCCGTTACATCAAATGACAAAGTGGTAGGCGTTATCAGCAGGTCAGATATTCTTAAATGCATTCTCCAACTTTGGGACGGAGATGCTGTACCGGCCGGCGGTGCCACGAATAATAAAGAACGATAGATAACCCCCAAATAAATGTGAGTATACATTTAGCATAAAACATCGACCTTCTCAGTCGTTTATCGAGTTCTTAATCCTCTTAACAGCTACACAAACCTCTCAAATCCCCAAGCAAAGCAGCTTGAGGCTAAAAACCATCATTCTCAAACCAAACACGTACAAATTCGGAACCTAAATCAACCCCGATTTATCGCGGGTCAGAATATTCCAAGAACTTGCATATCTTATTGAATGAGTTAGGTGAATTTGATAAAATTGCCAACAGCTTGACGAAGCTGCTGAGCTAAAAGACCTTTTCTTGCTATAGATTTTATGATTTTGGAGATTTCACAATGAGAAGATGGTTATTCAATAGGCTCCTAATATGTATCCTGCCGATTCTATTCGTATCATGCACACTTTCTGCAAAGCAATCTGAGCCCTGGCGGGGTGTGCATGTTATTATGACTACTCAAGACAAAACTGAGCAACTAACTGAAGTTGTAGATGAGCTGGCAGACGTCGGAATTAACGTAATTATAGCAGAGGTCAATTACGGATATGAATATCAATCTCATCCAGAGCTACAAACAGGCAATCCGAGCAAAAAAGAGCAAATCAAAAAGCTGGTTGCTGAATGCAGAAAACATCATATTCGACTTATCCCACAATTTCAGTGTTTAGGCCATCAGTCGTGGAGCAAACACACTTTTCCTTTATTAGTCAAGTATCCTCAATTTGACGAGACCCCTGGCCAATACCCCAACAACGAAGGGATTTATTGCCGAAGCTGGTGTCCGCTTCATCCGGAAGTTAATCTGATAATATTCAATCTTATGGACGAGTTGATTGATGCTTTCGAAGCTGATGCCTTTCATGTCGGAATGGACGAAGTTTTTCTTATAGGTCATGACGCATGTCCACGTTGCAGGGGTAAAGATAAAGCTAAGCTTTTCGCCAAGGCTGTGAATGATTATTACAAGCACCTGGTTAAAAAACATAAGCTTGAAATGCTCATGTGGGGCGACCGTTTAATCAACGCCGGTAAAATAAATTACGGTAAGTGGGAAGCCGGTGCCGATGGTACCGCTGGAGCGATTGACCTGATTCCCAAGGATATAGTAATCTGCGATTGGCACTACGAGCCCCGGGATACCTACGAATCGATACCTATGTTTCTGGAAAAGGGCTTTCGGGTGTGGCCGGCTGGCTGGCGTAAATTAGAAGCTACAAAGGCACTGGTTGATTATTCCCGAAGTTTGAACAACAGTAGAATGCTCGGACACTTAAATACGACATGGGGAACTATTCCCATAGAAAAAATGGCAACATTTGAGCCGATACTTTATGCCACAAATTGCTTTAGATGGTAGCCGGGTAAAAAACATAAAAAAATTGCTTAACCAAGCCAAATCGATTAATATAATGATGAATTCGCTGGATTCTGCGCTGGTGGCTGAGAACTGGTTGCAGACGATGGAGTAAAAATGGCCGTGCTAAGCGGGGTGTTAGCGGTACCCTGTACTCGCAATCCGCTATAGCGAGGCCGAATTCTTTTCCGAGGGTTGATTGAGTTGAGTCACTACTGCCATAAGCGATGTTGACAGCCGGGTCCCATGCAAACAAACGGCGTGAACCTGGTCAGGCCGGGAACGGAGCAGCCATAAGCGTCAGTTTGTTGTGCTGTGGATAAACCCGGCTCGAGTTGGCTGTGACAGCAAACTCTACAATATCGATTCGAAGAAAAGTGCACGGCCATTTTTGGTCAGCAATTTCTGGACTAAATTTACGGCTTCAAATGTGCCATTGACAACATTGAAAAATAGCACAAGAGAGCTTCCTCTCAAGGCCCCTTGAATTGTGCCATCCACGGAGCTTCGGTTTCCCAGTGAGGTGAGGGGGCATTTATATCAAAGTTCCTGGCCCACTTGACATGCCACAATTCCTTCAGCCAAACCTTCCCTGCCGAATAGTCCAAAAAAATGCCATTGATGCCCTGCTGGTGCCTGTTAATGCAAAAGCGGTTCATGGATTCTACATGAGGCGCGAACCGTTCGCCCTCATAGCTGGGTGGCGTATCGTCATTCTCTGGTCCACCACAAAAGAACCAGCAGTCTAAGAACAAAGGAATGTTACCGCCACCCTTCACGTTGATGGTTCCCCAGTAATATTTAGCGGCCTGTCCATAAAGCGGGTCTTGCCCAGCCACATAAACCCAGTGGTTGATTCCATAGCTGCCGTAGGTACCGACTGGCCCCCACTCTTCGTTTGGCGTCATACCCACCTTGCCCCAGGACGTAAATGTGTCGCCACCCGCTTCAAGTGTGCTGCTGGCCCCGGGCGGGTAGGTCGGGACCTTAATTTTTGTCGCCATTGGGCAGACGCGTATCTTCTCCTCCCGATAGTAGTAGTCGTACAGGACATTTATCCACCGACCGCCCGACTGTGTGCGTCTGGGAAAGAAGCCGTTGTTGTCGTCTGTGTACATTGCAAAGATAGTACCCCATTGCTTGAGGTTTGACTGGCAAACGACCGCTTTTGCCTGTTTCCTTACCCGCTGCAGCGCCGGCATCAATATTGCCATCAACAACGCAATGATGGCAATCACTACCAAAAGTTCTATTAACGTAAAACCTCTTTGTTCGTTTACAATAATAGTCCCTGCATATTTTCTCATTAATTTAGTTTTTCACAATACCGTTACACGGGTTCGGCCGAATCAGGACTTCTATCCTTGCCTTTGGACGGGCGTTATTTTCAATGCTCCTTGAATTGTGCCATCCAGGGCGCTTCGGTTGCCCAGTTGGGTGAGGGGGCATTTACATTAAAGTTCCTGCCCCATTTGACATGCCACAATTCCTTTAACCAAACCTTCCTGGCCGAGTAGTCCAAAAAGATGCCGTTTATGCCCTGTTGATGTCGGTTGATACAGAACCGGTTCATAGAATTCGTGTGCGGGTCGAACCGTTCGCCTTCATAGCTTGGGGGCGTATCGTCATTCTCCGGCCCGGCACACCAGAACCAGCAGTCCAGGAACAGCGGAATGTTACCGCTGCCCCTCACATTGACTGTTCCCCAGTAGTATTTGGCGGGCTGGTCGTAAAGTGGGTCTTGGGCGGCCACATAGACCCAGTGGTTGATTCCATAGCTGCCCCATGTACCGGCCGGCTCGTACGTACCGGCCGGCCGGGAGTCGGTCACCCCTATCTTGCCCCAGGACGTAAAGGCGTCGCCACCTACTCCAAGTGTGCCGCTGCCGCCCGGCGGGTAAATCGGGTTCTTAATTTTCATCGCCGTTGGGCAGCAGCGTATCTTTTCATCCCGATAATAGTAATCGTAGAGGACATTTATCCAACGCCCTGTGCCGCTTGTGCGCTTGGGAAAGAAGCCATTGTTGTCGTCAGTGTACATGGCAAAGATAGTGCCCCACTGCTTGAGATTAGACTGGCAAATGACCACTTTTGCCTGTTTCTTTACCCGCTGAAGCGCCGGCATTAGTATCGCCATCAACAACGCAATTATGGCAATTACCACCAAAAGCTCTATCAATGTAAACCCCGTTAGAAGTGCCGCCTGAAGCTTTGGCACTTTTTGAATTCGACTTATTTGGGTTCCCGCAAGGCGGGGTCCCTCTAACGGGGTAAATGCTTTTCGCTTTCCCATAATGACACCGCACTTTCTTAATTCTTGGAGTCGCAATTCAAAAAAATTGTACAATTCTTAAGGCTAAAAATCAAGGGAAATATCTCAAACTCTTGACATAAATTTCAGCCTTTCCCACTCGCCATCATTTGCTCCGCTCATTCTTGTCAGCGGTTATGTATATTCTTTAATAGTGATGTGTATGGTGAACCATGAGAGTTATGGGCCACTTTATTAATTTTCACCGACCTTAAAACGACAGATTCTTTACGGAATGGATTGTAGAAAACACTAAAGCATCTTGCGTCTTTTGAGGAGCCAGCCGGTAAATGTCAGTCCGAGGCCACCAAGAATAACAGGGCTTGGGAGCGGGGATAGAACACAAGTAGCCAAGCTATTTTACTTTTTCCAATATCTCATTCTTCAAGTAGTAGCGTTGAGGTTTACGATCATTATAGATGAATACCTCGTATTCTTTTTCTTGGTCAATCAAGTCTGGCTTACCAAGACTTGCTATCAATTCTTCTTTCGTCATACCCTTTCTGGACAGTTCATTCAAAATGGCAAAGCGAACTTTTTCATCTATATCAGGATGCGAATCCAAATATGAACGTTGACGATTTAACGCTGCTTGACCTGCACTTGTAAAATTGAAGTGGACTTTTTTAGGTTGTAATTCGTCAGAAGACCCAGAAGCAGCGTCCACAATGCCACCTATAATACCACCAGCTAAAATATTGCCCCAGAACCAACCTTGTAGTCCATGCTTAAGTTCCTTTTGTTGTGGCTCACAACCTGGATACTCAGCAACCAAACTGTGGTCCTGATTGCGGATTAGGTCAAAACTGCCAGGCGTAGTTATAGATACGCCCGTATCCGATCTAACTTTTACGCCTGGTGGCTCCGATGTGACAGAGATATTTTGGTATTTGCCCGTCACAATCGTAGCACAACCACAACTCCACATTGTTACAAAAAACAGGCTTAATACTAACAGTTTCTCTTTCATTTTCGTTCTCCCAATTGAATAAGTTGAAGTTATTGTTGAACGATGTAACAAAAAGACCATCGCTAAATTATCTCTCAGATGCACGAAACAAAAGAGCCGCTACATGATTGTGTTTATCTGAGGCGTAGGTTTGGTATTCCGCACAGACCTGCCTTTGGCTTTACTTATGATTATAAACTCCAAAGCCATTAAATCAAAGAAAAAGTCAAAAAAGACGTGAAGATTATGAAAAAAGCCTCTGCTTATAGCGCAACACGCCAAAAAGCAGAGGCTTATGATGAAAACAACAATTCATTAATATTATAGACCTTTTTGTTAGCGAGTTCAATAAAAAAACAAAAGAAGTGAGGGTGCCCGTCAAGTTTGTAGGTAAAAATAACCATCCAATAGATGTATTTTTGGTAAATCAGCTTAAAATTTACCCAAAAACGTTTCTG
>CAYUFX010000070.1:0-25203 GCA_964444135.1 uncultured Pirellulales bacterium | reverse complement strand
GACTCTAAATTCATCGCTTCCAGCCAAACCTGCCTCAAAAATGGGTCATCGCGAGAGACAAAAGGCTGACGCCTTAACGAAACCGCCTTCCGCTGCTTCACATCTTCTCTGTTCGTATGACCGCAATCTCCCTCCCCGCCCTCTTTCGAGGGAGGGAGATTGCTTTTTCTGTTACTAAAGAGCTTCGCTGCTACCGCCGGGCTGATCAAATCTGTCGCCAAATAAAAGACGATTTGTCACCAGCTTTGAAGCAGCCCTACACTTTACTAATACAACGGTTGTGTACGCTACTGAACCCATAAAAATAGTCGTTTTACTTTACCACCAAAATTTACGAATATACGGCACTGTTTGTACGAGAATTTGTAAGTTTTTGGAGGTATTGCCAATTATGGAAAATTTTATCGATCGTTACGCAAACAAGATTCAAGGTACACTCTCGTGCCTTGACCGAATCGTATTTTACAGGAATTATCCCCGGAATCTGTTATGCTGATGGGATGAGCAGTCTGCTCAAAACAAAAGACATTCGTATATTCGATTACACTAAATGGGCTGAGCTTTTGCGAGATGAGATTCGCACAAATGCTGAACGCCTGGCAGAGGAAAATGGTTTGGAAATCGAATTTCTCCGCAAAAAGAAATTCCGCAAAGAAGAGCGTATCAAGCAGATTATAAAACAACGAGGTTCTCATCCCGGATTGGTGTATATATTCTCGGCGATGAAATCTTGTACTCGTTATAAGCCATGGCATAACAAGAAAACACACAAAACCTATCTCAAAACGGTTGCCGGCTGGTGTCTGCATTATTACTTCTATTTCATTACGCCGGAACTGGGACTGTGTTATCTGAGGGTGCCAACATGGGCGCCGTTCCGTCTGCAATTCTACTGTAACGGCCATAACCAACTGGCAGCCAAGCTTAATAAAAAAGGTATTGGTTTTAAGCTGCTCGATAACTGCTTTGTACGGATTGACAAGTTCGGTCTTGTTCTTCGTATCGAGACCGTAGCTAATGACGTTTCTTTTTTCAAACACAACAGAAGGGTGGAACATCGTGACGGCACGTGGGAGATGAAAGTTGCCCCGCTGAGGAAATCTATCTACAGTCTGCAAATCCTGCTTGAAATGATGGCTGATTCCAATCGCAGGTATCTTGACTTCATCTCTACGATTGATGATCCAAGCAGTGGCATTCGAGACTTGAACAAAATATCCGGAGCAGTAAAAGATGACAACCGCAGTTATCGCGGGTTCAATCTTTTTTCCGGCGATGACCTTGATCCTTTCCGTGCCATCATTCGAGGCGAGTTTAACATCAGCGGATTTCAAAATCGTAATCTTCGTCGATACTTGTCCGGCAAGAGTGCCCATCAGGTGTCGAGGCTGCTCAAGCGATTACGAAAACATGGACTGATTAAGAAAATCGCAAACACGTACAAGTATTACTTGACAGCTTTGGGACGCAAGGTCACTGCCACCGCTCTCAAACTGCGGGAAATGTATATCATCCCATCGCTGAGAACCGTAATTGTCGGGTGAACAATATTTCATGACCATTTTGCGCACAACTTTATTTGTAAAAGACTAAATACTAATCCTTCGACCCTGCTCAGGACAGGTATCTAAATTCTAAACAAGCACGAATTACCAAAATATGAAATTCAAAATGAGATTGCTTCGTCGATTCGCTCCTCGCAATGACTTTTTTGAATAGATTTCTCGTAGTGCCAGCGCCGGAAGAGGTGACATAATTCCTACCTATCGTATAACAGACAAACGCTGGTTAAGTATTGAGTAAGCTTATGTCCCGGCCAGTCCACGACCGAACAAGATATGCTTGAACCATTGCGTCTCGTTGCTGACGCTTGGGCTTCAAGTTCCTTCTTCCAGGTTATATTCTGTCCCACAGGTCATCGCGTTTTTGCTAACAATGGCTTTGTGATAATAGTGGGACATTTTGCCTCTATCGCCGGACATTGCGCTGTAACAACAGACTTCTTTGCTTCCACCGCTTCCTTCTGAGTAAACGGAAGTGGGCATCTCGGGCAAAAAGTACCTATGAGCGGACATCGGGTATCTACGGGCGGACATTCGGTCTCCTGAGGCGGGCACTGGGTCTCTTCTGTGTAGCATATAGTTGGTCCGGGCGGACATCGGGTATCTACGGGCGGACATTCGGTCTCCTGAGGCGGGCACTGGGTCTCTTCTGTGTAGCATATAGTTGGTCCGGGCGGACATCTGGTCAGTTGCGGTGGACATCGGGTAGATTCGAACGGACAACGGGTATTTACCGGCGGACATTGGGTCTCTTCTGGACAAACAGTCGGTTCAACATAACATAGTGTCGGTTCTCGGGGGCACTTTGTCTCAGCTATAAGACATCCAGAATCTTCTCCTGGACACCTTGTATCTACCGGGGGACATTGTGTAGATATTGTTGGACATTTAGTCTTCTCAGCAGGGCATCTTGTGTCTACCGATGGACATTCAGTATCTACTGCCGGGCACCGAGTCTGCATGGGCGGACATTTGGTTTGCTCTGCTGGACACTTTGTTTCCGCAGGGGGACACTGTGTCTCAACAGCCGAGCACTGAGTTTGAGCTGCCGAACAGGTAGTGTTAACTGGAGGACACATTGTCACGACTACACACTGGGTCGCTACGGTCGGGCATTGCGTTGCAAAGACTGGACATTGTGTAGCGCTACCCGGTCTGGAAGTGGCTTGCGGCATACTCTCGACGAAGACTTCGTGGTCCTCGACCTCGCCGTCGGGGGCCGGACCTTCTGGGCCTAAGCCGCCCAGCTTGCTGATTCGGAATCGGGCGAAGGTCCGTCCAACCAAAATACTATCATGCACAAAAACCGGTAGGGTGTGTATCCCAACAGGTAAGAAACCGTCATATATTTTTTCGGAGGGCTGCCAGGTCATATCACTGTTAAAATCAATCCACGCCTGGACGACGCCACCGTCTCCGCTAACCTCAAGCGTTATGTCCACTGGCTGGCCAGGAATTAGTATTGGTATAGAAACCCCGTTTTCATCATCTTTGACGGCATTGTCATCACCGAGGGCATCCGGGTCCGGTTGGCCATCCGGCTCACTTTCAGGCCGGTCGTTCTCGTCACCGAGCCACGGACCGGCAATGACGTGGTTGGCGCCGTTTGTAACGGCGAGCGTCGGGTAACCTGCTGCGACCGTTCCAGTTGGGGCATCACCCCAGTCATATTCGAGTGGTTCGCCTTCTTTTCCTGGATAAATGAGGTAGTCCTCTGTCTCACCATACTCGTATCCATCGGCTGGTGCGGAACCACCAGGTATAGCAGCGCCACCCATAAAGTCCTGCCCCCATGGCAATTCTACTATTGTGATTCGCATCCACATCGGATCCAGCTCAGCTTCTGTCTGTGGATGCCAGCACATAAATGTAGGTGTGGTTATAGTAAGGGGCACTGGTCCCATGAAAAGCAGCATTTGGTTCTTAACGGCCCATTCCGGTACGGTAGTGCCGTCAGGACATACCACGACATCATCCCAGTCACCATCACGATTCCAGTCACACCACACATTTACAATAGCCCTACTGATATCGGGGACCAAAACGGTCACTGTGTAATCGAACGTAGCCTCCTGGCAATGTGGTAAAACCAACGTTAGCGTGACACCGTCGTCTCCTCCGTCTAAGTCAGATAAATCACCAGGGGGAATGAGATTGTTCTTGATATCTTCGTCATACCCAAGATCCGCCTCGCTTTCGTTAGTAACAATCCGGCCAAGATGATACATGGCGTTAGGCTGCCAATGAATTGGATCGTATGGAGGTGAGCCTGCCTCGTAAACCGACGGGTAGTTCGCCACGACCCCGCTCGGATATGCGAGCATCGTCGCCCCGGGTAAACTGTTGGAGCTGTCCGGTGCATCGCCGAGGTCATGTTCCGCTCGGCTTTCTCCACTACCAGTAATTACGAATGCCAGATTGAGCGATTCACTCATGTACTCATGCTCTTTAGGGTACTCCAGCGGGAATGAAACGAGCTTTTCAGCAAGGAAGAAGACGGCATCATCATTCAATCCAAGTTTACGAGTGGTCGTTTTCCATCCAAATTTGTAGTTTGTATTGGCAGGGGCAAGCTCCTTAATACCGAGCCAATAGATAGTCCCTTCCTCTTGAATGAAGGGCTCTTCTTTGATGCAGAAGTTATACTGGTAGCGGGTTCAATTTCTTTATAAGTGTGTCCTCCTTAATACTTACAGATGTCCAGACAAAAAGCTGGCCTCTGCTTATCAATAGCCATCGTGACCTCTAATTGGCTCCTCCTCAGCTGCGCCACTGAGTGTTATTTCCAATAATTTATTAAGTCTGTCAAGAAAATTCAAGTCTTTCTTAGTCACTTTTCGTAGTTCTTTGAGCCGGAATAGTCACAAAGATACGAATTTGGCGTCCCATTATCAATATTTTGACACACCTACGCTAATATGATTAAGGTAGTAATTGACTTTCCTCAAGCGAACCGCCTTTAACTGAATCGACCGTCACGGTAAATTCGCCTCTTCCCTCGACGATAAACTGCACGCGCACAGCGCTCATGCCGTCGATGGTATCCAACTCCACCCGCTCGGGACGGCGTTCAACGGCCCGGACGCGCTTGAAGTATTGGTCCGTAACCTGCCCGGCAGAGAGGGCACGAATGTCACCACTCCGAATTGAGACAATATCCGGCGAACTGATATGATTAGCCACATCCTGAGCCGTTCTGGTGGGAATCAGACGCCGGTTCTCGATGGTTACCCAAATCTTGAATAAGTTTTCGTCAAGCTTCTCTATCTTCATCTCGCTGATTCTGGGCAGCGGCATCATATCCGCATGATAGAGCGTAAAAGCCATATTGCGGTGAAGCTCCTCCTCAAGCAAGAAGGAAGGCGGTAAACGCCCCCATTCTTTTTTCTCGCCTCCAATTTCAATCTTGCCATAGGTCGGGTGCTCAAATTCGCGCCAGGGGACAGCAGCATCGCCCATCAGGACATATTCGATAAATTCGGCCTCCTGCTCATCCGAAGGCCAATCGGGGGTTTTGTAGAGGTTTTTGGATGTCCACAGCTCGTTTGAGAAGGAAAGAATGCCACGTCCTCCATAAAGCCAATCCAGCTCGCTTCCCCAGGTTGTATAGAGGTCCTTCCATATAATCATCGAGCGGTAAAAGGGGATTATTTTTTCTCCTCGCTCGGCGATAAGTCTCAGTACTCTATCGTCCTGGCTTTTCATCTCGCCGCCTTCACGGCCCGGAGTTCGCAGAATCATACCACCGGAGTTGTGATACGACTGGGCCGCTGCGATATTGGGATGGGCCAGAACGAACTCGGACACCGCACGGGTTTCCGGCTGCGAGAAGGGATATTCCCTGGCCCCGTATTGAATATAATCCGGCTGCCAGTCGTATGCCCAGTTGCGGTTCATGTCATACCCGCCGGGGCCGTCTTCGTTAATACGGCCGTCGCCGTCATTGTCGATTCCTTCCCAGCCAATCAGGCTATACTCTCCAGGTTCATCTGCCTTTGCCCTGACCATCAGGTATTGGGGATAATCAGGATGTGGTATTAACCGCCCGTGGGGGTCCTTGATACGCATTCGTGCGATAAAACCGTCCCCGTTGAGGTCCTCGCTATCATCTTCATCGGCGAGACCATCGCGGTCGTTGTCTGTCGGTTCCATTCCGGACCTCGCGAAACCGCCTCTATTAAGCCAGGAATCGCGCCCATCGGGATTGATGCTTGGTAAAAGGTAAAACACCCTATCATCAAGCAAAGCGGTTACTTTTTCGAGCTTTCCGTATTGGTGGCAAAGATACCAAGCTGTATAGGCTACCGTTTCGCCCGCCTGGACCTCGTTGCCGTGAATGTTGCCGTCGATATACATTCCCGGCTTGCGGTCGGGGTCGCCAACGTTAAGTGCCGTAACTTCCAGGCACCAAATATCTCGGCCCTGGGTTGACTTGCCGATAGAATACAGGCGGGTAAGGTCGGGGAAGGCTTTGTGGAGCCGGGCGAGGATAGCCCCCAGGCCGGCATGGTCGTAAAAGCGGTTCCATGCGACCTGGACTTTGCGTTCAGCCGTGATGCCCAGCGCGGGAAAGGAATGCTTGGCCGGATTTGCAGCCTTCGGCTTGCGAGTACGAACCTGGGCAAGGCCTGCTTCGGCAAGTATGAGGATGAGAAATGAAGTAAACAAAATAGCGATGTAAATCTTAAATTTTATTTTCCGCTTCATGATAAACCTCTGATATCAAAATATTTCTTTGCTGATTCATTCGGCGTTTGTTAACTCGATAGTTCCGGTTACCTGTCCGGCTAAAACTGAGATGAGTTCGAAATTAATCTTTTTGCGGCCGGAGGACCGGATTATATATCGCACCTCTTCCATCCCGCCGCTTCCCAGTATCAAGGGGATATTTGTAATTCTGGTCCCGGAAAGGAAAAATCTGTTGTCCAGCTCTATAATCAGGCGCGTTGGATAGACCTCTCTTGTTGTCTGGCCCTGTGAGATTGAGGTTGGCAGGAATCCGGTATTTTCCAA
Organism: uncultured Pirellulales bacterium; assembly: GCA_964444135.1. Classification (GTDB taxonomy): domain Bacteria; phylum Planctomycetota; class Phycisphaerae; order Sedimentisphaerales; family Anaerobacaceae; genus NIOZ-UU13. The sequence goes on along the minus strand of CAYUFX010000070.1, from coordinate 18,628 downwards.
TTGAATCCTGACCTCATATACCGATTGGCCCAGATGATGTGTTTCTATCTTTCGGATGCCGATGCGTGGAAGCCGTTGCGCTACTATTGTCAGGAAATCAGCGTGTTTAGCAGCTATTTGTTCAATCATCTCAACCGGAGGATTAGTAAGGGCGAAAGGAGAATATCCGCCGACCTCGACATGTTGATTCGGAAAATCGGGATGTTCGATTGCCTGCCATTTGACGAAGGCCTGCGGTGCATGTTCATCAAACCATTTTAGCTCCTGCCGCTCTTTTTCGTTGCGTTTGTCTGCATCATCTTTATCTTCCTTATCCATCCTCTCGTTGCTTTTTTTGTGCTCGGATTCAGCGTCTTTTTCCTTTTTTTCAGAGGTTTTTAAAATCTCGACAGCAAGTGCAGGAGACCAGGGTCTGGCCGCAAGCGATAAGCGGCCGCGGTGGAAATACATCCAGTCGCTGAAGGTGCCAGGGCAAGAGGTATCTTCAAGCTCTTTGTCTAATCCAAGGGCTTTGCGATAGAGCATTCCCATCGCTTTATAGTAGCCCGCATCATCCTCATCAATCGCAGTCATGGGCTTTCGGCGATCAGGCGGTGGTGCGCTTTTAGGGGTCTTCAGGAGATTGTCGGCGGCGCCGTAGGTCATAATAATACCGACATTGGGGTGGTCGATAACAAAATCCGCAAGAGCCCGCGTTTCGGCCTCGCTTACCTGGTGCACGCCGGCGTCGGAAGCAAAGAATTCGAAATTGTACGGGAAGTTTCGGTTAAAGTTAACGCCGCCGGCGCCGTCTTCATTCCATAACTCATCGTGGTCGTTATCGATTCCCTCCGTGAGGTAACGCCATGCACCAACTTCGCCTTTGAGAGGGTCGGCCTTTATGAGCAGACGGTCGTCATTAGGGTCAAGGATATATTCGCCTTCGGGATCCTCGATACGCATCGAGGTAATTAGTCCGTCCCCGTTAAGGTCTTCGGGGCCATCTTCATCCATCAGTCCATCATGGTCGTCATCGACAGGTTTGTCATTGCGGGTTGTTTCGCATTTGGGCTCATTAAAAAAGTGCCCCGCGGCATTGGGATTGAGTCGCGGGATGACATAAACCGTTGTTGTCTGAAGAAGTTTAGTCATTTGGGTGTTGGTTTCATATTGCTCAATCAAATGTTTGATCCAGGATACAGCCACAGAACATCCAATGAGATCATTGCCTTCGATGCCTGCCACGACCAACATCGCCGGGCGAGTTTTACGGTCTTGCTCAGCGCCTTTACCCACTTCGACTAACCAAACCTTGCGTTTGCCATCTATAAATTGAGCAATATTATCAACTCGCACAAGGTCAGGACTTTGTTCTGTGAGGGATTTGAGAAGTTTGGCCAGGGATTTGTTATTGTGATACTCCGCAGCAGAGGCAACTGTAACGACCATTGTGATTATACTTATGAGCATTAACAAAAACCTGAATGGTTTAACTCCAACTCGGAAAAAGTGCAGGGACATCCCATCATCTCCTAAAGAATTTTATTTGATGCCTACATATTAACAGATTTGTGTTCTTATTGCAAGATTTTATCTGTGGAATTGGGATTGAGCAGGTTGCGAAGATAAACGTGCTCATCGCCGTTCCAGGGCTTGGAGCAGATGTCAATATCGCCATCGCCATCGACATCGGCCGCCTTGGCTTCGTGGCAGCGTTTGCCGCTGAGAATTATGTGCTGTTTGAATTTTCGGCCTTTGCCGTCTAAATTCTCCCAGATAAACCATTTACGAGGTGGACTTTCGGTCAATGGCCCCCCGCCGGAAAAGACGTCAAGGTCGCCATCGTTATCGAAATCTGCCAGGGCGAGTGAATGAAAGTCCTGGCCGGCCTTGTCTGCAATTAAGTGTCTGCTCCATATTCGACCTTTACCATCAGTATTTTCGTGCCAAGCCATTCGTCCGCTCAAACAGTCTCCTTCGGCCTGAATGATGTCATTATCGCCGTCTTTGTCGAGGTCGGTTATCCAAGATTTTGTCATCAGGGGGAATCTGGCTTTGGGCTGTCCGAAATCGATGTTATTATGCTCGGTCCATTTTGTTCCTTTTCCATCGGTGTTTTCGTACCAGATGTTCGTGCGAACAACGTCGTTGTCTCCGTCGCCGTCGATGTCGGCGACACCCGCCGGGTCAATTGCACCGTGGACGGCTTCGCCGATTCTGTGCTCCTTCCATTTTCTGGTTGGGTCGGCGGGGATTTTATACCAGTACAATGCGCTTCTATCGCTCATCGCGACTACATCGAATTTGCCGTCTCCATCGATGTCTGCGGCTACGTTGTCGTGGCAGTTATTTGTAACTCCGTTGGGATAAATCACAAATTCTTCTTCGCGCGGTTTGCCGGTGTTGCGATACCAGGCCTGGCCGGAGACCTGGTCAATCCATCCATCGCCGTCTATATCGAAAGCTGTGCCGCCGACATCGGTCGGGGCTTTTTGGCCGAGGGTATGTTGGACCCAATTATCCGGGGCTTTGTATTCAAACCACCATATTGTGCCGCCATTGCAGCCGGCAATCCAGTCCAGGTCCCCATCTTTATCAACATCCACGAGAGAGGTCTGGCCCATTCTGTTGCCGATTCGGGCGATTTGGTGATATTCAAACTTCGGGAATTCCGCGCACACCGATGAACAAAACAAACCAATCCCCACAATAGCAACATATAAACGCTTAAAGACTCTATAGTCATAAGAAGGCATAGTAAACTCCTTTTATTAAAGTGTATGCGGATTTTTTAAAAATGGATTTCTTCTCTCCATTATGGCCGGTTTTGGCCAAGAATTGAAACAAAATCAGGGTTAATAGCAATTTTTTACAGAAATAAAGATCGTTGTTTTCTCCAAAGCGAACTTTTGTAGACAGAATTCGTATAAAATTACTCAAAGCCACGGGCTGAGGTTTTTTAATTTCTCTCCTTTCCTCCTTGCCTCAGCCCATTTTTTATTTGATGCTTAACGCTTCGGTCTTTGATATCGCCATTGGGGGCGGAAAAATCCAGCTTTAACGAAAATTTTCTTGCCTTTCAAATGCAGCAACGGAGTATTGCCAGTAAGCTCGAGAATGTTGTCTGTGAGCATTGTAAGCATAAAATTTTTTCATTTGTGCCAGAAATATTTCTGTTTGACAAAAAATATTTTGATATTATAATTGACAAAATACATGACAAAGGTTATTATTAATTTGTTACCTGATGATAAAGAGTTGTTTGGAATATTTTGTCCGGCGGATGTTATTTTGTCAAATACGAACATTTTTTGACAAAAAAAGTATAGCTTTTCATAGAGGTTCCTGATATAGAGTTTATTTGAGCACATTCACAGGGCTGAGGATATCTCGCTTTTTCCTCTCCCTCCGCACCTCAGCCCTGTTTCCTCCTTTATCCGCTCATTCCAGCCGAGGTTTTTCATTCTCCGTTTCCTTCCATAATTGTTTGTAGTATCGGGCAAAAGCGTTGCCGTCTTAAGCTGATTTTCAGCAAATTTCCCAAACTCTTAAGTTCAGGTATGATTATTTTGATGGTGATTCTGCTATCAGTATCGTCTGGTTGTGGTTTTTGTTTTTGACTGCTATCGCTTCGTAGTAGATGTTTAGAAGGCTAAAGGAGGCCTCTGTTTTGAATTGAGTCTATCTGGCCCATGTGAGTATACTTCTCACGAAACTTTTTAGTGTATTTCCATTCCAGTTCCAGCGATAGACCAATCTGTTTCAAAATCTCTTCTAAAGAAATTCCTTGTTCAGCCTTGCTAAGCAAGCCTAAAACTTTAAAAACTGCTTTGTCGGCTGCGCATACACGCCAATTTTCTGAAGAATTATACAAAAAAGCTAACGTTTCTCTTTCGCCAGGGTGGATAATAGGTTTGTATATCTGGTCAAATTTTTCATAAAAAATCTTGTATACAGATGGTTCCGAATCAAAGATTTTTATGAGCCTCTTTTCCTCGTAAGATTTGAGATCTATGCTAATATCAAATTCTCGTCCTATACGCTCGGCTTGGTTTGCTACTATCCGGGATATAGTAACATCACAACTTTCGATAAATTTATCCCAGAAGCCCAACTCAAAAAGTTTTTTAATTGGCCCGGCATCAAGCAACAGAAATTGAAGTTTTTTCATCCGTGAAATCATCATCCGTGAGATATTCCTCAGCTTTTCTGTAACTGATACCCATGTACTTCGCGAACTGCATCAAAGACATGTTTCCTTCTCTTAAAGCTCGTAGTGCTAAATCACAGTACCTCTCAGGTAATGTCTCTTGGTTTTCAGATTCTCGAGGTTTATGGAATTTGGCCAACTTTTTAGCAGTATCGAGATATTTTTCAGTATCTTGTTTTTGAATTTTGAAAAGGTTTGCTATACGGCAAACCAATGCATCTAAAGATACTCCAAATTCTCTAGCAATGTCATCTAAGTGGTCTAGTTTAATTTCACCTTGTTCATTTTTACGCAGATTAATCCTTTCTCTTAGGGCATCTTCGGGCATTAAAAGCTGGCTTGCAAATGCGTTCGCGAGTTTCTCCTCATCTTCAGTGGGTTGGGTACTTTGTAAACGACAGGTTGTGAAAATATTCCACGTTAAGAGATGAAAGAGCTCATGAGCAAGATCAAAGTTCCTGCGCCATTGCTTTGTTGTTCTATCCATATTCAAAAGAACTGCGTATCTAAACTTTGGAGAAAACATCGAAATAGCACTACCGGAAAAAGCCAAATGAAATATTTTCACATAGTATCTTTCTTCCAGAACTCGTTTAATTGAGGAACTTGGTATATCACCAAGACAAAATTGATTTTGGACCTTTCTTGCAAAAGACTCAGCCTGCCAGAAAGTGAATTCTTCCGGCTTATCAACATCCGGCTCTGGAAGTCTGACTTTCCTCACTTCTCCTGTGAGTACCTCAAGATTATGGTACTGTTCACAAAGTTGTCTGAATTTTGCCTCAGTTTTTTTAATTTCCTCTTCATTATTTGGGGCAGCTCGCCAAAGCATCAACTCTTCGTGTGGCAATTCATCAGTCAAGAAGAACTCTACTGCTCTAAGGTAAACCTCTGCTAATTTGCTAAGCTGCGAAAACTTTGGTTCTCTTTCGTTGTTTTCAAAGTTACTAAGAGAGGATTTACCTATTCCGCTTTCCTGCGAGGCCTTTTCCAGTGTGTAACCGATGGACTTTCTTGCAATTTTTAATTTTTTCCCAATATCCACTGTCGCACCTCCTTTTCTGAATCCCAGAATATTATACCATATAATTCGGCTAAAAGTGCTGGATTTGTTCTGAAAAAAAGAATTTTTTTAGATTTTCTTTGATATTTCTGTGATTTTAACGATTCTTTTGCGTATTCCACCACATTTAATATCGTCTGGTAGTGGTTTTTGTGGGGTGTTTGTGGTTTACGAAGAAGTATCGCAGGGCGTCGATGGGGTGATCGTATAGGCCGTCTTTGAGCGGTAGTTCGCCAGCGGTGTTGCCGGACTGTGGATAGTGATAGCACTCAATCGCCTCTATCAGGCGCTGACATCTCGGCGAGATTATAAGCGTGCTTTGGCCGTCGCCGGAGCGGATCGCCCGGCGGATAAGCTCAATGCCCTCCAGAATCCCGCTTCGCCTGAATCGCACTGTTATTCCCATTGCCCGCAGCTCTCGAACGACACTTGTGCCGGTAACATCATTTACACCTGCGCCCGCCGGGTCGCAAAATGTAGCCGCCACCTGTTCTTCGGAAACCGGCGTTCGGCTTTTTATTTCGTCGGCGTGCACATCAATGGTAGCTCTGCTGCGAACGTATTCATCTATCACGCGAACAACACCGAGGGTGTCAACCTGAATCCACAAACACACAAAAGGATTTACAAAACCAAAATCAAGCGCGCGGTAAAGCGGAATATTGGGGTCGTAATCAACAGGTTGAACATGTATAGCCGGGTCGAACTCATTAAAGACTACATTCTCCAACGAAGGTCTTTTGCAGAGCATCTCGGCCTCCCATCCCGCTCTGCTGGCTCGACGCATTTGCGTTATGCAATCGTCGATTTTAAGATAACCATTGGCTGCTTTAGCCTTGCCCTGACAGTCAGCCCATAAAGGACACTGCGAACAGTTTCTGTCGGTGCACTTTTCAATTACTTCCCATATACACCATTTGAAGATAGGCGTGCCCAACTTCGGTGCAGAGGAAACTACTTTTTGCATTAAGCCGTAAGGCCGATGCATCGTGCTGATTAGCTCCATAGCGGCTGTGAGATTTGCAGTGCTTTGTGTGGTAAACTTGGCGGCGGCGAAAACATCCTCATCGAAAAGCTCAAGCTCATCACAACGGAGTTTTTGAATGTGCTGGCCGCGAACACTGGTTGCCGATTGCGTGAGGACTTCAACCGCCGAACCATTGGTAAAGGAGCATTTTGCTTTTAGTACAGGTCCGGCTAAAAACTGCTCGAAGCCGTTGTATAGAAAGTCGGTCAGGTATTCGTACATCCTGCCGGCCTGCTCACCTGAGCCGCCGAGTATTCTTATTTGACAGCTCGGTTTAAAGACGCAGTCCATAAGTGTGGCAATGGCAGCCAGCTCGGTCTTGCCGCCAGCACGGTTGGCCCAGATTACTGCATCGGCATTAGCTTTTGCCTGGCCAGTGAAGTCAGCGGAAAAGCTGTACCAGAGATAATCCATTGGGCTGTTATGTTCGGGGCAAATTTTCATCTCGGGAACGTCGATGCCGAGAAAGACCTTGACGTAATTTTTAAGGTCCCGTTTTGTGCTCGGGCGAGTCCGCCGAAGCTCAGCATAAACATGAGTTGCTTTTTCGATGTCGCTGGAAGTTTGAGAAAAAGTTAATTTTGTCATTACTATACCCCCTGATTTGAATGTCAGTCACAAACAGAGTGCAAGGCACAGGTGCGTAAGCCCGGCCTTTTCTTTTTGTGTGTATGTGCTTTTGTTGTGGTTACGGCTCGACTGAGCTCGCCGAAGTCTGCACAAGCAGTTGGCGTTCAGTGCGGGGTTCTAGATGTATTGTAAGACCCTGCTGTAATTGTTTGCCTGTATATATTTTTTTCGAATTGTATGTCAGGTCGTGAACGGCATAGCTTTTGTTGCTTTTTGCGGTGAACCATTCAGGGAACTGATTGATTCTCGGCCAGTCAAGGGGCATCTTCATAATTGTCTGATGACGCGGGCTGTCAAAGATAATTTTTCCTTTCCAGTCTCTCTTGGCGCTGATAGAAATTTTGAGGGCATCGCCATCCTGGACGGCTCCCAAAATGACATCATCCCGCCAGGGACTGATAGTCAGGCCTTTTGTTTTCCAGAGACAGTACATAATCGTAGTTCTGGTGAAGTTGCCGTCGCCGTGCCATCCTTCAATGATGCCATCGTACTTTTGCATGTTCCACATAACCTTTATTTCGCCGTCCATCCATTGAGCGGCCGGGGCAATAGGCTCACGATTGTAAAGGTTAATGGCGCTTTCAATAGAATCCGCGTAGTCGTCAGAACCTCCCCACTTATAATTCCTGTAGCTGTAGTAGTTATTCAGGTTGATAAGCGCTTTTCGGACGGCCTGGCGGTATTCCTCGGTCTTGTCTATGAGATACACTGTGTAAAAACCATTGAGGTTATAACCCCAGGTGTCGGTTAGACCTTTATCGTGCCAGCCGGTTCTGGGATTGAAGGAGTTGTAGAATAGACCATGCTCGTTTCGGCCGAGCCGAAGGATGCATTCGAGCATTTCATGAATGGGTATTTGATATGCTTGCTTTTTGGCCGGCATTGCAAAACTAACCGTCGCATACAGCTCGCATAAGCCTGAGACAATTTCACAGCCGTGGTCGCGCAGCATGAGGCTGCTTTCGTCCCTTGTTGGGTGGTGTCTGTCCAACAAATAATAGTCCCCAAGCCGGATAGCCCAATATAGATATTTCTTTTCACCCGTCATCCAGTAGATTCGAGATAAAGTCTGTAGCATTTCCCCATTGATTTCCTGGCTTCGAGAGGGGATTTTTCCGTAACTTGTTTCAACGGGTGCATGCTGCCACAAATCGTTAAGTATGTTGAGCATACGTTCTGACCAGGGGCTTGGGCCGAGCCATTCGGTGAGCGGCAGCAGTCCGTCCTTGATATATTCCGATGAGCCAAAGATGATACGAGGCATATCGGGTTGTTGATAGAGGAAACCCTCCTTGGAAAAAGAGTATGTATCGGGCAGACTGTCGATACGGGATGTAAGTATGGTTTCGGCCCGAAGCATATCGAGCATTCGGCCTTGGAAAAGAGACGGGTCGGTAATGGCTGCGGTAAGGACCATAAATGGGTAATTATCTGCGGCGCAGTCCTCGGCGTTCCAGATGTCCTTGTCCCGGTCTAAGTTTCTGGGAATGAGGAGGGTTTTAGGGTCGGCCTGCTGAAGCCAGCCCTTGACGAAATTTTGGCAGCGAATAAAACCTTCATTTGCGAGCCGGCCGTTCTCTGCGGCCCGCTTATAGGCCTCATCGTTTGTTTCGTTGAGCTTTCCGACACCGCGTCTTGCTAATTGTTTGAGCTTGGTTAAGTGGTGCTGATAAACGCCGCGCGGGTCCGTGTTGTATTTTTTGCACAGCGAGGCAGCCATACCGATAAGCTCTCCCATCATACCGCAGGTGCGCATCACGCGGACCGTACCTAACGCCACGTGGGTAACGCTGATACAGCGGCCGGCCATCATCAGATTTTGTATATTGCGTGAATACAGGCAACGGTACGGGATGGGATACGGTTTTTTCTTACCGTATTTGGCAATAGTACGGAATTCTTCACCCGGGAAATATTTGGAGTTTTTCGGGTCAGGATAGTGCAGGTCTATCGACCAGGTGCTGGTTACAAAGGAGTCAGGGAATCTTTTTCGTTTCTGGATGTCCTGCTGTTGCAAGATACAATCGCCGAGCAGCCGGCGGGATTCGCGTTTGCCACCGATGTAAGCCACCCAGTCGAGTTTTAGTTTGGCATATTTGTCTTTATTGCGACTGTGGTTTTTCTGAAAGGCCCAGTTGCCATAAATGGCTCGAAAGGAGTAATCGCGGATATACTCAAATTCGGTAATCTGGTCCTGGTTTAGTCCGGTTTCCCAACTCCAGTCGCCTCTGGTGGCGTGCTGGCAGCTTTCTTCGGTGAATTGCAGAGCCCAGGGGCAATCCGGAAATCTTGTCGGCTGTTCGGTTTGTGCCGAATACCACATTACAGATGCGCCCATAGTCATCTTGTCGGGTTTTTCCGGCGCCATAGATTCGCCGGTCTGATTTTCACTTTCGCGTCCCATGCGATAATCGGCGCCGGCCAAATAGCCGATGGTACCGTCACCGGTGCAATCTGCGAACAGGGGGGCGCAGAAACGTAACTCGCTGCCGTTAATGATGTGTTTGGCGATGACCGCAACGATGCAATCGCCCTGCTTTTGTACCTTGAACGCATGCATATTAAGAAACATCTGAATATTTTTCTCCGCCTGTACGACGCGCAGCTTCCTGTCGTCGTCATAGAACGAAGCCGGCCTTGCATTTCCCTGGTATCCGGAGTCGAGCTCCCTGACGATGTTGCCTATGGCCGGATAAGGCGGAAGGTTAATCTCGCCTCCGAGATGGACGCGGACTTCCGAGCTGTTGTTACCGCCCAGCATAGGACGGTTCTGTATAAGCGCTACCTGCAGGCCGAGTCTTGCCGCCGAGACGGCTGTACAGGTTCCTGCTATTCCGCCGCCGACCACAACAAGGTCAAAATTTCCGGCGTCTTTCGGCTCATCAGGTAAGCCGAGCGCCTTTCCGCGAAAGATGGGTATTTGCTCACCGTCATTTGGCGGGGTAAAGCCGGTATCGGTAGTGAAGACAATTGCATCGCATCGGCCCTCAAAGCCGGTCAAATCATGAAGTGCAATAGTGGTTCGGCTTTTGGTTATCTGGACCGTCCCGCCGGCTTGCCAGTGCCAGTCTGCCCCCTCGGTGCCGAAAATGGTTCCCAGCGGTACACCATTGACGAGCAGTTGAAATCTGCCTGGGGCGCCCGGTGCTTTCCAGGGTGCTACCCAATCGCGTGTGCGCACCCATACTCGATATGTTCCGGCTGCCGGGAACGATACCGCTGTTGTGGCATCTTTGACCGGCTGACCTAAGCCGTGAGCCAAAAGGTACGGCGAACCCATCTGATCCATAAACTGCTGGTCAATCACCCAGCCACCGAGGTTCTCAAAGCCCTCAGCCTCGATAAGGATGGTCTGTGCCTCGGCTAATGAGGCCAACGACAGCAGTAAAGTTACAAATATCAGCGTTCTGAAAATAGAGATTCTATTTTTCATTTTTTACGTTCTCTCCTGTATTAACGACACTATTTTACATACAGCATTGTTTATCGGTCAGATGCTTTACGGAGTTAACCTTTTGAGTGCAGCGGAGAGCTCGTGGTGACAGTTTAAAAGACCATATTCACTTTTCAGTATTGCTAAGAACCATTTAGTTCGACCGGATATTTCTGCCAAGGTACAACTCCTGCTTCAATAACATGGTTGCGCAGAGCGGTAAAGAGTTTCCGATACATTCTGTGCTTTTTGTCCAGTGGATGCTGCTCCTGCGGGTCGTCCTTGAGGTCATAAAGCCCCAGCGGTTCAAAAGGACTATTCTGGACGAGCTTGTAATCGTCGTAGCGTGCAGCGTAATAGGCTCGTCCACCATAATTGCCTCCTTCACGACGCACCCAGAACAGGAAGCGGTCTTCGGGGGGCTGGTCCTTACCAAGCAGCGTCGGCAGGATGCTTCGGCCATCAACCTTGTGAGCTATATCAGCGTCCGCTGCCTCGCAGATAGTCGGAAACAGGTCCATAGTGAGGGCGACACGATTGCTTTGTAAGCCGGGTTTTATTCTGTTCGTCCAGACAGCGCACATCGGCACGCGGATACCTCCTTCGTACATATCCTGCTTGCCTGCTCTTAAAGGCCCGTTGTTGGCTCCGACATTAAGCTGGCCGCCGTTGTCGGAAGTGAAGATAACCAGGGTGTTGTTACTTAGGCCGGAGTCTTTCAGAGCAGTAATCACCTTGCCGATACCATCGTCGAGATGTTCGATTAGTGCAACGAGCTTTGCGCGTTTGTCACTAATGTTGGGTTGGGGGAACCTGATGCGCTGGAGCCAGTCGGCCGGCGGCTGGATTGGCGTATGCGGTGCGTTATAGGCAAGGTACAAAAAGAACGGCTGGCCGGACCCGGAACGCCGGCGAATATAATCAATAGCCCATTGTGTGAACAAATCGGTAGCGTGTCCTTTTGGGTCGATTTCCTTGTTGTTGAGTCGCATATAGTTATTGCCGTGGCGACGATGGTTGTAGTAGTCATCCATCATATCGCCGAGGAATCCGTGGAAGTGGTCGAAGCCCCGCTCGGTGGGGGTATTGGGTGAGGCAAGTCCGAGGTGCCATTTGCCGACGATAGCGGTGTGGTATCCGGCTTGAGAGAGCAACTTCGGCAGCAGTACCGCCTGCGGAGCAATATACCCCCAGTTGTTTGTCAGGTGTGTGCGGATGACGCCCGGGACTCCGACAAGGTCGGGGTATCGGCCACTCAACAGTGATGCACGTGTCGGCGAGCAGACAGGACAGTTGGCGTAAAAGTTGTTGAACCGCACACCAGATGCGACGAGCTTGTCAATATTTGGCGTTTTCATATCTTTTGCACCGTAGCTCGACAGGTCGCCGTAGCCGAGGTCATCTACAAGAATCATAAGTATGTTCGGGGCTCCCGCAAGGCGGGGTCCCTTTGGCCTGTGAGCTGTTTGCTCTCTGGCCAGCGCACAACCGGAAATTGTGAGTGATGCCGCTGTTGTACCGACGGCTTTTAGGAAATCACGCCGTGTATAATTGGGAATAGTCATATCCGTTAGCTCCTCAACAACAGGGTATTTTACGAGCACATCTTATTATACTTTCGTATAACTTGCGAATTCTTATTATACTTTTTGGCGGAAAAGTATAATAAGGTCTGCAAGTCGTCCACAATTACAGCTTACTAGTCGTTTTTTCTTCTGCCAGGACGGCTAATAATCTGCCGGCAGTTTGCTCGGAAAGCTGCTGAGTATCGGCGGGTTGGGATTGGGTCCCCATAAGGCGGGATTCCTCCCTCGATAGCTGAGTTTTCCTGTTGGCGGTGAGTATTGGCATAGAGATTATATCCAAACAGGCTTTACGAGCAGTCTCGGCTTTATCGGATTCCGTAAGCTGGATCAGCTTTGCCGCCGCCACGGGGGCATAGCGTGCAATCAAAACAGCACTTTGGCGATAAGCATCGGCTATGCGCTTCTCGAACTGCTCGGTAAAATCATCGTCATTCTGCCATTTGCTATAGAGTTGTCTGTCTACGTTGTGCTTGTCCAGGATTGCCTGCTCGTCGAGCTCGCCGGCGAATAAGTCTTCTATCACGGCAAGCTGTCTTTTACTCAATTGCTTTGCCTTTGGCATCTGTTCCTTAGCTCCCTTCTCTGATATAGACGGCTCGGTCACATCGAATGGTTTTGGGCTTGTCGAACGTAAACTGTTTAGACAAGGAACTCCACCTATATTGGGTGCGAGCAGCGAGTTGTTAATTAGTGAGTAAGGTATGGGATACAGAAAGTTGACAGAATCAACGAATTAGCTACTCACCAATTAACTACAGTGAACTTCAGGATTTTTTGTTGCGTCGCTTGCGAGGACGAGATTTGATGGCTTTTAGATAGCTGTTTGTTTTTCTTAGGCCCAGTTGTCGTGCTTTGGTTTTTACAGAGCCGGCAGACCGTCCAAGTCGCTCGGCCAGCTCTTCTGTTACTGTATTCGGGTAAACTTTCGCAAGCAGTTTTATATCACCCTGTGACCAATAGCGATACACGTCCGTTTTAATCCCGATATCGTACGCTTTTTGTCTGACCGCTGTCAAAGGCCGATTAAGCCGCTCAGCTATCTTCTTTGTGTTTCCGTGCGGATATAGTTTTTTAAGTAGCTTAATATCATCCTTCGTCCATGACCACGGGCCCTTGATGAGCTTCTTTTTCTTTGCCATTGCGCAACCTCGTAATATTGACTATTTTCTATTTATAATCCACTCTCCGTAGTCCCCCTGCTTTCTTGTGAAAGCAAGAAGGGGGGCGAAGTACAAATTTGATTCCAAATGCCAACTTCTTTTTCAATAGTCAATTTTCAATTATCAATTTTCAATTGTCAATAGTTATTTTGTGGCTTTGTTTCAAGTTTTAAGTTTAGAAACTGTTGGGCTATATATGTAAGAGCCGCTGCATTCTTTGCTGCTTTTCCAGCACCAATTGAACCCAATCTGGCGCTTTCCCCGTCATGTGCAGCCACAGGTCTTTCGCCCGACGGCAATTGGAGCTGGACTCGTGCCAGTGATAATGCGTTCTCGATAGTTTTCTGCTGCTTGTTGTTTACGAAGAACACCAGTGGATTTAGGATTTTCGGTTTGTGATTTTCAATAGCTGTTCGGCAATCGGAAATCGTGAATTCGGCGAGACGTTCAATCTGGCCTGCACGGAGCGGCAGAAGTTTTGCGAGCTTGCCGATTTGCATTCGCTGGTTCAGCCGTTTCAGCAGTGCGAGTTTCTTCTCAAGGATATCCGAGCCGCCAAGACGGTTGAGCGTGGCAAGCAGTATGTCTGCGTCCTGGTCGTCGATGTCCCAGACTATTGCGTCAGCGGTCTTGTAGCCAAGCTCTCGTAAAGCCTGCCAGCGATGATGGCCGTTGATTATTTGAAAACACGATATTCTGTCGTCATCTGGATTCCTGCTGGAGTTTACCCCGCACACCGATGCGGGGCAGGAATGACAATTTTTCTGTGGGCCTGTCCTGAGCGAAGCCGAAGGGCAGGGCCGAACTACCAATGGCTCATATCGGCCGGTCCGCTCTATATTACGAACCAGCTTTGCAAAGTTGGTCTTGCTCATTTGGTTAGGGTTGTCCGGATGAGCAACGAGCTTATCAAGTGCTATCCTTGATACTCGATTCTCGATTCTCGTTTCTCGCATTACCGATTCTCTTTTCTTGATTCTCGACGAACATCCAGCATCGAGCATCCAGCATCGAATTTCGGATTGAACCAGATGTAATAGACAGGCCTTGCGGTAAGCTTGCTCAATATATATCTCATTCGCTTTGGGCCGGTCTGCATATTCCGACGGCGGCAGCCGTAGCTTTGCAGAAAAGAATTGATTTGGCGCTCAATGAATTCGGCCTGGTCATCGCTTAATCCAGCGAGCTTTCGCTGTACTTTTTCCGGGTCGATAAGCTCTGGGTCTTCTATCCCGGCCATACTGAATGCTTCGGTGAGCTGTACACATCTTGCGGGCATCTTCGCTGTGTAAGTTCTCATTCCCGCTTTCTCAAAGAACGGATTGACCAGTCCCATCACCGCCATCGCCTCGATGATGGGCACATCCATTTTTGGCATAGTCTGTCGCACTAACCGGCTCGCTAAACCCAACCCACGGAACCTGGGCTCGATAATTACTCTGCTGATACAGCGAATGTTCTTGTTAATAAGCGCCAACTGTGTGCTCCTGTCGAAGCCGACAAAGAAATTATCCGTAGCAACATTTCGAAGCTCCAGCCCCGGGATCGGCATCGAGTAAACGATAACTCCCACGGCTTTTGTATGTAGCGTCCCCCCTACCGGTTTCAAAGCAAAGATGCGCTCGAAAGGCCCCAGCCGACTATCGCGGTAGTGATAATGTGCAAGCTGCTTGTAATCATCAAAACAGCCCGGGACAACTCGTAACTTCCTGCAAACAGAACACTCTTTCATTTTTGCTGTTTGGGCACACAGATTGAATATTTCGACGAATAGTTAATAGTAAATTTTTTAGCCCTCCCCCTATAATTAGCCCAACCTGCATATTTGATTGAAATTTGATGAATTCTTCAGGCGGCCAATGCACCTAAGTGCTTATGTAGAAATGAATAAAAATTTTTTCAAAAATTCCGATTTTTGCTCACAGGTATCAGCGGTTTTGATTTAAATATCCCTGTTTTTCGTCGGCGGGGAACCGCCCGCAAATCCGAAATTCGAAATCTGAAATTACGCTACACGCGCTCCGCTAAATACCGTCTTTCATTGCGGATCTGTATCCCAATTCTTTTTTTAATCAAGGCCATAAAGACGGCGGCGGGGTTTCGGCAGGTGCTTGCCTCTCTGGCATAGTCCAGAACCCTGGCAAAAATCTCATTGTTGAAATGGCCTCTCGCACAGCCGGCCATAAGCCAGTTTGTAATATTGCGAAAGCAGGTGCGGTCGGATTGATTGCGGGGCTTGATAATGCTTATCAGGGCCTCGTTGAAAGAAAGTGCTCGAAGCGAATTCGAAGATGAAAGAGATTGCTCTTTCGTATACGTATTCGTATTAACCCTCTTTTCTTCTTCGTTTACGTTTCCTTTCGTTTTCGTTGGTTGAAGCGGCGATGTAACATCGGTTGAACCGTGGCTAAGCCGTTGCTGCCTTTTTCTCGCACTTGCAAGTCCTACCTTACGCTGACGTTGTACGAATTTCTTTGCCCTCCTTAATTCTTTTGTTACTCGTTTATGTTTAATCACGCCGTTGCGTGTCTGAAATTTTTTTGAAATGCCCTGCCAGATTTCTTCGAATTCCTCTACATTTTCGCAATGGCAGAGTTTGCTTAGGGCTGATGGTTTATATTCGCATTTACCGTTGCTGGAAGTAAGATAGAAGATTAAGGTGCAATATACACTTCTTTCGGCATGAGACATTGTGATGTAATCTAAGTCTGTCAAAAACGCTTCGCTTTCCAGTTGGAAGTACTTGATTTTCATCTGTCTACCTGCTTATAGATAACTTCTGTTGGGCCTGATAATTCCTTGACGACCAGAACGTCCGGCGATAAATCGAGCAGGATGTCATCGTGGCTTGAGGCCAAAATAAATATCGTTCCGGTACGCTTTGCGAACTTGTGGATGTTGTATGAAATCACCGCAGCTGTAATGCGGTCCAATTCAGAGCAGAATTCGTCCGCGAAGATGAATTTCTTTCTCGCTGCCAGCGCCACCGCCAGGCGAAATCGGTACTTTTGGCCTTCGCTGAGATTGCAAGGTTGATTGAGAACGCAAAAACAATCGTTCAGCCCGGCGATGCTGAGCATTCTAAGGCTTCTCAGCAGATCACCATCAATACAGTCGATTAGCGTTTTGTCGCTCGGCAGTTTTATTCGGGTAAGGTTAATCCTATCAGAGACGGGGATGGATTTTTCCAGCTCGCCCAATAGAACGCTTTTACCGGCTCCCGATGGCCCTGTTATATAGACGATGTTACCGTCATTTATTTCCAGTTGACAGCTATGGTCGAGACACCTTTCAGTGAGTCCATCCACAGTTAGCCCGAACATCCTGCAGACTAAGGCCACCTTGTCGGTAATTGTTCCCTGCCATTTGAAACTTTTTGATACGCTGTATGTTGGCATAACTCGTACCTCGTATTACGTTATACGCTATCCTTCAGGATATT
The DNA here is from genome assembly GCA_964444135.1 of uncultured Pirellulales bacterium. Lineage (GTDB taxonomy): Bacteria > Planctomycetota > Phycisphaerae > Sedimentisphaerales > Anaerobacaceae > NIOZ-UU13. The sequence continues at coordinate 2,098 of CAYUFX010000070.1, read as the reverse complement.
TTGTATTTTTTTCATAGTCTCGCGAACGTGATAAAAGCTCCGGTGCCGCTTCAAGGCGATTTTTCTTATTGATAAACCTGTCAGGAAGTAGTCCTTTGCGATGGTCATCTGTTCTCTGGTAAATTTGTCACGGTTCCTCAGGCAGACTATGTATTGGCTGTCTAAGAGTCGTTTTGTCAGTCCGTTTATTCTTCGAGCGATACTTGTATCGCTAATGCCGGTCAGTCGGGCTATCTGCCGAAAGCTATTGCCGTTCTCCAGATACATTGTCATCAGGACCTTGTCTTTCCCGTTTAGAAGGTTCAGCCTGCCGCGCAGCAGGTCGATTTCGTCTCGATACTGATTTTTAGCTTCCAGCGTTTTCTGTGAGATATTTTTGTGAATTTTTTTCATCTACTACTCTGCGAAGTCGCTACGCAGCACAAGGTTGACCGTCGGCCATGCCTGGATACGAGCATTAAGGGCTTAATTATGCCAATCTGCCCCGCCCCCGTTGTTTTGCCTCCGTTTCTTCGTTTTTCAACTCTATTGAACTCGTTGAAGTCAAAGCAAAACGACTGGGGCGGCTGGGGGATTAATTCAATTCTGTTTATTTGATATATACCTAACATAAGGCATATTTTAACTGATCACATAACCTTGTCAAGCGTTTTGTATTATTTTTTACAAAATTTTTGAATATTTAGGATTACGCCAAACATTTTGGGGATTTTTTCACCGAGGAAATGTCAGAACTTCCTTTCAATAGTATATTTTCGTACTTCGAAGGAATTTCGTATTTCGGAGGAATTTCCTATTTTGTAAATTCATCATATCTAAGAAAACATCCAAATCTGCATCAAAAAAAGGGCTTATTCCCGAATGGCATGAAGATAAGCAATTCTCATTTTCATTTTAAGAGAGCCTCCCTCATCTCTGATCTGGATTTGTTCATCAGAGCGTATTCTTTGGGCCTTCGTTTAACAACTCGTGGTTCGATTCGATTGGGACGAAAAGGTAACTCGTCACGAGAAATCCAGCTTAGTAAGTATTGATAAAGTATTACGGCCTTTCGGGTTCCCGAAAACAGCCAAAGATGAAAACAGCCAAAGATAAGGAAGCACTACATTGACACGCTGCAGCGTACCAGCAAAACTCAACCGGTGTAACGGCTGACCGTGCGCCTCTGAGGCCTGCCACATCAGAACGCGGATCAAATTGTAAACCAACAGATGCATATAAATCTCTTTTCGAACCACATCTGCACTTTTACCCCGCAAAATATCCATTCCCAAGGTCGTTTTAATATCTCGCAAACGCAGTTCTACTATCCAACGGTCTCTGTACAGTCCGGCGATCTCCTCGAATGGATACGCCTTCGGGTCCAACAAGGTCGTCGCCACGATAATCGTCTCACTGCGAAACACTGGTATCGTCCTCTGAAAGCGAAGTACCCGAACCGTTAAGGTCTCCGGCAAAGAGGCAAAACGTTCCGCAGACAGGCCTCGAGGACATATCTTCGGCCGATACCATGTTACCAGGCGATCATCTTTGCCTAAACGCTTGCCTCGCCGAAAATCCATAGTTCGTGAACGGGCTCCATGCAGGCGAAAAACGCCGTCACAGCCCTTTTGTAGCAGTTCCGCCAAATAACTATAAGCACAGAAAAAACGGTCTCCCAGCACAACATCTCCGGTGTGTAACTGCCCCCACAGTTGATGCCACAGGTTGAGCTCCGAACTGCGATAGGCACCAATTGCCACATCCAGAACAGCCCCGGTCGCCCAACAGAACATGGCTACTATCCGAGCAACGGGAAATCCACAACCCGGTTTTTGTCCGTCCGGCTGTCCGAAGCTCTGTTGCAGAGAAGGGGTATCCGGCATCGAACAAGCGGAACCATCCACTATCCAGACACGACGGCCACACCAGGAATACGCCGAGCCGACTTTCGCTTGAAGCCTTTGGCCGACCTGTCGCAATGCCGATTTGAACAATGATAGCGGTAATCGTTGTCGTCCCTGACAATAGGCACTGGGGTCCGGTGAGGCCGTTACCTGTTGTCCGCAGGCGGCTTGTTCAGCTAAGATATGAGCCACCGCCTCTCGGCAGGGACAGT
>CAYUFX010000069.1:0-25205 GCA_964444135.1 uncultured Pirellulales bacterium | reverse complement strand
TGGAAAGTTTTCCTCTCACCAAGCACAAAGCTCTTATTTAAGACTATATGCTTCATATAATAGCTCCTCCTCTATCGAAAAACTACGGATATTTTCCTGCCAGAGGACCAATAATCCACAGGCTCAACTTAGAGCCTATCCCAATAACCCGCTCTATTGTGGCCGGCTGCAAAGCCCAATGCCTGCGTTGTCGGTGAAAAAATGTTCTCAACGTGGAGCAAACCACGCCTGGCGAGCCTTTTTGGCCTGCCGCCTTGGTCTCGAACTTTCCGCTCGGCCTCATAACGACCCGGTTATTCGGATAAGCTCTTAATTTATTTATATCATATTAGTAATCTTTTCGTCAAGAAAAAACAGATTTTTGAAGGAAATATCAAGCATCGCGATAGACAAACCGTGTGATGACAATGAGTTTTTATGGGTAATCGCTATTTTTTTGTAACAAAACGGCATTCTCAAGCGTCTGATATTGTAGTTATGGGTATTGCTATATATCAGTTGGTATTAGTTGATGTAAACTCCGTATTTATAAATACTTGTGATTCTAAAAGGACATTTGTTCTAAGGCGGTCATAGCGAAATGAAATTGCAGCGAAGGAAAAAATTAGGCCAGTTACTTTGTGAAAAATCATATTTGGACGAGGCCAACCTTGAATTTGCGCTTGCTGAGCAAAAGCTCGAGTATCGGCGTTTGGGCCAGATATTGCTGGGTCTCGGCTATATAACGCAAGCCCAGTTAAATGAAGCACTTGCGCTCCAGGTGGGTATAGAAAGGATAGATTTGACAGAAGTTTCGATAAGCAAAGAAATCACCGGCCTTGTCCCTGCGGAACTGGTCAGCAAATACAGTATTTTGCCGTTACGGTTTGAGAAAAGAAACACCACGAATAATCCAGGGAATAATCAATCATCAGCAATCAATAATAAATTATTGGCAGTGGCGATGACGGACCCGTTTCAGCCGCAGGTTCTTGAGGACTTACGGATGGTAACCGGCTATCCAGTTCGCCGGTATTATGTTGAGCCGAAAGATCTGGAAAATGCGATAATGAAATTCTACGGCAGCAACGTGGCCAGGATGCTGGATAACCTTGTACCTGCCGACCAGCAAGCAGAGGTTAATGAGCTGGGCAACGGAGATTACTCACCGGCGAAGCTGCATGAGTTAGCCAGGGAGCCGTCTTTGGTTAATCTCGTGAATCTGATAATCTTTGAAGCAATTGAGGTCCGTGCAAGTGACATTCACATCGAGCCTTTTGAGCATGAGGTAAAGATAAAATACAGAATCGACGGTATGCTTGTTGAAAGGACGCCTTCCTCAAGGCGTCTTCAGGCGGCGATCACTTCGCGGATTAAGATTATGGCGGATATGAACATCGCCGAACGATTTGTGCCGCAGGATGGGCATATTGAATTTGCCGGTAAAAACGGCAGGGTCGATATTCGTGTTTCAACTGTGCCGACGATATACGGAGAATCTGTTGAGCTGAGGCTTTTGGACAGGACGGCCTCATTGATAGGGCTTGAAAAGCTGGGGATGAACGCTCAATGCCTGGAAGGTTTCACTAAATGTCTGCATAAAACACATGGGATTGTGCTTGTTACAGGGCCGACCGGTTGCGGTAAGACAACGACGCTTTATGCGGCGTTAAATAAGATATATTCGCCGTCTGTGAAAATGATAACGATAGAAGACCCCGTCGAATATCAGCTCGAAGGTATTAACCAGATGCCGGTCAATCCGAAAAGGGGCCTTACGTTCGCCACGGGTCTGCGGCATATCCTTCGTCACGACCCGGACATCGTAATGGTGGGGGAAATTCGAGATGCAGAAACCGCCAACATAGCAATTCGCGCAGCGTTGACCGGACACCTTGTTTTCTCAACACTTCATACAAACGACGCTCCGGGCGCGGTAACGCGATTGATAGATATGGGTGTCGAGCCGTTTCTTTTAGCCAGCTCGCTTGAAGCCGTGTTGGCCGAAAGACTGGTTCGCAAGATTTGTCCTAAGTGCAAAGAGCCTTATAAGCCGGACGAACATCTAATCAAAAACCTGAATGGCTCGATGGAAATTAAACCCAATACGAAATTCTATCACGGCGCCGGTTGTAATGAGTGCAGTCAGACCGGCATGTCGGGTCGTATAGGTATATTCGAATTGCTTAGAATAACCGGCAAGCTGCGGGAGCTGATAGCGGAAAAGCCGACAACCGACCAGATTATTAAAGCGGCACCGGCAGACCATATAAGTATGATACACGATGGTATCGGCAAGGTCTTAGAAGGTATTACAACTCCTGAGGAGATTTTCCGAGTTTCGAAGAGTATTGCTGAAGAGTAAAGCGTGAAATGTCAAACGTATCTCGAATGAGATACCGGATATGAGAAATGAGCCAGTTTTCATACAAAGCAGTTGACCGAGGCGGCGGACACGTCAGGGGAACGATAGAGGCGATTGACCGCAGAAGCGCTGTGGCCGCTCTGGCTGATAAAGGCCATTTCGTCACAGAATTAGCAGAAGAAGCTAAATTACTGAGAGTGAAGCCGACTGTTAAAGTTGGCGAGAAAGTTACCCTTGACCTGAGCAGGTTTATGCGGTTCGGTTCTCGAAAGGTTACCAGCAAAGACGTTTTAGCTATGACTACCCAGTTGAGCACGGCTTTGCAGGCGGGACTTCCCCTGCTGAACGGCCTTGAGCTTATTCGCGAACAGCAGCACAAGCCTGCGATGAAAGAAATGTTAGGTGACCTTGTGAATGCGGTCAGTTCCGGACAGTCACTTTCAGAAGCTATGGCCAAGCATGAGAGAGTTTTCAGCCCCTTATATCTGTCGATGATAAGAGTCGGTGAGACAGGAGGAATCATCGAACAGACAACTTCTCAATTAGCAGGAATATTGAACAGGGATGAGAAGATAAAAACAAATATGAAAAATGCGTCGGCGTATCCTGTCTTTGTTTTGTGCGTTGGACTTGCGTCGGTGGTTATCATCATCACGTGGATACTGCCGACAATAATAGGAACGATAAGCGAGAGCGGTGCGTTACTGCCCTTGCCGACAAGAATACTGTTAGGAATTAGCGAATTTACGAAAGCTATACTTACTGAGGTTTATGGATGGATTATTCTCGCTCTGATTGGGGCGGGGCTGTATTACCTGTTCAGATGGACGAAAACCAAGGGCAAAATCAAGTGGGATACTTTTAAGCTGAGAATACCCGTGTTAGGTAATGTTTTGCGGACGATAGCGGTGGGCAGATTTGCAAGAACACTGGGGGCACTAACCAAAGGAGGCGTTATCATTTTGGAGGCCCTTAGCGTTGTTCGTGATACGCTCGGTAACGAATTGTTAGGCAGAGAAATCGATGCCGTGGCTGAAAAGGTCAAGCGTGGCGAGCCGCTGGCAGAACCTCTGAGCGAGTCGGGAAACTTTCCGCCGCTGCTTGTGCAGATTGTCTCGATAGGTGAGCAAACGGGCAAGCTTGATGAATTACTGCTCAATGCCGCTGACACTTTCGATACCGATGCGGACTCTGCGGTAAATCGATTTATGGCGATTTTCCCGGCGCTGTTGATATTGCTGTTAGCGTTGGTGATAGGGTTCATAATAGTGGCAACTCTGCTGCCAATAGTTGTAATGACTCTTGGTGGAGGAGTGCTTTGACGGTAATTAGTGGTTCGCGATTCTCAACACGAACCAGGATTTGTGAAATATGATTCATAGTTTTAAGAAAGGTAGTCAAATGGAGCGGAAGAAGCAGAAAAGATTGGCATTTACGCTCATAGAGTTACTTGTAGTGATTATTATTATATCACTGCTTGCAGGATTTGTTGCACCAAGATTGTTGACGCGTGTTGGCAAGGCCAAGAAGGACCTGGCAAGACCCAAGATGGCAATTATCGAATCTGCACTGGAGAGATTTGGTCTTGATTGCGGGCAGTATCCGGACGATTCGATGGGACTCGAGGGCTTGTTAACTCCACCGGCGGGGCTTGAGGAAAGGTGGAACGGGCCATATTTAAAGCCAAGTCAGCTTCTCGACCCCTGGGAGAATCCGTATATCTATGTTGCGGAAGGTGAAATTAATCCGGGCAGCTACGATTTGATAAGCCTCGGAGCTGACGGCTCAGAGGGTGGCGAAGGCGATTACGAAGATATATATAATGATTAGAGTGGTTCGTAATTCATTGACCCTTGTTTGTAGTCAATGAACTGTTAACTACGCACTTAAGTGGGTTCCTGGTTATGGAAGTGCAGAGGCAAAACTCAAAAGTCAAGGTGAATCGATGCGGCTTTACCCTTGCGGAAGTTTTAGTTGTGGTAGTTATCATAGGACTTCTCACAGGCCTTGGGGGCGGTATTTACGTGGGGACACATAAGAGGATGCTGGTCGAAAAAGCGGCACGCGACTTTGTGCTTACAGCCCAATATGCAAGGATAATGGCAATTGAGAAACAGCGCCAGTACAAAATACAATTAGATGCAGCCAATAACGGATTTTTCTTAGCTACAACGCAATTGGATGAAGAAAACGGGCAAACGGAGCAGATGATTGTGAAAGACTCTTTTTGCAGACCGGTGGAATTCGAAGGTGGAGTCATGTTCGAGGACATCCAAATTACGCCGATTGGTTTGCAGACGACCACCGAAGACGATGAGGAGGAGCAGACAATAGTTTTTTTGCCGAACGGCACAGCACAGTCAGCGGTAATTCAGATTGGTAACGGCAAAACTCATTATACGGTGAGTATCTTCGCTGCGACCGGTAAGGCAAAGGTATATTTAGGCACCTCTGAGGATGTGGAAGTAGGTTTTATTGATTTGGACGCAGAATGATGGTGTGGGCAAAGAAAAACAGGAAAGGTTTTACTCTGGTTGAGGCAGCCGTTGCAAGTACCATCCTTTGTGGAGCTGTTTTGACCGTGGGAGCAATCAGCACGAGCTCTCTTAGTGGGACAAGACTTAACAGGCAATATGAAGTGGCGGCTTCATTGATTGATAAACAGCTAAGCTTGATTGACTACATCGGCATCGATGAATTCATCGATATAGGCCAAATGGAGGGGGACTTTTCGGAGATTGAGCCGGGCTATCACTGGGCAGTCGTTACCGAATACCAGGATATTGATAGTCTCTATCTGGTAACTATAACGGTTACCTGGGTTGACCACAAACGTCCTTACAGCCTTTCGGTGGATACTATGCTCGACGGGATAACCATATATATTGAACTTGAAGTAGCGCAGGAGTAATTAAGAAGATGCGTTCGAGAAAGACAGGATTTACATTGGTGGAAGTAATGGTGGCTTCAACCATAGGGGCCTTTATTATGTTAGTGGCGGTGGGGACACTGAAGGCCATTACAGCCAGCGTCGAATTGGTGGAGAACAATATTAGCACTGCGGCTGAGGTAAGGTTTGCCTCGAATATACTCAAAAGGGACCTCGTGAATTTTTACCGTGACGAAAATATAGAAAATACCAAATTCATCGCGACATCCGGAGGGTCAGGTCAGGAAAGTACCAGCTATCTGGTTTTTTACACCGTCAGCAGGGCAAAGGCCAGGGCTGACCAGCCGGAAGGTGATATATACGAAGTGGAATATTACCTGATGAAAGATGAAGAAAAGTCGTTGCTGATGAGACGATTGTGGCCAAATCCCAACAAAGAAGAAACGGACCCGGGCGGAATCTTAGCTGTAATTGCCGAGAACATCGACCTCTTCGAGGTCAGATACTTTGACGGGGAAGAATGGTCCACTGAATGGCCTGAAGAGATGCAGGTTTTGCCCCAGTTGATTGAGGTCAATATAGTGGCAAAACCACCAAACCGGCCAGTGCCGACACTGGAATCCTTTATAGTGAATTTAACCAGGTCTGTAACTGCCACCGTTGATGAATCCGAAAGTGGTGAGCAAGAGGAAAGCGGTCAAGGAGGCGGCCAGACAGGCGGCCAGGGAGGTGCTCAGGGAGGTGGACAACAAAGCGGGCAGGGAACCGGTGGACAAGGTGGCCAGGGATCTCAGGGCAGATAAAAAGAAGAATCGGAAAGTAAAAGTTTAGCTGAGAAAATGGATACTAACGGTAACAATAAAGGGCTTGTTCTTGTAGCAGTGCTGTGGGTCGTTGTGGTTCTTATGGTGCTTGTAGCAGTGCTCGGGCGCAAAAGCCGACTCGATACAAAAGTCTGCCTTGCCAGGACAGAGGCGCTGCGTTGCAAGTGGGCCTGCAGGGCAGGGATAGAGAAAGCTGTCGGAGTGCTGAACGAGGACACAAGGGAAAGTGACTGCCTGACTGATTTGTGGAGCGACAATGAAGAAGATTTCAATGATATTTGGCTCCAGAGGTGCTCGTTCACCGTCCGGGTCGTTGATGAGGCAAGTAAATTAAACATAAATACCGTCACGAAAGGACAACTTTTAGAATTGCCGGAGATGCTTGAAGAAATTGCTGATTCGATAATTGACTGGCGGGATGAAGATGATACGCCGAGCGAGGGAGGCGCCGAAGGCGGTTATTATGAGAATCTGCCGTTCGGATATATGGCCCGGAACGGCCCTTTCAGGACGATACGTGAGCTGCTGATGGTCAAGGATGTTACACCGGAGCTGCTGTACGGAGAGGACACCAACTTTAACGACCAGTTAGACTACAATGAACAAGACGGCGACGAAAGCCCCCCGAATGATGACGGAGACAGTGAGCTGGATAAGGGATGGATTGCGTATCTGACGTGCTATTCTTATGACAACAATAAAGACGCCGATGGTAATCAAAAGATTAATATCAACAATGCCAATGAGAATCAGTTGACAAGCTCTCTTAATATCAGGAGCTCACAGGCCAGATGGATTGTGGAAAACCGCCCGAACAACGGATATGAAAGTATCGGTGATTTGATAAATAGGAACAGTCCTCAATCAGCACAAGGCGGCTCGAACAGGAATTCGGATGAAGCTGAACCATTGGATATGCAGACGTTTAGTCAGATAGCGGATAAAATAACCGTGGATGACAGTCAAAAGGGGCCGGGGAAAGTGAACGTAAATACAGCATCAGAGATAGTTCTGGCCGCTTTGTTGGGCGGCGGCGATTCGGCTGAACAGATTGCCTCGGAAATAATCACGTACAGGGAAAGTTTATTATACGGGATGCAAAGCATTGCAGAACTGATGCAGGTGCCGTCGATGAACATTGATACGTTTAAGAATATTGCGGGTCTTATAACCACTCGTTCCGATGTCTTTACAATTCGCTGCATTGCGACGGCTGACAGAAATATGGTTAGTGGAGCAACACTGGAAACAGAAGCGGTAGTGGACAGAAGCTCGAGTCCTTGTAAGGTGCTTTTCTGGTATCAGGGAGCAAGTAATTAAATGAGCAATAATGCAGCTAAAATCAGGACACAGCAGTCTGTGGTAGCAATAGCACAAGAGGAAAGCAAGCTCAAAGCCATAGAGATTCGAGAAAAGGATGGGACCCTCGAAGTTCTCTGGACAAAGAGCAGCAAAGAGGCTTATGCAGACTGGCGAGTCTTTGCAGCCGAGTGCGGCTTGTCCGTTGAGCAGAAAGCACAAACAGGCGCTGAAAGTCACAAGACCGTTGTTATCGGTTTTAACTCGGCAGGGGTGGCTTTTTATCGTATTAGTGTGCCTGATGTGGGCAAAGAAGATACTGCAGCGATGGTTAAATTACAGGCTGAAAGCTACCTGCCGCTGCCGGCTGAGCAAATGGAATTCGCCTGGCGGGCCGGCAAAACGCGAAATGAACAAGTAGGCGTTACCATAGCGGCGGCAAGAAAGGAACAGTTGGTAAGGTTTATAAAAAATGTGCACAGTTTTGAGCCTGCGAAGATACTGCTGGACTGTGAGGCAATAGTAAAGGTCTGGAGGGCCTTCTTTGCCGGAAACGAAAGAAACGCTGTGGTTCTGAGCTCGACAGCGCAGAATACCCAGGTCTGTCTGGCTGAAAATGGGCAATTAACCAATGCTGTAGTCCTGGATATGGGAATGGATGATTTTGCTGCGGGAGGCGAAGAGGAACAAACGCAAACCTCAGAAAGATTTGTTCAGGATATGAGGAGCGTGCTGGAACTGTTTGGATATGCCGAGCAAGCTGTATTGCCCGTTTTTGTGCTCTCGGACGGCAGCGCTGCGTATGTGAGCATAGTTTCTTCTCTCAGGTCGGCAGGATTAAATGCGCGAGTAGCCCTGCCGGACATTAAAGAATTGAGGCTGCCAAACGAAAGCGGTCTTGAGGCTATTTACGAATATCGTGTGCCAATAGGTCTTGGGCTGATGGCGCTTGAGGCGCGCAAGGATGAGCTTAACATTTTTGAGCGCTTGTACAGCCCGTCCTGGAAGAAAGAAAAGAAGCATTGGTTGTATTCACCAAAAATAGCTTTTGCGATTGCGGTGTTAATGCTGGTCTTATCAGTTGTTGTCTCTTATGCGATTGATGTGGCCAGCTCGGGTGCAATCGAAAAGCGTTTGAAAACATCAGGTTCGGATGCTGATATCAATCTGCTTATGCAGCGGCAAAAACTAATCAAAGAGGTCGCACAGCAAAGGCCGGATTTGCTCGACCTGCTGGGGCAGGTGACCGTAAGCGGTGACAGCGGGATAAAGCTGGAGAGCTTTCATTTTAAGAAGGGCCAGCCGGTGACTATAACAGGCCAGGCCTCCACCAATGAGCAGTACTACAAATTTGAAAAAAGTTTGCAGGACCGAAGGAATATAAAAAGTGTAAAGATGAATCCAAGCAGAGATACAAAAACCAAGAAGATTAAATTTACTATAACTTTTCATTACAAAAATTTTACCACATAGAAAACTCGCGTAGTAAGGTTTAAAAGCTATGATAGAAAAATTAAGCCAAAAAGACATACGGATATTGAAGATTGGTGCTGTATGTGTTGCGGCAATCTTCTTGTTTGTGTTTGCATCCGAATGGCTTGACCGCTGGGCAAAGGCAAGAGCATCACTTGCCGAGGTGAAGAACAAGCTGGAGCTTATCGATGTGGAAAAGGCCAAAAAAGCCGGCTTGTTGTCAATTGTGCCTGCGTTCGAGATGCCCGAGAAGGAGGAGACGCAAAGATTTCTGTTTAGAGATAAGCTCAATGAACAATTAAAGAAGGCGGGAATACAAAATCAGCCTTTACAAGTTGGCTCTATCGGGAAATCGGGACAGGCCGGGTATAGATTGCTGCGCTTGAAATGCAGCGCTAAGTGCAGGTTCACCCAGGTGCTCGATTTGCTTGCCAACCTGAAAGAGAATCCTTATCTGGTCGGTGTCGAAGAACTTAGAATAAGATGCGACAGCAAAAAGCCCCAGGAAGTTGAGCTGGACCTGACAGTATCAACATTTATTAAGTAAGGGAGGTAAATTATGAAACTTGATTATCTGAAAGAAAAGAAAGAATTGGTTTCAATTATCCTGCTTGGTGTTTCAGCCTTTTTGGCGGTTTTGATCCTGGTTAAGATAACAGGCTTTTTTACAGCCTCAGCCAGGGCAGAAAACATAGTTAAGACAGCTATTGCGCAAAATAATGCGGACGCCGAAGATATGGACAAGTATTTTGCCAAATACAAGATGCTTGCTGATGAGCTAAAGAAGAACAATTTGTTTGTTCCACCTCCGCCGAAGGAGCATCCCGTAAAGGAGGTGCTGGGTATATTTGGTGATGAGGTGCTGATAAATGACAAGTGGTACAAGGTCGGTGACACGGTGGGAGAGGCAAAAGTTGTCGCAATCGGACCTACAGAAGCTACTATCGAATGGGAAGGCAAGGAAAAAACCTTTGCCCCTATCAATTCAGAAGGTTCCTCACAGCCCGGTGGCCCGAAGGATTCAAGAGCAACAGCCAGGTCAGGTGAAGCTGGAGGAAGCGCCCAGATGGTTGCAGTCGGGTCGGCGGGAGGACCTGGAGGCGGGGGAGAGTTCGGAGGATTTGGAGGGCCAGGAGGGATGAGGGAAAGATTCCAGAATATGTCTGAGGCAGAAAGGGATAGATTCAGGACCGAAATGCAGGATAGAAGAGAAAGATATATGAATATGCCTGAAGCGGAAAGGGAAAGGTTTAGAGCCGAAATGCGAGAAAGATTTGGCGGTGGACGACCCCCAGGTGGCGGACGTGGCCCAAGCGGTGGACGGGGCTCAGGTGATAGAAGGCGATAAAATAATTGAAGGGAGCTAAAAAATGAAACATTCAGGAACAACATTAATATACGTAATAGTGTGGGCCTCGGTGCTTTTTGCTTCATATGTAATCGGCATTTGCATCAAAGAAGTCAGGTTTAATCGTGCCAGGGTGGCGTCCCAATCAGTCACTGAGGCTCAGGTAAGCAGTGAGGTTCAAAAGCCAGGCGAGACAGATCCACTTTTAAGAGAGCTGGCCAAGAGAAGGCCGGTGCCGGCCCCTGAAGGAGTGACGAGAGAACGCAATCTTTCTCCCGAAGACAGAGCCGGTTTAGAAGAGGGAAGAAGAGGGATGAGAGAGCGGCTTGAGAATATGTCTGAGGAAGAAAGGGAACAGTTCAGGGCTCAAATGCGTGAAAGATTTGCCGGCAGGCGTCAAGAAGGCGGCGGGATGTTACAAAATCTTTCTGAAGAAGAAAGAGCCAGATTTAGGGAGGAAATGGAAGAGCTGAGGGGACGATGGGAAGAAATGTCTGAGGAGGAAAGGGAAGAAGCAAGATCTCAAATGAGTGAAAAATACGGTTTCGTCCCCAGAATAGGAACGGGTGGCAGACCAGGTGGTAACCGAAGCCCGGGGGACGGAGAAGTCGGCAGACGCCGACAAGGTGGCAGACGGCAAGAAAATAATTAGATTGAGGTGAATAAAATGGAACGGTCAAAATTAATAATATCGATAGTAGTTGGTATTGCAGCGATTCTTATTATCTGGAGGGTTGGTATTTACCCGCCGGTGCCTGGGCAAACGGAAAAACCAGCTGAAACCAAAGTAGTTACTGAGGCTGAGAAACCTCCCGATGTTCAAAAGCCGGGTGACGCAAACGAGCCTGAGGTGGCATCTGATGTTAACGAACCCGGAGAATTAACGGATGTTAATGAGCCCCGAATAGTAGTGGCTACCGCTGGCGAATCAAGAAGGCCAGATGTTGTTGGTGGGCAAATAAGACCAGCCGTAATTACTGAGCCGGGCGAATCCGTTGAGCCAAACGAGCCGATGGAAATCGTGAATCTCAAAAATGTCGAGATGAAAACCATCATTGAGAAGCTCGCGAAATGGACCGGCAAGGTGATAATTCCCACCGATGAGTCAATGAAACAGAAAATAACAATATATGCGCCGGAGAAGCTGCCAAGAAGCAAAGCCCTTCAAAAGATTTATAGTGCGCTGCGTATGAAGGGCTATATTGCCGAACAGACCGATGGCACGATTTTTCTCAAACCTATAGCGGAAGCAAAGCTCGGCGAGGTTCCCACGATATCGGAAGATTACCCGCTTGCGATGGTTGAAAATAAAGACCAGGTAGTCCAAAAATTCTTTAAGTTAGTGAACTACAGTCCTCAGCAAATGGGCCAGATTATTCAGCCATTGATAGGCGAGTACGGCTATGTAGGCGCCGATGAAAGCACCGGGAGTCTTCTGGTAATTGATACGGTTAAGAGCTTGATGCGCATCGACTTGATTATTAAACAGTTTGACGTAGTCGAAGTTGAGGAAATCATCACAGAGATATTTGAAATTCGTCACGGTAATCCCACTGAGATTGTCGAGCTTCTGCAGACACTATTAGGTGACGGTAGCAGCAGTGTGAGAGGGCCGGGAGTGCCCGGCCGAGGTCGTGGGCCTTCCTCTATACAAAGGACAGGTTCGAGCAGTTCATCATCTCGAGGTAGAACCTCAGGTGGGACGGCGACATCAGTTACGGTCGGGACCAGCCGGACGCCGGTCATTCTTATCGCGGAGCCAACGTACAACTGGATTATCGTAAAAGCAACGGCTCAAGATGTAAAGCGGGTTGCCGAGTGGATTGAGAAACTCGACAGGGCTGTGCCTACACTATTTGTTGATCAACCTCTTGCGAGAATCGAAAATAAAAATCAGATAGTTCAGAAGTTCTTTAAGTTAGAAAACTACAGTCCTTCACAGATGAGCCAGATTGTCGGACCTTTGCTTAGTGAGACCGGCTATGTAAGCGCCGATGAAACCACGGGCAATCTTGTAGTGATGGATACGGTCGAAACTCTGTTGCGCATCGAGATGATTATCGCCCAGTTTGATGTGCCCGAGGCCGAGCAAACCGTTACGGAGATTTTTGAAGTTCATAACGGTGACCCGTCGGAGATAGTTCAGCTGTTGAGGATGCTTATAAGCGGTGAGGCCGGCACCAGCTCAAGGAGTCTGGGTCGAAGCAGCGGTTACGGCAGTTCCGGCCGAAGCAGCAGTTACAGCCGGAGCAGTTATTCGTCAGGTCGTGGTTATACGAGCAGTAGAGGTGGTTCCAGGCCCGGCTCAACATCATCAGTTCTGATTGGTCCAAGCCAAGAACCCATTGTGCTTATTCCTGAACCAAAGCGCAAATGGATTATTGCAAGAGCTTCGGCTGAAGATATGAAACGGATTGGCGAATGGATAGATAAGCTCGACAAAGAGGAACCGGTCAAATCAGAATACGAAAGAATTTCAATAACCTATGCCGATGTCAGCGAAGTGGCGGAGCGTCTTAACGAGGCGCTGCAGCAGATGCCGGGCTCGGAATTGCAGGCCAGCGTTCTTGTGCAGCCCTTACCGCAGTCAAGACAGATTGTCATCTTCGGCAGGGCGGATATGCGCGAAATGGTCAAGGGCCTTATTGCAGAAATAGATATTCCAAGTGGTCTATTCCAGACGGAGCGTTTCAAGTTAAAATACGCTGACCCTGACCAAATCAAAGAAAAAATTGAGGAACTTTATGCCGCAACCGGCCCTGCCTCCGGTAGCAGATACACTTCCGTATATTATTTCGGCAGCTCTCGAGGAAGTACCGGAATGTCGGCCGATACAGTGAAAGTAATATCGTATATTACGCTCAAGCAGGTTACCGTGATTGCCTCGGCTGAGAATATGGAAAAAGTAAGAAAGCAGATAGCAGAATGGGATACCCCCATCAATGTGGACGAGGTCAAACCGAGAATAATCACACTGCATAACTCCGACCCGGTGCAGATGGCCGAGCTGCTAAAGACGCTTTTCACCGAAGAAGGCGGCCAAGGGCTGAATATATACGATATTTTATTCGGCAGTGGTGCCGAGGAAAAGCAAAAGATTGTCGGGCCGCTCTATGGCCAATTGACCTTCGAAAATGTGCCGGGGACAAAGAAGATAATCGTGATAAGCAAGATTCCCGAGGCATACGATGTCATTGAGCAACTGGTACTTGACCTTGACAGAGAGGAGATGGGCGAGGTGCCCAAAGTCTTACAGCTCAAGTACGCAGACCCCGAAGACCTGAGCGAACGTCTAAATGCAATGTTCGTAGAAGCAGGGCAGCAGGCCAGGATTCGACTAACCGCCCAGGGACTAAGCACAGCGTCGGAGATGGGTGATTCTTCGACCACCCAGAGCACCCAGAGCACTCAGAGCAACCAGGGCTCGAGCAGCAGCCAGTCGGACAGTAGCACTTATACGCCGCCCTGGTCGGGCTCCGGGGCTCGCAGCAGTATCGACGAAGAGCTGCCGATAAGCAATGTCATAGGCAGGATTCGCTTCGTGCCGGAGCCGCATACCAAGTCGATTATGGTACTCGCTCCACCGGAGTTTATGGACGAGATAGAAACATTAATCGCACAACTGGACGTACCGGGCAAGCAGGTGATGATAGAGGCGATTATTGTGGAGATTGAGCACAGCAAAGTAACTTCTCTCGGTGTCCAGTTGGCAACGAACCCTGCTGCGTTCGGCTCAGCAGGCGAAAATGCCATTACCGCTCTGGGCAATATTACACATCTGGGAACACACGGCTCACCTGGCGGTACTATATCACCCAGCGTGGGGTTTGGAGCCAAAGGAACGTCAGGTACATTGCTCGGCGTTGGAACAGATGTTTACGCCTTGCTTGATTTCCTCATCAAGAAAACAGACGCCAAGATTTTGAATCAGCAGACCCTCTGGACAAAGGACAATGAAGAAGCAAGTTTCTTTAAGGGCAGTGAAGTTCCATTCGTGGGAGCTACAACCTTAATAGGCGGGCAAGGAGGCTCCCAACAGAGTATTACTTACGAGCCGGTAGGTATGGAGCTGCGGGCCAGACCGAGTATTACGCCCGAAGATAAAGTCGATATGATTGTCAATGTCCAGATTTCTCAGCTTACATCAGAGAGTGAACCAAAAACAGGCATACTCATTAGGAGCCAGATGAATACCACGACTAATATGATAGTACAGGACAAGCAGACGCTTTTGTTAGGTGGTATTTTATTCCAGAAAGACAGCAAAGTCGAGGCCAAACTTCCGTTACTCGGCGATTTTCCTTTGATTGGAGGTCTATTCCGACATAACTCGGTCAATCAGACAAACAGCGAGCTGCTTGTGTTTATGACCCCCCACGTGATAGATGAATCTGCTGAGGAACTTCCCGAAGCCGTAATAGAGAAAAAGGAAAAACTCGAAAACATCCGGGGACAATTAGAAGCCGTCCTGGAGGTTATCGGGTAGGAAATTCCGCGAGTTTTCTTCACGGACATCTTAGCAGGCCCTAAGGTGTGCACTGTCTCTACATCCTGTGCAGCCGGATAATTAGTTCCTGTTGCGGAAACAGTATTTGTCATTCCCGCGAAAGCGGGAATCCGGTTTTTCGCTCTGGACCCCTGCTCCCCGCTTCCGCGGGGACGAGTTTACACCTGCGAAAGCAGGTGCAGGGGTGACATCGTCGATTTTCGCTTTCCGCAACAGATACTAATTACATAGGACTTTGCGATGACATTTCTTAGGGGAGTCTTTCTGCATCCACTTCGAAGGGGACTGTAAAAAACTCTTTGACAGAACAGCACCTCATAGAGCATAATCCCAAAGTAATTGAGGATGTTTTATGGATGCTTATGACCTAAGACCGGATGAGCTGCCCGATTTAACCATCGAGAAACTTGGCTCGCTGACGATAGACTCCCCTCTTATAGGAGGAGGGCGTCATTTTACCGATGACAACGAGAAGGTTCTGCTGTACTCACATTCTGAGAGACTAAAAGCATCTGCCGCAAGGCATCCTGCGGACAAAGACTCCGGAGGAGAATTTCCAATGTTCGAGATGGCCGGTCCCCGCCGAAAGATTTTCTTCGAGCCGAAAAAACTAAACTGCGGTATAGTTACCTGCGGCGGATTGTGTCCCGGCCTTAATGATGTGATACGAACCATCACTCTTAGTCTGCTCTGGCAGTACCGAGTCAAAGCAGTTTATGGTTTTCGATACGGATATGCAGGCCTATCTTCGAAAGCTCCCAAGGAGCCTGTGCTGCTAACGCCTGAACTGGTAGATGAAATCCATCTTAAAGGTGGAGATATTCTATCATCTTCCCGCGGGCCGCAGGATACTGAAGATATGGTTGATAATCTGAAAAAGATGGGAATCAGCTTATTATTTACTATCGGCGGAGATGGAACACTACGAGGAGCACATGCCCTGAGCACAGCTATAAAAAAAAGAGGATTGGAAATCTCGGTTATCGGCGTACCAAAGACAATCGACAATGATATAAACGGCATAGAGCGGTCTTTCGGCTTTTCGACTGCTGTTGAAGCGGCACGCCCGGCGATTCTCTGTGCACACGCAGAAGCCAAAGGCGCCTGGAACGGCATCGGGCTGGTTAAACTGATGGGCAGGGATTCCGGTTTTATTTCTGCTTATGCCACCTTGGCCAACAGCGATGTGAACTTCTGCTTTATCCCGGAAGTGCCCCTTGTTCTGGAAGGGGAGAATGGTTTTTTGCAAGCTCTCGAAAAACGATTGGATGAAAAACATCACGCAGTAATAGTTGTAGCCGAAGGTGTAGGCCGTCAGCTATCTGAAACAAATGGTCTTCAGAAAAGGGAGGCTTCCGGGAATATTATGCGTGAGGACATCGGGCTTATATTGAAAGAAAGAATCACTCGATATTTTGCAGAGAAGAAAAAAGCGTTGGCTTTGAAATACATAGACCCCAGCTATATGATTCGCAGCTTACCTGCCGACTCCAACGATTCTGTGTTTTGCGTAATGCTTGGCCAAAATGCCGTCCACGCCGGAATGTCAGGCCGAACAAATATGGTAGTAGGGTATCGGAATCAATACTTCGTTCATATCCCCATATCACTTACTATCATCAAGAGGAAAAAAGTTGACCCTGATGGCCATTTATGGCAGACTGTCCTGGAAACAACCGGCCAAGGCCGGTGAAGTGGTAAAGTCGGCAACAATCACGAACACCTCCAAACGATTTTGAAAGTTCCATGCTGCATTTCGTCGAAAATATTTGACTGTAGCTTTAATAATTGATATAATTAAAGTTCTTAAAAGGAAATTATCTCGATTTTTTAAAGGAGGGTAAAAAAACTGTTTAATTTAAGCAAACCTTTTAGTCTGTTTACGATGCTCAAACCAAGCAGTAAATTAACAATGCAGTTACTCGTATTGCTTGCCATCTGTTTATTCGGTCGACCGGCTGAGGCACAATACGGCGGCGGTACCGGAGAGCCTAATGACCCGTATTTGATTTACACCGCCGAGCAGATGAATGAAATCGGGGCGGACTCTAACGACTGGGACAAGCACTTCAAGCTGATGGCAGCTATTGACCTGAGCAGCTACATGGGAACATCATTCAACATTATCGGATACATAGATTGGCGCGGCAACAATCCCTTCAGAGGTGTATTTGACGGCAATGACAAAAATATCTCAAACTTTACTTACTCTTCCACAGGTAGAGGTTACGTAGGGCTTTTCGGGTACGTTTCTGGAGAAAATGCAGAAATCAAAGATTTGCGACTGATTAATCCTGATGTTAACGCAGGATCGCAACAGTATGTTGGTTCAGTCGTCGGCTTGCTTGATGGCGGAACTATCACCAACTGCCATGTTGAGGGCGGCAGCGTTTCGGGGATTGGATGGACTACCGGCGGGCTGGTGGGCTCCAGTGGCGGAACACTCAAAAATTGCCATGTCGAGAACATCAGCGTTTCAGGAGGAAGTGATACCGGCGGCCTCGTGGGAGAGAACTTTTATGGAACCATCATTAGCTGCGATTCGCAAGCCAACGTTTCCGGCAACTCTTCTGCCGGCGGGTTGGCCGGATATAATTTGGGCTTAATCACAAACTGCTATTCAACCGGCAGCGTTTCCGGTGATGAATCTGTCGGAGGTCTGGTGGGATACAATGATGGCACAATCACCAACTGCTATACCGCTGCGAGCGCTTGGGGTGGTGACAGTGTCGGCGGCCTTGTGGGAATCACTTGGGGTACCATCGCTGATTGCTATGCTACCGGCAGTGTTTCGGGAAATAGTGGTGTCGGCGGCCTCGTGGGAGACAATAGCAGTTACGCCATAATCGGGAACTGCTATTCGGTAGGCAGCGTTACGGGAATGACTGATGTTGGCGGGCTGGTTGGATATAACTATGAAGGTGTGGTTATAAATTCTGTCTGGGATGTCGCAGCCAGCGGACAGTTAAGAAGTGATGGCGGGACACCCAGGACAAGGGTTGAGATGCAGAATCCCAACACTTTTATGAATCTCGGCTGGGATTTTGTTGGCCAACGAGACGGACCACATGATATCTGGGCAGAACCTGCCTCAAGAGGCTATATGATTCTTTGGTGGCAGCTTTCCCCTTTACCTTCGTTGCCCAATTTTGCGGGCGGAACTGGAGACCTTCACGACCCTTACCTCATCTCAACGGCTGATGAATTGAACAGTATCGGCCATAACCCAAGACTTATGAAGGCACATTTTAAGCTGACAAACGATATCAATTTAGCAGGGACCGACTTTTTCATTATAGGAAGCCCACGATATCCCTACGACGGTGTATTTGACGGTAACGGCAAAAAAATCTCAGACTTTACACACACCTCTGAGGATGGAGGTTACATAGGGCTTTTCGGGAACGTTCATGGCGAATACGCCTGGGTCAAAGATCTGGGATTGATAAATCCCAATGTCGATGCCGGAACAGCAGGTTTTATTGTTGGTTCGCTGGTTGGTGAGCTTGGATGGGCTGCAGTCACCAATTGCTACGCTGAGGGTGGCAGCGTTTCGGGTGGCTCATCTGTTGGCGGGCTCGTGGGAGAAAATTATAATGGCCTAATTTATGACTCCTATACCACAGGCAGCGTCTCGGGTGCCGAGGACGTTGGCGGACTGGTGGGATCCAATGACTCTGATACAGAGATGTACAACTGCTATTCTACCAGCAGCGTTACCGGCGGTGACGATGCCGGCGGCTTGGTGGGATGGAATTATGGCATAATTGCCGACTGCTATTACGTAGGCAGCGTTTCGGGAGATAATTGTGTCGGCGGTTTGGTGGGCTACAAGAATTACACAGTCACGAACTGCTACGCTAAAGCTATTGTCTCCGGTGTTAGCTATATCGGGGGCCTGCTGGGTTACAGTTCCTACGGCACAACCTGGAATTGCTATGCCGCAGGAACCGTTACAGGAAATAATAATGTCGGCGGGCTGGTTGGGCAAAACTACGAAGGCCAGTTTAGAAATTCTTTCTGGGATATCGAAATAAGCGGACAGACAAGCAGTGATGGCGGGACCGGTAAGACAACAGCCCAAATGCAATCACAGAGCACTTTTACTGATGCCGGCTGGGATTTTGTGGCTGAGAGTGAAAACGGCCCGCAGGATATCTGGTGCATCTGTGAGGGGGGCGATTATCCTGAATTAGCCTGGCAATTTCTTATAGCAGACTTCGATGGTGACGGTAGAGTAGGGTTTGCGGATTTTGCTGTCTTTGCCGAACGCTGGCTTGGAACCGACAGTAGTTTCTTCTGCGGTGACGGCGGAACCGACCTTACAAATGACGGCAATATTGACTTGAATGATTTGAAAGAGCTGGCTGATAACTGGCTGGCAAAAAAAGATTAGTGTTTATTTTGAGATTTCATTGCTCCGTCGAAATGGCGGGGGGGGCAAAGTTTTTCCTTATAATCCGGTAAAATGGGGGAGTTTGTGGGGAATTACGGCAATAAAAAAAATTTTCAAAAAATTTGATAACCTGATTGACAAATAGGAGTAGATACTATTTAGTAATCATTATGAAGAAGAAAAAGAATAAAATCATTTGTTCCGAATTAGACAAAAAGACCCACTGGTTTGAGGGTCAATGTAGAAAGTTCGGCTTAAAAGTTACGCCACAGAGGGTAGCAATATACAAAGAGCTTCTGCAGACAGACGAGCATCCCTCGGCGCAAATGCTGTATGAAAAAGTAAAAAAGGTATTTCCGAGCATATCGTTGGACACGGTCAACAGAACACTGCTGACGCTAAATGAGATTGGAGCAGCCTTTACGGTAGAAGGCTCGGGCGACGCCAAGCGATTTGACGGCGGATTAAACGAACATCAGCATTTTAGGTGCGTAAAATGCAAAAAGATTATTGATTTTCATCATAAGCCCTTTGATAATATTAAATTACCTGCGGAAATCAGTAAGAAATTTACGGTGCTTAGAAAAACCGTATATCTTGAAGGGATATGCGATTCGTGCAGATAGAGGTACTTGTGTTAGTTAGCTTTGGCTGAGTTTAGGACTCATAAAGCTAACTTTGGAAAGAGTATCCCCCATAGCTTTATCTTAGCTCTTTGACAACTTAATCTTCTAACGCTAAATTGCGACCTTTGGTGCAAGTCAGTAGATAAGGAGATTGGCAAAATCCTTCATATTGCCACGAGAACCGTGGAATTTCATAGGTACAATATGATGGAGCAATTGGGTATGAAAACCCGGGATGAATTTAATTCACTTTGCGATAAAACACGGAACTGTCTCAATCCAACAAATTTACCTGTTAGTTTTTCATCCCAAAACTCGTAATTATCCCAGTAGTCTCATATCTCAAATTATTCATAATGTAATACAACTGAGCAGCTTGAGAGTTGCCGTGTGCTCCTGGGTATAAAAGCTTGATAGAATGAACTCAGTTTGGGTTTATGGTTTTAAGAAAGAGAGGTAGCGTATGGAACTTAAAGGAAGTCAAACAGAAAAGAATTTGTTAGCAGCATTTGCAGGTGAATCACAGGCAAGAAACAGGTACACGTATTTTGCCAGCCAGGCCAGAAAAGAAGGATATATGCAGATATCGTCGATTTTCGAAGAGACGGCCAACCAGGAAAAGGAGCACGCCAAGCGCGAGTTCAAGTTTTTGCATGGGGGCGAGGTGGAAATTACCGCAGCATTTCCAGCCGGGGTGATAGGCAGCACAATCGAAAATCTAAAAGAAGCAGCGGCTGGTGAACACTACGAGACCACCGAGATGTATCCAGGCTTCGCCGAGGTAGCGGAAAAGGAGGGGTTCGATGAAATAGCCAAGGTTTTCCGGAATATTGCAGTTGCTGAGAAACGGCACGAGGACAGATACGTCGCTTTGGCTAAGAATATAGCAAATGGGGTGGTTTTTAAGCGTGAAAAATCGGTAAGATGGGTTTGCAGAAACTGCGGCTATGTGCACGAAGGCACAGAAGCTCCCGATATGTGCCCAGCCTGTGCACATCCGCAGGCGCATTTTGAACTGGAAGCTACAAACTACTAATCAAAGGAAAACAAGAATAATGAAAAAAAGAATTAGCAAAAAACTAATATTCGTGGCTGTCTTTGTTTCGGCTATTGTCTTTGGCTCATTGGCATATTCACATTGTCAAATGCCGTGCGGCATATATGATGACGAGGCCCGTTTTAATACGATGGCCGAGCACATCAAAACGATTGAGAAATCGATGCAGATGATAGAGACCCTCTCTAACGAAGGTAAGCCGAATATGAACCAGATAGTCCGGTGGGTCAATAACAAAGAGGTGCACGCCGATGAATTGAGCCATATTGTAACATATTATTTCATGGCTCAACGCATACAAATAGTATCAGAAGGAAATCCACAGGAATACAAGAAATATATTAAGAAGCTAACGCTGCTGCATGAAATGCTTTTTTATGCTATGAAGGCAAAACAAACCACCGACACTGCAAATGTGGAGAAACTCAAATCTCTACTGAATCAGTTCCACGAATCATATTATGGTAAAGCTGCCGAAGCCGAGCATAAGCATTGAAGAGAAAGTGGTAACATTATGACGGAAAGAAAGGATATTGTAATCTTTAAAGGCAACCCCCTTACGCTCGTGGGTAATCCGGTCAAGGTCGGTGATAAAGCACCGAATGCAGAGGTATTGGCAAATGATTTGTCACCGGTTAAACTTTCCGTCTTTCGGGGAAAGGTTTGTGTAATCTGCTCAGTCCCGTCTCTGGATACTCCGGTATGTGATATCCAGACCAGAAAGTTCAATGAGCAAGCTGCATCGCTGGGAGATGATGTAGTTGTATTGACTATCAGTATGGACCTTCCGTTTGCACAGCGGCGCTGGTGTGGCTCGGCAAACGTGGTAAATGTCCGGACACTTTCGGACCATCGCACAGCAGAGTTCGGCAATGCATTCGGCGTTCTTATTAAGGAATTGCGGCTTCTGGCTCGAACAGTGTTTGTTGTGGACAAAGAAGGTGTTATTCGTTACATACAGATAGTTAATGAGCTAACGAATGAACCTGATTATGAAGCGGCACTAAAAGCGGTAAAAGGAATAGAAAAATGAGACAGCTAAAGCCAAATGTTTACGCCGTTGGGGCAATTGACTGGGATACCAGACTGTTCGACAGGCTTATTCCGCTGCCGGACGGGACCAGCTATAATTCTTATTTAGTGCGGGGCAGTGAAAAAGTTGCATTGTTAGATACAGTGGATCCGACCAAGACAGAAGTTTTGCTGGATAACCTCGTTAAACTTGGGATTAACAAAATCGACTATGTTGTTGCGCATCATGCTGAACAGGACCATTCCGGGTCTCTGCCTGATGTCCTGCTGGTATATCCGGATGCAAAGATAGTAACGAATCCCAAATGTAAGGATATGCTGATTGACCTGCTCGGTATAGAAGACGATAAATTTATCACGGTCGAAGACGGTAAAACACTCTCGTTAGGCGACAAGACTCTGCAGTTTGTTTATCTGCCCTGGGTGCACTGGCCGGAGACTATGGGCACGTATCTTAAAGAGGACAAGATACTCTTTCCGTGCGATTTCTTTGGCGCTCACCTTGCCTCCAGCAGTCTGTTCGTTGACGATGAGGCGGTAGTGTATGAATCGGCAAAGCGCTATTTCGCCGAGATTATGATGCCGTTCAGACGGCAAATAAATGTCAACATTGCAAAGCTTGGTGACTTAGATATAGAGACCATTGCACCGAGTCACGGGCCGGTACACAATAGGCCAAAGTTCATCGTTGATGCTTATAAGGACTGGGCTTCTGAGACCGTCAAAAATGAGGTGGTAGTGGCTTATGTTTCGATGCACGGCAGCACAGCTAAAATGGTGTCATATTTTGTCGAGGCCTTGATAGACAGAGGCATTACGGTAAGGCAGTTTGAGCTTTCGACGGTCGATATAGGCAAGCTTGCGATGGCATTGGTAGATGCGGCAACGGTGGTTATCGGCTCACCCACAGTTTTGGTTGGGCCGCATCCGTGTGCGGCTTATGCAACCTTTCTGGCGAATGCTCTTAGACCCAAGACTAAATTTGCCTCTATCATAGGCTCTTATGGCTGGGGCGGCAAAATGGTCGAGCAGTTAACGAGCATGTTAACAAATCTCAAGGCAGAAATTCTCGAACCGGTATTAGCAAAAGGCCAAGCCAGGGACAGCGACTTTGCTGCGCTTGAGAAGCTTGCTGATGAAATTCTTGCTAAGCATAAAGAGGTTGGAATCACAATGCAGAAATGAAAAACTGGATTCCCGCTTTCGCGGGAATGACAATATTATGAAAGGGATCTATTATGGCTGAAAAACTTCAAATTTACAAATGTTCCGTTTGTGGTAACATTGTCGAGGTCCTTCACGGTGGTGCCGGTGAGTTAGTCTGTTGTGGTAAGCCAATGGAGCTTCTCGACGAAAAAACCGCTGATACCGGAAAGGAAAAGCATGTGCCCGTAATCGAAAAAATCGATGGCGGCTATAAAGTCAAGGTCGGTTCTGTGCCGCATCCTATGGAAGCAAAACACTATATCGAATGGATTGAGCTGCTCGCCGATGGCAGGGCATATCGACAGTTCCTTGAGCCGGGGATGCCGCCTGAGACGATATTTAATGTGGAGGCCGATTCTGTCAGTGCAAGAGAGTATTGCAATGTTCACAGTCTATGGAAAGGGTAAGAAATGATAAGCAAAAAGATGGAAGAGGCTTTGAACGAGCAGGTGAACGCAGAGTTGTACTCGGCATATCTTTACTTGTCGATGGAGTCGTATTTTAAATCCTTGAATTTAAATGGCTTTGCTAACTGGATGAGAGTGCAGACGCAAGAAGAAGTTACTCACGCGATGAAGATTTATGACTTCGTAAATGAACGCGGCGGCAGGATTACATTGAAGGCTATAGAGGGCCCGCCAACCGAATGGGATTCCCCTTTGGCGGTTTTCGAGGCGGTTTATGTACATGAACAAAAAGTTACAGGCTTGATTAACGACCTGGTGGATTTAGCTATTAAAGAAAAAGACCACGCGACAAACACCTTTTTGCAGTGGTTCGTCAACGAGCAGGTCGAAGAAGAGTCCTCCGCCGATGAAGTAGTGCAACAATTGAAAATGATGGAAAATGCCCCGGGTGGGATGTTTATGCTCGACCGTGAATTAGGACAACGAGTATTTACACCGCCCGCAGCCGAAGGAGAATAATGATGAGCATCTCTTTTAATGCTATCGAAGTTTTTGAAATAGCAGAACGGATTGAAAGAAATTCTGTAAAGTTCTATCGCAAAGCGGCAGAAGCCCTCTCTGACCCTGACCTGTGTCAGACACTGTTGAGCCTTGCCGAGTTCGAAAAGGAGCACGAAGAAACCTTCGCCAATATGAGAAAACAGATATCGAACAAGGAATGGGACCTGATAACTTTCGACCCAGAAGACGAAATGACCTTGTACCTTCGGACGATTGCCGACAGCCACATCTTTGACCTGAAAAAAGACCCAAGCGAGCAACTGAAAGACAAAGAAACCGCAGAGGACATTTTAAAATATGCCATCGAGGCTGAAAAGAACTCCATCATTTTCTATCTCGGCCTGAAAAAATTCGTCCCTGCAAAGGCCGGAAAGGATAAGGTCGAAGAAATCATCGAAGAGGAGATGGGCCATATTGCTGAATTAAATCTAAGATTATCAGCCTTGAAGTATCTAAAAAGAATTTCGACTTGAGTCAATTGCTTAAAGCTTGATTTTTCAATATAGACTTAAAATTCTATTGGAGATGAGGCACAGCGGTATAGCTGAGCTTGTATAAATGGGAAATCACTGTCTAAAATTTTGATAGTCAAAAAAAGGAGATTTGAAAATGAGTGATAAAAAAAAGTTGACCACCGCGTTCGGGATACCGGTCGGCGACGACCAGAACTCCATGACTGCCGGTAGCCGAGGGCCAGTTCTCATGCAAGACGCCCATCTTCTGGAGAAATTGGCTCATTTTGACCGTGAACGTATTCCTGAGCGTGTAGTGCATGCCAAGGGTGCCGGAGCCGGAGGCTATTTCGAAGTAACCTCGGATGTAACTAAGTTTACTAAGGCCAAGTTCCTTTCCAAAATTGGTAAGCGGACCGAGGTTTTTGTCCGTTTTTCCACCGTAGGCGGCGAAAAGGGTTCAGCCGATGCCGCGCGCGATCCCCGCGGCTTCGCTGTTAAGTTCTACACCGAGGAGGGGAACTACGACATGGTTGGGAACAACACCCCCGTCTTCTTCATTCGTGACCCAATAAAGTTTCCTGATTTCATCCACACCCAGAAACGGAACCCGGCTACCAACTGCCCAGACCCGGACATGTTCTGGGATTTCCTTTCACTAACTCCGGAATCAATCCATCAGGTCACTATTCTGTTCTCCGACAGGGGCACACCCGCCACTTACCGCCATATGAACGGCTACAGCAGTCACACCTACAAATGGTACAACGAAAAGGGCGAGTA
>CAYUFX010000068.1:0-25665 GCA_964444135.1 uncultured Pirellulales bacterium | reverse complement strand
CGCTGAGATCGCCGCCAGATTCAACGTCCCACTGTTTCTGGTACATGCCATTTGCTGCACTGAAACCGGTACCAACTGAATGGTTATAACAGGCAACAGAACTATTAGCGTAAAAGCCAGACAGGCAATTATATAGCGCACGTTAGCGGCGGATTTTCGCAATAATCTAAGCATGATTGCCAAAAGCAGGGCGACTACCGCAGCCTGCCAGATAAAATGAAGTAGTGTCCAGCCGAGTCTTTGAATTATTTCCTGGGAAAGGATATCTTCCAAAATTAGCATGATTATTCCCTCCTGAATTCATCGAGCATTTTTCTTATTCTTGAAAGCTCTTTTGCCGAGACCTTTTTGGCCGACAGCGCCCGCATCACGAGTTTTTCCGCCGAGCCGGAAAAGACCCTTTCAAGCAAATCGCTTACTAATTGCTTTTGAGCTCTTACTTCTGTTAGGGCCGGCTTATAGATGTGCTTGAACTGAGAATCATCTCTGTGCAGAAGGCCTTTTTCGGTCATTATCTGCATTAGCTTGAGAGTGGTGGTGTAGCCGGTGTTTTAATCCTTGTTCATTGCTTCGTTGACCTGGCGAACCGTGCTCGGCCCGTTGTCCCACAATATTCTCAGGATTGTCAGCTCTCTATCTGTCGGTCGTGAACTTTTGCGTCTTGCCATTTTGATTCTCCTGTAATTTTTTGCTTGTTATCCTATATCGGCAGAATATACGAAAACTTTCGTATTTGTCAACGAAAAAATTCGTAGTTTTTAAAAAAATTTCCAGTATTCTCATTTATGGCTTCTAAAACGCACAAAAAAAATGTCTCTACGCGAATTTTTCGTAGAGGCCACTGGATCGAATGGCTAAACAAACACCATCACAAGATAAACGAAGCGATTAGTTTCCCTTTGTCTCCGTAACGAACCATATCTCAGCCGGTTGGCGTTCGACTTTGAAATGCAGCGATGTCGTCTTGGCAAGATTGTCCAGAAGGGCGTTTAGTCTCTCACTTCTTAGCTCCGGTTCGTGTGGGATCTGCCCAAGATTTTGAGATTCCTTGTATCGGATGGGCATGTTTTCCATCGATTCGGTCTCATCCACAATCTTCATTTTGATATCACGTTCGAGGTTACGAAAGAGTTTCGCCAGCGAATCGACCGTTCTTTCAGGATTGTTGAGTGTACCATCCCAGTTAAGATGGATGTGATTCGGCCACTTCCCGCTGGGATGCGGCTTGAATTCATACCTGCCCTTGGCGACGATGACCTCTCGTTCGACTGTGCGCTTTTCGAAACGAATCGAGCGATTCAATTCAGCTTGAATAATCTCTTCCAGCGCCTTCAGTTGGTCGGCTAAAGGTAACCCGGTGCGAACAATCCAATCACCACACAAATTTACTTTCAGCTCTTTGGGAAGGTTATAATCGTACTCCGGGATGCCCAATACATAGTATAGGATCCACCAAAGACTACAACTGGTAGAGAACGAATGCATCTTCAGTTCATTGTCCCAATGAAAACCGTAATGGTGACCCGGATGCTGCAGAGCAAAAGAAGAGTAAAGAGGTGTGGTGAGCAAGTATTCCTGACGTCCGAGCAGGAATGGAGGCTTGATGAGTTTGATGACCTCTTGCTCTTCGAGGCGATAGATATTGTGGAACTCTTTGGCCAAATCCGGGTTTGGGCTTTGTTCTGCATCAGCGGGTTTGGCCGGGTCCTGCGGCTGCAGGGTAATTGTGTCGATGTCGATAACCTTTTTGCTCCTGTCTGTCGCATCGACGGTGAGCTGTTTGGTCTGATAGCCCTCGGCCTGAATGCACAACCTGTACTTTGTGCCGTAAGGTATTGGCGAGAATATACGTACCCGTGGTTTCCATACCTCGGTTTCAAAGATTGGGGCCTGACACTTGAATTCGGTGGTCAGCGAAAGAGTAGCCCTGTATTTTGGTATGCGTTGGCTATTGGGATCGACTACTTTGCCTTCGATCGAGAGGCGGGCCGGCTCAAGACGGATAGTCACCGGCTGTGTTAGATCAGTAACCTCAACAATAGCGGCCTCATCTTTTCGGGTACCACCTGTTGGTGTGTAGTGACCACTTTTTGCTATGAGGTAGATGGGTTGGCCCTCGTCGAGCCATGTCGGAGACCAGGACAGCTCGAAATACCCTTCTTTATTGTTCGTACGTATTTCAGCACCATAGGATGTGTTAGGAAGCGCGATAACGCGTGCAAAGGCAGGTTTATTGTCGGAGTCCAGGACATGGCCTTTTATTATCATAGCGGAGGCGGGCTGCTCAATAACTGCTGAGCGGCCGACTTTGGTTTTGACGGTCCCGGTTGGCAGGGAGGGTCTTGTTTGCGCGAAAGCGATCCCAACGGCCAGACATATTGCCACAATGCTCACTGCCAAGGCCCATATCGCACCGGTTCGCGGGTTGCCGCATTTATCTTGCAAGATACGGCGGATCCTGCCGGCCAGGCCTTTCTTGCTGCTCACTACCGCAGGTACAAACGCCATCTGGCCGCCGGGTGTCAAATCAAGCAGCGACTCTGCATAATCTGTGCCAGCCCGGCCGGTGGCTACAACCCAGTCATCACAGGCCTGCTCGCTTAATCTGACCAGCCGAGGCTTTGCCCACCACAAGAGCGGGTGCCACGGCAAAATACACACTGTCAGCTCCGCTAATAATCCGCTGATATGGTCTCGCCGTTTCCAGTGGGCCAGCTCGTGGCAAAGGACGCCAGCCCAGTCCACTCTATTGTCAAATCGCCCGGCCTCGCTTGGCACTAACAGAACAGGCCTGCGCCTCCAGCACCATATCACAGGACTGCGAACGCCCCGGCTGCTGCGAACCATTACATCTTTATCAATTCCGAGTTTTGCTCTGGCCAGATGCAATGCAAGTTCAATCTTTTCGCATTCAAGAGGCAGCGCGCGGCCAAGAATCCGAACTCCTAATACAAAAGTTACAAGCAATCGGGCAGCTAAAATCAGACTTGCCGCAATCCAGCCGCCTAACACTACCGAGCGCCAGGGGAATTCGGCACTTTCTGAACCAGACGTAGCCGATGGTAAATTCCTTTCAATAAGACCAGGATTATGCTCAATATTCTCAGCCGAGATGATTCCAGATGCTCCATAATTACTTGCCCCTGTCAAATCTTCGACTGGCGATTGGATTGTAACCGGCTCGGCTACAAACATACCCAGCTCATAGTGCTTTACCAATATGCTCATAATCGGCACAATCGCCGCTGCCATCATCGCTAAAAACAGCACCTGATGTGCCCTTGACGAGCGATGTCTCAGTATGAAGCTGCTCACCAGGCCGACCACGAGAAAAATCGTGCTTTGCCATACACAGCTTGACAACGGAAAATCACTTAGGAATATTTCGCGAATCATTTTTTTGTCTCCTTTCTTTTCTGGTCAATCATTTTGCGAAGCTCTCGAAGCTCTTCATCATTGAGCTTGTTCTGACGCATCAGATGCTGAAACATCAAAAGGGCGTCCCCATCGAACATTCGCTCCATAAATTTGTGCACCGAGTTGGCGCCGGCTTCTTCGCGGGTCCGCGTCGGCAGATAGATGTAGCTTTTGCCTTCTGTCCTATGTCGCAGCCAGCCGGCCTTCTCCAGCTTTTGCATTGCCGTAAGAACCGTCGTGTAGGCGAGCTTCTTCTTACGGGCCAGCCGTTTGCGTACCTGATGGACACTCGCCTCACCAAGCTCCCAGACCACCTCGATTACCGCACGCTGTAACTGCCCCAAATCATCAAGCAACTTACCACTCATAACATTAACCTCCATATCTTAAAACAAACCTCGATAAATGCTACTTTGACCCAAAGTACTACGTTCCATAGTATTTGTCAACAAAAAAAATTAAAAATTTTTGAAATTTTTTTAATTCCCTGTTTTTGCCCTCAAAATGAGCAAAAAAGCCTAATGGCTAAACAAATCCCCCGAAAGCAAACCGAAGCGGTACACGGTTTATCCTTTTCTGAAATTATGGCTTAGAGCCGGCACAATTACCCGGTAATTTTGACGCCGGTGGTTTTTTGATATGGGGGGAGTCTGCATTGAATTGAATCTACCTCTGAAAAATCTCCAGAAATTCCTGAGTTTGAGGCCATTTTTTTCTTGCTTTTTCGGCCTGGAAGGAGTATGATTTTATTTACATTATGATTTAATTTACATATAGTTCTGAATGTTCAAGAGGAAGTGCGGCATACTCGCTCAGCTACAGAGGGTCGCTATTTACTTTTCGGCGGAAAAAACGTTGAATTTGGTATCAACAGTGGCACTTAACTGT
The DNA here is from genome assembly GCA_964444135.1 of uncultured Pirellulales bacterium. Taxonomy (GTDB): domain Bacteria; phylum Planctomycetota; class Phycisphaerae; order Sedimentisphaerales; family Anaerobacaceae; genus NIOZ-UU13. The sequence goes on along the minus strand of CAYUFX010000068.1, from coordinate 21,360 downwards.
AGTTTTTGCTGATTAGTTTTCCAAGGAAAAGCGATATCAGCTCACATGGGGTATGCTGGAATATTAGCAAATTTTTTAAAAGGGTAAAACGATGAAAAGGACAATGTTGGCTTCAATATTAGTTTTCCTGATGAGTGGGGCCGTATCTGCTAATGACCTTTCAGAGGCCTTGGACACAACTTTGAGTTTCACCACGGGTGGCAGTGCGGATTGGTTTTCCCAGACCACGAGCTCCTATTGGGAGTGGTTCTACCCGATCTCGACCTCCTATTACGGAGGAGATAACGCCCAGAGTGGAAGTATCTCGGACGGCCAGGAATCTTGGATGCAGACGACGGTTAGCGGTGCCGGAACGGTGAGCTTCTACTGGAAGGTATCTTCTGAGAGCCATTTCGACTTCCTGGAATTTTACATTGACGGCTCATTGCAGGACCGAATTAGCGGCTCGGTGGGCTGGCACAGGATGATATACGCGATCACTGCTTTAGGTTCGCATACGTTGGAATGGCGATATATGAAGGATAATAGCACAAGTGAAGGAGACGATTGCGGCCGGGTTGACAAGGTGGAATGGACAACTGGACCACCGTCCGACTCTTTGCTGTCTAAGGCAATGGACACGACTTTGAGTTTCACCACGGGTGGCAGTGCGGATTGGCTCTCCCAGACAAAGACCTTCTACTACGATGGGGATGCGGCCAAGAGTGGAGATATCTCGGACGGCCAGGAATCGTGGATGCAGACGACGGTTAGCGGGGCAGGAACGGTGAGCTTCTACTGGAAGGTTTCTTCTGAGGGTGGTTATGACTATCTGGAATTTTACATTGATGGTGTGCTTCAGGACCGAATCAGCGGATCAGCAGACTGGCACCAGATGACGTACACGATTACTGCTTCGGGTTTGCATACGTTGGAATGGCGATACGTGAAGGATTATAGCATAAGTGAAAAAGACGACTGCGGCTGGGTTGACTGGCTGGAGTGGGATGGTGGTTCTCCACCTCCACCTCCGCCTGGTTCCCTTTCAGGGGCCTTGGACACAAGTTTGAGTCTCACCACCGGTGGCAGTGCGGATTGGCTATATCAGACCTCGACCATCTACTACGGCGGGGATGCAGCCCGGAGCGGAGGTATCTCGGACGACCAGGAATCTTGGATGCAGACCACAGTTAGCGGGGCAGGAATAGTGCGCTTCTATTGGAAGGTATCTTCTGAGAGCGGTTATGACCATCTGGAATTTTACATTGATGGCGTGCTTCAGGATCGAATTAGCGGATCAGCGGACTGGCACCAGATGAAGTACACGATCACTGCTTCGGGTTTGCATACGTTGGAATGGCGATACGTGAAGGATGATAGCGTAAGTGAAGGAAACGACTGCGGCTGGGTAGATAAGTTGGAGTGGGATGAAGGTGCTCAACCTCCGCCTGATTCCCTTTCAGGAGCCTTGGACACAAGTTTGAGTTTCACCACGGGTGGCAGTGCGGACTGGTTTTATCAGACCTCGACCTCTACTTACGATGGAGATGCAGCCCAGAGTGGAGGTATCTCGGATGACCAGGAATCTTGGATGCGGACGAGGGTTAGCGGTGCCGGAACGGTGAGCTTCTACTGGAAGGTATCTTCGGAGGAAGGTTATGACTATTTGGAATTTTACGCTGACGGCGTGCTCCAGGACCGAATCAGCGGATCAACGGGCTGGCGTCAAATAAGATGCTACACGAACACTGCTTCGGGTTCGCATACGTTGGAATGGCGATACGTGAAGGATGGTAGCGTAAGTGAAGGAAACGACTGCGGCTGGATAGACCATGTGGAATGGCTGTGGGGGGATTGGGGAGATTGGGAAGATTGGTGGTGGCAGTGGGGAGATTGGTGGATAGAGATAGAGTGAAATAACACTATTATTTGATTTGGGATACTAATAATCTTTCGTTTCGTTGAGCTAACAGTTATTCGCTTTGTTTTTGTTTTGCATAGGCGGCGATGATTTGCTGCTGGACGTTTGGGGGTACTATTTCGTAATGGCTGAGTGTCATCGAGTAACTGCCGCGTCCTCCGGTGACGCTTTTGAGCTGGCTGTTATACTGCGTAACTTCCGCCAACGGCACCTGGGCTTTAATGATAATGAAATTGCCGGCCAACATATCCTGGCCAAGGACCCTTCCACGTTTCGAGGCCAGGTCGCCGGCGATATCGCCCATATTTTCCGCGGGGACTGTAATTTCAATATTGACTATCGGCTCCAGTAAGACGGGTTTTGCTTTTTGAACGGCGTCGGTAAATGCACCCTTGCCCGCTGCGCGGAACGCTACTTCCTTTGAATCGACAGGATGGTGTTTGCCGTCGTAAACAGAAACTGAAATGTCCTGTAACGGAAAGCCCGCTACAACGCCGTTCTGCATTACCTCGTTAATGCCCTTAGCAACCGCCGGCTCATATTGGCCGGGAATTGAAGCACCGAAAATATCCCAGCTAAATTGCAGGGGCGGGTCGGAATTGCGTTCGGCCGGCTCGATGCGAAGATAGACTTCGCCGAATTGTCCCGCTCCGCCGGTCTGCTTCTTATGGCGGTAATGGCCCTCGGCTTTAGTGGTAATCGTCTCACGGTAAGGAATCTTCGGCTCCTTGGTTGTTACTGACAGCTTGTAGCGGTTTTTCATCTTCTCGAGCATTATCCGCAAATGCAGATCGCCAAGGCCGTTTGCAACCAGCTCCTTAGTCTGGGTATCTCTGCTGACCTTAAAGCATGGGTCTTCTTCGCACAATCTGTCAAGAGCAGAGCTGATTTTCTGCTCATCCCCTCTTGTGGCCGGCTCAAATGCCAAAGAAAACATCGGTTCGGGCACGGGGGGCAGTTCGAATTTGCCGGCCGCTTTGCCATCGTGTATAAGGTCGCCGACTTTCAACTCCTCAACCTTGGCTAAAGTTATGATGTCACCTGCTACGCCGGCATTGACTTCTTTATTTTCGCCGCCCTGAGATTTTAAGGTATGTCCCGGCCGAATGCCCTTCTTTTCGTCATTGCGCAACAGATTAGTCTCTGACGTAATGGTGCCGCTGAAGATGCGGATTGAAGAGTACTTCATATTTGAGCGTTGGTCGAAGCTGACACGAAAGACCAAACCGGCCAATGGCCCTGCAGGGTCGGCGGACAACTCCATTAAGCTGTCGCCGTCTTTGATCTGAACGGGCTTTACCTGGCGAGGTGAGGGTGTGTATTTTACGATAATGTCCAAGAGCTCCTGTACGCCGGTTTCTCCGCGGGCATCGGTGAAAAGTATCGGGATAAGAGTGCCGGCTTTTAAGGCCTCTACGAATACCGAAGCTATTTTTTCAGCGGATATTTCTTCGCCGCCGAGGTAGCTTTCCATTAGGTCATCATCTGCCTCTATGACGCTTTCGATTAGCTCGGTATGTGCCTGGGCCACATCCATCAGGGGTGAATCGCCGGTTTCGTTCTCGATGCAGTCGATAACGGATGCTTTGTCTGCGGCGGGCAGATTAGCACAGCGACATTGCGAGCCGAAAGTTTCCTGAATACCTTTTATCAGCTCAGGGAAAGCAACATTTTCGGCGTCCATCTTATTTATGACGATAAGACGGGGCATGTTAGTTTCTGCGGCTAATTGGAACATTTTGCGTGTGTTGGTTTCTATGCCGGCTGGCGCACTAATAACGATGACCGCCGTCTCGGCAGCGGGTATTGATTTGATAGCCGGGCCGATAAAATCAGGATAGCCCGGCGTGTCGATAATGTTTATCAGCTTACCGGCGTGGTTGATATGGGCCAGGGCCGATTGGATGGAATGCTGATGTTCTTTTTCCTCATCGTAGTAGTCGCAGATGCTTGTTTTGTCGTCGACGCTTCCAAGACGGTTCGTTGCACCGGATTTGTGGAGCATTGCCTCGGCCAGAGAGGTTTTGCCGCTTCCGCCGTGTCCTAAAAGAACAATGTTGCGAATGTCGCCAGTATCAGCCACTTTTTAAGTCTCCAAAAAGCTTGTTTGTAAGTCCTTGTTTAAACAGCTTCAAAACATTTGATAATATAGTACTTGAGGTATAAAGGACAAGGAATTTTTTTGGTATTTAAAAATGTGGTGGTTCCCTTCGGCCCTTCGGCAAGGCTCAGTGCAGGCCCTTCGGCCCTTCGACTATGCTCAGGACAGGCTTCGCTCAGGATGAATTTTGGTTTGACGGGTATGAGGGTTTTGGTTATTGTAAAAAGGTGGTCGTAAGACGGGTGGATTTTTGCGGTTTTTCATATTCGAGGATTAGGTTACGATGGAAGCCAGTATGCACGAGCTTGTAGAAAAGATTTTGTGGGCCGTGAGCTTTATCGCTATCGGCGGGGCGGTGGCCCTGATGTTTTTCCTGGTCTTCGCCCAGAGCATCCTCGGCTCAAAAACAATACATTCGCAGATTGAGGCCCTGCTTCGACAGAACAGAGAGATATGCGAACAGTTGAAACAAATAGCTCAGCATCTGGAAAGGGAGAAAAATTCCAAGGATTAGAGAATTGGTTAAATGGTTAATTGGTGATTGGTTAATTGACTACTCACAACTCACCATTTCACAACTCACCATTTCCACGGTTATCCAGCATCGAGACACGTTTCATGGACTAAGCGTTTTTGTCAACTTCTTGGGGTGTTTATTTGGCCATTCGGCATTACAGCCTCTACGCAAAATTAGCGTAGAGGCTCTTTTTTTGCGCTTTTTGAGGCCATAAACGGGGATAATGAAAATTTTCTTGAAAATTACGAAATTTTTCGTTGACAAATACGAAAGTTTTCGTATATTCTGCCGATATAGAATAACAGATAAAAAATTACAGGAGAATCACTATGGCAAGACGCAAAAGTTCACGACCGACAGACAGAGAGCTGACAATCCTCGGAATATTGTGGGACAACGGGCCGAGCACAGTTCGCCAGGTCAATGAAGCAATGAACAAGGATGGGAATACCGGCTACACCACAACTCTCAAGCTAATGCAGATAATGACCGAAAAAGGGCTTTTACGTAGAGATGAATCTCAGTTCAAGCACATCTATAAGCCGGCACTTACAGAGGAAAGAACTCAAAAGCAGTTGGTAGGCGATTTGCTCGAAAGGGCGTTTTCCGGCTCGGCGGAAAAACTCGTGATGCGGGCACTTTCAGCCAAAAAGGTCTCGCCAAAAGAGCTTTCAAGAATAAGAAAAATGCTTGATGAATTCAGGGGAAAATAATCATGACAGTTTTGGAAGATATTCTTTCACAGGAAATTATTCAAAAACTTGGCTGGACGCTCGTTCATTTTATCTGGCAGGCTGCGGTGGCCGCATTACTTTTGGCGACACTGTTGAAATTGCTGCGAAAATCCACAGCCAACCTGCGCTATATAATTGCCTGTATGGCTTTGGGGTTGATTGTTCTATTGCCTGTTATAACCATTCAGTTAGTACCTGTTTCGGTACCGCACCCGGCAGCGCATATCGAACCGGTGCCTGCACCAACTGTTTTAGCAACGGAAGGAATGCCCGCGGCGGAAACTATCATAGTAGAAGAGCCCGTGCAGTCTGAAAGTATCGTTCTTGTATCGGCCGATTCCTGGAAACAGCGCACGATTGAAGTATTCGAACCGGCATTGCCTTACATAGTCTCAGGATGGTTGGTTGGCGTATTCGGGCTTTCCTTATGGCACCTGGGCGGCTGGGCGCAATTGCAGCGATTGAAACGAAGAATGGTTAAGCAGGTTGATTACATGCTGGGCAGCAAACTAAAAGTTTTAGCTGAAAAACTAAGAGTCAAACAAACAGTACAGCTTATGGAATCTGCTTTAGTTCAAATACCTACCGTTGTCGGCTGGCTAAGGCCGGTCATACTACTACCCGCCAGCGCCCTGACAGGCCTAAGTTCGGAACAGTTAGAGGCCATCTTAGCGCATGAGTTAGCCCACATTCGCAGATGCGATTATCTTATCAATATCCTTCAAACCATCGTGGAGATACTCGGTTTCTATCATCCGGCTGTGTGGTGGGTCTCACACAAGATTCGCGCCGAAAGAGAAAACTGCTGCGACGATTTGGCCGTGAGTATATCCGGCGACCGAGTCTGTTACGCAAGGGCCCTGACCTCAATGGAAGAAATCCGGGCCGGCCGGGGCCAATTAGCCGTAGCAGCCGGCGGAGGCAATCTATTTAGGCGAATATACCGTCTTCTCAGCAAAGACTCAACGGAGAAAACCGGTTTTAGCTGGATTCCCGCAACAACCGCAATCCTGCTTATATTGGCACTGGTGATACCAACCGCCATCGCCCTGACCGTGAAATCCAATTCCATACCGTTCACATCTACAGCCGATAGCAACAGTCCCTCGCCGACAACTTGTACCGGCAGGATTGTTGACGGCACAGGCGAACCTCTGGCATTGGCTAAGGTGGCAGCTTTTGAAGAGTATTTTGATCTGGCGGGAAATGTCAAGCTCCAGCTCATCGGCGAATCAGTCACAAAAACCGATGGAAATTTCAAATTTGAAACCAAGCCTTCCGTGAAAAAGAGTCGAAGCAAGGGTGGCCTAATCGTAGCACAAAAAGAAGGTTTAGCGCTTAGATGGGCTCATTGGCCACTTTATGGCACTCAACGAGCTACGATTACGCTGCAACAGCCGACGAAACTTTCAGGAAGGGTTGAGGATGAGAGTGGCAAGTCTATTCCCAATGCCGAGGTCCGCGCTGTCCTTTTCGAGAATAAAACTACTCAAGAAGGGAAAGTGAGTTGGCTCCCTGGCATCCAGCCTTTCAACGGCCTGTCGGTTCGCACTGATAAGAATGGTCGGTTCGAGTTCAACAATATCCCTGAAAATGTCGCGAGCGACCTTTTAGTCACTGCACAGGGGTTCAGTACAATTTATACCCGCAGACCCGATCTTATGGGCTATGAGGGGGCCGAGTTTGCGGCAGGCCAAACAGACATAAAAATTACAATGCCGGCCGAGGCAAGAATTGAGGGAAGGGTGGTGAATAAAAGAACCGGCGCTGGATTAGTCGGAATAACTTTAAGGGTAGTCCCGCATTTCACACCGGTCTATTTCGAGAGGTATCTTTGTACAACAGAAGAGGATGGAACGTTCAACATCGGCGCACTCCGCAGCGGCAAATACGTGATAATGCGTCCGGGGACGAACTATCCTAAAGTTGACCTGGTGGTCGAATCAGGAAAGACAACCCGTAACGTGATTCTCAGAATACCCTACGAGGTTCGGAACAAAATTGACAAGAAAAATGTCAGGTCCGGCAAAATTCTGCTGAAACTAGTCGATACCAACTCCCGGCCGGTAGTAGGTGCGTGGGTGGGCACTTTTGTCGATTGGTCGGATATCACTGAGAATCCGCCGGTTTGGTTTTTGAATGATGGTGGAAGCTATAAAGCATCTAAAATCAATTCAGCAGCCAAAGTCATATCAAATGAAGAAGGCAAGATAACCTTAACTGAGGAAGAGTTGTTCAAGCCTCAATGGCCTACAGAACGAACCGTGCCGCTTACCGTAATAGATGAGGGACACTACTTAGCCGGGCTGCGAGAGCTATCACGAGAGGACCTTGGTAAAGAGGTCACACTCATGTTGCAGCCGGGTTGTCGGGTACACGGTCGAGTGAGCGCTGCGACCGCCCGCAAACGGAAATGGTCCACGAACATATTGACCGTGTATGTGTACTGGCGCGAACATAGGCCATGTCAATATACCTCAGGACAAGGGCGATTCGAGTTTGTTCTGCCTCCGGGGAAGTATAAAGTGATGGTCTATTCCGAAGATCCGAACAAGGCTGTAATACTTCCAATCCTGATTAAACCGGGGCAACGTGACCTGGACTTAACAGAATATCTGGACGGCAAAAGGAAGTTATCATCTTCAAAAAATTATATACAGATTGAGGATGAAATAATCTCAACTTCGCAGAATGAAGAATCCCCAGCCGACAACAACCTACCCGTCCCTGTGTCGGCGAAAAGCCCCGCCCCATCTGATCAAGATAAAACAATAATCCAGGTTGACTGCCTCGTAGTCGAAGTTTTTACCGATTTAAAAATGGACTGGGAAACTAGCATTATAGCCGAGAACCTCCTGGGCGACAAAGTAAGCTTCCGTAACTCAACTCTGAGCGGATACACTCGTGCCGCCGAGGTTTTACTAAGAAAAGCTGCCGGGGCCACGGCTGCAACTAAAGACAAATCCGCCGAGAATAAACGGGTAACGCAAGAGCAGTTTAGGGCCTTCGTCGACATGCTGACTTCAAGAGGTTATCTGAGAATCTTGATGAATCCGAGAATACAAGTCGTGGACGGCAAAACGGCAAAGATAATGAGCGCACAAAAGATATCGAGCACACAAGGGAGTATAGAAGACTCGATTCAGATTACACCCCACGTTTTTGCGGATGGCCACATAACCCTGCAGGTCGAAGCAACCATCAGCTCAAAATCCATACCTAAGGGTGTAGAACAGATACCCATTATCACCACACGCGAAGTTTCTACTCTGGTGCGCACCAGCCCCGGCGAAAGCCGGATAATCGACGGCTTAAAAGAAACAGGAAAAAGCTCCGAGACTGACAGTAATGTAAAGGACACCAAAGAACAGGCAACGGAGGTGCTGTTCATTCTTACTCCAACCATAATAACCCCCGCCACCGATTCACAAGAGAAAACCGATACGAAGTATAAGGCTAAATCAGCAAAATCAGCAGAGAAGTTAAAACGGTTAGGCCTTGCTTTGATTATGTATGCCAATGACCATGACAACAAGTTGCCCGATATTTTGGAAGCACTAAAACCTTACATTGCCAATGAGCAAGATTACCAGTGGATTCTGAACAATGTGGAATATCTCTGCAAAAACAAAAATTACCAGCCAAAACAGCCTCGCATCCCGATCGCTTACGATAAAACGCTGATAGAGGAACAATCGGGCACGAACGTATTGTTCCTGGACAGCCACGTTGAGTTTGTAAAGCCCGAAAGACTAAAGGAGCTCGGCATCAGCGCGACTGAAATCCTTATCGAAACGCAGCTCTTGTCGGTGAGCGAGGATTTCCTTAAAGACATCGGCCTGGACGCAAATTCCGTATCCAGCTCCGATGCCTGGTCGGAACATCTTGTCGCAGACTCTACCGCTGAGCCAAACTCCGGAACATACAGCCTTATACTTGATGAGCTCCATATTAGCTTCCTTCTCAATGCTGTTGAAACTCACAAGGATGATCATGTACTCGCTTCACCACAAGTCCTGACTCGGGAAGGTACAACGGCAGAAATCGGAATTATGACTGAAGAATACTATGTCTTAGGCTATACCGAGCCTAACGACACCTCCGACAAGCCGGTACCAAAAGTCGACAAGGTAGAACTGGGCACCCGCCTTTGGCTCAAGCCGGAACTTACACCTGACACCCAAAACATTAAACTGGATTTCAAAATGGAGTTTCGTCAGCTCCTCGGCTACGAAGAACGTAAGTACAAAGGCAAATATATATACCTGACTCCCCGGACCGAAGTAGTAAGTACAAAGATGCCCTGTTTGATTCCCGATGGCAAAACACTGCTCATTGGCGGCCAGAAAATAACCGAGCAAGTGTCATCTGCACCCATATTGAGCAAACTACCCGTCATTGGAAAACTGTTTCGCAGCCGCGACAAAACCAAGGAACAAAGGGTATTATTGATACTGGTTAAGCCGATTATTAACCCCCAACAAAAAGCCAGTAAAATCCTTCCCGGCCAAGAGGATTCTGAAGGGCACATAAAATCTCTCGCAAACCAGCTCGAAAAAAAGCTCAACCCCCCTGCCGAGCCAAAATAGCACTTTGCTGCGATTCGTTCAGAATGACATGGGAGGAAGAGCGCCCCGGTGAGATAAACTTTGTTATCTTACGTGGTGAACGACCATGAGGTAATTCTTCACTGGTCACTTGTATCTGGTTAATTGGTAAATTAGAAAACCGTATGGGCTAAAGCCCATCTTACGAATCTGGGTGATTGTTAGGTTTAATTGTCGTCGTCATCGTCTTTGCTGTCATCATCGTTGTCATGGTCGTTGTCCTCGTCGTGGTTTTCCTGGTCGTCTTCGTCGTGGTGGGCCTTGGCGTCTTCTTCCTCTTCTGTCCCGAGGTACTTACCTTTAGCAGAGACGAGGATGTCGAGCTCCCTGCCGTTAAGGAGGACCTCGGCCTCGTACACGAGGTTTCCTTTCACCATCTCTTTTACAATCTCTGTGATTTTTCCTCCGGCGGCATGTTTCTTTATGGCAGCGCGTACCGCACGTGGTAAATCTTTGAGGGAAACGGTTGCTTCTTTATGTTCGCTATATCCGGTCAGCAGGAGGTCTTCATCCTGGATGAGACCCAGACCCGGTGCATAGGTTTTGTAGCATTTTTCTTCGGGGTCTATTCCGGAGGTCTCTTCTACTCTTATGCAGTTTCTGAATGTTCCCGCCGGCGTCTTCATCGTTACGTCATCAGCTATTATCTCAGCCCTGTCCATTGCGTTCGGCGATATCTCCTGGTAATGTCTGGCGCCCAGGAGAATCGTGCCGGGCATCATGATACCCGCTCTGGAATTCTTCTCATCCGCTCGCCACTGGCCAGAGTGCTTAACGATCTTGCCGTCCTCGTAAATGTCCACCTCCTCACCGAAATAGAATACGTCGCCGTGCTCTCTACAAACGGCGAAGAAGTTTCTTGAGACCTCCTTCAGCTCTCCGTTCTCTTCTTCCCGTTCTTCGACAACTCTCGTTTTTACACTACCGATCTTCCTGGTTTTATCCAGGACGGTAATCACCACTTTTTCTGTACGACTTTGCAGTATCAGTTGATTACCCGGCTCGAGAATAAAGAACCGATTCCTGCCAACGGAAGAGAAGGTGCAGTTCTCCATAGCGAAAGAATCCGTCCATTTCTTTTCTTGTTCGGGAGCCGGGGCTGTTTCTGCAGGGGCCCTTTCCTTGCTCTCAATAACGTTACCTTCCGGGGAGATTTCAACTTCGTACTCTTTTGAGCCGGAACGTATGTCCACGTCATATTGGCCCGGGTCCTCGCCTTCGACCTCCTTTTGAATTCTTATGATCAAGCCGTTCGGAAAGGCTTCCTCGATAGCCTTTCTTATGACAGCCGGCAGCTCCGACAGCGGGACAGTGACTTTTCTCTCCTGTTCCGAAGCCTCGGAGGGAAAACCCGTAACCACCAGTATCGTGGACAAACCGACAGCAATGAGAATTGCGTTAATCCAACCTGATTTAAGTTTCATAATCAATCTCCTTCTTTGAACGGACATTTCCATTTCGTGCTTTTCAACTCTGTCCCCGCATGTCCTTGGCGAGGAGTTGGCCTGCGACCGCATAACACAAACATAATAATATCTGCCCATTCTATCTCACGGGGTAAAAAATAGGAGTAGAAGAGGTAAAAGTCAATAAAAAATCATGAATCGTCGCTCGTGGCCCGTATCTTGCGTGGGGAGCAGAGTTGTCATATAAAGCTGAAAGTCATCAGATGCTGGTTTGGCTTGTGATTAGGGCGGCTTTCTCAGCCGACTCGTAGGCGGCAAGTAACGCTCGCATCAGGTCGGTAACAGTAACTATTCCTCGAAGCTTTTCTTGCTCGTCAACTACTGGAAGGCAGCTTATTTTCTTCGTGTATAGGATTTCGGCAGCCTCGCAGACGCCGCAAGTGGGTAAAATATGCAGCACCTTCCGCACCATAAAGCTCTCAAGGGGCAGTAGAAGACTTTTTGTCCATGAGTTGGTTGCAAACAGGTGCTCTCGAAATCTCTTTGGGGGTGACGCGGGTCGCCTGCCGGCATAGGGCATATTCTTCAGAATGTCCCTATCGGAGACCAGGCCCACAAATTTTTCCTGCTCATCCATTATAATGATGTGTCTGATTTCTTCATCCTGTATGACTTCGATTGCTCTGGCTAAGTCGTCCTGAGGCTCCAGAGAAATCACCTGTTCGGTCATAATCTTTTGAACGGGTCGAGAAATCCACGAGGACAAAATATTGGCCTTAGCTGCGCTTTCAGAAGCCATATCAACACGTGGCGCACCTTTGTTCAATTCCGGGCATAGCTCGTGTATCACTTTATCGAGTCTGAAGAAGAGCTTTATCAGGTCAGTAGTCGTGATGATACCCACTAAATCGTCGTTATGGAGAACAGGCACCATATCAATATGGTTACCGGTCATGGTCATAATGACGTCCTCTACCGGAGTCTGAGGGGAGGCGGACTTGGGTTTTCTGGCCACTATATTTACCAGCAACTGCCGCAGGGATCTTTGGTTTTTCTTTTTCTTGTTGATTATTTCGGCATCCGGTTCGTTCAGTCGCAAGACATCCCTTTCTGAAACAACACCAACAAAGTACGGCTTTGTCTCTACTTCATTTGGGAGGTCCACAACAGGAGCGTGCCGGACCCTGCGACCCTTCATAAACTTTAGGCAGTGGCCGACGGTATGGTCGAGGGTCAGTGTCTTAACATCGGTATTCATAATGTCCCGGGCAACACGCATAGGCTGAAAAGAGACATCCTTCTCAGTGCACATCTGTTCTATCACGTCGATAAGTTTTAGTTGTCCGTTTTCCATGCTGTTCGGTATGCTCCAGCTCGGTCGTGTCGCCTACACTCCACAGCTTCAGCGACGGAGCGGCGTAATCGCTTTAGACCAACTGTCCCTTTACTGCTGTATTGGTCTTTTTATCGGCAAAGATTGCGACCGGCTTTAACGGATTCTCTGCGCATAAATTTATGAGAGCTTGATTTATATGCGGTATCAGCCTGTTTTATCGGCCGGTGTCGAATATTAAGAAGCTGAAGACTCTTTGGGTGTATCGTCCTGCTAGGACCATGTTCTTTAAGGCTTTAAGGTTCGTATCCTAAAGATCCCCATGCTGCTTTCTGCAATTTCATTAAATCGACATTGCCTGGTTGATTTTTCTCTATACCTGCTCCGGCTTCTGAGATAGCCCATGGCTCGTTACCATAATCTATAGTACGTTGGTCCCTCCAACTCCACCATTCACAATGTCCCTCCGCAAATGCCAAAGTCGTTCCGCCGTGGTGGCGCATTGGGATGGGATTCCACCATGATGGTTGTGTATGCCAAACAGCCCAGCAGGCATCCCAATCTTCACCATAATCATCGAGGAAAACCATTCTTTCACCAGGTCTCCTAATCTCAGATAGTTTCTTATGTACGTCACCGCTTCCGGCGAATTTCAGTCCATTCATAGAATGAACCGTGCTGTAAGTCCGCATTTCATTTCTCTCGGCGACCGGACATCGGTATAGCTTGGTCATCTTGGCATATTCGAATAAGAGGCCGTTTCTTATGGTATCCAACTGGTCTTCGACAGGCTCCTCATTTGGTAATGAACCCAGGAGTTTTACCCATCCATTATCTCCAGCGTTGCCTTTTACCAAGTGACCGTCATTATCGTCGATATACATCAGCCAAGCTAAAACTAAACCTTTGAGATTGTGGATGCAAGCCGCCCGTTTCCCTTGTTCTCTTGCCCTGGTTAAAGCGGGGAGCAATATCGCCATCAATAACGCAATGATGGCAATCACTACCAAAAGCTCTATCAAGGTAAATCCTTTTTTTCTATTCATAAGGGCACCGCTACATCGTACTGGTCTATAGCTTTGTCTTGATGTGTCTGCATCGAACCGCCTATGATTGCACAAAAGGATTATAGCTTTTTTAGTCTCAATAATCAAATAAATTACAGGAATCCGCGAGAAGGGGGTGGATGAGGGAAGCTGGGGGTATTATTGGACCTATAATAAACGAAAAAGCAAAAACTTTATTTGTTTTGCACATCGAGATAAATCAGTTATATTTTAGATATTGAGGGTCATTAGCCAACCAGGTCGCTACCCTTTAAAACAGGCATAATACTCTTTCCTTCACAGAGGGAGACAGGCGGGTTCATTAAGCCCACATTACAACTGGGGGGCGCCTGTCTCCCTTCTTTTTTAGCATTCATGCAAGCCCCGCAGGAAAGGGCAGTCTCTGATAATACTATGGGGCAAGCCGAGCAGGGAGATGATAGAATAGTTCGTGCTATAATTGTGTGTGGTAATTATTAAGACCTCTGATTTCATTAGATTCTTAGAGGTCAATCCTGCGTGGAGTAGGAAGGGCGAGGAGGTGGATTTGGAATGGGCTTACGAGACCAGTTGTGCAGTCTCTGGAGCCGGGTGAGCCCCTGCGCATAGTAGTTTTCGTTCAGGGACAAAAGGTGGCGCTGCCACAGTTCGTCCCGTGTTGCCCGCCAGTCCTGGGGAGTGCGCACCAGCTCCATGTCCTCTATGGCCTGGTACAGCGAGTCGGCGATGAGCTGATGGCCCGCGATGCTCGGATGCACGGGTCCAGCAGCCATTCACCGCCCGGGACTCCGTCCTTGGTGCGTTCCTCGATGAGCATCCTGGCGTCCACAAGCGGTACGCGATGTTGTGCGGCGATGTCCAGAATGGCGTCGTGCATAGGTTCAAGGATGCGCAGTGGGCAGACGTTCTCCTCCTTCGCTAACACGAACCAGTTCTTTGCTTCTGTGGAGTGCCCTATGTACTCATAGCACTTGCCGATAAGGTAAAGGATCCCTGCGTGCCGGTTGTCGAGTGTGGCGGCCTGCTCAAGGAGCCCGACCTTGTCGTAGGCATCAGCCCAGTCCAGTTTCCCGGCCTGTTCCCACAGTTCGACGACACGCTCCCTCTCTCGCTCGGACAGGTCGGTGCGGAACTGCGACTTGAAAGGCGGGCAGTCCTTCAGGTTGGTGACCGGATTTACGAGGATGACGGGGACCCCCGCGCCGTGGGACATCCGGACCATGGTTTGAAGATTGTGGCGGAAGTGTTCGATGGTGACTTGGTGCCACACATCATCGCGATGGTAGGAATCCAGTCCGTCGCGGAAGTCGAGCCTGGCCTGGACTTCGGTGGGCAGAACTGCCTTTGATGAGCGTCTGTCGCCTGAGTTTTGGCCGCGACGGGAAGAGAAGAACCGGTGTGCAAGAGAATAGCTGCGCAGGTTGAGCATTACTCGGTGCAGCCGGAGCAGTGCGTGCGGCATTCTCTTGAAGGGCCGGTATGTTCTATCTTCGAGGAATTCGTTGTGCCCCGTGTAGATGATAAATAAATCAGGCTCATGCTTGAGCAGCTCCTGCATGATGGGCACGAGACGATAGCTGGCGTAGGAGATCCCGCCGCAGTTAATTACTTCCCAGTCCGTTTCGGGCCGGGCGGCACGTAAGTTGAGCTTGAGCCAGATCGTAAAGGACGTCTCCACGGCGTAGGGCCGTCCCTGCACGGTCGAACCACCGAGGCAGAAGACCCGGAACGTCTCCGAAGGCTTCGTGGCGGCGAACGACTGGGGGCAGAAGCACGCCAGGCGTTCCTCGGCCGTCTCGAAGCGTGTGCCCGTTGAGTCGAGGACGAAGAGAGGACGCAGGCCGGCGAACGAGACGTAGGGGTCGTCCAGATTGATTGGGGGAGGAGGGACGCACAATCTCAGCACCAGCTCGCCCACCACGAGCGGCGATAGGACAGCGACCATGGCTGCGAGGTGAAAGAAAACGACACGCAACCTGCTGCGTCGCCGGCTCGTTTTGTTCCGGCCCCGGCCCTGCGTCATGGATTTCTCTTCGCCAACAGTGCAACCATTGGGCCTGTTGCCTGAACGCTTTACGCCGTCATAACTATGCTGAGCGGAAGTTTTCACTGTAAGAGAACCTGTCCGGAATTTCCAACATAAGTGATTTAACAGTAAAAAAATGGTTTTGGCCTTAAAATCCGAAGCATTAAATAGTGAGTGGTTAATTAGTGAGTGGTGAGTAAAGTATGACAAATTAATCAATTAACTACTCACCAATTAACAATATTGTTTCGTATTTCGATACCTGTCCTGAGCAAGGTCGAAGGATTCGGATTTAGGATTTAACATAACTGACATAACATGGGGTGGTTTGTCATTCTGAACGAAGTGAAGAAACTCTTCCTGCACAGGTCCCGATTTATCGGGATTATTCTCGTTTGTAGGCCAGATGCTTCGCTTTGCTCAGCATGACAGCTTGAAACCGGTCAGTATGAGTTTATTAATAAATTCTGTTCCTATCTGTGATAAATTTATCCACCTTTTTCAGCAAAGTCGCTTTTGTGGGAAGTTTAGCTTTGTCTTTGGTGCTGTCTTTGGCGATTGCCTTTTTTTCGGCCCTGATTTTTGCCTGAGCGTATGCTTTGGTCTTTTGTTTGAATTTGGCCTTGACTTTGGCTACCGTATCTGCCGCTTGGGCCTTTGCTTTGGCTATTGCCTCGGCGGCTTCGGCTTTGATTTGCTCTATCTGGTCCGTGTAAGATTTAATCTTCTCCTGCATTTGGGCTTCGAGGTTTGCTCTTTTTTGGGCTTCGGCCATAGCCTTCTTTTGGGCTTTTGCTCTGAGCATAGCCTGGGCATTCGCTTTGGCTTCGGCTTTTGCCTTTTGTTCAAGTTCAGCTTTGATTTCTGCTATCTGCTCGGTGTAAGATTTTATCTTCTGCCGCATTTGGGCTTTGAACTCTGCCCTTTTTTGGGCTTCGGCTCTGGCCTTCTTTTGGGCCTTTGCTCTTAGCATAGCCTGGGCTTTCGCTTTGGCTTCTACTTTTGCCTTTTGTTCAAGCTCAGCTTTGATTTCTGCTATCTGCCCGATATAAGATTTAATCTTCTGCTGCATTTGGGCTTCGAGGTTTGCTATTTTCCGGGCCTGGACTTCGGCTTTCTTTTCTGCCTTTGCTCTCAATTCGGCTTCGGATTTAGCTCTGGCTTCGGCTTGGGCACTTTGTTCAGCCTGGGCTATTGAATTGGCTTCGGTTTTGCATCTTGCTTCAATCTCGGCCTTTAATTTCTCTTCTGCTTTGGCTTTGGCCTGTGCATAGGAGATTGTTTTTTGCTCGGCTCTGGCCAGGGCTTTACTGTAAAACTTGGCCTTTTCTTCAGCTTTGGTAATCGAGCGGGCTTTGGTTTGGAGCCTTTGTCGGGCATCGGATTCACTGATGTCCTGTTCACCGGGTTTGAAGAACAATGGTTCGGCGAACTGGAGTGCAACACGATTGACCTTGTTTCTGAGGTTATCAATGCGACAGACACGTCCGATGCGATTGAACATTACCGTGTCGAAGGAATCGGCTGAATCAAAGTGCGGGACACCAAAGTCAACAGTTACCAATTGGTCCGGATGGGGACAGTCTTTGTCGGCGTGACAAAGGATGGCCAAACCTTTGCTGGAGACATCAACGATCTGGCCCGGGGAAGGTTTTTCTTTGACGTCCCCGGCGAACCGAACGGGCCAACGATAACGCAATCTTTGCTCTGCTCTTTGGTTGTCGGCTGTTTCCATTCTCAATACCACAAAATCCTTTTTGCGTATTATATATGGACAGCATTACAAATAATTTCCACGTTAGTCAAGAAATTTATTTTCGGGGATACCCAACTGGGTGCGATTCGAGTGTGTAGGTGAAAAAATATTGGCATTAATATTTCTGTTATTGAAGAAGTGGATTCCCGCTCCTTCGACCCATTCGACTACGCTTCCCGCACCAAATGACGACAGGAGCCTATTTGGTACAGGACATGCAGGGCAGGCTTTGCTCAGGACAGATTTCGCGGGGATGACGAGTCAGACATTCAAGCCTGACGCAATAATAGTTGCATTTACAAAAGCGAGAGATTATAATAACAGAAAACAGCCCATCCAAAGTGGAAAAATATTCGCCAATCTAATATAGGAGGCAGGAAAATGAACAACAGGTTACTTTCAAGTCTGGTTATAATTGTAATTTTATGCGCCATCCCCACCTTAGCGTTTGGGTGGGGGTCAGCTACTCACGCGTACCTTGCTAAAGAATTAGGGCACGAGCCGGGTGTTACGAATTTGCTGGAGATGTATGGTTCGGTTGTACCTGATATGTTTAATCTGATGTTTGGCTATGAACATCAGGATTATTTATGGACCGAGACACATTATCAGTTTATGAAGGTGGTCGAGGAGGCGAAGTTTGACGAAAGCGTGGCGTTTGCATACGGATTTACAAGTCATAATGAGGATTGGGGAGCAGACCACACTGCACATATCAGCTCTATTACTGCCAATCCTGAAGAAGGTTATGTAGTTACAAAAAAGAAAATATTGGCACCTCAATTAAAGCTCGGAATTATGCTGTTCTTGAACGCAAACGGCATTGCTTACACGCCGGAATTACTTGAGGAATTCGCTTTGAGGATTGCTGATAGTGCAGTAGAAAGTGCGGTCGATTTGTTAGTAAGCCAAAATGAAGATGTGCATATCGGAATGCGGATGCAAGTGGCCGCTAAATTGAGAAGTCCATTCGTCCCAATGCTGTTAAGCAGAGCATACGCCAAAGACTTCGCCGGGGAGGCTGGGATAATTGTTGAAGAAGCAATCCTAATGATTGTTGAAACTGAAAAAACATTCAAAGAGTACATGGAACTTTACGGCGAAATATTAACGCAAGAAAATGCGGTAGATTTGATGGCTGAACAAGGCGCACAATTAGCTGAACTAATGTTAGAAGAGGAGTATGGAATTATAGTTGCAGTGCCGTCTGGATTAATGAAGACCGGCTTGCTTGCAGCTATTGAGGTGGTTAAGGACGATTACTCCGAAGAATTGGCGGCAACATTTGATTATGTAAAGGAGCAGCTTGAAAGCCATGGGGTAGAAAGTCAGTTATCGGCGGATTTAGAGTAAAGTAGGGCGTGCACTCCGCAAGGAGTCCTTACGGACTGCACACCACCAAAGAAAAGGTGGGCGGTGCCTACTCTACGAAACTAAGGGGGTGTTTTTGGGGACTATCCTCGCTTGCAAGGCTGGATTATACGGTTTTTGTAAGTAAAAAAATAGCAATTAAGGAAATTTGCAGTGAACCTTTGTCTTTTAATTAAATATGTGGTAGAATGCGGGTCATGGAAATGGCCGAAATTGAATGTATCGGCGAGTTTTGTTAGGGATAGTTAAATAGATGGATGGAAAAATGAGGCAATGCAGCAAGTGCAAAAAGCAGAAAGACGAGAGTGCGTTTGGCAAGAATCGCACTCGCGCGGACGGACTGAGGATTTGGTGCAAGGAGTGTGAGTCCGGATATGCCCGGGAACGTTACGAGAAAAACAGAGGTGCTGTGAAAAAATACAATAACTATGAAGACCTTCATAGGGTCGTTGGAGGTGTGAGACAGAAGCGATGCGGTAGATGTAAAAAGTGGAAGCCCGAGAGCCAGTATTACAAGCATCTCAGACATAAAGACGGATTGGCGGTGTGGTGCAAGGAATGTTCAAATAAAGCTACGAACAAGTGTCGCAAGCTGCGGTTGGCTGTGCGGGATTGATAGGCTCTCCTAACAGCTTAAACAACCGGTCTTTTGTTCCCGGTAGGGTACATTTATTCATTCGAGCGAGAAGTCTTCCGAATTAAGCCTTGCCAAATCATACATTTATGCTATCTTCAGGGCTTCATGGATGCAAAGTTGAACTTGGAGGATGGTTATGCCCACGCAAATGCCTTCTGATCAAGCAGCCAAATGGCTCGGCCTACCAGTGATTGCCATGATTGTCCGAATCTTATGCCGTGAGCTAACTCTACAGAACGAGTACCTTCGCTTGGAAAACAATATCCTCAAGTCCAAGATCGCAGGTCGTATCTGTTTCACCGATGATGAAAGAAGATCGTTGGTCAACGCGGCTTTGGCCATGGGCCGCAAGCTCATGGAGTCCGTTGTCAACATAGTCAAACCTGCAACGATTCTGGCTTGGCAACGGCGCTTGGAAAAGGAAAAGTGGGATTATTCAGAGAAAAGGAAGCGTAGGCCGGGCAGGCCAAAGACCCCTGCGAGTGTGGAAGCCCTGATTTGTCAGTTGGCCCGAGAGAATATCTGGGGCTGCAAGAAAATCCAGGGTGAACTCAAGAAGCTGGAGTTTGGGGTAGGATAGATTTTTTGAGAATTACCACAAAGCCGCTTAATTTTTTTGTGGCCTTGACAGGTAAAATTGGCCGGAGATATGAATTTTTGTACCTTTCTACAAACTATCCCTGTCTTACATCTTGGATAGGTGCCCCAAGAATTTTTGGCTATACAGAAGGGCTTGTAATGTGATAGTCGCCCCGAGCTAATCGAATTTCGAGGCTTTTTGAAGCAAAAACTTGGTTGAGGACGCCAAAAAAGTAGTGAAATCTGAACGAGATTCTGGTATTATGGGCAGACAAATAACTTTTTTGATTGTTCTTGGGCTTGCGGTCGGGATGACGTCGGCCCAGGCCGGCTTGATTCAGCACTGGAAACTCGACGAGGATACAGCCGCTGGAGACACCATCGCGGCAGATTCCATTGGAGGCCTAAGCGGGACCATCCATGGCGCCCGGTCGGTTCCGGGAAAACTCGGTAATGCGCTCAGCTTCGACGGCTCGGATGATGTGGTTACCATTCTCGATTTCGTCCCGCCTCGGCAAGGCACAATCGCGTTCTGGATAGACCCTGGATTCGGCAGTTCTAAGCAGCGGCTCTTCGGCGCTGGGGGCGATTATGAAGTCATCGTTTATAGTACCGGCATCGTGAGGAATGAATTATTCGCCGCGGGCAGCGGGACCCTGCAGAGCAAAGCCGGCTCCGTCGAGCCCGGACGCTGGACTCATGTCGCAGTCACTTATGCCTACGACAGCACTGGGCCAAGCACGGCACTGCATATCTACGTGGACGGAAATTTAGACGTCGTCGGTACCGCCGGTGAGCCCAGCGTTCCGTCCGACACGACGCTTCTGTTGAGCCATCGGGCAGGCGCCAGTGGCGGTGAGTATTACGGAGGTCTTCTGGATGACATCCGAATCTACGACCATATTTTGTCAGAGGCCGAAATAAAGGCTTTAGCCGTACCACCGCGTTTTACGGCCCGTGATCCCAGCCCGCCTGATGGTGCCGTCCACGAGGATATGTGTGTGACCCTTAGCTGGTCGTCGGGGGATTTCGCGGCCTCGCACGACGTCTATCTGGGTGACAATTTTGACGATGTGAACAACCGCACCAGCGGCACATTCCGCGGCAACCAGACCTCAACATCTTTGATTATCGGTTTTCCTGGATATCCTTATCCGGAGGGTCTCGTTTCGGGAACGACCTATTACTGGCGAACTGACGAGGTCAATGAAACAGAGCCCAACAGTCCGTGGAAAGGCTCTCTCTGGAGCTTTACGACAGCCAACTTTCTTGTCGTGGACGATTTTGAGTCCTACAACGACATTGACCCCCCTGACCCCGAGAGCAACAGGATATTTGAAGCGTGGC
>CAYUFX010000067.1:0-25791 GCA_964444135.1 uncultured Pirellulales bacterium | reverse complement strand
ATTTGAGTCCTTATTTTACAAGGACTTACAAATGCAACTTACAAACATGCGCTAGTTGTAGGGCAGTTGTAGTCGTCAACTCGTAAAAATGGGGCCGTTTTGGGGGCCTATGTGCGCAGCACAATACGCTCTGGTTGGCTGGTGGGGCCGGTTCGAAAACTTCTTATACTTATGACCTTGATAATCAATAAAGCTCACGATGAATGTGAAGTCGGTCAAGTGCATTGTGCTCTTGATTGAAGTTCCTTTGCTGGTTTTGAAGTTTTTTTCAAGTTTTCCTGCAATTGGAGAGGCAGACTTTGGCTTTCTTTAGAGAGGTGATGAAATAACTGGATATTGAGGACTTATCACGACACAAGAGAGGATGGCCGGGAAAAAATCTTA
Source organism: uncultured Pirellulales bacterium (assembly GCA_964444135.1). Classification (GTDB taxonomy): domain Bacteria; phylum Planctomycetota; class Phycisphaerae; order Sedimentisphaerales; family Anaerobacaceae; genus NIOZ-UU13. Next base: position 25,407 of record CAYUFX010000067.1, on the reverse strand, counting down.
AGGCAAAAGTCTATAGAATAAAAAGGCTGTATATAGTTACACTTGGGCAGCTAAAGCCACCCTGAATATCGCGCCGGTCGGCTTAGCGCTGAGGATTTCTACAAAACCATTGTGTGCCTGGGCGAATTTTTTCACCAGTGCAAGTCCAAGGCCTGTTCCGGTGGTTTCTCGCGTGGCTTCCGCTCCGGAACGATAGAACTGCTCGAATATCTTTTTTCGCTGCCGATGAGGTACACCGGGACCATGGTCCTCAACCTCGATTAATATTAATTGGCCGTCGTTCCGGGTCCTAACAGTAATATTTTTATCTTCCGCATTGTGTGCGTATTTGATTGCATTGTCCAGCAGGTTAACAACTATCTGAGTAACTGCGTCACTGTCAAAAGCTGACTGCCCAACCCGGCCAAGCTCCGTTTTTATCGAAAAGCCTCTCTGGGCAGCATAGGGTCTCATGATTTTGACCACGTCCGCAATGCACTTGTTTATATCACCTACTTTGAAGGTATATTTTTTCCGCCCCCTTTGGATGCGCGAAAAGTCCAACACGTTCTCTATCAGTCGGCTAAGTCTTTCGCTCTCCTGTCGCATGTTCATATAATATTCGGCGAGCTTGTCCTCCGATTTGACCCAGTTCTTTTCCAGCATTTCAGAGTACATTCGAATCGATGTTAGAGGTGTTCTAAGTTCGTGCGAGACAGCCGAAATGAAATCATCCTTTTTCTGCGCCAGTCTTATCTGTGCTCTTGCACTGCGCCATAGGCCAGCCAGCCCCAGCGAAACTGCCAGGAGCACAACCGCAATAATGCTGAAATACCAGTATCGCAGATGATTTATTTGTTTGCCTATCCAGGCCGGGTCAATTTCTTTGAGGTTTAATATCAAATCCCCAAAACCAAAATGTAATATCGCGGTATAGGCAACATCTTCGTCATCTGTGTTCTGTTTTGTTGTCTGAGCCAATTCAAATCGCATACCTTTACGTACAAATCGCGACGCAGACTCCTCAACCTGCTCTATCAGCCTCTTTTCATTAAGCTGAAATCCCTGCAGAAGGTGCCTGTCTTCTATCTGTACATGTCTTAAAAGAAACACCTGCCCCCCAAATATGGATTGCTGAGCCTTTGTCCCGGGAACCACCAGCGGCACAAATGGTTCAATCCTTATCTCCACTACATCGGCTTGCTCCTTCTGAAGAGACTGTTGCATGTCATTCATACCTGTCACTTGCTGATTGAGCCGTGCAGCATCTTGTCGTTCTGTTTGGTCTTGAGCAACGTCGGCAGCCGATTGCCGGCTTAGAAGCGCTTCGCTCCGGGCGATGTTGGAGGTAACAACCGAGCGCTTTTGTGTAAAAATTTGCTCTTTCTGAGAATCTGTTTGTAAACTTCCAATACGATATTCTCTTGAACGACCCATCGGACCTTTAGTCTGTTGTTTTTGGCCGGCTTCTTCCCCTTTCACTTCTTCAGGCAAAGAATCTTTTGATAGATTTATGTCACTATATAATAGGCGTGAGTCTGCAACAGGAAACTTGAAGACACCGCCCCCCCCACCTAATACAGGCAGCAGGTTTCGTTTAATGTTATCAACATGAACTTCAGCCTCCCAGTCCGGTGTATTTTCCTGGATTGCTTGTGATTGTCCGGTTACGTAATAAGGAGTTACAATTGTGCCGTCCGGCTCAATCTGAAAGTTTCCATATGCAAACTCGTTATCCAGCCTGGAGCCTAACGGCGAGCGCAGCAACGGCATCTGCTGCTGACCGGGGGCCACATTCTCCGGCACATAGTAATATTGATAATCGGTATATGGACGCTCCTGTTCCGTCTGAATGAATTCATTAAGTTTGCGTGTAACATCCTGTCTGATTTGTTCTGCCACAGCGGCAAACTCACCCAGACGCGCGCCTTCCATGCCCTGGGCCCTGATTTGGATAGAATGATATCCCAGCCAGGCCAGCCCACACAGGGCTCCGAAAATTACCAACGATAAAATTATTAATCGCCTGTACATATCAGTTTTGAGTTTTTAGTTTTCATATTTATAGCCTGCGCCGCGGACCGTTTTGATAATCTGTGGATCGGTCAAGTCCGGCTCGATTTTACTTCTCAATTTGGCGATGTGCATATCAGTGGTTCTGGTTCCCAACTCAGTCATAATATCATTCCAAACTTCTTTATAGAGTTCTTCCCGGCTGATAACCCGGTTTGGATTGGCGGCGAAATACTGTATAAGGGCTGCTTCGCGTATGGTGATTTCTATTTCCTTGCCTTTGCGTCGGGCTTTCAGGGCCGCAATATCAACATCTAAATCTGCAAACTTGAAGGTTTGCCCAACCGCTCTGGCAGGGTCGGTTCGCCGCAGCACGGCATTTATCCGGGCCAGCAGCTCCTCGAGCGAAAATGGTTTGGTTATATAATCATCAGCCCCAAGGTTCAGGCCCGCTACTTTTTCTTTTTCCTGGCCCTTGGCCGTCAGCATAATAATGGGAGTTTGCAGACCGTCTCGACGCCATTTGGAACACAGTTGCTCGCCGCTTATCTTCGGCAGCATCAGGTCGAGCAATACCAAATCAAAATCCTTCCCTGCTACAGTTCGCTCAGCCTCAAGACCATCCACAGCTACGGTAACTTTAAAATCATGAAACTCAAGAAAATCTTTCAATGCCGTCAGGATTTTCTCCTCGTCTTCAACAATAAGTATAGATGTTTTTTGTACCATAGTAAGACTCGTTCCTATCTATATTATAGGCAAAATCGGCGCCGAAGGTTTGTAAATGTTTTGTAAAAAAGCACGTTCGTTATTTTACATCCATTTTACTGAGCTCTCAACCGATTATGTCGTATTATTTATATAGTGAGATAACCTTTTTTTGGAACCTTTTTGAAAGGAGAATGCAAAATGCAATACGTAAGACGGAATCAGAAATGGCTGTCCAGGTTTTTATGTCTTCTTGGGATTTTTGTGATGTTTTTCATACCGGCAGACTCGGCGGCCAATGTCTCTGAAGGAACACTGGCAAATATGCCTGTCAAAGAGATTACCATCTTCAAAGACGGACACGCCTTTGTCCTGCACGAGGGTAAAATGCCGACCGACACCGACGGAAACGTCGTACTCGACTACCTGCCCAGGCCGATTATAGGAACTTTCTGGGCCTATTCCGCAGACACCAAAGCCAAACTCACCGGTGTGGTCTCCGGCAAACACGTTGTCTCGGTTAAGAGAACAGCCCTGACTATCCCCGAGCTCATCGAGGGAAATATCGGAGCTAAAGTCCGCATTACCGAGGCCGGACTCAGTGCCTACGAGAGCACTATTCTTGGGATTCCGACTCGAAGCTCCGAAGAACTCAGTCGCACCAATCCTCCGGGAAGTCCGGACGAGTTGCCGCAGCGGGGCAGCATAGTTCTGTTAAAGTTTGAAGGTGGTGTCAAAGCTGTTCCTATCAACCGAATTCAGGAAGTAACTTTTCTTGATGAACCCGGACTGCAACTGGCCGGCGAGGAATTCCGAAATATAATGACGCTCAAACTCGACTGGGGCAAACGCAAGTCTGAACAGGCCGCAGACGTCGGTATGGTTTATGTTCAGCGGGGCGTCCGTTGGATTCCCAATTATCGAGTCGATATCGATGGCAAGGGAAACGCCATCATTAAACTTCAGGCAACAATCATCAACGAATTAACGGATGTCAAAAACGTCAAGGCCCACCTTGTGATTGGTGTGCCTAAGTTTGCATTCGAGAAAACGCCCGACCCAATCTCGCTGCAACAAACAGTAGCACAGCTCTCAAGACATTTCCGCTCCGACAGTCAAAGCGCCTATGCCTTTTCCAATATGATTATGAGCCAGGCAGCGACGCCCGTACGTCGCACCGAAGTCTCGGGCGGCAGTGACATGCTCGACCTTGGCCCCGATGTTGCCGGCTCTGAAAAGAATGAGGACCTGTACGTCTTCACGCTCGAACATATAACCTTAAAGAAGGGCCAGCGAATGGTCGTGCCGGTGGCTGAATACCAACTCGAATATCAGGACGTTTTCGTGCTCGACCTTCCGTTCGGGCCGCCGCCGGAGGTTCGACATAGTTTCAACAATGACCAGCAGGCAAAACTGGCACAGCTTTACCACTCGCCAAAGGTAATGCACAAAATACGCCTTGCCAATAGCGCAAAATGTCCATTGACAACTGCTCCGGCACTGATACTTCGTCAAGGCTGCGTGATTGCACAGGGTATGATGACCTACACCGCTGTCGGCGCATCGAGTGACCTTGAGCTGACCACCGCTGTGGACATCGCTGTCGAAAAACTCGACAAGGAAACCGATCGCAAACCCGATGCAGCTAAATGGGACGGCTATACTTACGCCCGGAGTAATCTAACCGGGACCGTTCACCTGACAAACCGCCGCACCGAAACCGTCTATTTGGAAATCCGGCGATCCGTCCTGGGCCACATCGATAGCGCCACCCACGAAGGTTTAATCGAGCACCTCGGCAGACACGAGGGCGAATGGATGGCCTCAGACAGCTTGCCATTCTGGTGGCACTGGTACAACTGGCCAAACTGGTGGTACCATTTCAACGCCGTTGGTCGCGTAACCTGGAAATACGAACTCAAATCCGGAAATAGCAGTGAGCTGGAGTATAAATGGCATTACTTCTGGCGTCAGTGAGATATGTGAACCAGCCGGATTGCAAGATGCCGTAAGATAAAATTAGTTGTTGAGTGAGTTAACCTGTTTCTCAAACTCTTTTTGAAAGGAGCTGTATGAAAGATTCAATTAGTCGATAGTGGTCCTCTCTTCCTAAAACGCCGGCTGCTCGACTTTAAAGAGAAAAGCACTTTGAACGTAGCCAGCGTTTTTTATTAATCAAATCTTCAACTTCTTACGGCTTTGCCTATCTCGATGGTCTCATTCCGGGCACGACTTACTACTGGCGAATCGATGAAGTCAATGAGGCCGAGCCAAATAGTCCGTGGAAGGGTAATGTCTGGAATTTTACGGTTCCCCCCAGGACTGCATACAATCCCAACCCGACTGATAGTGCCGAATCTATTGACACGAGTGTCGAGCTTAGCTGGACAGGAGGTTTTCGTACGAAATTGCACACTATATACTTCGGCGAGAATTTTAACGATGTGAACAATGCCGCCGTAGGTCTGCTTCGGGCAGATGCAACTTATTCTCCCGGCACACTTGAATTGGCTAAGACATACTACTGGCGGGTCGATGAGTTTGATGGCTCGGTCACATATAAAGGCGACGTCTGGAGTTTTACTACTCTGGGCGCCGTCGGCAGCCCGAAACCGTCTAATGGCGCTGTAGATGTAACGCAGACAACTATTCTTTCCTGGAGTGCCGGAATCTATGCTGCTTCACATCAGGTCTATTTCGGTACAAATAAACAAGCTGTGAAAAATGCCGATATGGCTTCGCCTGAGTACAAAGGTAGCGGAAACCTTGGTTCCGAGAGCTATGACCCCGGAAAGCTTGAGTTGGATACTACCTACTACTGGCGTATTGATGAGGTCAATAACGCCAACGCCGATAGTCCATGGAAAGGTAATATCTGGAGCTTTACGAGAAGCCACTTCCTTATCGTGGACGATTTTGAGTCCTACAATGACCTTGATCCCAGTGACCCCGAGAGCAACAGGATATTTAATGCCTGGTCGGACGGATTTGACGACCCATCAAATGGATCTGTTGTTGGTTATGATAATCCTCCTTTTGCAGAGCAAACTATCGTTAACAGCGGTTCTCAGTCGATGCCTCTCGCCTACGATAACGCTATTGGTAAATCTGAGGCGACTATGACATTGACTTATCCTCGTGACTGGACCGAGAAAGGTGTCAACACACTGACGATTTGGTTCAGGGGCGATTCGGCTAACACTGCTGAGACGTTGTATGTTGCTCTAAATGGCAGCGCTTTGGTTACTAATGATAATCCTGATGCAGCTCTGGCGATTGCGTGGAAACAATGGAATATCGAACTTCAGATATTTGCGGATAAGGGCGTGAACCTTGCTAATATCAATACGATTACTCTTGGCTTTGGTAACAGGACCAATCCACAAGCCGGCGGTACAGGTATGGTGTTCTTCGATGATATTCGTCTATATGCACCAGAGCCTGCAGCACCGTAAGCTGGACAAAGCAAAAGGCGACCGACTACCGACGAAATAAACAAAACGCCCAGAACATTCAAAGAGCCGGCAGCCTGAGATTCTGTCTGCCCTTTAATTGGCAGATAACGAGCCGTCCGGTTGTATCAAGGTTGTAGGCGCCGACTGGCGAAAATGGGGCCGTCTGAGGGCATCTGTGCGCGGCTCAATGCGTTTCTGGTTGGCCAGACCGATGGATTTCTTTTAGTACGTGCTCCCAGTCGCTTGTTCTTGGAGCGTGTGGATTCTGTCGCCCCCGTGCTTTCTTGCGAAAGCAAGAACGGGGGCTTCGAGCTACTGCGAATTCTTCGGAGATCCTGGGTCCAAATATCGAATAAACTCGCTGAGGCAGTGAATATCTCCTTTACTTAGGCCAGAGGTATGACCGTGTCGATCTTCCGGATTGTGGTCGGTGAAAACCGACTCCAGCGTTGGGGCCCTGCCGTGGTGCAAATAGGGCTCTGATTGCCGCAGGCCAAGAAGCGACGGGGTATCCAGCGACTGGAGGGCCTCGTCCTCACCCTCCTTCCACGTGCCGACATTGTGGCGAATGAAATCTCCTCGTGTGTCTTTCTGCCCACTGTCCGTGTATAGGGGAGGTGGGTGGCACGCGGCGCAGCCGGCCTTTTCGCTAAAGAAGACTCTCCTCCCATTTTCAATTGCAGATAGTGCCTCACGGGGCGGGGTAGGGGGACGACTCGGCGTAAGGCTCTCAATGTATGCGGCGAGGGCATCCAGGTCCCTGCTATGTCCTGCATTCGACATACCAAGGTAGTCATTCATCTCATGTTTCTGAACAAACCAGCGGCCTGACATTGTATGTCGTGTGAACTCGTATGTGTCTTGTATCTCATCGAGGTGGGCTGTGTAGTGAAGCGGCGCACATGCAATGGCGCCGCGGAGCGTGTGCGTATCAAGCGGACCATCGCCGAAGTCCCACTGACGCCCGTCCACTTCGCCGTCTGGGTGACAGACGGCACAGGACATCCACTGATCCTTGGTCAAACGCGGGTCTGTTGCATTACCGAACAGATAACGCCCCCGAGCAATCTGAGAAGGTGTCGAATCGTGTGCAAATCGCAGCCGAGATTGTACTTCTCCTGTGTGTGCGCTTAGCGTAACGATTTCTTGGCCAGTGAGTGTGAGAACGTAGAGCAGTCCACGTGACGCATCGAGTACGATCCCGCCCGGTTCTTGCCCAACTTGCGTGGCATGCCATTTCGGGAACTTGGTTGCAAGGTCTATTGCGAGAACGTCATCGCTTCCTGCACTTGCCAGGTAGAGCGTGCTTGTGTCAACGGCGACCTCGCACGGACGGTGGGGGGGCACGACCAGCAGGTCAGGGAAAAAGGCCAGGGAAACCCGCTTAGCGGTGGGGGCTACGGCCGCAACAACAGGAAACACGGACCGGTCAAACATGCGCCCCCCAACAACCGTGTCGGATCGTGTTTGTGGTGCATAGAGTGTTCCGTCAGGGCCGACTGTCAGAGATCGACACTGGTTGAGCTGCTTCGGCGCCGGAATCCTGCGAAGTATCCGGCATTGAAGGTCAAGCTGCGTGATTTCCCCTGTTCGGAAACCTACGGTGTAGATCGAGTCTCCCTTCGGCGCATACGTCAGGCAGCTCGGCCTGGCAATAGCGGGGCTTGTGTTCTGGACGTTTCCGGTCGTTGCGTTGATGCGCAGGATACGGTTGCCGTCAAAGTCGGCAACGAAAAGGCTATCTGCATCGGGCGACGGTAGTACCGCCCAAGGTTCGCCGGAGATACGCAACCGCGAGATCTCCCTGCAGTCTCTTGCGTCGAGGGTAATGACCTCCCTGCTATCTGAAAGTGCGGCATACAGAACGGAATCGTCCCCTGAAAGGGCCATCGATCTGACCTCACAGCCTGTCTTTGCGACGCCATCGATGCAAATTCCGGATCGCCCTAACTTGAGTCGAGCCACCTCGCCCGACCATCTGTGAGCTGCAAACAGGGTTGTACCGGATGACGAGAGAACGAGAAGGGAGCTGTGGGGGGCGTGGAGATTGGCCACCGCCTTCACTGCGGATGGGCGAATTTGCTTTCGCGTGCTGGAAGGCTTGTGCTGCGGCTTCTCAGCAGTCTCTTTAGCTGTGGGCTGTGGCAGAGGCCTTCCCGTTGAGGCGGAGGCATACACGTCTTCGCCTTGGAGTAACACTATGCCAGCACGAATGTCTGCACCGTTTCCGGCCCAGAAGGTGAAGGTCACTGTATCATACCATGCAGGCTGGCGTTGGATAGGATCAGGGCTTGGCAATGTGACGTCGATGTTGGGGAATTGCTTTGAGAGGTTTTGTGGGTCGTATATGTACGTAAAGCATCCCTTCTCTGCTGGTAGCTCTCTGCAGTCGATGACTTGGCCGGGTAAGCTCACCAGTACTTGTACCTGTTGTGTGCTGAGACCCTTTGGGAAGTGACCACGAATAATGAAAGGCCGTGGTGGCGAGGGATATCTTCCCTGTGAGAGGTCAAAGGCAATCGATTCAGTGTTCCTCGGAACTACGGGTATAACAAAGTCCGTGTCTTCAAGGCCTATGCCACCTCTGCGTGGCCACTTTTCTTCGGGCACAAGGTCAGCAATTGTGCCTGCGCTTGTCTTTCCGTTACAGCAACCTTCCGCTGTAACGATCCACTCTCCTGGTTCGCTGGCAATCGGACCGGGGGTATTGAAAAGGCCGACAGCGTCGGAATGCGTCTCGAAAGGCGTTTGTTTTCCGGAAGGACTTGTCACGCTTCCTCGGACAACACCGCTGATTGGTGGCCAGACAACGCCGGAAATGCAGAATCGGTCACCAACTTCAAGGACAGCACCTGGAGCGACCGCGCCGTAGGTCAAAAACATGTCGTATCGTTTTCCTCCGATCTCAAGAAGAGGACCCGAGGGTGGTGAACCGGGGACCAAACCGTCAAAAGGTGGCATCACACGTCGTCCGACCGGGTCCGTCTCAGGATCAATGAGGACGAGCATCGAGGCATAGGCACCGTAGTGGCGGATGCCTGTCGTTAGATCCTGGAAGACCGTACCACCGTAGTTCATCTTGACGTCTCCCGGCAGGTCTCCATTCGGTCCGACACCAAATTGATAGCCGTAGACATCGTCGAAGAACCAGTAGCTTGCAGGTACCATGTCTTCAGCTACGTGTGATCGCACTGAGACGCCGGGTCTCCATGATGTGGAGTAGAAGTATGCCCACTGATCCACAGCTTCGGGCTTCATAGACGGGGAAAATCCTTTGGAGGATGATGAGACAAAAGGCATTTCGCCGATAGCGAGGCGGTCCTCAGGGCGTAGTGTGTCAGGATACAGTCCAGCCCTGCCGGCGCCGTTTCTCACTTCGGGCCAACGTTCAGCGACAAGCGGAGCTATGGTACCTTCGGGATCTTCAAAGGTGAGGTTGGGGAAGAGCGAGTCAGGGTCCCGGTCCCCGAGCCACGCCACATCGCCATTTTCGTAGGGATAGCATGTATGTCCCATGTCAAATGCATCCAGGGGCGTGCCTGTGATGAAGTGCGAGTTGCGTGCGACAAACCATCGTGCTCGCCATTTCATGGATGGCGCGCGGTTTCCTCGTTCTCCATGGATGACAACATCCGAGTTCGGTGTGACGACTACCGACGCCCCGCGGCGAGAAGCCATCCACCAGACGCCCTGCGCATCCACATACTTGACCGTAACATCGCAGCGGTACTCGCCGGGATTCTCAAAGAGCAGTGAGCTTTCCTGTGGATCCGGTAGAAACACGCCCCAACGATTGGCCTTCCCTGTGAAACGGAGCGTGAAGGCTTCGGCTGGATTGGAGTTGGGCATGTGGAGGAAGGTCATCGTGACATCGGCCGGTACAGGCGGCAGAACTCGCACCTGCGGGTGGATTTTCACTCCAGGCCAAAGTGGGGTACCGGGTTCAGGAAAGATATCTATGTCGATCGGTCGTGCAACATAGACATCGTATGTACCTGATATCGTGTGCGGGGCGCCACTGAGGTCGTTGATATTTCCTTTCAATGAAATCACATAGTGTCCATACTGAGTGAAGGCGTAATCAAAAGCTCCCCACCCGGTCAGATGGTAGATGTCGGCAAGGCTGGGGTTTCCATACGAAGTGCCCACCGTTGCGATGATTCGATCTCGCACGAGACGATTAGGACAGACGGAGGTGAGATCGTTTTGTGCTGCGATAAGCCGAGCAGGACCGATGCGGTCGGTCCTTCCGTCAGGGGCTTTAACGGTTACTGTCAGACTACTCGATTCGCAGTCAAATGATATGCGCGGGGGCCACAGCCGGAATTCGTGGGGGCGATCTGTCAGGGATACCAAGGGAAGGTATGGGTCAAGCGGATAGCGGATTGGCTTGTTCGCTCGAGCGTCATCGCGCGGAATTATCAGCTTATCCGGGCGGAGGACATTCCGTGGTGCGAAGTTGTACGTAGTTCGATCCTCTCGCGCAACTGCCCCACGGGACCCTCCGGAGCCGGCTGAACCGAGAAGCACGCATGCAAGGCGGGGCTGAGCGGGCTTACCTATGGTAACACGACCGAGAAAAAGCTCACCCGGGTGTTCGAGTCCAAAAAACTCATCGGCCTCGTGCGGTTGGATATGACCGTTAAGCGAATACGTTCCCAGAGGTGCGTTGTGGGGAATCTCGAACCGGAGACTTAGTGAGACCTTTGCTACACGCCCTTGAACGCGCCACCTGCCGAAGTCGACTTCTCTGATATACGTCTCAACTCCTTGCGGCCCCGGCTCCATATGAAATTGTCCCCGATGGTCGCGCCAGCCTACGAGATCAGTCTGAGTTTCGATGGGCAGGCCCGTGGGCGTGAGAACATGCGTTGCCAACAGACGCATTGCACTCAAGTGCGTGCCATTCTCATCGAAAAGTGGAGTAAGGCCGCAGTATACATCGAAGCGCCGATTGGCCAAACTATGTGCAGCTCCTTCTGATTCGCACCGTATGGACAGAGTAATAGCAGCCTCGCCGAGCTCTCCGGGGCTAAGGCTTGTTCGTGAGAGACGTGCTGTACCGAAGAGCCAGCGCTCCTTTCCGAGTTTTCTCACAAAGCATGCCTCATCTTGTGCAACGTGATTCTTTCTCTTAACCGGAAGAATGAGGCCTGGAGAGCAGGAGCGGTCGCCTTGAATTATGCCTTGAAACTCCTCGCGCAGATTTGTGAGATCAAGACCCCATGGTGAAGCGAGGCCGCGTCTCAACTCTTCTGGAAGGTCCTCCTGCATGGAAGTTGAGATCTGAAGAGAGCTTCCCGGTGGTGCTACAAAACGCACCTTGAACGAGCCGTCTTGGCGGACCAACGCCGCAGCTTGATCCGAAGTGAAGAGATTGACAACACGCACTATTCGTGCTCTCGTGTCACCAGCTGCCTTGGGTGCACCAGTAATGATAGCTTGCCCGTCCTCCTGTGGACTGACCAAGATGAGCTTGGGATCAGGGGGACGCTCAATTCTCGGCTGGGGTCGGCGCCGCCAACTGCGATCGGCGACCAGACGAGCTGCATCTCTCCGAAGTCCACTTATGATTTCCAGAAGCGGTGGAAGCCCTTCTTTCGCACGAGCACTCCTCCGGGGATCCTCCAGGATTTCCAGAAGCTGCGATTCAAGACGCTCAGCCTGCGGCAAGAGCTCAGTGACCAGATCAAAATCCCCCTGACGCAAGGCTCCCTGCAGTTTCTCTTCTAACCTTACGACCTTCTGCGGCAGATCCTGATCACGGTAAGCCACGTCTACCGCACCGGCAGAAGCAGGGATCAGAACGGCAAGACTGTACAGAAGAATCTTCATGATCTACACAAAAAGGCACAATAAGTAGTGTCAAGTTCCCTCGCCGGTGGCCGGACAGGACCTACATAGTCTTGTCGGCACATAATATCGGCCCGGTGGCAGAAATCAGAGTTCGTCCACAACTATTATAGAGCGAATCGATGAATAGAACAAGACTCATGTCCCACCACGGGATAGTCATGTCTACGGCTGCGGGTCTCTCAACAAACCAAGTCCCTGCAGTCGTGGGTCGGAGTGGGGTTGTTGCTCTCCTTGAGGCTTGATGGAAAACGACATCTATTCTTCAAAGTGCTTCTGGAGAAATACATCTTTGTTGCCGATATATAGGAAAAGCCCTTGCGTAGCGGAGGGAGAGGAAAAAGCGAGATATCCACAGGGGCTTGGGGTCAATGTTGATATTGTTCTGCGTTAGTAAGGCATTCATTCACCGTGCGGGTCGAGGATAATGCCCTCAAAATTCACAATGTACAGTGGTACGAGCACGATAGTAAAGTCTTCCATGAGCTTCATTCCAGCGAAGTCTCCTGTACCGTGTTAGACGCCGTGGCCGATTGCCCACCCCGCCTGTGTATGTCATGCAGAAGCGCCCTTCGAAGGTCCAGCTCAGTTCTCCCCAGATCAGTTCCGAAATCGAGTACCCTGATTCATCGCCGTTTCCTGTGAGCAGGTCCATGTTTATATTGACTATGCCGGCCCCCGTTCCCTCCAGGTCTATTCAGGATTATTTCTCGATAGGCTTTTCCTCCTTTCTGGTAACGATTAACCGGTCGGCATCTAAAGTAAGACTTGCGAAAAGGTTACATCCCATGCCTCCTCTAACTGTTTTGAATGGACGAGAACAACGGGATGATTGTACGCCTTTGGAGCGGAAATGCAAGGAAAAAATTAGGTTCGTCTTCTCGTTCTATTTTGGACATTCTTTTCTAACCATCGCTGCACCTAAGCCGAGCATTGCCTTTTTGACCAAAATCCCATAGAATCCACGGTATGGAAAAGGCCGAAATCAAGAAAAACAGTTGGGTTGCATGGTCAGAAGATGAGGTTAAGTTGCTCAAGAGACTTTTCCCGCAAGGAAGAGCAAGGGAAATATCTGAGCAAACTGGACGGCCTTTGACAGCGGTTAGACAAAAAGCATACAGCATGGGGATTAAAACAAGAGAACGGCGTCTCTGGTCAGCCAATGAAATCAAACTGCTCAAGAAACTTTACCCAAGTGAGAACACGCAAAGCATAGCTGATAAACTTGGGCGGTCTTCGGAGTGGGTTAGACATAAAGCAAATCTCATCGGCCTCAAAAAAGTGGGAAGAGGTTCTGTTTGGTCAAAGCAAGAGGAAGCCCTGCTTAGGAAAATGTATCCAGATAATAGCATACGGGATATAGCGAACCAACTTGGACGCACTGTCTCGGCGGTAGCAGGCAAAGCACAGAATTTAGGACTTGGAAAACCGAAGCCTGTCTGGTCGAAAAAAGAGCTGAACCTGTTGAAGAAACTGTATCCAAGTAGAACGGCACAGCAAATAGCCGACCAGATTGGAAGAACAGTACTGGCGACACAATTGAGAATACACAGATTGGGCCTTAAGAAAAGAAGGCAAAAGGCAAATACGTAAACTGAGAAGTGAAGATGAAGCAATGTACCAAATGCAAAAAGTGGAAACACGAAATTCAGTTTAGTAAGGATAGTAAGAACAAAGACGGATTGGGGTATGATTGCAAAGACTGCGTGCGGGCATATATACGAGAGCGTTACAAGAAAGAGGGGAAGGGCCTGAAAACATATTATCGATATAAGGAGTGCCATCGAGTTGTTGACGGGGTGAAACAAAAGCGATGTAGAAGGTGCAAGAGCTGGAAGACCGAGAGTGACTTTTATAAAAGACGCAGCAATAAAGATGGATTGGCGGTGTGATGCAAGGAATGTTCAGATAAAGCTACCAACAAAGCACGTAAGAAACGATTAGCAATCCGTAACTAACAGAGAGCAATATGGACGAAGAAGCTGAAAACAAAGGCGATAGAGAAATGGCTGCGGATGGTGGATAAGCCACTGGCTACAAAAGTGGGAGACAAAAAGGACGCAGAGCCAAAAGATGAATGAGGTCATGCCAACGAGCAGAAGTTTTATGCGGCGGCTGGCTATGCGGAACTAAGAAAGAATAGCGAAGATGAAGATGCGTGTTCAGAACAAAGAAACGTTCAAGAGGATACTGCCGTGGTCGGTCAAGGGCGTTTTGCAGAAATAAGTCCTTTATGATACCCCTGAATACGAGTTCGCCGTTGAGATGGCCTGTGAGGAGCATTAAACACAACCACATTAAGAATAGATACCCACTCATAATCCAGAGATTTTGCTTGACGGCAAGGCGGCTAATTTGGTATAGATAAGATTAGTTAAGCTTGTGCCTGCACAGATGAGCATCGGCGAATTTGAGGACATTCAACAGGCGCAATTTCTGTCGTTTTCCGAATAGAGGAGGAGTTATTATGCAAGGCAAAGAATTGCCGCGAGAGCGTAGTGCTTTGCGATTTTTTTTACATTTCAATTAACAAACCATATTTGTTGAAGGGATACTATTATGTGTAAGAAATTAATTTATTTGATCTCTTTTGTTTTGGTGCTGAGTGTAGCAGTCAATGCCTCGGCTGACCTTTTGGTTCACTGGGCACTCGAAGAGGGTTCCGGCACTATTGTCTTTGACATATCCGGCAATGGTTATGAAGGTGAATTCAGTGGCGAGCCGCAGTGGGTAGGGGGTCATGGCGGCGGAAGTGCGCTGCAATTCGATGGAGTCGATGACTTTGTTGTCCACTCCCTGGGCCAGACACAGACCTTTGCAACTTTCAGTGTCGCCTTATGGGTCAAGGCTGATACCCTGGGGCAACCCAACTACAGTAGTTCATTTTCGAGCCATTTCCCGAACACCGCTGGTTTCCAAGTTGATGTGGATGGTGGAAATCCTGGAAATTACAGGATTAATCCTAATTCTGGAAATCAATTTGCATTCGGCACCGTTACGACGGACTGGATACATCTTGCATTAACCACAGAGGGTACATCTATGAATCTCTACTACAATGGTAATTGGGCCAGCAGTAATACTCTCGTTGACACCGATGTCGTTTTCAACCAGTTTGCTATAGGTGTGAACAGAAACAGAAACTGGTGGTTCGCCTGTACCATTGATGACTTGCGCGTGTATGACCACGTTCTATCGGAGGCCGAGATTCTCGGCGCTATGGCAGGTCAACCATGGCCTTACGCCTTGGGTCCAGAGCCGGCTGATTGCGCACTCCATGAAGATACATGGGCGAATCTTAGCTGGTCGCCGGGAGATTTCGCGGTCTCGCACGATGTGTATATCGGTGATAATTTTGATGATGTGGACAGTGGAGCCGAAGGTACATTCCAAGGCAACCAGACAGGGACGTTTATTGTTGTAGGCTTTCCCGGATTTGCTTTTCCGGATGGCCTTGTTCCGGGCACGACTTACTACTGGCGCATCGATGAGGTCAATGACACCGAACCAAACAGTCCGTGGAAAGGTGACATCTGGAGCTTTTCGATTCCACCCAAGACCGCCTATGCACCCGATCCGGCTGATGCTGCCGAGCAGGTAAACCCGGATGCAGACCTTAGCTGGACGGCAGGTTTCGGTGCGAAACTGCACACCGTGTACTTTGGCAACAATTTTGAAGATGTCAACAATGCAGCCAGCGGACTTCCTCAGGGAACTGCAACCTATACTCCCGGCACACTTAAATTGGCTAAGACTTACTACTGGCGGGTCGATGAGTTTGATGCCATCGAGACATATAAAGGCGACGTCTGGAGCTTTACTACTGAGGGTGCCGTCGGGAATCCGAACCCGGCTAATGACGCTGTGGATGTAAAGCAGACACAGATTATTACATGGTCGCCGAGTGTCTATGCAGCTTCGCACCAGTTGTACTTTGGTACTGATAAAGATGCCGTGAAGAATGCCGATTCCAGCTCGCCGGAGTATAAAGGCACCAGGGACCTCGGTGCTGAGAGTTACGATCCCGGACAGCTTGAGTGGAATACTACCTACTATTGGCGTATTGATGAAGTCAATAATGCCAACGCCAACAGCCCATGGACAGGCCCTCTCTGGAGCTTTACCACTGCCAGCTTCCTTATCGTGGACGATTTTGAGGACTATGATGCCGGCGAGAACCAGATATGGTACGCCTGGCATGATGGGCTTGGCTATGGCACGCCAGGTACTGAACCTTACTCTACCGGCAACGGGACAGGCTCGGCCGTCGGCGACGAAAGCACTCCTTCTTACACTGAGGAAACTATCGTTCACGGAGGCAGCCAATCGATGCCTGTATTCTATGACAACAGCATCCTCAGGTATTCAGAGGTGGAAAAGACGCTGACTTATCCGCATGACTGGACCGAGAAAGGCGTCAACACGCTGACAATTTGGTTCAGAGGCATTTCGGATAATGCTGCTGAGACTTTGTATGTTGCTCTCAACGGCAGCGCGGTGATCAATCACGATAATCCTGATGCAGCACAGGTGACCAGATGGACGGAATGGACTATCGACCTGCAGGCGTTTGCAGACCAGGGTGTGAACCTTGCCAATGTCCATACGATTGCTATTGGTCTGGGTAACAGGAACAATCCACAAGCTGATGGTTCAGGTACGATGTACATTGATGATATTCGTCTGTATC
Source organism: uncultured Pirellulales bacterium (assembly GCA_964444135.1). GTDB lineage: Bacteria > Planctomycetota > Phycisphaerae > Sedimentisphaerales > Anaerobacaceae > NIOZ-UU13. The sequence goes on along the minus strand of CAYUFX010000067.1, from coordinate 8,709 downwards.
CTCCGCCGCCAGAGCTGGCACCTTAAGCCGAGATTTGGTTGGCAATTAAAGTTGCGGGTTTGATATAGCAGATTCACGTCAATCCGGGGCCTACACCGATTGATTCGGTATAGGCCCCACTGTCTTAGGGCAATATAGAAACTCAGGGCGCCAAGGCTTAAACCGGCGACATGTGAACGATAGAGTAGATGCAATATGATTCCCTTATAGCCACTCACCAACCAATATTTGGTCTAACGCATGTCACAAGATAGGATCATTCATAGTCGAGTGCTAGCACGCATCCATAAACGAAATAATTTTTTAGCTCACCTAATTATTTTGTTGAAAGATATATTCCAGCCAACGAGAATACATCCAAAGATGGGACTCGTGGAATGAGCCTATAGGTAAGTATCGTTTTTAACATGGAGGTACAAAGAATGGCGAAAAAGAAATCTACAAAAAAGAAAAAGGCGACAAAGAAGAAGGCTAAGAAGAAAAAGAAATAAAAATAGTCTGGATATAGTCTGAAAGCCATCAAAGAATGATGGCTTTTTTTGGCTTTGCCTCAGAGTTATGTCACGATGTTCGGACACGAGAACACGATGTTTAGTACAGCCCTTTGTAATGCTCCAGTATTGCCCAAGAGATCGTAACGGTCATTCAAAACGTTCACAAATTTCATGTTTTCCATAACTCACTGATAATACAGCACTTATAAAGTAGGCAGCAAGCTAACCTCGCTCTTTGACCATAAGCCCTTGATAAGTTTCTTTTTTGCCATTGCATGATTCATTTCACTCTGTGGCTGTGATTGACTTTGTCGTATTCTAACGACTAATGTGGTCGCAATCAAAAGGTTTTCATCTATTCCAGACCATCACCCTAATATGGAGCGACCGTTGGCGAGTGCGTTTAGCCCTTTATGAGATTCTATAGCCTGTGGGATATTTCTAGGTAGAACGTCTCCCGTCGATCTGCCTCACGGCTCTGAAATGATCGAAATCAAAAGACGCATCAGTTAATCAGCTTGGCACTTTAGAAATAATTTCATTCATCTCCGCTGAACTAAAGCCCCGTAGAGTTTGTGTCCTTACATTGCCAAGCGACCCCAAGCCTAACATTGCCGCGGTTACCGCTTCGTCATCCGGAGCTTCTAAGATGAGTACAGCATCATGAACTCCCATGGTCCAATAAACCTCCTTGACCTTTACTCCCACCTTCTCGGCCATGGATTTGAATTTAGCGGCTCTGTCAGGAGAATCTTTGAAATCTCGAATCCCCTGTTGGGTAAGATTAACGAGGGAAATGAATGTGGCCATAATTAAGCTCCTTTCTTTTTCATCCGGTTTAACAATGAACGATTAAGGCAATTGGTGAATATTTTGGTTTTTCAATGCTTGCACTACTATTGCTATTGTACTCCGAGCCGACCGAATTGAAAACTCCTTTTTTATAACCCTGCCATGTCCGCAATGGCAAACAGCAGATGTGCTCTTAGAACGCCTCGGAGAGTGACAAGGCACATAGTGCTTCATCACAGTTCGATTGATGGATGTCATTGCGAGCGAAGCGAAGCAATCTAAATTGTAACGTATGAGGTTGCGATGGAGGTATTTATCGAAGCAAGAAAGCAAGAGAAGATTCGTTATCTTGGTTTTTCTGCCCATTCTGAGGAAGTGGCCCTCGTTGCAATGGAACGGTTTGATTTCGATTCGATTCTATTTCCCATTGATTTCGCCACGTTTTATAAAGGAAACTTCGGCCCCAAGGTAATTGCTACCGCAAAATCCAAAGGAGTCGCAAGATTGGCACTGAAATCCCTGGCACGACAGCAATGGCCTCAAGGTGATCCATCACGCAAAGAATACCCGAAGTGCTGGTATCAACCTCTTACCGAACGGGAAGAAGCAAGAATGGCGAGCGGCTGGGAGGAACGCTCGCCATTCTTGCTTCTTCAAACCGTTCTGCAATTTCTTCTGTCGGCACTCCAGGTCTCTTCACCAAACAGCCTCCCGGCAGTCGCGGGTCTGGGTGCGGCGTTGGGGTGGTTGTTGCTTGGTGGTCTGGGTGGGGGAGTAGGCAGACGATGGCAGCTTCCACGCAAACCGAGGGCTGGCTGTCACACCAGCGCACTGGAGAACTGCTATAGTATCCATATGAAAAGCACAATTCTTATGTAAAAGGGTCGGACTTTGTTCTACTCCACTTTGACTTTCTGTGGTCTCCTTTTGCCTGCTTTCTTGCCCTCTTCTTCCAAGTCCTTGATCTTGGCATCGAGAAGTGAACGAAGAGCCAGCAGCTTCTCTCTGCGCGCCGCCTTGAGATGCTTTTTGGTCTCTTCGGGTACAAAATCGAAAAACAGGTCCCAGAAGTCTCTTTCGACATCAAGCATGGAGTTGACTAAGTTCACGACTTTCTCTTTCTTCTTTGCCATTTTTCACGCTCCTTTGACAAATGTCACCTTCAGTTCATTTGCCTCAAATGTTGCCTTGCCTACTTTGAGCAGAGCAAGCGCACCGGGTAACAATACCTCTCGGCGATAGTTGCCAATTTGAATCGTCAGTTGGTCTTCGTTCTTCAGTACCTCTAGATGTGCCTTTTTCGCAAAAGGCAATTTGAGAACCATGGCATAGCCGTCGCCTTCCTTCATTATCCGCTGAGGACTTTCTTCGTAATAGACTCTTACCGGGTCATCCCCACCGTAAATATCCCTGCCGAGCCGCTCCAGCGACGCATATCCTACTATCTCCGAGCGCATGAGCGTGCTTTTCAGAACAGGGAGCGGCGAGAACACACTTTCGATTCTCTCCATGTACTTTGTTTGAGTCTTGCGCCAGCCGGAGAAATAGGAATCCTTTACTTCATCCGGCAGAATTCGATTGGCTATAACACAGTCGACGGGATAGCCATACAGATTCAAGTAGGTATAAGCTCGCTGCGTCTCTTCCAGAATGATCTTCTCGGGGTTCAGGACAATACGAACCGACGTGGTCTTGGGCTCGGCCAACAGTTCGCTGAGCGCTCCGATGTCTTCGAACAGCTTCTGGATAGAGACATATACAGAATCTTCCGGAATCGGGAAGGACAGGATCGTCCTTTTCTTCATTGCCCGCAGACTCTTGGCTACTTTCCTTTCGATGGGGAATATCTTCTGCATCCACCACCGGGCGACCTCCGGAAAACTGAGCAAACGCAACGTTTGCCCCGTGGGTGCGCAGTCCACGACCAGACAGTCATATTTGCCTGAACGATTCGCTTTGTGAATGTGGAACAGGCCGAACAGCTCATCCATTCCCGGCAACACGGCCATCTCCTCGGCAAGTATGTCGTCGACCCCTGTTGACCTGAAAAAGGACGCCATGTACTCTTGAATGGTCTTCCAATTCTGTGCAATCTCTTCAAGTACGCTGATTTCCTGTGCCCAGAGATTGCCGCTGATCTTGGTTGGAGAATTGCCTAACTGGCGGTCAAAACTGTCGCCAAGGCTGTGTGCGGCATCGGTGCTGATGACCAATGTTCTGTAGCCAAGCTCGGCTGCCCGTGTCGCAGTTGCAGCGGCAATCGTCGTCTTGCCAACGCCGCCCTTGCCTGTAAAAAGTATTACCCTCATTCTTGGCTCCATACAAAACATCAAGTTATTATCAACCTCACCTAAGATTATATTTTACAATAATGCGACGCCTTGCGAAACCTCAATTATCCCAAAACCACCTGCGGCAAGACGATTGATTGGTCATCAGAGTCGCCTTATTCGGGCCACTCGTCGTCCACCACCAGCCGCCTTCGTTCGTGGACAAAGCGACGCTGACATGTAAAATGGAAGTGAATTGGTCACCTATGAAGAACTCAAAGTCAAATAATAAATTCTCTGTTGCCACAAAAATTTTCTTTGAGGCATCCTCGTTACGATATATCAGCCAACGTTCACTACTTGCAGTCAGGAACTGCTGGACACGGCCATTGAAAACGTTACCAATTTTTGTGATTTCCTTAAAGCCTTGTCGATACGTCACTTATAAAACAGAAATTTTTTCGAATTGGCAGATAGCGAGCCGTCCGGTTGTAGGAAGGTTGTATTCATAAACTGACGAAAATGGGGCCATTTAGGGGTGATCCGTGCGCGGCTCAGTGCGCTTCTGGCTGGTGGGACCGGTCCGAGAGATTTCAGAGTTCGTTCTTCTTTCTTGGTTTCATCTAAATTCATCAATATAGAATCGAGCGACCTGAAGAGACCGGGTGGGGCTGTTATGTTGGTATCCTCGACGTAGCTGGATCGGCAGTATCAACTGCACCTGGACTATTTATATAGCAAATTGAGCAAGCTGCTGGCGATTGGACAAATAGCTGAAAGTTGTTGCATGATCCGGGTCGGATGCCTACAATGGACAATATGGAGATCGTGGATGCTATGATCAACGTTTTGGATGTGGGAAGGGACTCATGGATAAGTTGAGAGTAGGTATTGTCGGCTCGAAGTTCGCGGCGACGTTGCACGCCGAATGTTACCGTCGCACTAACAAAGTAGAAATAGTCGCCGTGGCAGCTCTGGACGACCTGGAAGGATTTGCCAAAAGATTCCACATTCCACATACCTATGAAGATTTCCACGGGATGATGGAACGGGATGATATCGACGCTGTCAGTGTATGCGTGCCAAATTTCCTCCATCACGATGTAACGATTGCCGCTGCAAAGGCCAAGAAACATGTCATATGCGAAAAGGCACTGGCGATAACCGTTCAGGAAGCGGACCAGATGGTTGAGGTGTGCGCCCGCGAAGGGGTGAAGCTTTTCTACGCAGAAGACTGGGTGTTCGCGCCCAGTCTGAGTAGAATGGAGGAAATCATCACGGAGGGTGCTTTGGGCGAGGTTCTTTTCGTCAAGGCAAAAGAAACTCACAGTGGCTCGCACTCGCCCTTCGCGAAGAAGAAGAGTACTTGTGGCGGTGGCTCGCTCATCCACCTTGCTACTCACCCCATTGGCTATTTGCTGCATCTGTTTCAAGCCGACCAGAATCCGGTTACTGAGGTAACAGGCATGATGACGAGTGGACTGGGGAACAATTTCGTCCATAAAGATTTCGAGGGGGAGGATTGGTTCACCGGCCTGATGACATTCGCTGATGGCAAGCGAGCGCTTGTCGAAGGTAACTATGTCACAGTTGGCGGAATGGACGACCGTATCGAGGTTTACGGCAGCGAAGGCCGAATTAACGTCAATCTGACCTTCGGCTCCAATATTGAAGTGTATTCCCGCGACGGCTACGGATACGCCATCGAGAAGGCCGATTTTACCCAGGGTTGGACTAGACCGGCCGTTGACGAATTCCACAGTCTCGGCTATGTCTCAGAAATAAACTACTTCGTGGATTGTATTCTGAATGACCGAAAGCCGAAGTTCGGAGTCAGTGGCGCAGGAGGTCTCGCCTGCATGAAGGTGGTGGAGGGGTTCTATTGCTCGGCCACCGAAGGCAGGACGATCAAAGTCAGGTGGTAAAGACCCCCCGTGTCTTCTTGTCGAAGACAAGAACGGGGGCCAGCGACAAGACACAAATGGCAGGTTTCTCGCAGGAAGGCTATTTACGATGTCCTTTGAAGTGGCAGGACTAAAGTTCCGCAATCCGTTCGTGGTCGCTTCCGGCCCTGCGACGAAGCATATCACGCAGCTTGTCGAGGCCGAACGGTGCGGCTGGGGCGGCGCCAGCCTAAAACTCGCCATCGAACCTGCGCCGTACATCAATCTGGAGCCCAGATACAGGTGGTGGAAGCAGGAGCAGTACCTGGCCTTCTCCGCCGAGAAGCGACTGACCCTTGAGGAAGCTCTCAGACTTACCGAGCAGGGCAGGAAGCAGACCAAAGAGCTCATTATCCTGGCCAATATCGCCTATACGGGCGAAAAGGGGATGGACGGTTGGTTGGATATGGCGAGGAGATTTGTCGAGGCGGGCGCGCACGGCCTGGAACTGAACATGTGCTGCCCAAACATGTCTTTCAATTTAAAGGTTTCAGGCGAGCAAGAGCACACCGCTCAATCCGGTGCCAGTCTCGGACAGAACGCGGAGATTGTAGGCATGGCAACCAGGATCATTTCAGACGCCGTTGACGTGCCAGTCTTCGTGAAGCTTACACCTGAGGGTGGCAGGATCGCCGAGGTCGCCCAAGCCTGTTTCGAGAACGGGGCCAGTGTGGTTGGCACTACAGCCAATCGTCTGGCGATTCCCGAGTTCGATATCAACGATCCCAGGCGTGGCCCGTTCCGGTTTCAGGTCGAGCCCTCGGTGGCATGTTTCTCGGGCAGGTGGGTGAAGCCGCTGGCGCTTCGCGACGTCTTCGAAATCCGCAAAAAGGTCGGCTCAGTATCCTGCATCCTCGGAACTGGCGGTGTGCGCAACTATGTCGATGCCGTTCAGATGATGATGTGCGGCGCCGACATGATCGGCATCTGCACCGAAGTGATGCTTCACGGATTTGGTTTTCTCTCCGGCCTGCTCAGGAACATCGAGAAGTTCATGGACCGGCACGGCTATAATTCGTACAGAAATTTTCGGGATCTGGCTGTCGAGGCCATCACCCCAGCGGACAAACTCACGCTCAAGGAAGCGTATGCGCAGGTTGAGCCGGAGTTGTGCGACGGCTGCGGCCGTTGCGAACGGATTGGCCATTGTTATGCCATAACTCTGGAAGACCAAAAGGCCATTGTGGATCCGCGCCAGTGCACCGGCTGCTCCACGTGCCAAAATGTATGCCATGCCAGCGCAATCTCCTTCGTTGAGAGAGGATAAAGACCTGGCGAGCAAGGGCTCTTGCGAAAGGAGCGAAACAACCAAGACTTCAGCCCTTGCAATTGAGTGTCTCTCCTGAACAAGGCTAAGCGGCGCCGAAGAACGCGATGGGGAAAAAGTCGCTGGCCTTGGTGGGATGTATGTCGTCGGCACCAATCGGCACACCGACAAAGTGTTTGTTCCTCGCGACTACCAGACTCTTGTCTTACGAAAGACAGAAAAAACTAACTTCTCCCTAAATTCCGGGAGTCTCCTGTAGGCGCCGACTCACGAAAATGAGGCTCTTTTTGGGGTGCTTTGTTCGCGCGCACTGGGCTTGATTGGCTGGTGGGATTGGTCCGGGAAATTGTTATGAGTGTCACATCTGTTGGTAGTAGTTCTCTCTGTGAAGGGCCTCAGGAACAAAATCACACAAAGACCTTCGGATTAATAATTTGCCTTTGACGTTGGTAGCTAAGCGTCAAGATTCTTGGACTTGCTAACTATCACGCAAGAAAACAGCAGTGTTAACCAGCAATCTGCCATTCTTAAAGTGGGAGATGATCTTTAAGGATGCGATGACCACAGCGGCGGTGGTAGATCGGCTGGTGCACCACAGCGTAGTCTTGGAGTTGGATGTGCCGAGTTCCCGGGCCGAGCAGGACAGGAAGAGGAAAAATAAGGATAAATAATATCGCAATTTTTGCCCCCCCCCCCATGGGGGCACTCCCTAACGGTCATAAGTTAAGGATAAGTGTTAAGAAGAAAGGCTAAAAAAACTGTCATTGAAGGGAAATTATAATTGACTCTGGACGCCATTCCCGAGTCCGAGCAATCCGCCCTCGTCACGGCGAGCAACCTCTCACACAAAAACCTGACTTTAGAGTCGTCGGAATCCCTCATCCAGTACCATGGGCGCCATTCCTCCGGTTTTGCGGGTCTGCCGTAACGGCTTGTGCTCAGGAATTGGTTCTGGTCGGTTATCTGTACCCACTTTATTCCCTGCGGTATTACGTCTCGCTTGTTGTGAGTCATCAGGTTGTCGGCCCGCGTAGTGTAGCCGTCATTCCACCTGCTGTGAGAGATGCAGTACACAAGTTGCCTCCTGGCCGGGTCAGACTTTTGGATACCCAGGTAGGGCATTTCCATGGGACCGACCAGGATGAAGTACAGCGGATTGTCGGCGGAGCATTCGTTGATTGCGTTCTTAATGTTCTCGATTGCTACCTCGCAATTTTTCTGGTAGTCGTAGAAGACCGATTTGCGGTAGCCGTATCGCTCCGCTGCGCCGAGAACACTCATTTCATGTATCTTTTCCCATTGGGGGTCCGTTTTCGGGAGAATGCAATTGTAATCGAAGTGGACGAGTTTATCTTTCATCCCACACTCGGCAAAGATTGCAAGGGCCACGGGAGAAGCTCCCCAATCGTCTTCATCATTGTAATTTCCGTCGGCACTGTACGCAATTCTGCCCTTAAATGTCTGCCCGTCGAAAGGCCCTGAATGCGGGTAAAGGTTTGAAACCGACAAGTGCATGATGACTTGACCACCTTAGCCAATCTTGATCAGCTTGGCTCTCAGCGTCCTCAACGACCATTTCTTCACTGACTTCGGTAATGCCAGACGTCTCAAGAGATTGCCGAGGTTGTAGGACAAGGCGAATAACCTCACGATTGCCTCAGTCCCGAATCTGAGACACCACGCAGACCTCCCGAGGTAAGTTCGTCAACCTTCGCCGCACACCTGCCGAATTTACAACACTGGACTTTGATGGATATGGACTTTGTTGTCTTATGCCAACTCGTCCAGCCAGAACTGCCTCGTATTCGGTTTCTGTCCCCTTCGACTTCGCTCAGGGCAGGCCAAGTCACGACTTTGCTACACGCTTCCTTAGAACCCTGCTTCACGGCAACGCTCTTGCGCTTCGCTAACACTTCACCTCCATCAGGTTGTGTAGAGGACTT
>CAYUFX010000066.1:0-25988 GCA_964444135.1 uncultured Pirellulales bacterium | reverse complement strand
CCAGTGCACAATCTGCAGCAGCGCCATCAGCCAGCCTAAATAGATATCCCGCTGCCTAAGATGAGCTAATTCGTGAATGAAAACATAACGCAGCTCATCAAGTCCGTAGCTCTCAAGCATTCCCTGTGGCAGCAATAGTCGCGGCCGGACAAAACCGAAAAGGGCTGGACTTTTGATCTTATCGCTTACAACCACACCTATGATTGTCTGGACGCCCATCTCCATCTTGCAGTCTTCCAGCAAATCGAGAATATCCTGGTCCGTAATCGGCCTCTCGCGCTTTACCGTCAGCCACAGACTTATGTTGCGGATGCAAACGTAACCAGCTATAAGCAGGACGCCAACCAACCAGAGTAAAGGCACCATACGAACAAATCTAATAAAGACCGATTCAGAGATCTCCTCCGGCTGTGTTTCCTGGGTCTCTGTGAAGCGCATACTTGAATAATAACCAAGGTGACCGACATCATCGCTTTCCGAGATGGCCTCTATTATCCGTCCCTGTTGAATAGATTCTGGAATCAGGTTGAATATGCTTATTTTGCTCTCCGGCAGCCACGGTATCGCCAGGCGTATCAACAGCAGCAACCAGAGCAAATAGGGCCAGCGAATCCCTAACCTGCCTCGCAGGACTTTCTGAAGCAATACAATTAAAATAATCAGCACGCTGCTCTGTATGCTCGCCCATAACAGCCAGTCAAAAAAATGCAATAACTGTGTATTTAAGGCCTCCATTTTCAGCCCTTTCGTTATTGTGATTTATTTCTCTGCTTTTTTATTTTCATCAGCGGCCTTTTTAAGGATTCGTCTGAGTCTGGCAATCTTCTCGCCGGATAGATTTTCCTCTTCGACAAAAGCCACCAACATCGGCTCAATCAAACCGCCGCCGAGTCGCTTCAGAAACGTCCTGGCCTCAGCTTTGATGCATTCGGCCTCCGTAACAAGCGGAAAGTAGTGGTACTGTCTGCCCTTTTTCTCGAAGCCCACGGCCTTTTTCTGAACTAACCTGTTAATCAGCGTCCTTATAGTCTCTCGCTTCCAATGGGTCTTTCCGGACAGTCTCTTAACTACGTTGTTGGCGGTCGCCGGCGAAGCGCTCCACAGCACTTTCATAACTTCCCACTCGGCTTCCGAGATTTTCGGGGTTCTTTTCATATCAGTCTCCTTACTATTACATCTGTAACATTTACAATTGTTACATATGTAACACATAACGTCAATAAAAAAATAAAAATTTTTTGTTTTTTTTCGGATGTACCCTGATTTGTGCTGCTATGCTGTATTTTTCATTAGCAATATCCGTTTTTTTGCCTATAATCAGGCTTCTGTTCGCCATTTTCAGGATAAAAGGCAACCTGTTAAATGCTCAATGAGAATCATTACCATAGGTTGTTTTGATTCTCTGAGTCTGAGGGAAGTAATAATGTCCAAAAATATCTTATTCAATATAGCGCTGATTATTTTGCTCCCTGCCTTCGTTTACCCCGTCAATGCAGATATCAGCGCTGTCACACTGCCGAGTACCGAAGTGAAAAACGACTTCTACGTAGGCAACCGCCCGCCGCTGCTGCCAAGCCCTTTGATAAAGCTGCCGATAGGTGCGATTAAACCGCAAGGCTGGGTGCGCAGGCAGCTCGAACTGCAGGCCGACGGTTTCCACGGACATCTGACCGAGATAAGTCGCTTCTTAAAAAAAGAAGGCAACGCGTGGCTCAGCCCGGCTGGTGAAGGCGACCACGGCTGGGAAGAACCTCCCTACTGGCTAAAGGGATTCAGCAACTGCGGCTACATCCTCGGCAATGAGCGTATGATTAAAGAATCCAAAATCTGGCTCGAGGCGGCGCTTCGAAGTCAGAAGCCTGACGGCTGGTTCGGCCCCGACAAAGGACGCAAAGGCGCCGCGACGCGCCTGGAGGGGCGTGAAGACCTCTGGCCCAATATGATTATGCTGTTCTGCCTGCAAAACTACTACGAGTTCGCCAGTGATGAGCGGGTCATCGAATTGATGACAAACTATATGAAATACCTGGTGACTGTGCCGGAAGAACAGTTCTTAGTTGGGTTCTGGCCCCGGATGCGGGGGGGCGATTTACTTTACAGCGTATATTGGCTGTACAACCGTACCGGAGATGAGTTTCTGCTGGACCTGGCTAAAAAGGTCCATCGTCGCACCGCTGAATGGGAGAAGGATGTAATCAACTGGCACAACGTGAATATGTCGCAGGGGTTCGGCGAGCCGGCCACGTACTATATGCAATCGAAGGACCCGAATCACCTCTTGGCTGCCGAGCGGAATTGGAGCAAGATACGGGATATGTACGGCCAGGTTCCCGGCGGGATGTTCGGTGGTGATGAGAACTGCCGCCCCGGCTTTACGGGGCCCAGGCAGGCGGTGGAGACCTGCGGCATGGTCGAGATGATGCTCTCACACGAGATTCTGCTGACGATTACCGGTGAGACGAAATGGGCGGACCGCTGCGAGGATGTGACGTTCAACTCGCTGCCCGCGGCATTTACGCCTGACCTCAAGGCACTGCATTATCTGACCGCGCCAAATATGATATTGTGCGACAAGAACAACAAATCCCCGGGCCTGCAAAACAAAGGGCCTATGTTACTGTTCAATCCGCATATTCACCGCTGCTGTCAGCATAACACCGGGCACGGCTGGCCTTATTACGCCGAACACCTCTGGATGGCAACGCCGGGCAATGGCTTAGCCGCCGTCCTATATGCACCTTCTCAGGTTACTGCAAAGGTCGGCGACGGCACTAAGGTTGCTATCACAGAGAAAACACGATATCCATTTGACGAGAGCATCCAGTTGACTATCACAACCAGCAAGCCGGTCAGCTTCCCGCTTTATCTGCGCATACCCGGCTGGTGCGAAAGTCCAAAACTGATAATCAACGGCAAAAAAACAGCAGTCAAAGCCCGTCCCGGAGCGTATATCCTTATTAACCGCAAGTGGACGGACGGCGATAAGGTAAGTCTTAATCTGCCGATGGAAATCACACTCACGAAGTGGACGAAAAATAAAAACAGCGTATCCGTCAACCGCGGGCCTCTTACTTACTCATTGAAGATTGGCGAGAAATACGTCAAAGCCGGAGGCACCGACAAATGGCCCGCCTGGGAAATACATCCGACTACCCCGTGGAACTATGGGCTTGTCCTGAACGAAAAGGACCCGGCCTCATCCTTCCGGGTCGTGTACAAGGCCTGGCCCGATAACGACCAGCCTTTTGAGGCTAATGCCGCTCCAATCGAGCTGCGTGCCAAAGCCAAAAAGATACCGGCCTGGCAGAAAGACCACCTCGGCCTGGTCGGCAAGCTCCAGCAAAGTCCGGTCAAATCCGGCGAGCTGACCGAGACCGTAAAGCTGGTCCCGATGGGCTGCGCCCGGTTACGCATTTCGGCGTTCCCGACCATCGGCACCGGCCCCGATGCCTACGAGTGGGAGCCGCCACCTAAATCGATACCTGATACCGCATCGCGCCTGGAGTGACCGTTGCGGACGAGCTTTTCCGGCGTTGTCCTTGAATAACGAATTGACACAGAAAAACAATAAGAATAGCACAATTTCTTTTGTGCCACTTAAAGCAAATTGTGAGGAAATCATAGAACTCTCGAACTCACTTATTTAAGAAACAGAAAGAAGTGTTGACATTATGGAATACAGCGAAGAAGAGCTCTTGGCAAGAGCAACAAAACCATTGGAAATAGCCTCAGAGCTTCATTCATTTTACAAAGGTAAGATAGCTGTAACGCCTAAGTGCCGCGTGAAAGACCTGCATGATTTTGATATATGGTACACCCCCGGCGTCTCATCTCCCTGCGGAGACATTGTTAAAAATCCCCAGAAGGTTTACGAGCTGACCAGTAAATGGAACACCGTTGCCGTTGTTAGTGACGGCACGAGGGTATTAGGCCTTGGAGACATCGGACCACAGGCGGCCCTTCCCGTTATGGAGGGAAAGGCCCTTATCTACAAATATCTCGGCGGCGTTGATGCCTTTCCGGTATGCCTTGACACGAAAGACGCAGATAAGTTTATAGAGACTGTCCTGTTATTACATCCTTCTTTTGGAGGGATTAATCTTGAAGATATTGCTCACCCCAAGTGCTTTTACATACTCGACAGATTAAGAAAGGAAAGCCCAATACCGGTATGGCACGATGACCAGCAGGGGACTGCAACAGTCACCCTTGCCGGCCTTGTTAATGCCTTGAAAGTAGTTGATAAGAATATTGAGGATATAAAAATCGTTTTTATGGGGGCGGGCGCATCGAATATAAGGATTTCGGATATTATTTTTCAGGCCGGCGCCGATGCAAAAAGATGTATTATGTATGACAGCAAAGGCCCGCTTCACAAGAATCGCTCTGACATAAGGGACAATCCCTCTCTAAAGGAAAAATTAAATATCTGCCGGACTACCAACGAGCCTGGCTTCGAGGGCCCAATCGCCGAGGCCCTGCAGGGGGCGGATGTGTTGATTGCACTTTCGAAACCCGGGCCGAATTCGGTTAAAAGCCAATGGATTTCAAAAATGGCAAAAGATTCTATTGTCTTCGTATGCGCCAATCCGGTGCCCGAAATTTGGCCGTGGGAGGCAAAAAAAGCAGGTGCCAGAATCGTCGCAACCGGACGCAGTGATTTCCCAAACCAGGTAAATAATTCCCTCGGCTTCCCCGGCATCTTCAGGGGAACTCTTGATGTCAGAGCCAAGACAATAACCGACGAAATGTGTATCGAAGCGGCAATGGAATTGGCAAGGACCGCCGAAGATAAGGGGCTGAGTGAAGACTACATAATTCCCTCTATGGATGAATGGGAAGTCTTTCCGCGCGAGGCCGCCGCCGTCGGCTCTAAGGCCATCGAGCAGGGAATAGCTGAAAAGATTATGACACGGGAAGAGCTGTACAAAACAGCCGAATCAATCATAAAAAAGGCAAGAGAAGAAACCAAAATGCTGATGCAAGAGGGATTCATAAAGGACCCCGACAAAGAATCTTAAACCCACATTTCCCATATAAAAGTGGCGCATCGAATATGGATTTGATAGTATGGGGCTTATGGTTGCTGTAAAAAGACTTTGGATTATTGCAATTCGTGGAAGACTTTGATATTATCGCGGAATTGATGGGCTTGGTTGCGTAGCCAAGCGGATTAATATGTAGAAATAGGTATGGTGTCCCCAGATTTCAGATTTCGTAGAGCATTTGAACAATAGAAAAACGAGCAGCAGTAGTCAGAGCGACCGGCAAAGGACTGAAGAGGTTTTTAAAATGAAATGGTCACCTTGTTACCCCTATACACGAGCAAATGTTCAGACTTACACACCTGTTAGTAAAGGTATATATCGCTTTCTAATAAAAAACAAAATCTTTTACGTTGGACAAGCCACAAATCTTCAAAGACGTCTTTTGGAACATTTAAGCACCCATAAGCGAAGCCATTGTCTCAACAGATACTTACATAACTATTCTTGTTTTTTTCGGTTTGCTGAACTTGTTTCTACTGAAGAACTATTGTCAATAGAGCGAGAACAGATTCGTAAATACAAGCCTCCTTGTAATATTGATATACGAACAATTGAAGAAATTACAAGAACACCAAAACGGTTTAGCTCACCCTTGTTGTAATTTCATAACTGTCTGCAACGAAAAGGTGCCAGGAGGATTAATTAGAGTGATTGTATGAAGGATTTTTTTGAGAAAAACAAGATACCCATGGCTATTATCGTTGCAGCGTTTATAATTGCCGGCTCGATATGGCTGTCAAACAAGTCGGCATCAACCAGGCCGGAGAGCGGAAGCGGCAGGGGACTAACACCACAACAACTACCGAGAACAGCAGAGCCGCTGCAACAGCCCACCATACGCATCAGTTACACCGAAGCGCCAGAACACGTGGGAGAATATGCCTGCGTGGCAGGCAGAGTGGACCATGTTTATACTTCTAAAAAAGGTACTATATTTATAAATTTCCGTCCCGATTATAAAACCAGTCCGTTTGGTGTTGTTATTTTTGGTTCAAACGCATATAAATTTCCCAATCCAAACCAATATGAAGGAAAAACTGTGGAAATCACCGGCTTGATAAGGACTTATCAAGGGCGGGCGGAGATTGCTCTCAATGATCCAGGTCAAATCAAAATTAAATAAAATTTTCCTTTTATTGTTGACTTCTTTAATCGCAGTTCTTATTGGGTATTTTTTACCTCACAAGTCATCGTTTATTAAAGAAGCGCCGGCTCTTTACCGGGTTGTAAAAGTGATTGATGGTGACACTATCAAAGTCGATATTGGAGGAGAAATTGAAACTGTAAGACTGATTGGAATAGATACTCCTGAGATAGCAAATCCTTATAATTCTCGGGAAGATTACTTTGGCCCGGAAGCTGCAAAGTATGCTAAGCAACTCTTGGAAAAGCAATCGGTCTATTTAATCAGAGATCCAATGCAATCGAATAGAGATAAATACAATAGATTTCTAAGATATGTCTTTTTGGAAGATGGCACTTTAATCAACGCCAAACTCATCAAAGAAGGTTTCGCTTTTAACTATATATACGAGCCGTTCCAGTTTATGAAGCAGTTCGATTATTTAGAGAAACAGGCGAAAGAAAACCGATTAGGGCTGTGGAGCGGCGAAAAAAATTAGAACTAAGAAATAGGGTTATAAATCTGGGGACACCATACCTATTTTATTGCACAGTATGGCTCCCATCATTGCGCCAGACATGTTGCCGCATACAATGCCTGCATGGCACGGTCGGCACGAGTCGTGGTTGGAGGCTGTTGCGTACCATTTCACCCAGCGGATCCCGGCTGAACCTTATCCTTATCTGTGATTTTTGAATCCTTCGACGTTGCTCAGAGCCTGCCCTGAATTAGTCATGGCCCTGAGCATAAAAAGCCTGCACTGAGCTTTGTCGAAGTGTCGAAGGGGCAGTCGTATGGGACGGAGCATTGATTGGGAGGGTTCTTGTTTTTGAATTCAGCTTTTTGGAGATTTATAATCATCATACGTAAAGCGCGTACGCGCTTTACGTATAAGTTTTTTTTTGACACTACCTCCTATCCTCATTCACTATCTTGATTTCCTGTTCACCTGATAACCTAATCGACTAATCCTCTAATCTCTAATCTACTAATGCTGTCCTCCGTTTTCCATCCTCTGTCTTCTGTCGTTCATCTTCTGTCGTCCGCTGTTTCAGTGTCTCATTAATCTCTTATAATAAAAAATTTCTTTTGGCTATTTCTTGCTATTTGCCGAATAATAATATAGTTTACTACATTTTATACACGCACTCTTAAATATCAGGGATAGATATGGAACTGATAAAGAAAATCAAGCAGTCCGAGGCACAAGCCCAGGAAATTATCGTACAGGCCAAAGCAGAGGCGACTAATCAGGCTGAAAAGGGCAGAGAGAGCCGCCTCGCAGCTATGACCGAAGCCGAGCAGCAGCGGAAACAAGCCACCGAGGCCGCCATAGCCGAAGCGCGGTCACAAGCCGAAGCCGAAGTTGGTAATCTTAAAGCGCAGGCCGAAGACCAACGACGACAATTGCGCGATAAAACTGCCGATAAAATGGCCACAGCGGCCGCAAAAGTAATGGATTACTTAAGAGGCTAACTATGGCCATTGCGCAGATGGCAAAAGTCATAATTGTCAGTCATCGCTCGCAGGCCTCCGAGCTTCTCGAAGCTCTGCAGCAGGAGGGCATTTGTCATATCCTCAACGCAGACGAGGCAATTCTCAGCAGAGACTTCCCCGAGCTGGGTGCCGCAGCCGAGCGGCCTAAAGATATTGAAGAGCTGTTAAATCGGCTGGAAAAAAGCATTACATTTCTCAAAAGTTACGCCCAGGCCCGAAAGGGTCTTGCCGGCGTCCTTTCACCACGCACCGTCGTTGATGAGCAATCGTATAACAAGGTTGTTTCAGACCAGCGAATCTCAAAAATTATCGACCGGTGCGAGCAGCTCGAAGCATCAATGGAGAAAACAAAGGGTGAAATTGAAAGCCTCCACAGCACGCTTGTGGTGCTTAAGCCATGGGCATCTCTCGAAACCCCCGTGGAAGAAATTGGCCAGCTTCGCCAAACTATCTGTTGGGCGGGACTGATACCGACTTGGCAGTTTGAGCAAGCAGAGGAAAAAATAGGCGAACTCAACGGTGCAATTCAGCAAATAGGAACAGATGGAAACAGATACACCTGCCTTGTTGCCTGCCTGAATGAAAGTGTCAATGATGTGCAGAAGCTGTTGCGGTCGGCCGAGTTCGAGCCGGTCAGCTTCGAGCCGATGACCGGAACCATCGCAGAATTGATTCGCGAACGAAGTGAAAATCTGGACCAGGCGGAAAACCAGTCACAGAACCAGGTGAACAACGCTGCGCTGCTGTCCGAAAATCTGCTTAAACTCGAGATTCTTGACGACCATCATAAGAATCTATTAAACAGAGAGCAGGCCAAGGATACCGCACCGGCCACTGAGCATACGGTCCTTCTGGAGGGATGGGTGAAGAAAAATGATTATGCCAAGCTGGAGAAAATAGTTTCAGGTTTTGAGGCCTCGAGTGTAACAAGAATAGAACCGGCCGAAGATGAGGAGATACCAGTCGAGATTGAGAACAAGAACATTGTCAAACCGTTTGAGGTCATAACCCGCCTGTATGGCATGCCGCAGCACTTTGAAGTGGACCCGACAGTATTTCTGGCGCCGTTTTTTGCGTTGTTCTTTGCTTTGTGTTTGACCGACGCCGGTTATGGTCTTGTTATTATTGCCTTGATGATTTTCTTCATAAAGAAAGTGCAGGGTGACAAGAAGTTGATGTGGATGCTGGGAACCTGCTCAGCTGTTACTATCGTAGCTGGAGCGCTTACCGGCGGATGGTTCGGTGATGCGGTGCAGCAGTTCACACCGGAAAAATATCAAACCCCACTATTTGCAATAAGAGAGAAGATGATGTGGTTTGACCCGCTCGAAGAGCCGATGACCTTTTTTGCTTTGGCACTGTCTCTGGGTTACTTCCAGATCTTGACGGGATTAACGATTGCTTTTGTCCACAACTTAAGACGAAAGAATTACATCGCTGCTCTGTGCGACCAATTGACCTGGCTGGTTATGCTCAATTCAATTGTGCTCTTTGGGCTCAGTAAGGCAGGAATGATTCCGACCCAAATAGGTAAATTCTTTGGAGTGCTGGCGCTTATACCGGCGGGAATGATCTTGCTATTCAGTCAGCGCCAAGGTGCCTGGGGCGGTCGAATTGGTATGGGAATATATAACCTGTTTAGTACGATATTCTATATGGGGGATGTCCTGAGCTACTTAAGATTGATGGCGCTCGGTATGGTTACGGCAGGCCTGGCAATGGCAATAAACGTTATTGCCAAGATCGCACTTGATATACCTTACGGTTTAGGTATTGTAGTTATGATATTAGTGCTTGTTGGGGGGCACGGTTTTAATATCGCCATAAACGCTTTAGGCGCGTTCGTTCACACGTTGAGACTTCAATACGTGGAGTTTTTCCCGAAGTTCCTGGTTGGTGGTGGCAAATCCTTTGAGCCCCTCAGCAAAGAGTATAAACACATTTATATAGCAAAAGCAGGAGAACATAAAACTACAGCATAATACGAAAGCTAAATACGAAATCCCGAAGCACGAATTTCGAAGCACGAAACAATATCAAATGACTAAATTCCAAATTACCAAAATAGTGAGTTTTGAAAATTTAAGCATTTGAATTTTAAATTTGTTTCGGATTTCGATATTCGGTTTTGTTAAAGGATGGTTTTTACTTTTTAAGTTTTGTTTTTGGTTTAGAAAGGAAGGTTTGGCAATGGATTATGGAATGATATTAGCTTTGGTTGCCGCAGGATTGGCAGCTTTACTGCCCGGTATCGGCTCGGCAATTGGCATCGGTATTGCCGGAAGAACCGCTGCGGGTGTATTGAGCGAAAAGCCGGAAAGATATGGACAGATGTTTATTATGGTGGTCTTGCCAGGTACGCAGGGTTTTTATGGGTTTTTGGCAGCCTTTTTCGTGATGCTTAATCTCGGATTCTTTGGCAAGGCCGGCCTGCCCCAAATGACCGTAACACTCGGAGTGGAAGCCTTGACGGCCTGTATGCCCATTATGTTTGCCGGCCTGATAAGCGCGGTCTTGCAGGGCAGGGTCTGCGCAGGCGGTATCCTGATGGCCGCAAAAAAACCTGAGATGGCATTCAAGGCCGGCGTCGTCTACGCGGTTATGGTCGAGATTTACGCCGTTCTGGGCCTGCTGGTAACAATCTTAATCCTGCGATTCGGCATTAGTTGGCCAACACCGGCAGCTTGATATGTAAAACGACATACGATATACGACATACGAAATACGAGATACGAGATACAAGATTATGGAAGCTGAACAGGTCGTAGAAAAGATATTGGCTGACGCCAAGGCCGAAGCCGAGAAGATAAAAAAACAGGCTGAAGCAAAAGAGGCTGCTGTGCAGGCCAAACTCACCAAGGAACTGGACGAATACAAAAAGCAGACAGAGATTCTCGCTAAAAAGGCCGGTGAAAATGAAAAATCGCATATCCTCGCCGCTGCGAGGATGGATATTGCCAAGCAGTTCCTTGCAGAGAAAAGAAAGATACTCGATGAGGTCTTTAAGCAGGCACGCCGACAACTACACGAGCTGCCGGATGAGGAATATCGGGCTCTGATTAAAAAACTCTTACTCGAAGCGGTCGAGACCGGCGACGAAGAGGTGGTAATTGATACAAAAGAAAAACGCATCGACCGAGAGTTTATAAAGAAAATAAACAGCGAATTAGACTCCGATAAAAAAGGCGATTTAAGGTTGTCCGACCAAAAACAGGACATCGGGGCCGGCTTTATCTTAAAACGCGGA
The DNA here is from genome assembly GCA_964444135.1 of uncultured Pirellulales bacterium. Lineage (GTDB taxonomy): Bacteria > Planctomycetota > Phycisphaerae > Sedimentisphaerales > Anaerobacaceae > NIOZ-UU13. Next base: position 15,073 of record CAYUFX010000066.1, on the reverse strand, counting down.
AAGATAAAAACCAATGTCTCTATTGGTGTGCTTCTTGACCAGGCACGAAAAGAGCTGGAAATTGAATTAGCAAAAGAATTGTTTAGTGAATAATAAAGGAAATCAGGTTACCAGGTCGTGGGTATCAGGGTACCAGGTTATCAGGATAAATTTGCCTTTTCCTGTTTCACTGTTATCCTGAAAACCTGATATTCTGCACCCTGGTCTTCTGATAAATTGATAAACTAAAATAATGTTAGCTGCAAAATTCAAACAACCCGTTATTGATTTTTACACGTATCCGCCTGTTGGCGTTGACGACTGGCGATATATCTTTGAGACAGCGCAGGTACGTGTGCTCGAGATGCAGATGCTGAGCAGGGCAACTTTGCTCGACATGGCAAACGCCGGGAGCTTCGAGCAGGCCGCGGATTTATTGAGTGGAACAGAATACGCCCTGCCGAGAGGCGGCAGGAACTTCGCTGAGGTCGATGAAATCCTGCAGCAGCGAAGAACAGCGGTGCGGGTACTTTTCTCGGATTTAATGCTTGATAAGCCGATTGTGGAATTGTTCAGAACACGTGATGATTTTGCAAATCTACGGCTGGCAGTCAGGCGGACTTTGACCGAAAAGGAATTGGGCACCGATTACAGCAGTGACGGCAACGTTTCCCCTGAGCTGTTCGAGCAAATATTCGCTGAGAAAGATGAGGAAACTGAGGTTGAAAAACCCGTATTTCCTGATTACATCCGGCAAGCGGTAGAGCAGGCCGTTCTGGGATATTATCAAAATAAAGATATTCGCCGGGTTGACTACGCAATCGATAGAGTCCAGGCACAATATAATTTGGAACAGGCGCGGCGGTTAAAAAGTGTTTTTCTGCTCGGGCTTTTTCGGATACAGATTGACCTGACCAACATTCGCACAATGCTTCGGCTCAAGTTCATCGAATCCGAGTCCCGCGCCAAAACGGCGGAAGCCGAACCTTTTTTGGTGCGGGATAACGTCTTTTTGGAGGGCGGTTTTATTGAATTAGAGCGAATCAGGCACGGCGCCGAGCTCGGCTACGAAGCGCTGGGACCTTTATTTTTTGTAACGCCGTACCATCGAATTGTTGATACGGGCGCTAACTACTTGGCGTCGAATAAATCATTCTTGAAGGTTGAGCAGCAGTGCGAAGAGCATCTGACCGGTTTTTTGAAATCGACCGTTCAGATTACCGCCGGCCCTCAGCCGATTATTGCTTTTTTGTTAATGAAGGAAAATGAAATCCGCACAGTCAGATTGATATTGACGGCTAAAAAGAATTTCCTGGATACAAAGCTTATCCTGGACCGCCTGGGCGGATGAACAGAAAACACGCAGAAAGAATAACCTCTTTCTGTCGTTCCTGCGAAAGCAGGAATCCAGAAGAGAATCGAGGATTAAAAATGAAAACGATAAAACTATTCTGCCTGGTTTTGGTATTAATGTTTATTGCTGTCGGGTGTGAGGAAAAAGAAACTGGGTCTCCAATGCAAGCAGAACCCGTGGTCATTGAAAGTCCAGCTAAACCTTCTGAACCAACCAAATCCCTGCACCGGGCTGCTGCGGACGGCGATTTTGTCGAGGTCCAATTACACTTGTTAAAGGGTGTTAATATCAATGCCAAGGATGTGTACGGCCGGTCACCTTTGCACCTCGCGGCCGAGAAAGGTCATAAAAATATTGTAGAGCTGCTTATTGCCAAGGGTGCCGATATTAATGCAAAGAATTACTATGGCCATACGCCCCTGCTTGAGGCCGTCCACGAAGGCCAAGTAGCTGTGGCCAAACTGCTCATTGCAAAGGGAGCTGATGTCAATGCGAAGAACAGCCTCGGCTGGCCGGTCCTCCACGTTGCAGTCGGTGAAGGACTCAAGGACATAACAGAGCTGCTTATTGACGCAGGCGCTGATATCAACTCAGAGAATGACTCGAACCAGAGGCCCTTACACATCGTGGCCGAAAAGGGCCACAAAGACATTGCCGAATACCTTATCGCTAAAGGTGCTGATATAAACGCAAAAGACGAAAATGGCTGGGCGCCCTTGTTCTTCGCAATCGTTCACAGCCAAAAAGGTGTTGCCGAGCTGCTTATTTCTAAGGGTGCTAACGTCAACGCAAAGGATAATTACGGCCAGACGCCCCTGCACCTCACTGCTGCTCACGGGCACAAGGACATCGCCGAACCCCTTATCGCCAAGGGCGCCGATGTCAACGCAAAAAGCAAAGATGGCGAAACACCGCTGGACTGGGCGAAAGATGAAGGAAATACGGAAATCGTTGAACTGTTACGAAAGCACGGGGCAAAGGAGTAGCGTATCTCGTGAAGCGGGAAGTGTAATACGATATACGAATTTATATGGAAAGAAGTTAAAAATGAAACCCATAAGACTATTATGCTTGATTTTAGTGCTAATGTTTATCGCCGGAGGGTGTAAGAAGAAAGAACCTGAGCCAACGCAGCAAGAGCAAGCTAAGGTTAATGTTGAAGAAAAACCAACAAAACCACCTGGCGACAAAGCCCCACCAAACCCCAGTGCCAAATCCGCACCTTCCTTTGCATTACAGGATTTGAATGGTAAAATGGTCAACCTGTCAGACTTCAAGGGCAAGGTGGTTATCCTCGACTTCTGGGCAACCTGGTGTCCGCCCTGCGTGATTGAGATTCCACATTTCATCGAGCTTTACGAACAGTATAAGGACCAGGGATTTGCCATGGTGGGTATTTCTTTAGACCGTCAAGGCGTTAGCGTTGTCGAATCTTTTGCCCAGAAGCATGGGGTCAACTATCCGATTCTGATGAACGACGGCCGGACAGATAAAGCGTACGGTGGCATTACGTACATACCTACTACCTTCGTCATCGACGCAGCAGGCAATATTCGGCAAAAGTACGTGGGCTATCAAGACAAGGCTGTGTTTGAAGCGGACATCAAAGCGCTTTTGGCAGAGGCCGAACCACGGAGCTAAAGAATGGCGAAACGGGATTGTTGGGACATCAGGATATCAGGAAATCAAGTGGTAGTATATCAGTTATCAGGGTATCAGGAAGACTAACGCAAAATCAGTAGGATTCGCCTGGTGTCCGGATAGCCTGATATCCACTGCCTGGTAGCCTGAATTACGATATACGCTTCACGAGATACGATATACGAAAGAAAATGGAAAGTAAAATCGCAGTTTTAGGTGGTACTGATTTTGTGATGCCGTTTTCGGCACTCGGGGTGGATACGTTCCCTGTAGGCCTCAGTGCCGGTGACGTTGCCGAGAACGCGCAGAAAATAATTAACGAAAAGTATGCGCTCGTAGTGGTCGCTGAAAATATAGCCCCGGCGGCCGAAGAGGTCTTCGCGGATTATCACAACACGCCGACTCCCTGTATTCTTGTTGTGCCGTTTACCACCGAATCTACAGGCTTTGCGACTCAGACCCTCGGAGAAGTGCTAAAAATAGCCACGGGTATTAACATTTTGCAAAACAGTTAGGAATTTGTCGTACATATTACCTCGGAGGCAATATTCAGCATAAATACGAAACTATGAAAAGCACGAAGCACGAATGAGGTGAGTGGTGAGTAGTGAGTATTCAAATCACCATTTAACCAATTAACTACTCACCAATTAACCATTTATAGTTTTTAGGATTTTGACAATGGATGAGACAAAACAAGGCAGGATAGTCAAGGTCGCAGGGCCTGTTGTTGTTGCCGAAGGTATGGCCGGTGCGCGAATGTATGATGTCGTTCGCGTGGGTACTTTGAACCTCATCGGTGAAATCGTGGAATTGCACAGCGACCGGGCCTCGATTCAGGTCTATGAAGAGACTACGGGCATAGGCCCGGGCGAACCCGTTGTTGACACCGAGGCGCCTTTGAGTGTTGAGCTGGGCCCCGGTCTGATTGAAAGCATTTACGACGGTATCCAGAGGCCGCTGAACTTGCTTGTAGATGTCGAAGGTGAGTTTATGAGCAGGGGCAGCGCGCTGCCAGGCCTGAACAGAGAAAAGAAATGGCACTTTAAACCGGCGGTAACCGACGGCACGAAGGTCGGCTTGGGTGACATCATAGGCGAGGTCCAGGAAAGTACGCTCGTTGTGCATAAAATTATGGTGCCGGCCGGCGTAGAGGGAACTATACAAAAAATTAAGGAAGGCGAATACACAGTCGAGGAAACAATAGGCATCATAGCCGGGGATGATGGTAACGAGACCGAGCTGAAATTGATGCAGGAATGGCCTGTCCGTAATGCCAGGCAGACAATAAAAAGGCTCGCACCGAATAAAGTTCTCGTTACCGGCCAGCGTGTTATTGACACCCTTTTCCCGACCACCAAGGGCGGGACGGCCTGTGTGCCGGGGCCGTTCGGAAGCGGCAAGACAGTCGTCCAGCACCAGTTGGCCAAATGGGTCGATGCCGATATAGTGGTTTACGTCGGCTGCGGCGAGCGTGGCAATGAGATGACCGACGTCTTAACGGAGTTCCCGGAATTAAAAGACCCGCGCAGCGGAGAACCATTAATGCGGCGCTCAGTGCTGATTGCAAACACATCGAATATGCCCGTCGCCGCAAGAGAGGCCTCCGTTTATACAGGCATTACCATAGCTGAGTATTTCCGCGATATGGGCTACGTTGTGGCCCTGATGGCCGACAGCACAAGCCGTTGGGCCGAAGCGATGCGTGAGATTTCAACCCGTCTGGAAGAAATGCCCGCTGAGGAAGGTTACCCTGCCTACCTGGCGGCGCGAATCGCAGCGTTTTATGAAAGGGCAGGCCGAGTCAAGTGCTGCGGTAATCCCGAACGGGAGGCAGCCTTATCAATTATCGGTGCGGTCAGTCCGCCGGGCGGCGACCTGTCGGATTCCGTCGTGCAGGCGACACTTCACGTTGTCAAGGTGTTCTGGTCATTGAAAGGCGAGCTTGCTTATCAAAGGCACTTTCCGGCGATTGACTGGTTGACTTCGTACAGCTTCTACAAGCAGTATCTCAGGGAGTGTTTCGAGGATAAGGAGCAGGGCGAGGAGATGGAACGGTTGGCCGTCAGGGCAATGAGTCTGCTGGAACAGGAGGCGGAGCTTCTTGAGATTGTTCGGCTGGTCGGCGCAGAGGCCCTCTCGCCGCAGGACAGACTGGCCCTCGAGACGGCAAGGTCCATTCGCGAGGATTTCCTGCATCAGAATGCCTTCCATAATGTTGATACATTCACTTCGATGAACAAACAGTACGAAATGTTAAAGACCGTCCTGCACTTTCACAAGCAGGCCCTCGCCGCCATTGAGGCCGGAGTTGAAACCGCTGAAATCTTTAAACTACCCGTCCGGGAGGAAATCGCAAGAGCAAAATATATCCCTGAGACCGCCGAGCAGCTTGAAAAACTAAAGGAAGAAAAAGAGCTCGAAGCCTCTGAAGAATCAAAAGAGCCCAGGAAAGAGCAGGAAACGGAAAGAGCCGAGCAAAGCAGGCAATCAATCGAAAATATTGCCGCTATAAGAAAGACAATCGATGAGCAAGTGAAAAATTTGCAAACAGGCTCCGACCGGGACGTTAAAACCAAGAGTGCCAAGGCGGGCAAGAAATAAAAACCTGCCGAGCAGGATGAGAAAACAGAATCCCCTGAGGGTGCCCGAACGGCATAACCCTCCGGTGATGATCAACAGTAAAAGGAAAATTAAGGACTAAACAAATAAATAGAATGACCCCCAATTGAATTTTGTCGCATAATTTGGGAGATATGATATGCCGGCCATAAAAGAATACCAAACAGTAATAGATATCTCCGGCCCGTTAATGCTGGTCGAGATGGTTGATGAAGCCAAGTACGGGCACATCGTCGATATCGAGCTCGGCGACGGCTCGATACGTCACGGCCAAATCCTGCAGGTCGAGAACGATAAAGTCCTCGTTCAGGTCTTCGAAGGCACACGAGGCATTGATGTGAAAAGAAGCACCGTTCGGTTCCTGGCCAAACCGCTGGAGCTGGGTGTTTCGCCCGACATTTTAGGCAGGGTTTTCAGCGGTCTTGGTGAGCCTAAAGACGATGGCCCCGCCATCATCCCCGATAAACGGCTGGATATTAACAGCAAGCCGATTAATCCTTATGCCCGTGATTATCCGAACGAATTTATCCAGACCGGAATATCCACAATTGACGGCCTGAATCCGCTCGTGCGAGGTCAGAAGCTGCCCGTATTCTCAGGTGCTGGCCTGCCCCACGACCAGATTACCGCTCAGATAGCCCGGCAGGCAACGATTCTCGGAAAGGGTGAAGATTTCTCTGTCGTTTTCGCCGCAATGGGAATCACATTCGAGGCCGCGCAATTCTTTATCGACGACCTGCATCAGACCGGTGCCATAGAACGCGCGGTGATGTTCGTAAATCTTGCAAATGACCCCGCAATTGAGCGGATAGCGACGCCGAGGTTTGCGCTCACTGCCGCCGAGTACCTCGCATATGAGCTGGATATGCACGTATTGGTAATATTAAATGATATGACCAACTACTGCGAGGCGCTACGTGAGATAAGCGCAGCCCGAAAAGAAGTTCCCGGCCGAAGAGGGTATCCGGGTTATCTCTATACGGACCTGGCGACTGTCTATGAAAGGGCAGGCCGAATCAAAGGTAAAAAAGGCTCCATTACAATGGTGCCGGTATTGACAATGCCTGAGGATGACAAGACCCATCCGGTGCCGGACCTTACCGGCTATATTACCGAGGGCCAGATAATCCTGTCCCGCCCGTTACACCGCAAGGCCATATCACCTCCGGTTGACGTTTTGCCGAGCCTATCACGGCTCAAAGATAAAGGTATCGGCGAAGGCAAAACGCGCGAAGACCACGCCGACCTTTACAATCAGCTTTACGCCGCCTACGCCCGCGGCAAAGAATGCCAGGAGCTGGCGACCATTATGGGCGAAGCCGCTCTCTCGGAAGAAGATAAGAAATATATGACCTTTGCCAACAACTTTGAGGACAGATACGTCTCGCAGGACTATTACGAGAACCGCTCAGTTGAAGCGACCCTCGACCTCGGCTGGGAGCTGCTCAGTATGTTCGAGAACGTCGAGCTAAAACGTATTGATGTGAAACTTATAGAAAAGTATATGCCGCGGTTCAGGAAGAGAGAACGTGAGTGATGAATTATGTTAGCTAACGTTAATGCGACACGAATGGAATTGTTACGGCTGCGTAAGCGGGTGGCGCTTGCCAGTCGCGGGCATCGTCTGCTCAGCGAAAAGAGAGACGAGATTTCCCGCCAGTTAATTCAGATTGCCAGAGAGATTCAGCCATTACGCAAACATGTTGAGGCTGAACTGTTAGAGACGTGCCGGCGGTTTATGTTAGCCCGTGCGACGATGGAGCTGGAAGCCACCAAGGCCGCCCTCGAGGTCCCCACAAAGAAATTCAGCTTAGCTGTAACGTTCGCCAATATAATGAATGTAAGGGTGCCGCATCTGGCCAAGGAGATGGAGGGCGAAATTATTTGCTATGGCTTTGCAACCACGTCCGGCGAGATGGATGTGGCATTACTTGCCCTGGAGCGTGCCTTTGATAATTTGATTGAATTAGCTGAGAAGGAAAAGCAGGCCCGCTTACTTGCCGTCGAGCTTCAGATGACCCGCCGAAGGGTCAACGTCTTGGAGCACGTTGTCATTCCCGAAATTCACGAGACCATCCGGTTCATTTTCGACAAATTAGCCGAAGCCGAACGCGACAATATCAGCCGCCTGATGAAAATCACCGACATCATAAGAGCGTGAGGTGAGAAGCGTGAATCGTGAAAAGTATTTCATGACTTGTGGTTCGTCCATATAGCCCATTCTTTTATTTCACCTTAACAATCAATCGCAAGAAAAAAGCTCATACGTAAAGCGCGTACGCGCTTTACGTATATAATATGTGGACGGAAATAATGATTTACATAGTGTTGATTAGGTGTTCTGCGGGAGTTATTCCAGGGTGGAGCAGATTTACTTAGCGTGTTTGGCGACTTTAATTAGACGAAGAATTAGCTCGGCTCGGCCATGGACAGCTATTTTAGCGCAAATATGGGCTACATGTGTTCTCGCCGTATTGTAGGTGATATGACACTTTTTTGCGATTTGGTTGTTATTCAGACCCTCACAGACCATCTTTGCGATCTCAGTTTGCCGGGTCGTTAGGTGAAAGCCCCTTTGGATGTAGTTCCATTGTCTTGAGCTAAACATAGTGCGATAATTATAGTAGATTCTGCAAAAAAGTCTGCATTTTTATTGGGAATTTTGTAGCCTAATCCAACACAAATGTTGAAGGGTAGCAAATTATTTCCAGTAGGGTATAGTATCAAAAAAGCATGTACGTAAAGCGCGTACGCATTTTACGTACGTGACATCAAAATAAACTCAAATATAAATACTAAAATAATTATGCTTAATTGACCAAAACCGCCTGAACACTTACAAAACTCAAAACTCCTGTACGGTGTTCTGACTTGTCCATTCTGATTGACGCACAGCTCGGCCGAAACCAGCTCCCCGACCTAAAACGCCTCCACCCCGAAACCATCGAAATCGTAGATGCGTGAAGTGAGAATCGTGAATCGTGAAACGTATTTCATGACTTGTAGTTCGTCCATCCTGCCTATTCTTTTATTTCACCTTAACAATCAATAGCAAGAAAAACACTCATACGTAAAGCGCGTACGTGCTTTACGTATTACCATATTTGAACACAGGATAAAATTTACATAGTTTCACCGAGAAACAAGGCCTGAGTATTTGTACGCGCTTTACGTATGTCACATCGCACTAAACTTACATCACGATATGAAATTTGCTCAACTAACAATTCTGCGTACCCAAAAAGAATAAGCGCCGTCCCTGAACAAAGCTAAACACCAAAAACCGGCCGAACGCTGTCTGCTAAACGCCAAACGCGACAATATCAGCCGCCTGATAAAAATAACCGACATAATAAGAGTGCGATTCGTAGTTTGGGATTCATGAATCGTATTTTCAGTTCGATATTCGATATTTTGTGCTCGTTGTTCGATAACAATCAATCGCAGAAAAAAAACATATACGTAAAGCGCGTACGCGCTTTACGTACTCATCACTCGTGACCCTTGGCTCGCATTTCGTGATGCGTATTACGCATATCGTATTTTTTAAAAGCCCACTATTTTTTATTTACTGTCCCTTCCTGTCGCTGCTAACGAATCTGGCTCACTCAAGAACATCATGTCTTGCAAAGAAGATTTCATATTCTGAATCAGGACCAACGTTGCCATGGAAATGGTCTCCATCAAGATAGAACTAAGCAGAGAGTCCAAGATCTATAACGTTGACATCCTCTCTTTGAAGTAAATCATCTTTCATAAACCATTGAAACTGCTGGTTCTTATCAACACGAACCAGCTTCCCATACGAATCACTGCCATGCATTGGCTGGACGACAGTGAGTGATAAAGCTGATTTAACATGAATAAACGGAAGACCTGTAATTGAGAAAGATTCTGTATCAGCGGACTGAAGGGATACCCAAAGAAGAAGGTTGCCAAGTGAGACAAAGCCCTGCCGGTTGCCGCATATCTCGATAATTGGCTTCTTGGTCCAGTCACGCATAACCAGTTCAGCCGTAAGTGATGAACCCGGCAGGATTACCCAGTTGCGGGGATAATCATTTCCTGTTACCATTCCAATTAACCTAATCACATGGCCTGTTATTCCATATATCCAGACAACACTCTCATCAGAGGATTGTTCATGACACCGTTTTTACCGCATTTTGTGTGTTTGGCAAATTTTATTTGTTTGCGGGCCCTCACACAACAGTTTTTTTTGCTTTTTTTGTTTTGAAGTAGAAAGAAGTCGGTAATAAATTGGGGGGTTAAATATGAATTTGTGACGTTGCCGTTCCGGCGACGGCTAAACAAGCACCAAATGAATCTGGGAAATGAAAACCCTGGGTGAAACCCAGGGCTGATATGAATTATTGGGAGGGGAAATTTAATGCTGCGAATTCGCCGTGGTATTTCTTGGCGGCACTATCGTAGACTTTGGCGGTCTGGATTTCATCTTTGTAGTAGCCAAGAAAGGTGGTTTTGCCATTGCTGGTGATTTGGGCGCCCCATCGCTTTTTATAGGTGTGCCAGGAGACGCCCTTGTATTTTGAGGAGCCGGGATTCATCGTTCTTATGACGTGGAGACTGTTCTGCCTGCGGGTCGCCAGACGCAGGTTTGCCTTTCGATTGTCAAGGTCATTTATAATTAATGTGGTCAACGACTAAATCGTCGGGGGCGTTCATTATCTCTCGGTGCATGCGAACGGAACTTGTCTTAGCGAGCTCACTTTTATGGGTATGGCGCTTTGCATAAAATGTACTGCCGTTTTTCACGGCGAACCATTTATACCTGCTGAGAAAATAGTAATCGTCCGGGTCGACGATTGCAAATTTGCCCCGGGTCAATTGTATGCGGCGGAAAGTATAGCCGAAGCGAATGAGGCGATATAAGAGAACGGGAAAAACCAATATGCATTCCAACCGATTCGGAATGTTTATAACATGCTGAATTTTTCTCCCCCAGTTAATTAGTTAATTGGTTAATTGGATTGGCCGTCTTTTTTAGCCGATAGCCAAAAAGACAGGCCTCTATAATTAGAGCTACCTGCGGATTTGTGTCGAAATTTGGGGGATTTAGGAGATGGAACGGAAGAATCATTGGGCAGAGTAAAGATTGACGGCCGGGATGCTATCTGTTTCAGGATTTCCAAAAACGACAAGGAAATCACCGTCTGGGCCGACCCCGACACCGCTCTGCCAATAAAAATAGAGCGAACCACCGATAATGGAATAGACAAGACCGTCTTGCGCGACATCGCCTTCGACGTGGAACTGGACGATGAGCTTTTCGATATGACCCTGCCGGACGATTATATCGTCACAAACATGGAGACCGAAGAGTGCCGAGTCCCGTTTGAGTTGACGGAAAAGCATCTCATCGAAGGACTGGCAGTGAACGCCAATGCCATGGGCGGGAAATTCCCTACCTTGTACAAGGGGGGGCGACGCGGCAAAGAAGCGTTCGAGAAGTACATAGCTGAAACGAGAGAGATGTCTGAGCCCCCCATGGAGGACAAGTTCAAACCTTCGCTGGGTGTTGAGTTTGTAAAACGCTTGCCGGAAGGCAGTGACTATCAATACGTGGGGGAAGATGTCAAACTCGGTGATGCAAATACCCCCGTGTGCTGGTGGAAGCCCCAGGGATCAAAGACCTACAGGGTCGTCTATGGTGATTTGAGCATACGGGATGTAGAGCCAAGTGATTTACCTAAGGTTCCGTGGCTAACGGAGCAAAAGTAACTTGCCTGATGTTCGGTGACTTACAGAGAGGAAGTGATTTCCACGAGGCCGGGCCGCTCTGGCCCGGCCTTTTTCATGTCTTTTCAGTCAAGAATCCCCTAAAATTACCAAATATCCAATTTTCTTTATACCCAAAAATCTGTCTGAATCGTTATATGAGTGGTGAACGTTCATCGCTCATATATGAGATTGTCTTAACGATAGACTGGTTATCCGTGATGAGGCGCAAACAAGAAAGCAGGGATTCTCTGCATCATATCTATGAACAGTATAGAGATAGTTTACTTATTTTGGCTATCGCTCTTTCACATGATGTTAATATTGCAGAAGATGCCGTTCATGATGTTTTCGTAGCCTTTGCTCAGAGCTCGGAGAACTTTAAGCTGACCGGCAGTCTTAAAGCTTATTTGTCTACATGCGTCGCCAATTGGGTTCGTGATCTGATGCGGAAAAAGCAAAACAAAGCCAGGGCTATCAGATTGGAGCAGAATTGCTCGATGACATTAGATTTGAGAGATCCGGGTCAGCTCATCGTTTGCAACGAAGAACTACAACTGTTAAGTTCAGCATTGGCCAATCTCCCCTATGAGCAAAGAGAAGTGATTGTGTTACATATACATGGCCAGATGCGATTCAGGATTATCGCTAAATCCTTGGGCATCTCCGTCAATACAGTAAAGGGTCGATACAGGTATGGAATCCGCAAATTGCGGTCGATATTAAATAATGAGATATAAAAATGAGCTCAGCAGAAAAGATAAGAAAATTGTTTGCCAAATCAGACATTACGGTCAACTCGAAAATCGATGACAGGATTATCAGTGACGCTTTAACAGCATTCGACAAATCTGAAAAGACACAATCAGTTTCTTCTAAGCCAAATATCTGGAGAATTATTACGAAAAGTAGAATAACAAAGTTAGCCGCTGCGGCGGTGATAATTACCGGTTTGTTTGTTGGCCTTTATCTACTTGTGGGGCCAGTCGGTGTTGCGAGTGTGTCCTGGGCTGATGTGCTCGAAAACATCGAGGCAGCGCGAACCGTTATGTACATTTTTGAGATTGAAAGTGGCGACGTCAAAGAGGTGTTCAAAACCAGAATTAAGGAGCCATACCTCTGTCGGTCGGATGTGATAGAAAGTCCCTATAAATACAAGGTGGCTATACGTAACGCAAAGACCAACAAGCATATGACTTTGTATCCAAATACAAAAATGGCGGCAATCAACGATGATGAAGGTTCTCCGGGTGGTTATGAATTCTATGCGTATGAGAGACTAAAAAGAGATTTTCGAGATGGTACTGAGAAGAATCTCGGCCGGGTTAAGTTGAACGGCCGTGAGACTATTTGCTTTGAAATTTCCAAAGAGAACCAGAAAATCACCGTCTGGGCGGACCCGGATACCGCTCTTCCGATACAAATCGAGGAAATATCAGACGAAAATGGGGATAGAAGGAAGGTATTGAGGAGTGACATTATGTTTGACGTGGAGATGGATGACCAACTCTTTGTGCCTCCGGCGGACTACTGTCTTTTGGACCTTGAAACTCAGCGATTACAAACCCCGTTTGAGCTGACCGAAAAGCACCTGATTGAAGGATTGGCTGTGTATCCAAAGTATCTGGACGGTAAGTTTAATACCCGGTACATGGGCGGAAGGCCTTTGACGGAAGAAGTAAGAAAGAAATGTAAAGCAGCGATGAAGAAAATCGAGGGCTGGTCGGACATAGAAGCTCATAAGAGCACCTTGGGTTGTGCATTCATAGAACAATTGCCCGAAGGCAGTGACTATCAGTATGTGGGTGAAGATGTAAAACTCGGCGATGCGAATGCACCTGTGTGCTGGTGGAAACCGCCGGGCTCAAAGACCTATAGAGTAGTCTACGGCGACCTGAGCATACGTGATGTAGAGCCAGGTGATTTACCTGAGATTCCGTGGCTAAAGGAGCAAAAATAACTTGCCTGATGTTCGGTGACTGAAGGAGAAGAAATGATTTCCGCGAGGCCGGGCCGCTATGGCCCGGCCTGTTTTTGTGCACCTGTTGTTAAAATCAACCTTTTAGTTCTTTGACCTTTTGCCATAGGAATTCGCTTAGCTCTTTTATGCCTGAGCCGGTAACTGCTGAGATTGGGTGGACATCTTTGTTTAGCTTTTCCGTCAAATCCTTTACGATTTTCCCATCCGGGTCGAGGTCTGTTTTATTGGCGATGATAACTTCCTGTTTTCCAGCTAAGGCCTTGCTGTACTGCTTTAACTCGTTGCGGATGGCTTTGTAATTCTCCACAGGGTCGGAACCATCTATCGGCATTATATCAAGAATATGCGCTATTATTGCAGTTCTTTCGATATGTTTTAGGAATTCGCAGCCGAGACCTGCGCCGTTATGAGCGCCTTCGATAAGGCCGGGGATGTCGGCCATTACGAACCGGCGAAAATCGCTCAATTCGACAATGCCGAGCACTGGCTCGACCGTAGTAAAAGGATAATCGGCGATTTTCGGCCTGGCCGCTGAGCAGCGGGAGATGAGCGTGCTTTTGCCGGCGTTCGGCATGCCGACTAAGCCCACGTCGGCGATGAGTTTTAATTCCAGCCGAATATTTCTTTCCTGGCCTTTTTTGCCGGTTTCGGCATTTCTCGGCGTCTGATTTGTCGCTGTCGCAAAGGCCTTATTGCCTCTTCCGCCTTTTCCGCCGCGACAGACACGTACTTTCAGCCCAACCTTGTCAAGGTCTTTGAGAAGCAAACTCAGGTCGGTATCGTAAATCAGCGTGCCCGGCGGGACTTTGATTATCAGGTCCTGGCCGTTCGCTCCGTGCTTGTTATTGCCTGAGCCGGGCTGTCCGTTCCCGGCCTTCCAGTGATGTTTGCCAGCGAAGTCTATTAAGGTGTCGAGATTTTCAACGGCCTGGAAATAGACGTCACCACCTTTGCCCCCGTCGCCGCCGTCGGGTCCGCCTTTGGGGATGTACTTTTCGCGGCGGAAGCTGATACACCCATGGCCGCCGTCGCCCGCCTTAGCCTGGATTTGTGCCTCGTCGATAAACATAGTTCTCGTATTGCGTATTGCGTATATCGTATTGCGTATTGTATATAAAAAAAGGATGGCGTAAAACCATCCTACTTGCTTTACCAGGTATTTTTAGTTTTTTATCAGACGACATGCACTCTTCGGCCCTGGAAACGGATTGTCCCATCTGAGGTGGCAAATAATGTGAAGTCTCTGCCCATACCGACATTGGAGCCGGGAAAGAACTTTGTACCGCACTGGCGGACGATGATTGAGCCGGCGGAAATCTTCTGGCCGCCGAACAGCTTTACACCTCTGTACTGCGGATTGCTGTCTCTGCCGTTCCTCGAAGAGCCTTGTCCCTTTTTATGTGCCATAATTAGATACCTCTAATTAATATAAACCTGAAATTGACAATTTATTTAAAACCACAATTTTAATCGTTCCTTTCAGGATTGTCCAGAAGTTTTTTTTGGTTTGTTGAAATTATGCAGATTTTCCGGCAAGCGATTTTAAGTTCATTTTGGCCTTTCGGAATCCGCCTACGGCGGACAAGATTGGGTTTGTTTTGGGTTTTTTTTTTTGGGCCTGAAGGCGGTTTCATTTTCATAATCCTCTATAACATATAAGTTTACGGTCATTTTGGGCTTTTCGGAAATTGGCCCATTCCCTTCGATGACACTCAGAGTAAACTCAATGCGCTCAGGACAGGCTTTGATTGGGTTTG
>CAYUFX010000065.1:0-26024 GCA_964444135.1 uncultured Pirellulales bacterium | reverse complement strand
TCCTTTTGCTGACACCCGCTGCCAAAATTATCGCTACTCTTTCAGCCATAAAACCGTACCTGATATTGAACAATATCGTTCGTCATTACGAGCAAAGCAAAACTCTCTTGTTTGCTTTTTCAATAGTCAATAGTCAATAATAAATAGTCAATTCTAAAATCTACCCGACCAGGACTCGAACCTGGAACGTGGGCACCAAAAGCCCATGTGTTACCAATTACACCATCGGGTAATACAATTGATTATTGAATACAGCCACCAGATAATAGTCGCTAATCAATTAGTTGTCACGCAGACCCCCACGCTTGTCTGCGAAAGCAAACGTGGGAACCCGATTTGGCCACGGGCCCCCATTTTGCTTCTCTTAGTGCAAAATGGGAACCACCCGCCGGAGGCTTGAGTCAGCCACGCCGTGATACTGCTGACCCCAAAATCTTCTCGACCCCGTGCGACGGAGCGTTTTTTCAATTGATAGACTATATCTGGTTCGCGAAATCAAATCAACCTTTTTTTTACAATAAAATATATCCTGCCAAAAACCACAAAAACCCGGCAAAAAACACCTCTTCCTAATGAAAAACACCCGATGCCTCGATGGGTGGCAGCCACTGAGCGAACGCAGTGAGCGAAGTGGATGGTTGTTTTCGATAATCCAGCATCAAGAATCAAGTGTCCAGTATCAAGTCATAAATATCAAGGACAGTTACCCGCAAAATCCTAAAGCAGTTAATCTGCATTCAGACTTTTTAATATCTTTTTGGCCAGAGGTTCTTTTATTTCAGTTGGCGCCGAACAGCTTCTATAACTCCCGTTTTTGGGTTGATCCAGAGTGCGTGTGATGAGCCTTCTCTTTTCAAATAACATCCAGCTATCCTTAGCCTTTTTTCTAATTGTTTTCTTTTCATTAGATTGCAATATTTTCCTGAATCGCATCTTTAGGTAAGCCGTGTCGAATATCTTCCAGTCGGTCTTCTAATATAAGAATTATGGCCTTTTTGAGGCTTTCTTTCGCTTCTTCGATTGTCTCTCCTTGGCCGTTTGCTCCCGGAATCTCCGGACATATTGCCCAATAGCCTCCTTCCGGAGCACTTTCAATAATTGCCGTAAACTCACCTTTCATAATATGTCCTTTCCGTTTGTCAAATACCCGGCCATATTAGGCCTTACCCGTACTCCCGCGCTCATTGCCCCTGTCTTGCTCTAATCAAGATTATCAAATTGCGTACTGTTTTTCAATAATATTCCTCAGAAACTTATGGGCGGCAGCCACTGAGCGGAGCCTGCCCGGCTAAGCCTTTGTGAAGCACGGGTCGTCCGTCCCCTTGTCATTCCCGCGCAGAGCCTGCCCTGAGCGAAGCCGAATGGGCGGGAATCCAGATGGTAGGTTGTGCATTGCAAAACAATTCGTTTGCCGACGTGTTGCAGCCACTGAGCGAGCACAACGAGCGAAGTGGATGGCAATTCTCCGAACATCCAGAATCCAGCATTTAATTTTAACTCACTTTATTTCCGTAAGTTGCGGCTTGCCCCACCATTATTCTTGTTGACAAACAGACTCTCGTGAGCTAAGCTAAATCCCACGAAAAATAAGGACAGCCACGAATGGCGAGAGACAGTAAGCAAAAACGGTGACTGCCCCTAATAAATACCCATGTCCCCCCTCATGTCCCCCTTTATTGCGTGTCCTCACTACTGACATGGTCATCCTTGGTTATGCTATCGCCAACTGCGACGCCCTGCTCTTGGCGGAGTGCCTTACACTGCTTAAGGAACCTCCGCATATCTTGTCGGCTGGCCTTAAACGTGTCGCCGACAATGGTCGTGGCGAAGGCCCGGCCAACCTTCAGTTCTTCCGGAAAGGGACGCAGGTCGACTCGCAGCATCGCGACGTGCTGTGGGAGGAGTTCTCGCTGCCATTCCAAGCCCGTGCGGAGAGGTTCTTGTTCATGGTAGGTTACTGAATAAGGGGATAGCCATTCCTGCAAGAGTTGGACGAGCTTGGCGTGCTGTATGCGCATGGGGAGATGAGTAGTGACTGTATGGATCACACTCCACACTGGCAGGAACCCAAAAGCCGAACCGACCACAGGTATGTGCCCTACGTTGCAGATCTCCACGACGGGTGCCTTCTTGAACTCTCCTTTCTTCACGTCAACGCCGAGAATGCATACAAAAGGTCGAACGACAAGACGTGGTCGTGTAGTAACGCGCTGGTTCCACCAGTTGGCGATACCCAGTACCAAGCCGGACACGCCTGACACTACGCCGACAATGATCGCTATAGACTCGACTGTGCTCATATACAGTGCTGCATGATAAACGAGCTAACCTTTTCCTGCAAGGCCAAAAGGTGCGTCCACAGTGTTGACCGGCTCAGGTATCCGGCGTTCGCACCGGGTATGGCGTGGTTCATGATGAGCTTGGCGTCGAGTTCGGCGGGTGGCAGCCACTGAGTGAACGCAGTGAGCGAAGTGGATGGTAGTTCTCGAGAATCCAGCATCAAGAATCCAACTTTAGCTCACTTCTCACTAACGTGCAGCCAACATCTCATTTGGTAAAAGGTAGGAAAAAAAGTGCTTTTTTATTCATTTTTTTGTTGACATTGTTTGTTAATATGTTAAAATATCCACCTGTTAGCTAGCAGGCTAACTGAGTTTGCCCTCGACGGTAGCTCACTTGCTTCTCTGGCGGGGGTAAACCGCCATCCGGCGGCAGATTCGCGGAGAACCGCACGCTTACGTATCAGCAGATACACGCCAAAAAACCTCTTTTGGAGCATTTGAATATTTGTTTTTCGAATTTGTTTAGGATTTCGTATTTCGGATTTCATGCTATCAGATAACTCCTTATGCAACAAAAACTTATAATCAATCTTCTGTCTCCTGTATTCTGCCGTCCGTCCTCTACATTTGTCGAGGATTCTCTACAAATCGACCTTTTTATGCAAAACAAACCCAATTTCCAAAAAAGTCAAATGAACCTAAGTGCTTGTATAAAAATAGCTTACGAAAATAAATACAATTGGACACTTGGTGAAAACAAACCCAATTCAAACCCAATCAAAGCCAATTTCCAAAAAGCCCAAATGAATGTAAACTTAACTTTAACAAAGGATTACAGAAAAAAAGATGATTTCGCAGTCCGAAAAAACAAACCCAATTCAAAGCCAATCCCCGAAAGGCCAAAAATGAGCGCAAACTCATTAGTAACAATTGATTATGAAAATATAAGCGATTGGACACTTGGTGAAAACAAACCCAATCAAACCCAATTTCAAAGGCCCATAAGCGCAATAAAGGCCTGCCCTGAGCAACGCCGAAGTGAATGGCAGGAAAATAAGGCTGTTATGACCGCTCATCGCCAAAATGAATATCAGCTACAAATTTTGAGGACTCGGTTTATAAGGCGTTTCTTCTGTTTGACTATCCGATTTTTTACCCACCTTGGGGTCGAGTTTGGCTTTGATAATCTGTTTGGACCAGGCCGTCTTTATGAACTTTTGCGGCCGTATTTTGACCGGCCCGTTCACAAATTCCGGTACATTATAGACAACGACACGCGATTGGTGATATTCCGGGTCTTTTTGCGGCAGCAGAAACGGCTTGTTGAAATTGCCGTTAGAATCGAAATAGCTAAAATAAGGATGGGTGCATATTCCATCCTGGCGTTTACTGCTGAATACAACCCAGCGGCCGTTGCTGGACCAGCAGTGGTAACTTTCCGCCCGGTCGCTGTTTAGCTTTTCTGGTTTGCGAAATTCGTATGTTTCGGTATCAAGCAAATACAAGTCTGAATCCGGCATATAGAGTGGAAAATAGCTATATTTTGACATGCAGAACAGGATATATTTCCCATCAGGCGAGAGTTTGGGGTGAGCAATGCTCAAGCCCAATTCACTTGCCGGCAGGACAGGCTCGACCTCTCCCCATAAATCTTTTTCCACATCGTATGAGATGCGCATCAAATCGTATTTCATTTTTTGCAGGGGATGTTCATCCTTGTCATAAATGTCCAGCCCGGGCGAGCTGCAAAAGTAGAGGTATTTGCCGTCGGGAGACCATTCGGGATACGTCTCCATACGCTCGGAGGTCGATATTTTAGGTGATGTTGTGATTGTATTGGTTTTGACGTTATAAAGAAGAAGGTCGGAGACCCTGTCATAGACATCGAGGTTTTTACCAACTGCATGAAAAATCTGCTTTACAGTATTAAAAGCAAACGCAATGATTTTTCCGTTCGGATGCCATGACCTGTATGATGTAGCGTGATTAAAGGATGTTGATGTATCCACCTTATAGGTTTCATTATCGTATGCAAGTATCATTGAGGTACCAACTGCTCCTGCCCGCATATGGAATATCATTCGTTCGGGATTATAATTATGAAAAGAATGACAATTGACACAATTTTTCCCCATCGTCCTGTTCAAAACAATGGGACGTTCATCATAGCTGCTCAAATCGCGTTGATATATACCCAGCTTGTCCCAGTATTGATACAGCGGTTTCATGAGCCGGTAAACCAAATGCGTATTGATTTCTTCTTTAGCAATCTCGTTTTCAATGGGGGCGAAACGACTCCATTTGCCCTCATTATCTTTGATAAAAACAGTTATAAGCAGCGACTTTTCGCGATTCTGGTTTAACAACTTTTTCCAGGGTTTGATGGGTATCCTGATGTTGGAAGTTCGGCTGAATATATCGATATCCTTGCCTTTTTCAGATGAAATATGAACATAATATGCACTTGCCTTATCTTTGATGATAAAGTTGGTTGGGGCAATATTGGGAGGGAGGATTATTTCAGTATAATCCGGAGATATGGCTGGTTGCCTTTCGATGGATGTACAATCTTCAAGATTTGGCTTCTTGCTTGTGCAGCCGGGGAATACTATCACCAATGCAATGCAGACAAAAAGTAAAATAATGAAAACCTTTAATCGGTGCATATAATTACTCCTCGGGCTTGTAATAGTATAATCCGTAAAACCAGTAAGTATCTCTATATTTTTTAAGGTCATTGTATGCTGCTTTTTTATCCTTCTTATGCTTTGCCATAATGTTATTAAAATCGTTGAACTTGCGAATTGTTTCTTCTGAAATTTCTTTTCCCGGCAAAGTAACACCCTTACCACCTGTGAGCTGATTATAGATAAGCATAGCTTCTTCGAAATGACGTGGAATTTTAGGATAATCGAAATAATTCAATCGGTGGAGGTGCTTCGTAAAACGACCAATCTGACCATCCAGCAGGCAATATGCCATAAAATATTCAAAGGCCATTTTGTTCTTTGTATTCTTTAACAGCTCCTCCAGACACAGCTCCGGTTCGGTGGGTGAGACAAGGAAGTCGGATTCCGGCATAGTGCTTTTGAGGTATTGAAATCGTGGTTTTGCCCAAAAATCGTTACTGTCTGAAAGGTACTTTTGATATTCTATTGCCCATTTTCTATGCCAGATGGTTTTCTGTAACATTTTCAGGTATTTAGCGGCGATGTCATGCTTTTCTTTCAGCAGATTTACCAAGGCGAGGCGCTGAAGATTCCAAGCTGTGTCTCCATTGGCAGCTATGGCTTCATAGGCCCACTGTTCTGATGCATTTATGAGGCCGAGGTCAAAAAAAATATCGCTGTGCTGAAGAGCAAAAGGGCCGCGGAATCTCTCAAGCATGAAAAGACCATCGCCGCCGAAAAGCTGTGCTATGCTGAACATTTTATCGCATAAAAGGCCACAATGGTATAGTGCTCTATTGACCTGACATTGGACGATATTGCTAATCGGAAGACCCTGTTGTGCAAGATTGAGCACTTTTTTCCATTCTTCGAATCGCGCATAGTGGTCGATCAGGAAGAAATATTTTTTGTTTTTGTCATACGAATACAAGGCTGCTGCGACAACAAGAAAGATAATGATGGTACCTTGGATTAGCTTTATTGGAATAGAACGGCCGGACAGGAACTTATTCCAAAGTTTGTTTTCGTTCTTTTTACCGGTTCCGACATATATTTGCTCGAAAAATACAATAAGGAGAATAAGTGGGAAAAATGCGTACAGCGCCCAGGACAGCCAGGTCAAGCTATACTTATCATATGACATAAGGTGCATCGCATAGGCGTCTCTAACATTTATAATAAATAAAGTTGAGGCTCCGATATAGGGAAGCAATCCCGTAAATATGATATAAAGCAGAGGCAGCATAATCCGGCGATGAAGTAGAATCTCATAAAGTATGATTACGATTGAAAAGATAAAAGCCTGGCCAGCGGTTATATAATATAACATTGCCTGAAGAATGATATAGAACATAAATCGCAGCGTGCTGTTTGAAGGAGCAAGGCGGATATAGATATTGATACTGACCAAAGCCCAGAATAGTCCCAGCGTGAGAACAAGCGGAAATCTGTAATTACTATGTAAGGCCAGAAGAAAAACCGATGGTATCCAATGCAGATAAAGAATCGGCTGATTTTTGCAAATCGACCGGATGAGCGGCTTTGTATTCCAGGCGACAAATGCGAAAACAAGAACAAGCAGCAACGCTCCTGTCCATGAATAATAAAAAAACTGCGAAAGGAATCTGGCGATGAGCTCGGTTGCTCCTCCGGGATAGCTGAAAAATTCTTTAATGAAATATTTATCAAAGAAAAAGACAGGTTCCTGAGATTGGTAGATGAGTTTGGGTTCTATTCGCAATAGTAAGTAAATAAAATAAAAAGACAGAAGAATAGTCGTAAACAGCAAGGACCAGATTTTATCCTGAGATTTCCCATTTGATACTTTCTGAAATGCTTTTCCGCCTTTTGACTCTACCATAATATCAAAATCCTGCTATTTAGTATTTGTTACGGAAAGCAAAAACCGACGATGTCACCCCTGCGAAAGCAGGGGTCCAGAGCGAAAAAACTGGATTCCCGCTTCCGCGGGAATGACAAATACTGTTACTGCAACAGGAACTATTTATAAAAAACTAACTGAGCAATCCAGGCTGATATACATTTCACATCTGCCCGACCTGCACTTTTATTTTGTTTTGCACATCCGGCCAGGACATTTTATCCGTCCAGCCCCATGCTCTTGCTGTGGCAACCTTTATCGCCGTTCTCAGCGCAGAACCGGCATCGGATTTGTCTTTAAGGCCTTTTAAAAAACCGCCCAAAAAATAATCACCACAGCCGACCGTTGATAATACCCTTCCACGACCAGTACATCGGCCCTGCCAGGCGCCTTTCTTCGTAACGACTACGCCGCCCTTTTGGCCGCGACTTATAACAACAATCTCAGCTTTGTCCAGCAATTTACGACCGGCCCTGGCCAGGGCTGTGGGATTTTCCGGCACCTGCTCACCCAACAGCTCCCGCAATTCCTCCACGTTCGGTTTTATCAGCCAGGCGACGCCGGTCTTAAGAATCCGTTTTAAAGCATCCCCGTAAGTATCCACCACAATTTTGGCACCGCGCTCTCTGCACGATTTTACAATCCGAACAACATCGCCAATGAATTCATCTTCCGGCATCACCCCGGCAAAGACACAAACACTGCCTTTGTGCACTATTGCTCTTAAATCGGTCTCAAATTTTCTCAGCGCTTTTTTCGAAGCCAATTCACTTCTATTGCGCAGATGCATCTCTCTGTCATTGGCCGTATCGACAACGGTTATATTTCGGCGTGTGCTGCCGTCAACCGCAGTCATTTTAACCTTGACCAGCCCTCCCAATGACCGCATAGCTTTCAGCATTTGTTTGTAATCATCCCGGCCCCACAGGCCGGCTGCAATATTTTCCTGGCCCATCCACGCCAAAGCCCGCGAAATATTCAATGCCTTACCTGCCGGCTGAAAAGCAGTTGTCTTGATTTCCCTGTGCAGCCCCCACTCCAGCCCTTCTCCATAGCAGAGAATATCCCACGCCGGAGACAACCCCACAGTTATAATCGAAAAATTTCTATTCATATTATATGCTATTCACTGTACGCAGCGCTTTATTTGAGTGCGCTCCCAACTGCCCACAGGCCGCGTGAATACTGCTGCCCTTCTTTAATCGTATCGTAGTCTCGATGCCAGCCTTTTCAATAACTTTGGCGAACGCCGACATTTTTTCTCTGCTGCTGCCCGTGAATTTGCAGCCGGCGTGAGAATTATATTCGATGAGGTTCACATTACACTTGATACCTCGCAGCAATTTTACAAGCAGCTCGGCGTGTAGCGTCGAATCGTTCAGTCCTTTTATCATAACATACTCAAAAGTAACACGCTCTTTTGTTTTTTGTTGATAGGTTTTCACCGTATTGAGCAGTTTCACAATCGGATATTTCTTGTTCATAGGCATCAACTTGCTTCGTAAATCATCCGTCGGAGCATTCAGGGAGATTGACAGTCGAGGACGTAAATTTTCGTCGGCCAGCTTTTTTATAGCCGGTGCTATGCCGCACGTGCTGATAGTCAAATGCCTTGTGCCGATGTTTTTACCTGCCGGTTCGTTAAGAATCCTCACCGACTTAACCACCGCCTCGTAATTCTCAAGCGGTTCGCCCATTCCCATATACACGACATTACTGATTCTGCCAGTGTCCTTCTGGACGGTGTTTACCTGGTCAACGATTTCCCCTGCCGTAAGGTTCCGGCGAAGCCTTATCTTCCCAGTGGCACAGAACACGCATCTCATCACACAGCCGACCTGAGTCGAAACGCAAAGCGTTTTTCGACTGTCGTCAAACAACAGCACAGTCTCAATCCTGTTGCCGTCCCCAAGGCCGAACACGTACTTGACAGTTCCATCTTTGTCAGTCAGTTTGTTATTGATTTCAAGATGGGAGATATAGTAGTTTTGCTCAACCAGTTGCTCTCTAAAGGTCTTGCTCAGGGGGGTAATTTGAGAAATCTCTGTAGCATCTTCTACGTGGATGAAATGAAAAATATAGCCTCCCAGGTGCTTTTTCTGCTTCATCCCCACAACTAACTGCTCAAGCTCGCTGAGCGTTTTTTCTTTGAGGTCTGTGCTCATAATGGGGAAAGTTTACCAGATTTGAACCCGCCTGTCGAATTTGCACACGTCTAATGAAACAAAAAGTGTTGGATGGTACTTTCGCGGCAATCTTAGCTTCGTCCCGACGCGGGAATGCGAGAAATCACTCATCCGCATTATCGGTGGAGACGTACCCTCGTTGCCCCTCACTTACATAAGCCGGCTCCGATGAGCTCTCGCTTTGGGATTCCTCCGGCTGACTCTCCGCCTCCATCTGCTCACGGACACGCTCATACTCCTCTAACGTCATCGTAATTTCACGTGCCTGGCTGCCCTTATATTCGCCGAGTATTCCCGCCGCCGCCATCATCTCGATTATGCGTGAAGCCCTGGCATAGCCGACACTCAGTCTTCGCTGAAGCAGCGACACACTACCACGCCCTGTTTCCAGAATAATCCGAACCGCATCGTCGAAAAGCTCGTCTTTTATCATTTCAGACGTATCCAGCTTCCTGAGCCTGGTCAGCTCAGGATGGAATTGCGGCTCGGCAACATCCTTAAGATGCTTGACAATTCGCTTTATCTCCATCTCATCGACGAAAGTGCCCTGGGCACGAATCAAATCACTCGTACCGGGTTTTAGAAACAGCATATCTCCCTCACCGAGAAGCGTTTCCGCTCCGTTCTGGTCGAGGATAATTCGGCTGTCCATCCTCGCCGCAACACGGAAACCAACCCTGGTCGGCATATTCGATTTTATCAGCCCCGTAACAACCGTTGCCTGAGGCCGCTGAGTAGCTAAGACAATATGAATACCAACCGCCCGGCTCTTCTGTGCAAGGCGAACGATATAAGCTTCTATCTCCTTCGGTGCCGTCATCATCAAATCTGCAAGCTCATCAATTACTATCACAATATACTGTATTCTCTTTGGAATCTTTGCTTCTTCCTCGGTACTGCTCGGGTTAAACCGCTTAATGACCTCCTCGGCACCGAGCCTGTTATACTCAGCAACATTCTTGACCTTTGCCTCGGCCAAAAGCGAATAACGCTCATCCATCTTCACAGTGGCCCATTCAAGTATCTGAACAGCTGTTTGAGTTTCGGTCACTATCGGGCACATCAGATGCGGAATAGTATTAAACGCCGTCATCTCGACCATCTTCGGGTCAATCAAAATCATCTTTACTTCGTCCGGCCGTTTCGTAAGCAATATGCCTGTTATGATACTGTTTATACAGACACTTTTGCCCGAGCCTGTCGTGCCGGCGATAAGCAAATGCGGCATCTTGGTAAGGTCCGAAACGAGTGCTTCTCCGGAAGAATCCTTGCCCAGGAAAAGTGGTATCTGCATCTTCCGCGGCTTGCTGCCCGCCAATTCCATCATACTCTTCATGCGAACTTTTTCTTTTTCGCTGTTTGGTACCTCAATGCCTATCGTATGTTTACCCGGCAGGGGGGCTACAACCCGAACCGCACCGACACCCAGCGCACGTGCCATATCGTTTGCCAGCGCAGCTATCTGGCTGACCTTCACACCGGCAGCAAGCTCCAGCTCAAACATTGTTATGACCGGGCCTGTCTCGGCCGCAACCACCCGCGCATTGATATTAAACTCCGACAGCAGCCTCTCCAAAGCCATCGCCTTGGCCTTGACGACCTTCTCCTGCACCGCAGCAAAACTATACTCCGGCTCAGCCAACAGCTCCACCGGCGGGAGTTCATAATCCTCGTAGGACGGCTGAACCACCGAACTTTTGGATACCGAGGAGCTCGGTCGGCTTGGTTTTTCACGGTCTAATCTTTTCACTCCCGACCTGTCGGGATTCTCTAACGGTTTAACCGTGCCAACGTTCGATAGTCTCAGTGTTTTACTGCCGAGTCCGACTTTGGCGGATTGCCTTACACTTAGTTTCTGCCATATATCGCTGAATCCCTGTCCGACAATGGCGGATCGCTTTGTCACCGACCACGCCGGTACGACAGCACCAAATGCCCTTCTCACCCCAAAATCGAGACATCCCAATAATCTCAAAATCAAATTATCCGCTGATAGAAGAATTCCAACTACCCAGATAGCTGACACCAATATGAAAGTTCCCAGCGATGCAAAATGGCTTCGCAGAAACTGTGCCGCCCCGATGCCTAACACTCCGCCTGAACCCATAGGGAAGCCTAAGAACCGATAAGGCCATAAGCACTGGAAACTCATCGAAGCCGCCACGGTCATCAGTCCTAAACCGACTGCCCGTAAAATCGGCTGGCTTGTCGGTTTATGTGCGAGCCTGGCAACCAGAAAACAAATTCCCGACACTAATATCACAAACACCCCAGGTCCAATATAATACAGCAAATAGTACGCACAGAATGCCCCTGCCGAGCCGCACCAGTTAGCAGGGGGGCTATTATGAGGATATACAAACCTGCTCGGCCAATCGCCGATATCAAAACTAAGGCAACTGCACAAAACAACTAAGCACGCACCTATACCGAGGCACATCATCGCTGTCCTGGCCCCGGCACGTGTTGTTTGGCCTTCTGAGGCTCTCTTATATGATTTCTTCTTTTTCATACCTATTGTTCTTTGCCTGGTCCGATAAAAAAATCATACCTTGCGCACTTAAAGCTGCCATCCGACATTGGACGTAATCTATATCGGCAGCCCTTCGTCCTTTTCTGCACAATTACCCCGGCTCCTCGAACGTAATAATGAGTGCTTTTGCCTCCGATATTTGTTATTCAATAAAGAGCGGCTTTATATGCCGTTCGTAGATGTTCTCTGTTACGTTTTGTGCGATGATATTTTCATATTTCTTGAGCGCATCTGAAAAGCGTGTCCCCATCTCAGCGGCAATCTTATACGCAACGTGAAGAAGCTGCCGGAAATTGGGATTATATTGCTCACAGGATTGGTCGTGTCGCAGCGCTGAGGCGAATCTTTCGCCATCCCATTTGTAAACCTCTTGTGCAGTCGGGAGATTTTCTCTGTCGATATCAATAACTGTCTCATACGGCCCACAAAGCTCATCCATCCGCGGCAACGCCCCGGCATAAACCTCTTTTGCGATTGATAGGCCGTCGCCACCGGCTATCGCCAGGCCGATTAGCTCTTCCAGCCATGTTGTCCCTGCTGTCTTGATATGCAGCCCCGCATCGAATTTCTTCAGCGCCTTGGCTATTGGCCCATAAATCGAGAACTTGTCACTTCCGGAGTGGATGCTAAGTTTGAGGTTTTCAGGCAAGCCGAATTCTTTGACCGCAAAAGCAACCACCGCCACGTCCTCTTCAAATTCTTTTGCAAAAGCTGTAACATCACCGACGTAATCCACACCCTTAT
Source organism: uncultured Pirellulales bacterium (assembly GCA_964444135.1). Taxonomy (GTDB): domain Bacteria; phylum Planctomycetota; class Phycisphaerae; order Sedimentisphaerales; family Anaerobacaceae; genus NIOZ-UU13. The sequence goes on along the minus strand of CAYUFX010000065.1, from coordinate 13,728 downwards.
TGAATCGGCCCGTAAATTTCGGTGCAATCGTTTGGGCTGGAATCCCTTCGTCGGCAATCGCGGCTAAGATAAAGAACATCTCTACCGGCGTTTGTGGCTGGTCGGTCTCATCCATTGAGACTTCCGTAATAAAATCATCTGTGCCTTTAGCCGTTGTAATATGTCGATAGATTTTGCCCGCCTGCTTAACCGCTAACAGAAACTTATCTGCTATTGCTTTGATTTGTTCTTCGCCGATATTAAAAGTCTCATCTACTCCGTCAATTGCAAGCGAGCCGATATATTTTTTATGCTTTTGAACAAAAGAATTCACATTGGCTTTGTCTGCTGTTTTGCCAATATAATCAGCAACATCAAGCGTGAAAAAGTCGCTGGGCTCGATGAATTCATCGACATTATTCAATCCGATATGGTCGGCATCCACGAAATACGACCCATCCCAGCCATAGGCCCTTACCGCATCGTCAGCCTCCTTACGCGTGTCCGTCGGTGTTGTCCCGATTATGGTATGCTCCCTGTGGGATTTGTTCCAAACAGGTGTAATGTCAAAAACCTGTTCTTTCGCTTTTATCAAAGCGGCTAATTGTGGTTTGCCCTGATGACAGAATCTGTCACCAATTCCAAAGGAATACTTCTCAAACGTCATAAATTCATTCTCCGTGATTCAATCAACGCTTAATTACTCAGTTGTCATTGTCGCGAACAAAAACCTTTTTGGCATCAGTCATGTGAATTATCGAATTGGTCTGGGGCGAGCGCGGACCATCCAGGCCGTCGATTAACACATCTTCAACATCTTTTAGGACAACCCCGTGACGCTGGTCACTATTTGCCAATTGAAGCTGCACATTGAGCAGCTTTAAGCCCTTAAGATGACGGCAATAAAGCCCATAAGCCGGCAGTCTGCCGAACATCGAATACTCCGGATAGTCTTCAGCCTTCTCAGGGACAACACGGCTGGCGTCCTCCTTGCTTCCGCCACCGGCGAACGAAAGCCGAATGTTGCTAAGTGTAACGTTTTCTATCTTTGCCTCCGGCAGCCCCGAAATTGCACAGCCGGTTGGGTTCGCACCGGTCGCCTCGATATTGCTTATCGTAATATTCCGCATTACTCCAATCCCCGGCTTTTCCATATCCTTCTTAAAAGGCCGGGCTCGGTTGCCAAGCCGCAGAAAAATCGGTGCTCCGATTTTGTTTATTGTGATATTCGAGACAATGACGCCGTCCATAGTGCCGCCATCTACTATCTCCAGCGCCACACCGGCCAGACGGGTATCATAAATCGAGCAGCCGGTAATAACGATATTCTCAAAACCCCCGTTGGATTCCGTGCCCATCTTCAGCGCATTACAGCGGCTGCTCAGAACGCAGTTACTGACCGCTACATTTCTGCACGGCCGCGATGATGTGCTCTTGAGCACGATGGCATCATCTCCGGAACGGATATTGCAGTCCGAAATGATGACCCTTTCGCAGGAGTCGATATTGATACCATCGTTGTTGGCGTTGACAAGACTTCTGACCGTGATTCCGCTGATGTGCACATCGTCACAGGCTAAATAATGCTGCGCCCACATCGGTGAGTTCCTGATAGTTACATCCTTTACCGTTACGTTTCGACATTGGATAAATCGAATAATATAGGGGCGCACCTTATATGGCCCTTTGAACGAACGCCCCTGGCCATCGATAATGCCTCTACCAATGATGGCGACCCGCTCGAGATTTTCCCCATAAATTAGACTCTTGTCCGTATAGTTATCTGTGTAAGACCTAAAAGCCTGTACGGTGGGGAGGTAGTCTTTCAGTTCCGCGCTGCCCAACAGCGTACAGCCGACATCGAGTTTCAGTGTCACGCCGCTTTTCATATAGATAGTGCCGGAAAGAAAAGTCCCGGGCGGCAGATAAACGGTCCCGCCGCCATCCTTGGCGCATTTATCTATGGCCTTCTGAATGGCTGTAGTGCACAGCGTTTTGCCGTCAGCTTTAGCCCCATAGTCACGCACATCATAGACCGTCTCGGCACCCAGAACCGACCCTACCGCGAACATCCATATTAGTCCGATGAAAATCCGGTATTTTACCCTGTTCATAGCTTCTCCTTCCTAACCGAGTATAAATTAAGCCGTTGCTATTAGATATACTGAATAGATAATCGCCGCCACGCACACCCAGCCGGCAAAAAAACCGACCACTGATGTACGGGATGGAATTGCTATTTCCAGATTGGTGTTTGGAAAGATGTTCCGCTTTTCGGGAACCACAGCGTCATCCGGCAAAGTGCAGGGCATAGATACCTGTTCGCCCGGCTTGACAGGTGTTCGCACCAGCGCATAGAAATTATCGAGTTTTTCCTGCGGCACAGGCCTGGTGAACAGACTTACAGCGATTCCGGCAATTGTCCCAGCCGACAGATAGAAAACCATCTGCCACGGCATATAGACCTCCGCAACGCCGTTTTTAACGAAAATGAATGTTAGAGACTCGGCTATCGAAAGGCTGCCGAGCCACGAGATGAAAAGCTCCTGTGTCGTCAGCCACCACACTCCGAACGCCGTAAGTGTTGACGCCCAGGCCCCGGCTGCTGTTGTGCGCCGCCAGAAAAGACCCAACCAGAAAGCAATACCCATCATCGGCGAAATCTTCCAGAATATCTCAAGCCCTTCCACAACACCCTCAAGCCAGTAGGCAAAACCTACCCCGCCGGCGACTATAGCAAGTGAAGCCACCCTGGCAACGAAAACGTAATGTTTTGCAGTTCTTTCAGGCAACAGGCGTTTGTATATGTTCTCAGTAAAAAGACCTGATGATGCTATCATAAATGAATCACAAGAACTCATCACGGAGGCCAGAAGCGCCGCTAAGAAAAGGCCGAGTATGCCGTGTGCTATCTTGGGCAAAAAGTCCGCTGCCACCAATCCGAAAATATGGTCCGGCTCAACGTCACGTCCGGCAAAATACACAACCGCTCCTAGTCCGGTCAGACACCACGCCACCGTACAGACTCGCTTGACAAAGTTTCCAAACATCCAGCCGACCCGACCTTCCATCTCGGTCTTACCGGCGGCACAGTTACCCATAGTGTGCGGCTGGGTCACAATGCCCACCAGACCATTGAAGGCAATTACCGTTATGTAGAAAAACCCAATCTCCGCCGGTGCGACGAGCGATAACATGCTAGGGTCCTTTATTGCTTCGTGTATGCCACTTAATCCGCCTACTGCCTTTAAAATAAACGGGAGCAGCACAAAGGAAAAGACAACGGTCAATACCCCCTGGATGAAGTCGGTGATAATAGCTGCTGAAAGTCCACCGGCCATCCCATATATCACGAACATCGCTGTCATCAGGGCGATAGCGATATTAGACGAAACAAGACCTGCCGTGCTTGCATCAATAACTGCACCGGCCCCTTTGAGCATCACGCCAATATTGACTGATAGGTTCAGCATCCCTACAACTGCAAACAGCATCGCAACACGAGGGCTAAACCTGGCCTCAAAGACATCCGCCGTCGTTATCGCTCTGAAGCGTCGCATCACTGGCGCAATCAACCAGTAAAACGGCGTCGCGAACAACCACAGCCACTGATACCATATACCGGAAAGCCCGTTTGTAAAACTCTTCGAAGCTACGCTGACAGCCTGGTCGGAATGTGTGCCTGTCCCGAACGCATGTGTTATCATCATCACTTTGCCGAATCTGCGAGGCATAAAGAAATCGGCAATATTTCTTATTCGCCTTGCTGCCCAGACACCAATAATAGTTATCCCGACAAGATATAACCCCAACACCAAAATATCCGCAATGTGCAATCCCATCTTCGGCATCAATTACATCCTATTGATTTTCAGCATTTTCTCCCAACGGTCTATTGGAAATCAAATGTACAAGCTGGAAATCCACCATCCACGGTAGACAGACTTCAAGTAGAGGAAAATAGTAAATAGAAAATAGAAAATAGTAAATTAAAAAACCCCGCAGCGCATCCTTTCGCCACGGGGCAATGAAAAAGACCATATTTCCTGTCCCATACCTCTTAGATATAAGCTAATGCTCAAAGATACCCCGGAGGGTCCCAACATACACCATTACGACCTGGTGTTGAGCCCTGTCATTATCATTTCTCTTCTTTGCGTGACTCTTCGGCAATTTTGTCCAGCTTCCTCGTGCGCTTCTCTGTTTTGCGCGGTATTCTTACTTCCACTCCGAGCCGGCCTAATTCACCGGCCACCTCCGGCTGTAGAGGGTCGAGCTGAAAACTACGCTTCAAATATTCCTCTGCCCGGACTTTATCATTCTTGCTCAAATAATAGTAGCCGAGCTGCCTGTGAACCCCAGCGGAATTCGGCGCCAAGCGAAGTGCCTGCTGATAGCAATCAAACGCATACTCATCAAGAAGCTGCTTCTGAAACCCAAATCCAAGTCGATATGACCCACTTGCTGAATCAACAACCTGGTTCATATAAATATCGGCATAAGTTTTAGCCTTGGCAGTATCCCCACTATCGAAAAATAACTTTACCATTGCCGCTTGAGCCTCCCTGTGTGTAGGGTCAAAACCCAAGGCTACATTATAATGACGCTCTGCTTTTAGCCACGACCTCTCGGCATGATACAATTGACCTAATTCGAAATGAGCGTTGGGATTTTCAAATTTGCGGTCGAGTGTCTTCAGTAATTCGGCTTTCTTCTGCTCAGCCGGTGTGCTCTCGACTGTGCCGGTTCCAACTACCTCGGCTTTTTGACTGCTGCACCCGACAAGTAACATTGTGCAAAAGAAAAGAAGGGCAAAAACGAAAAGAGAAATCGAATCGAGCCAAAAGACAAAGATTCCTCCTTCTATTTTCTTGCTTCTGATTTTTCCTGTCATTCTGATCTCCCTCAAAAAGTTATCACCCATCAAAAACACTCCTCCGATGTCATTGTAAATTACAATTTTGCCACGCGGCTGAGAGCTTTGCAAGAAAAAATTGCTATAAATCAAATAAATTATAAATTTTTATTGATTCTTGTTATCCTGCCTTGAAGGATAAACCGACTATCGAGATTTTTTGTAATAAAATAGGACGATACAACGACTAATACAACAACTGCAACAGCTCGAAAGAAGATTTGCCTGCCTCGTTGAAAACTCAACGAAGGCCCCCTGCCTCGCTGGAATCCAAAAGCGGGACAAAAACAATTAATACAGTAAATCGTATCAGAGTAATGACATACGAGTCATTGTTGAATCAAGGTGTTACAAATTCCTTGTGGTATTTAGGAAAGTAGGTAAGTCATACATGAAAGCAAATTGTTACCTAAAACCAGCCTGGACACATAATGGTTGCATAAGAACAGACCTTCCCTTAACGGTAATCGGAAAGAAAAAAAGAAGACTGATAGAAACCGTAGGCCCAGGGCAGCTCTTTTGTGTTGGCGAGGTTTACCTAAAGACCCACAATGGCTCATTAATAAGGATAAAATGACGGTTAAAGTTCGATAATGTTAACCAAAGTCGATATTTCCCATCCAGAATTTTTGTAATAAAATAGGCAGCTCCAGCGACTAATATAACAACGGCAGCCGATTAAAAGGAGATTCACTTGCACGTGATTGAGTGGCAGATAATTATCGAAAAACACGGCCCGGCTGTATGGCAAACCGCTTACAGATTACTGGGCAACAGCGATGATGCTGCCGACTGTTTCCAGGAAACCTTTGTTTCCGCCCTGGAAATCTCACAGCGACAGCGCATCCGGAGCTTTTCTGCCCTGTTGACCCGGCTGGCCACAACACGGGCAATAGACCAGATGCGCCAACGATTCCGCCACTCGCGTTGTAGGGCTGTCTCGGCTGACTGGGACGCTGTGCCAAGCACAAATCCGGGCCCGGCTCAAATGGCACAGCAGCAGGAGCTGGCTGCCAGGCTGCGAGAGTCGCTGACTCAACTGCCGCCGCAAGAGGCGGAGGTCTTTTGTATGCGATATCTAAATGATATGAGCTATCGTCAGATTGCCAAAGCCCTGGGCATTAAAATAAATGCTGCCGGTGTGTTGCTGCACCGCGCCAGGGCAAAATTACGACAGTCTTTCGAGTTGTCACCGAAAGAGCAAAAGTGAGGTTGTATTATGGAAGAAAATGAAAATATCTTAGAAAATGCTGTAAAAGCCCTTAATAACGAGCAGGTCCCATCCGGCCCGTCCCGGGAACTGGTCGATGCTACCATTGCAAAGCTAACTGAAGCCTCCGGACAATCGAATAATGTAACTACGGGTAAGCGAATTTGGTTTATAGATTGGTTAAAAGCTCCGAACAGCTTCACTAAGGTTGCCGCTGCAGCCGTACTGCTGATTATAGCCGGTTATGCCACAGGCCGACTCTCAGCCCCTCGAGGGCCGGATGCCGAACAGCTTCAGGCTGCTCTCGAGCCGGTTATTCGCAGGAAGCTCCTTGACGAGATGAAGCAATACTGGCAGTTAGCTCTGACGAGCAGTTACGCCCAGCTTAAAAATGAGCTTAGTCAACAATATCGCAGCGATTTGAATCAGTTTGCGGCATACACCTTAGCTGCTTCCGGTGCCGCGACCAATCAACTGCTCGAAGAGCTCATCGAGTCCATCAATACGGCCCAAACACAGGACAGGCAATGGGTAGCAGCAGCCTTTGAGCAGATAGAGTTGAATCGACTGCGGGACAACGCCCAGTTGACCAATGCTTTTGCGACCTTCGCCGTCCAGACCGAAGATGAGCTGCAGGGTATGGCGCGACGATTGTCTTATACTCAACCCGATAGCTCAGTTCCAAACGAATCCGAAAATCCAAACAATCTAAAATGAAAGGAGCAAAAAATGAAAAAAGCTTTAACCCAGACAATTATTGTATTTGTCGCCGTCAATCTAATCACAGCATGTTTTGCCCTGGCCCAAGACGTTCCCGACGAAGAAAAAAAACAAGCCACAAAAGAAGAAATCATTGCGGAAAAGGAAGCAGAGCTTGCGAGAATGAAGGCTGATATTGCGGCCAAAGTGACGCAAAAAGAGGCAGAGGTTGCACAGAAGCAGTTGGAAGCTACACAAAAGCAGATGCAAGCTCAGCTTAAGCAGGTAGAGGCTGCACAAGAGCAGTTAGAACTACAGATCCCTGAGATTCCTAAAATCGAAGTAGCAATACCGCGAGTCAGCATACCGTTTTGGCAGCATAGCGGTGACGGAGCGGTCCTCGTAATTCCTGCCGCACAGATGAAAGTAGAAGACCTTGCTGCGATAACCGAAGATATGAGCGTGATGTCACGCATCTTTGATAACAAACTCAGCCAGGCGCATTTGACTACAGGAAGAGCAAGCTTGTTTGTTGTGTTAGATCCGTTTTCGGGGCACAATAGCGGCACAGTAGAAGCCGTTTATCTCGAGGGCTACGCGGCTTTGTTTTTAATGAAAGTGAATTTTCCCCTCTCGCCCTCACCCGAAGCACAAGAAGAGAAGAAAACCGAAGAGGAAGATACCGACCCACTCTGGACACAGATGAGACAGGAGATATATGCGCCCGAAGAGACCGGTAGAAGACCCAGGACCGACCGCCCGGAAGAAAAATACGATGCCGAGAAGGTCGAAGAGCTCAAAGAAACGCTCATTAAAACATTGAAACATGCCGCAAACATCCAGGCCTTGAAACCGGACCAGTCGGTGATTCTCACGGTCATTGGTGACCAGAGTCAATCTGGCACGGCGACTGTTACACAATCATACCTCTACGGAAGAAGCACGGGCAGAAGCAGCAGGATGATCCGAAGGGCACCCGTAGTCCCAACGGTGGCGGCCTCCTTATTGCCTACGGTTCTTACCATTTGTGTGAAAAAGTCAGACATCGATGCCTTCGCAAAGGGCGAGCTCAGTTTTGACCAATTTAGGGAACGAACTAAGATGTTTACATCTTATGCAAAAGTCGGAAAGGAAGGTTCTCCAGGTGTCGAGGGGCGGCCGGTTGCTTATGAAGGGCACTCTGTGTTTTAGCCAATTTCGTCAACAGACGTAGATTCTAAAATGTTGATTAAACTAATTACAGGTTATGTATTTAGAGGAGTAAAAAAATGAAATCTTTTATCAGAGCCATTACTATTACCATCGTTCTCAGCTTACTGCTGGCAGCTTCTACTACAGCCCAAACCGTTCCGGCCCCAGCTCCAACCGCTCCGGCCCCATCTCCGGCCCCAGCTCCAACCGCTCCGGCCGCAGTGAGCCCGCAAGTAGTCAGCGAAGTTAACAAAACACTGGATTCGCGTTTGAGTGATTTGAAAGAAAAGATCGAGCAGCTAAATATTGCCACGACAGGGCAGTACGGCGGCGGGAAAGTCCTCGTAATTCCCACCGCAGAGATACAACCGCAGGACCTGGTCACGATGATGGAAGATATGACTGTTATGTGCCGCATCTTTGACAAAAGATTGGAACAGTCAAACCTGGTTTCGGGAAGATTCACTACTGGTAGTAGGATAATACTCCCGATGCCTTTTTCTTGGGACAGCCGCTCTACAGGGGCAATGTACATTCAGGGCTACGGAGCGCTCTTTTTGACAAAGGTTGATTTTCTGCTGTCACCGCCCCCCGAAGCACCGGAAGAAAAGGAAACCGAAGAAGAAGATATTGACCTGGTTTGGGAGCAGATGAAACAGGAAATGTATGAACCGGAAGATGTCAGTAGAAGACGCAGGACCGGCGACCGCCCGGAAGAAAAATACGACGCCCAGAAGGTCGAAGAATTGAAAGAAACGCTTATCCAAACATTGAAACATGCAACAAACATCCGGAGCCTCCAACCGGATGAGTCGGTAATTCTTACGGTCACCGGGAATGCCGGCCAATCTGGTCCGTTTGTCACACGATTATACAAAAGTGGCGACAGCAAGTATATCGCAACTGAATCTGCAGGTGCCGGTTCGGGCTCCCTCTCACCTACGGTTCTAACCATTCGCGCCAAAAAGTCGGACATCGATGCCTTCGCAGAAGGAAAGCTCAGTTTTGACCAGTTTACTGAAAAGACCCAGCTTTTTTCATATTCCTATCTGGGTGAAAACGTGGGTGAACCATCCCGTTCTTCCTCGACAAATGTGATTTATGAAGGGAGGAGCGGTAGAAGTAGTAGAGACCGCCGCCGATAGATTCCATTAGCAAGTGCAGTAGAAGTCGAAGGACCACTAAGACGGGAATCTCAAAAATGTTTAACCCGCCGATTTACTCGGCGGGTTTTCCTTTGTACGCAGTACCATATACGACATACGAATCAAACGTCGAGGTTTTGGACCTCGAGTGCATGGTCGCGGATGAAGTTTCGACGTTTCTCCACGTCGCTGCCCATTAATATACTGAATAGCCGGTCGGCCTCACCGGCATCATCGAGTTTGACGCTCAACAAAGTGCGTGTCTGCGGATTCATTGTCGTCTCCCATAACTGCTCGGCGTTCATCTCGCCCAAACCCTTGAAGCGTTTTATCTCAATCCCTTTGCCGCCTATCTGCCTGATGCTTGCGCAGATGTCCCCTAACGATGCGACCTCATATTTATCATCGCCGCTGACCAGCTCGAACTTCGTCGGTGTTGCTTCACCTGGAAGACCTTTGGCAGGTTTTAACAGAAAATCTTTGATATCTAAGCCGAACTGGTTTTTAAGCTGGTTGTTTATCTGATTGATGCGGTCAACCTCGTGAAGCTCCTCGGCGGCAATTGATTCTTCCTCCTCACCTTCTGCTAAACCTTTGGTCCGCTCTTTGAGCTCATCGACACGTTTTTCGTACTCCTCCCTTTTGTAATAAATTTCATCCTGGTCTTCGGTGCAGATACGAAACTGCGGCAGTCCTCCTTTAGACGGACTGTAATAGGCCTGGATGAAATCGGCGAAGTTAATACCACGCCTGCTCAAAACCTTTATGATGCGTTCGGCCTCAGCTAAGGTCTTCACAAGCTCGGTCAGCTCTTTGTCGCAAACTTCACGGGCCCCGTTAGTAGGGGCGGTTCGCGAACCGCCCCTACTTTTAACAGAGTGGCCTCGGCCCATCTGCGCCTTTTTAGTCTTTGTACTTTTTTTGCCGTCTCTGATGATAAGTTCTGTACCTTCCAGCCCCCTGGCGATCATCTGCTTGTGCATTTGATTTTCGCTTAGGATATATTCAGATTTCTTTTTACCCTTGACTTTAATCTCATACAAGGGCGGCTGGGCAATATAAATCATATTCTCCAAAAACAATTGCTGCATCTGCCTGAAGAAAAACGTCAGCAGCAGAGTTCGAATGTGTGCGCCATCGATGTCGGCGTCTGTCATTAATATTATCTTGCCGTATCTGCACCTGCCCAAATTAAACTCATCCGTCCCGATACCGGTCCCCAAAGCGCTGATAATGGTTCGGATTTCATCGTGTGCCAACATCTTTTCAATACGGGCCTTTTCAACATTTAAGATTTTCCCCTTCAACGGCAAAATTGCCTGGATATTTCTATCCCGCCCTGCCTTTGCCGAGCCCCCGGCTGAATCACCTTCTACAATGAATATCTCCGTGCTCGCCTTTTCCTTACTCGCACAATCCCACAGCTTGCCCGGAAGGTTGGAAGTGCTCAGCGCACCTTTGCGTCTGGTCAGTTCCCGTGCCTTCCTTGCTGCCTCCCTGGCCGCTGCCGCTTGGATGGCCTTGTTCAAAATCCGTTTCGCTTCTGCCGGATGCTCTTCCAAAAAATGACCCAATTGCTCATTGACGGTCGACTCAACGAAACCCCCAACCTCCGGATTAGTCAGCCGCACCTTCGTCTGGGCCTCAAAGTGTGGTTCCGCAAGTTTCACCGCCACTACCGCCGTTAATCCTTCACGCAGGTCGTCACCAGTTGTCGCCTGACCGTTCTTCAGCAGGTTATTGCTTTTGGCATAATAATTCATTGTCCGCGTCAGCGCAGTCTTAAAGCCAGAAAGATGTGTCCCACCGTCGATATTGCGGATGTTGTTGGCAAATACCAGCACGTTTTCGGTGTAACCGTCGTTGTACTGCATAGCCACTTCACAGCTCAGCTTAGCCTTCTGGTCTTCCCTGGCTAAGTAGATGACATCATTATGAAGGGTCTCTTTGCCCTCGTTAAGATGTTTGATGAAAGCCTTAATCCCGTCCTGAAATTTGAATACTTCTTTTTTCTTATTTCTGTCATCCCTGAAGCTAATCTGCAGCCCACCGTTCAAATAAGCTAACTCTCGTATTCGTTTCAGCAGCGTGTCGTATGCAAATTCCGTATCGCCGAATATCTCTTCGTCGGGCCTGAAGGATATTTTTGTGCCGCGTTTATTAGTTGGGCCGATTTCCTTCACCCGACTCTTGGCAACTCCTCTGACGCACTCGAAGTGATAGTGCTTATCGTCGCGATAAACATCAGCTTCCAGCCATTCGCTCAGGGCATTGACAACGCTCACTCCAACACCGTGCAGACCGCCGGCCACTTTGTAGCTGTCGCTATCAAACTTCCCCCCAGCGTGCAGCTTCGTCAGCACAACCTCCAGAGCGCTGGTCTTGGCCTCTTTGTGCTTTTCAATTGGTATGCCTCGACCGTTATCTTCTACCGTGCAACTGCCGTCGGGATAGATGCGCACGTTTATGTTGTCACAGAACCCGGCCAATGCTTCGTCGATGGAGTTGTCTAATACCTCATAGACCAGATGATGCATGCCTCCGGTGCCGCGGTCGCCGATATACATATCAGGCCGTTTACGTACCGCCTCCACACCCCCAAGAATCTTTATGTTGCTCGCATCATATTTGTGGTCTTGCATACCGGTTCTCTGCCTCTATTCTATATATCGTCTTTTTCAACCGAGAAACTATCGAATTTTTTTGCTCTTACTCCGTGGACTATTGCTTAAGCAACAACAAATTTTATTTTTGTCAAACGAGCCTTCGGACATTGTTGTTGCAACTCTTCAAGGATCTCCGGACTGCACAATTGCAACTCGTACTTATATACAGGCGAATCCACCCTGACCTTCAATTGGCCGCCGGAAATATCGACAATTTCACAGTGCCGGCAAAGTTCAGCGGGCAGCAGTCGGCTCCACAGTTCAGCTACCACGCCAAACCTCGCCTGCCGCGGCGAAACCCACTTGGTCATAAAATTTTGGACAATATCACCCAACCTGACCGTCCTGTCAGATTTCCGTGCTCTTCGTCCCTCGACGGCATTGTGCAGTAATTGTTCGTCTTCACACATAATGTATATTATATCCCAGACGAGATACACTTTACGAGACTGATAAGTCTGATTTTGTCCGGCGGATATAAATCCCGTCCTGTCTTTGACGGGCGGGATGAACTATCCCAAGTTGATGGGCATCAGAACGTAGAGAAAATTTGTCCCGCTTTTTATCAGGCCCGGTCTATCCGGCTGGCCTAAGTCGAATTCGAACTCCGGCGTCTTGATAACACGCAGAGCATCAATCAAAAACTGCGGATTAAAGCCGATGTCCATCGGCTCGCCTTTATAATCTATGGGCATATCCACCTGGGCATCACCCGTCTCCGGTGCTCTGCCGGAAAACACCAGCTTGTCCTTTCCAATCGACAGCTTAATCCCCCTCGACTCCTCGCTCGTCAGCAGCGATGCACGACGAACAGCACTCAACGTACCCTCGGTCGATAGTGTCAGCTTCTTGTCGTAATCGGTCGGGATTATGTCCTCGTACTTCGGGAAGTTGCCTTCCACAAGATTTGAGCTTATAACAACGTTCGCACAGCTTATTAGAATCTGGTTATCGACGAGTTTAATTGTAACGCTGTCTTTCTCATTGCTGCCGACTTTATCTAATAGTCCCATCGCCTTAGCAGGCACTATAATATTCGCCGGTGCTTTGTCTTTCGCCGGGGCGGAGCTTAGGTTGACTCTGGACCGTGCCAATCTTCTGCCGTCTGTGGCAACCAGCATTAGCTTCTTGTCCTTAATCTCCCACAGCACACCGTTAATAGCATATCGGCTGCTTTCTCGGGCCGTTGCGAAAAGGCACTGCTCGATACCAGCCTGAAGATTACCCAAAGCAATCTTTATCTCACCGGTACCGTCGAAACCCGGCACCACCGGATACTGCCCCGGCTCCTGGCCGTAAATCGTAAAGTGGCTGTCGGCCCCTTTTATTTCACACGTGCCCTTTGAGGCTTCTAATAGCAGGACATCGTCAACGCTTTCGCGCACAATCGCCGCCAGCCGGTCTGCCGGCACGATAATCTCGCCTGCCTTTTCGACCTGCACCTCTGAGACCAGATAGTTGATACCGACCTCTAAATCCGTAGCGCATATCCGAACCTCTTTCTCCTCGGCAGTGATTTGCACGCATCGAAGTATCGGCTTGGGCGTTCGGCTCGGCACTACGGACGTCAGCAAACCTAAGGCCTCGCTAAGGGCTGCTCTGTTGAAATTTACTTTCATGTCAGGCGCTGCTTTCTTGTTATGTCCTTTCTTGTCAGGCGTTGTTTTTTTGTCATTTACTTTCATTTCAGGCGTTGTTTTGTTGTCATTTACTTTCATTTCAGGTGCTGTTTTGTTGGAATCTGCTTTCATAATAAACCTCTGCGTTAAAATATCAAAAAGGGCAAAATATTAAATTTTCATGCCGTAAAAATATCAGCGTAGTTTACACCAAAACTCGCACCTTCACAACATTATTTTCGCAAAAAAGCTGAATGTTGGGTGCATGTCATCTTTGTAGGCCACAGGATGCCTTTCGGCAGTA
>CAYUFX010000064.1:0-26338 GCA_964444135.1 uncultured Pirellulales bacterium | reverse complement strand
ATGTTGGTTGACACTTGCCCTTAATTGGCAGAGAGTTGATGCTGAAGGCTATCGTCCAACGTGAAATATTAGAGTATCTCAAGAGCTCCAAATTCCTCATCGGACTTTGTCTGACCGTGGTCCTGGTCGGCATCAGCACATTTATTAACATAGGCGATTACCAGCAGAGGCAGCAGGATTATCTGGATGCCAAACAGAGCTTGAAAAGCAAAGCCACTAACGTCGAAATTTTTCGCAAACCACAAATCCTCAGCACTCTCGTCCAAGGCAGGGACCGGGAGCTGGGCAGCCGGATCCAAATCAACTTCATGTATTTTCCTATTCAGACCTCGGGATATATAGGAGAATACGCCAGCCAGCATCACCGCTATGTCTGTGGTTTCGCATCTGTTGATTTCGCCTTTGTGGTTCGTGTTGTGTTGAGCCTGATGGTCATCTTCTTAGCCTACAACAGCATTTCCGAAGAGAGGACCCAAGGCACGCTGAAGCTGGCATTGGCCAATCCTCTGCCGAGAGGTCAACTGCTCTTTGGGAAATTTCTTGGGGGGCTCTTCGTCGTACTCAGCTCCCTAACAATCGCTACCCTTATAGCTGTGCTTGTCATGGTCCTTCATCCGGCCATCTCACTGGATAGTGAATTATCAATGCGTGTTTTAGGCATGTGGGGGATATCCGCCTTCTATCTCGGGACCTTCTTTACACTTAGCCTCATGGCCTCAACGATTATCAACCGTCCTTCGATTGCGCTGTTAGTACTTCTGCAAATCTGGGTAGTCATCATCGTCATCTATCCCAACATAAGCGTCATTCTGTCCCAGCACTTGCTCGAACTGCCCGGCCAAGAGGAGCTCGCCGACCGCCAACGTTCCCTATTCGAATCCTATGAGAAGGAGTACGATAAGGCTTGGCAGGCATTTAAAAAGATGGTCGACTCGGGCCAACGTGACCAGGAGATTGGCAGAAAATGGTTTGAACCCAGCGCTCAACGCACAGATCTGTACCACCGCGTCGATAGCGAATACAGCCAGCAACTGACGCGCCAGATGCACCTTGCTCGGAATATCGGCCTGCTGTCTCCTTCGGTGCTGTATGACAGCATCATGCAGCGCCTGGCCCGAACGGATATTCAAGAATTCGACAGCCTAATGGAAGGTGTCGAACAGTATTGGTACAAGTATTTAGAGCGATGGGGACTGCGCTACACGGATGTTGAGGCCTTCAAGAAATTCAAACTTCCGGAATTTAGTTATACAACACAATCGGCCGCCGAGTGTATCGTACAAACGCTGCCCCAGTGGAGCATTCTGTTTTTACTTAGTGTTGTCTTCTTTGTTGTGGCCCATACGGTCTTCATGAGAAAAGATATAGGGTAAAACCATGATTACCATTATAAGACGGGAAATCCTGGAGCACCTGCAGAGTTTGCAGTTCCTCATATTGATCATCCTAAGCATACTGCTTTTCGGCATGAATGGATGGGTCTCTGTGAAGAAGCACCGTGAGCAGATGACCCGATATAGCAATGGAGTGAAGGGGATAGCACAGAACCCGAGCACAGTAGAGACCTACTTGTACATGCACCCCAATCCCTTAGTACTTCTGGCGGATGGAGGGTCGAAATACCAGCCTCCCGGTTACTCCCTTGGGCCAAAAGGCAAATTGACCTCCTTACCGTCCGGACCGAAGAACTTCAAGATGCCATTTGTCCCCGAACTGGATTGGGCGTTTATCATTAAAGTTGTGTTCAGTCTATATGTCCTGCTATTGGCATTTCGAGGTATCTCCGGTGAAAAAGAAATCGGTACGCTGCGCCTGGTGTTGTCCAATGTCCTAAGGCGAAATCAGTTGTTGATTGCAAAATATATTTCAATCATAGTTATAACCGGTATTCCTCTAATCTTAGGAGGCCTGGTCAGTCTTTGTATTGTAAGCATCTTGCTACCCCAGGCATTGAGCCTGTCCGTAGTACCACGTATCGGCCTGATGGTCCTCCTGGCCTTCTTCTATCTTTCCATTTTTGCATTCCTGGGCTTGTTTGTCTCATCCCTGGTTGGGCGTTCATCCGTGGTCCTTCTGATCCTGCTTTCGGTATGGATTCTCTTCGTGATCGTCGTTCCCAACGTCTCGGGAATCCTCTCGGATAAGCTGACCAGCGTTCCGAGCGAGTTCCAAACCGCCAGACAGGTAGGCCCCATACTCAAAGAACAGGTCTGGGCCAGAATCGATAAAGTCAAGGAACGAATAAAGCGTGGAGAACTGACCACCGAAGAGGCGATCAAGAAAGAAACGGACCAAGCCTTTGAGGAAGGTCAAGAGGACGTACGAAATCACTATGCAGTTTACGAGAACGCCATGAAGCGTCGGGCCAATGCAGCGAGAAACCTCTCTCGTTTTTCTCCCACGGCCCTTTTTCAATTTGCCTCTGAGAGTCTGGCCGATACCGGGCCCAGACGTGAAGAGCGATTTGAGAAGGATGCTAAAGCATATTCCAGCATCTATGACAACTACATTTTAGAGAAGGTCGGACGTCTTGTTGGGACTTCTTATTGGTCTTTTGGCTCAAGTATCACGGTCAATGAGAAATACTTCCGCATCGACTCACCCTATCCACAAGAGTATCAAGGAGACAAATCCGACTTTCCCCGCTTTGCCGAAAGCAGTCCCAACCTCCCTCACAACGTACAGGAGGCGTTCCTGGATCTGGCCGGACTTTCACTGTGGAATCTGATTTTAGCCATGCTGGCCTTTTGGGCGATCTCTCGTTGTGACGTTAGGTAATGTCGCATAGTATATAAAGAGGCCCTCTTTCACATTATGTGCACGCCGATGACTGCCTCTCATAATACCAATTATAGTTAAAAATTACCGAAAAAATTGTACATTATACTAATTGAGAGGGCCTGGATTCCTGCTTTCGCAGGAATGACAGAGTCAGGTAATCGGCAATCAATAAATAGAATTGGTATAAGAATAAAGCTTAAGGTTTGTGTATTGTTCTTTAAAAGAATAGTGTGATATTTTGGTGGAATCAAAAGGCGGAAAAGTGTTTCAGAAAGTGTTAAATGGGAATGTCGACTTCGGTTAACGTTAGTGAACTCAAACCGTCACCTAATCCTTACGGAGCCGTTGTTGGTCCTCAGATAGATTTTGCCTACACAAAAGAGCTGGCCTGCGCCCAAGGCATCTACTATTTTTCTTCGTTTCTTTCCGATTACCGTTAAGGGAAGGTCTGTTTTTACGGAGCCATTATGTGTCCAGGCTGGTTTTAAGTAATGATTATCCTTCATAGTTATATACCTTAATACTATTTAGCTTTCTTTGTTCTGACCTTATAGACGTTTGTTATGGGCCATTTATTGCAGACAGCCGATTGAATTATTCCGCAAAATTCGGAGTTTTTCAAAGGCAGATTGAACACTTGACAGTTGACGTAAAAGCACTTACTATCAGCAGCAAATAAAATTATCAATTAAGAAGGCAAATTATGGCATATACAATCGGTTTGGATTTCGGGACGAATTCTGTACGTTCTCTGTTGGTTGATGTTAGTAACGGTAATGAATTAGGGACGGCAGTTTATGAATATGAAACGGGCGAAGCCGGCATTATTCTTGATTCGGCTGACCATAATCTGGCAAGGCAGAACCCGGCTGATTACTTAGAGGGTATCGAGTTTACTATAAAAGCAGCAATCGCAGAAGCCAAGAAAGCCGATAAAGATTTTGATACCAACCGGATTATAGGCATCGGTATCGACACGACCGGCTCGACGCCAATCCCTGTTGATGAAAACGGCACGCCTTTGAGTATGTTAGAGGAATTCAAGGATAATCCAAACGCCTGTGCGTGGCTGTGGAAAGACCATACAGGACACGCTGAGGCGGCCGAGATAACCGAATTAGCTCACAAAGAACATCCCGAATACCTCGCCAAGTGCGGCGGGACATATTCATCAGAATGGTTTTTCAGCAAGGTACTTCACTGTTTGCGAACAGACCCTGCGGTCTTCGATGCGGCGTATAGCTGGGTTGAATGCTGCGATTATGTCCCGGCGGTTTTAACGGGCACTACAAAGCCGGATATGATTAAACGAAGCCGCTGCGCTGCCGGCCATAAAGCTATGTTCAGTGAGCAGTGGGGTGGTCTGCCCGCTAAAGACTTTCTTGCCGAGCTTGAACCTAAACTCGGTGAGCTTTACGACCGTCTTTACCAAAAAACCTATACCGTAAAAACTCAGGCAGGAACTCTTACAAAACAATGGGCGCAAAAACTCGGATTACCTGCCGGTATCCCCGTGGCGGTAGGGGCCTTCGATGCTCACTTAGGTGCTGTTGGTTCCGGTATCGCTCCGGGCAAACTCATCAAAATAATCGGTACGAGCACCTGCGATATGCTTGTTGCTGAGTCGGGCCGGGACCTGGCAGATGTCCCCGGAATTTGCGGCATAGTTGACGGTTCCATCCTGCCGGGTTACTTTGGCCTGGAGGCGGGCCAATCAGCAGTAGGTGACATCTTTAACTGGTTTGTCAATTACATCCAGGCCGGCGGAAAAACGGCAGGCTCTCACGAAGCTCTTACCGAAAGGGCGGCAAAACTCAAGCCGGGTCAGTCCGGCTTGTTGGCCCTGGACTGGAACAACGGCAATAGAACAATACTCGTTGACCAGAGATTGACCGGATTACTCATAGGACAGACGTTACACACAAGGCCGGAAGAGATTTACAGGGCGCTGATAGAGGCAACCGCATTCGGGGCGCTTACGATTATCAATAGATTTGAGGAGTACGGCGTTAAAGTTTCAGAAATTATAAACTGCGGCGGAATTGCCGAGAAGAATCCTCTGCTTATGCAGATTTACGCTGACGTTACCGGAAGGGAGATGAAGATATCACGTTCCGCCCAGAGCTGTGCGCTGGGCGCCTGCATCGCCGGTGCCGTAGTGGCTGGTAAAAACGCTGACGGCTACGATAATTTCGCCGATGCTAAGGCCGCTATGTGTGGAATTAAAGATGTCACATATCAACCTGCGCCGGAAAATCACAGCGTCTATCAAAAATTATATGCCCTTTATAAACAATTGCACGATGCCTTTGGCTTATCGGATTGGTCCGGCAAAATGGCCAACGTTATGAAAAAGCTCTTGGATATCAAAGACAGTGTTTGATTGGTGAGTGGTTAATTGGTGAGTGGTGAGCAGCTAATTCGCTATTCACCATTTAAGCAGATTCTTACAAGGATTTATTGTGTACGAAGAATTAAGAAAAGCTGTCTATGATGCAAATGTTGAATTGCAAAAGCAGAAGCTCATCATTTATAGCTGGGGCAATGTCAGCGGGATAGACCGTTCAAACGGTGTGATTGCTATCAAACCCAGCGGTGTTCAGTACGATGAGCTTACGCCCGACAAAATAGTATTACTTGATATGGATGGAAATATTATCGAAGGGACTCTCAATCCCTCGTCGGATACGCCAACACATCTTGAACTTTACAGAAACTTAAAAGCTATCGGTGGTATATGCCATGCCCATCCGGCCAACGCAACTATGTGGGCACAGGCCTGCAGGGAAATTCCCTGCTTCGGTACTACGAGCGCAGATTATTTCTACGGCTCGATACCTGTCACTGAGGTAATGACCGAAGATGAAATACGAAACGATTATGAGCTAAACACGGGCAAGTGTATAGTCAGGAGATTCACCGGTATAGACCCAATGAAAATACCGGCAGTGCTTGTTGCCAACCATGCTCCTTTCACCTGGGGTAAGAATGCCGCAGCGGCTGTCGAATCTATGGTTGTGTTAGAGCAGACAGCAGCAATGGCCCTTGGCACTATTACGATAAATACCGAACAGGGGCCGATTAGTAAAGCCCTTCTTGATAAGCACTACCTGCGCAAACACGGCAAGGACGCCTATTACGGGCAGAAAAAACAAAACACAAAATAGTTCGTTTGTATGTTTTAGAAACAGGAGAAACGAAAATGAAGAAAGTCGCGTTCGGAGTAATCATTGGAAACCGAGGATTTTTCCCAGATATATTAGCAAAACAAGGACGAAAAGATATACTTGATGTGCTTAAGAACAACGGCTTCAACACGGTCGCCCTGTCGATGCAGCAGACAAAATACGGCGCGGTTGAGACCTTCGAGGATGCCAAGAAATGCGCTGGGCTTTTTGCAGAAAAGAGTGAAAAGATTGACGGGGTAATTGTAACACTGCCGAACTTCGGCGATGAAAAGGGAGTGGCCGAGACAATAAAACGCTCAGGGCTTAATGTGCCGATTCTGATTCATGCTGAGCCGGATGCACAAGATAAAATGAGCATCGCCAACAGGCGTGATTCTTTCTGCGGCAAGATAAGCGTTTGCAATAATCTCAGGCAAGCCGGCATTCCATATACGCTGACCAGCTCGCATACGGTTAAGGTTACATCGGCTGAATTCAAAAAAGATTTGGGCGATTTTGCTTCGGTGTGCAGAATTATTAAAGGCCTGAAGAATGCAAGGTTTGGTGCCATAGGAGCACGCACCGGCGCTTTTAATACCGTTCGCTACAGTGAAAAAATCCTCGAACTATCAGGCATCTCGGTTGAGACGATAGATTTGTCTGAAATCCTTGGAAGAGTTGCACTGCTCGCTGATAACGATAGGGGGGTTAAGAGAAAATTAAATGCTATTGAAAAATATCTTCCGACCAAATCAATACCTGCCGACAAACTTTTGAAGATGGCTAAATTTGGTTACGTGGTGGATAAATGGATAAAAGAAACCGAGCTTAACGGTACTGCCATTCAGTGCTGGACCGCTCTTGAGGAGTTCTTTGGGATAGTGCCCTGCACCCTTATGAGCATAATGAGCGAGTCGCTGGTTCCGAGCGCATGCGAGGTTGATATTACAGGCTTGTTGGGGATGTATATTCTTCAATTGGCCAGCGGTACGCCCAGCGCCATTTTGGACTGGAATAATAACTACGGCACCGACCCTGATAAAGCTGTTTTATTCCATTGCAGCAATCTGCCAAAATCATTCTTTAAAAATTCTAAAATGGACTACCAGGAGATAATTGCCGGGACCGTGGGGAAAGAGAACACCTACGGAACTGTTGTTGGTAGGATAGCTCCGGGCAAGACAACTTTCTGCAGAACCACTACCGACGATACTGCGGGTATAATCAGCGTATATGTCGGCGAAGGTGAGTTCACAAACGATAAACTCGACACATTCGGTGGATATGGCGTGATGAAAATCGCGAATCTTCAGAGGCTTTTGCAATATGTATGCAATATGGGCTTCGAACATCACGTTGCTGTGAACCGAACAGAAAAAGCCGACGCAATAGCAGAAGCTCTTGAAAACTATATGGGCTGGGATGTCTATCGGCACGAATAGAATTAAGATTCTCCAACAGTTTTCCAGTCGAGTAAAGCATACTGCAAAAATAGAAAGGAGCATATCATGAGGGTAAAAAAGATAAGTAGAATAATAATACTTGTGATTTGTTTGGCAGCAGGCCTTCAACAATTTGATGCCGACGCAAAGAGTAAGGTTTCAAATGATTACCCTATTTGGCCGGTACCTTTCACTGATGTTGAGCTTACAGACGAATTCTGGGCGCCCCGGATTGAGACGAACCGAAAGGTCTCAATTCCTTACGCATTCGGAAAGTGTGAAGAGACCGGTCGGATTGATAACTTTGCCATAGCCGGCGGTCTGATGGAAGGTGAGCACCGAGCCAATTATCCTTTCGATGATACGGACCCGTACAAGATTCTCGAAGGTGCGGCATACTCGCTGAGCGTACATCCCGATGCGAAGCTTGATAAATTCCTGGATGAGCTGATTGTTAAAATTGCCGCTGCACAGGAGGACGACGGTTACCTGTACACCTGCCGGACGAACAAGGCGAAGAATTTGATCAATTGGTACGGCGAAGAACGCTGGTCAAAACTCGGTGGCAGTCACGAATTGTATAACATGGGCCATCTTTATGAGGCGGCGGTGGCGCATTACCAGGCCACCGGCAAACGTAGCCTGCTGGACGTTGCGATTAAGAATGCCGATTTTCTGGACACGGTATTCGGTCCGGGCAGGAATGAAACTGCACCCGGTCACCAGGTAATTGAGATGGGTTTGGCGAGACTTTATCGAGCCACCGGCAATGAAAAATATTTGACTCTTGCTAAGTTCTACCTCGATACCCGCGGCCCCGGCGGAAATGAATACAACCAGTCACACAAGAAGGTCCTCGAGCAGGACGAGGCAGTAGGTCACGCTGTCCGTGCCTCTTATATGTACTGCGGTATGGCGGATGTCGCGGCATTGACGGGAGACCGCAGTTACCTTAAAGCAATCGACCGGATATGGGAGAACGTCGTTGCGAAGAAACTGTATCTGACCGGCGGTATCGGGGCTACAGGTTCCGGTGAGGCCTTCGGTAAAAACTATGAATTGCCCAATGAAACCGCCTACTGCGAGACCTGTGCGGCCATCGGCAACGTTATGTGGAACCACCGGATGTTTCTCTTCGACGGAGATGCAAAGTACATCGATGTGTTGGAACGAACTTTGTATAACGGTTTGATTTCGGGTGTGTCACTGGAGGGAAACACCTTTTTCTATCCCAATCCTCTTGCTTCGCACGGCCAGCACAAGCGCAGTCCGTGGTTCGGTTGCGCCTGCTGTCCGGGGAATATAACCCGCTTTGTGTCTTCGGTCCCCGGATACATATATGCACAGGAAGGAAACAATCTGTACGTTAACTTATTCGTCGGGGGAACAGGTACTGTCACGATGAAAAAGAACCCGGTGCAGATAAGACAGCAGACTCGATACCCGTGGGACGGAGCGGTGACGATGACGATTGAACCCAAACAACCGGCGAAGTTTACAATTTGTGTTCGCATTCCCGGCTGGGCACAGAATAAGTGCTTGCCGAGTGACTTGTATCGCTACAAGGAGATTAGCGATGAAAAAGTGGGTTTGAAAGTTAACGGCACAACAATTCCTTTGAAGATGGAAAAAGGCTTTGCCCGTATTAATCGAAAGTGGAGGAAAGGCGACGTAATAGAATTGAATCTGCCGATGCCTGTTCGGCGGGTGCTCTGTCACGAGGACGTAGCAGACAATGCTGGAAAAGTGGCGCTGGAGCGCGGGCCAATCGTATATTGTGCCGAATGGCCGGACAACGATGGGCACGTTCTTAATGTTGTCTTGCCTGACGATACGAAGCTAACGAGTGAATATCATAAGGATATGCTCAATGGCGTTACAATAGTTCGCGCTAAGGCTGTCGGCTTAAGTTACGCCAAAGACTCCAAAACTGCATTGAAGAAACCACAGGATTTTGTGGCGATTCCCTATTACGCATGGGCCCACCGCGGGGCAGGTGAGATGGCGGTCTGGTTAGCACGTAACACCTCGGCGGCGGAGCCGGTGACGCCGGCGGGAATGATACGAAACCCTTCATTCGAAAAAGCAGTCGGTAATAAACCAGCCGGATGGAAAACACAAACATACGGTGGAAAAGCCGAATTCGAATATTCAACAGATAGTCGCTCAGGTAAGCGGAGCGTTATGATAGCTTCCGAAGACGGTGCGGACGCCGGCTGGCTAACTACGGTAATAGTTAAGCCGCACTCGCAATACAGGTTATCCGCCTGGATTAAGACGGAAAATCTGGTCGCCGGGTCAGGCAAAGGCGCTCTCTTGAATCTGCATAACATTCAGCCTCTACAAACACCGGCGGTCACAGGAACCAAAGACTTCACAAGAGTCGAGCTTGTGTTTGACTCGGGAGATAATGCCGCTGTGCAAATTAACTGTCTATTTGGCGGCTGGGGATTGGCCACAGGCAAAGCATGGTTTGACGACCTGGGTTTGGAGCTGCTATTCACTAAAACGATCACCGTTTTCACGGGGACAAGTTTACCCCTGCGAAAGGAGGGGCCGGCTGTTAAGATTGATGCGAACAAGACCGCAGAGCCAATCTCGAAGTATATCTACGGTCAGTTTATCGAGCACCTCGGCCGATGTATTTACGGCGGTATCTGGGCTGAGATGCTCGAAGACCGCAAGTTCTATTTTCCCATTACGCCGAATTACGACCCCTATCGCAGCACTCAGGGCGTATCCAAAAATCATCCGTTCGCGGTGGTTGGCGCATCACCCTGGCAAATCATCGGCCCAGGCGATTCAGTGACTATGGTCAAAGAAGATTCCTTTGTCGGCGAACACACTCCGCTCATTCAGCCCGGCAGCGGTATCCGACAGCTTGACCTGGGATTGGTTAAAAATAAAGAATACGTCGGTTATATATACCTCAAACCACAACAGCAAAGTACAAATGTTAAGATATCACTTCTCTGGGGTGACAAAGCGGAGGAAAAAGAATCGACTCAAATACTGGTTGTTGCGGGCCGGTATGGCAAGTATCAATTTAAGTTTACAGCCGGGGCCGACACTTCAAACGGCAAGCTGGAAATCGAGGTGGACGAAATAGCGATGGGGCCGTGCCTTGTGGGCACGGTCTCACTTATGCCGGCAGACAACATCGATGGCATGCGGGCCGATACTTTGAAAGTGCTGAAAGAGCTAAACTCCCCGATGTATCGCTGGCCCGGTGGTAACTTTGTCAGCGGCTACGACTGGCGCGACGGCATTGGTGACAGGGACCGCCGAGAACCCCGCAAAAATCCCGCCTGGACCGGAGTGGAGCATAACGACTTCGGCTTCAACGAATTTGTTCGCTTTTGCCGGCTGCTCGACACCGAACCACTAGTGACCGTCAATACCGGTTTTGGAGATGCCTACTCCGCGGCTGCTCAATTAGAATATGCCAACGGCTCAGCCGAGACACTGATGGGCTCTTTACGGGCCAAAAACGGCGAGCCGGAACCCTTTAATGTTCGCTACTGGGCTATCGGTAACGAAATGTTCGGTGACTGGCAGCTCGGGCATATGAAACTCGAGCATTATGTCCAAAAACATAACTGGGTCGTGGACAAAATGCGCGAAGTTGACCCAGATATCGTCCCTATTGCTTCCGGAAACGCCGGCTCCTGGAGCGAAGGATTACTGAAGAACTGCTCGAATCATATTGATATGATGGCGGAGCATTTTTATTGTCGGGAAAAATCCAGCCTGCTCGAACATACCTCTCAAATCGCCAACAATATCAAACGAAAGGTTGAATTCCATCAACAACTACGGCAAAAATTGGATACTCTGAAAGGCAAAGATATCCGAATCGCCATGACCGAATGGAACTACTGGTATGGTCCCCATTTGTTCGGCGAGCTGGGAACCAGGTATTTCCACAAAGACGCGCTCGGAATCGCCATAGGTCTGCACGAATACTTCCGTCATTCGGATATAATTTTCTTAGCCAATTATGCCCAAACAGTCAACGTCATCGGCTGTATTAAGACCACCAAGACCGCCGCTGCCTTCGAGACGACGGGATTGGCCTTGAAACTTTACCGTAACCATTTTGGAACTGTGCCGGTTGCTGTCACCGGTGACGCTTATCCGCTCGATGTATCAGCGGCCTGGACCAGCGACCGCAAAGCCCTTACGGTTGCCATCGTCAACCCAACGGAGCAGGAACATGAGCTGCCGGTGGACTTAGAAGGCGCCCGGCTTAGCGGAAGGGGAAGGTTGTGGCTAATTGCTAATGAAGACCCTAAGGCCTACAATGAACCGGGCAAAGACCCTAATATCAGAATTGTCGAAAAAACAGCTGATAGTGTAGAGGGTAAACTTAAAGCACCGGCATTGAGCATATCGTTGTATCTGCTGCCGGTGAAATAAAGCTTAGCTGCCTCTCCAGCTAAATATGGTATGAGAAATGTCAGATAACAGGAGGCAAATTATGAAGCGACACAAAATATATATGGTGGTCGTATGCCTGTCACTTTTGGTTAACGCCGTGACGTTGGCAGACGAAAATTTTCGGGTTCTTTCCGGAACTATCAATGGCGTTAAGGCAGGTGATATGATGAATCATTACCTGTGGGGTCAGTCCAAGGAACAATTCGAGAAATGGAAGGCCGAGTATGAGCAGCGAACGACGCCGGAGCAGATAGCCGAGTATCAGAAGCGCCTTCGCAGCAAATTTCTCGAAGCTATCGGAGAATTTCCGCAGCGAACACCGCTGAAGCCACGCGTCACGGGCGTAGTTCAACGCAAGGGCTACAAAGTAGAAAAAGTCATCTTCGAGAGCCAGCCGAAACACTATGTTAGCGCAGTGTTGTTTTTACCCGACTCTGCAAAGCATAAACCGCCATACTCCGGTGTGCTTGTGCCCTGCGGTCACAGCCGTAACGGCAAGGCGTATGAGTCCTATCAAACAATGGGGGCGCTGCTGGCGCTTAACGGTATGATGGCATTAGTCTTCGACCCTATCGACCAGGGTGAGCGCAGCCAAATGCCTTCTCAGTTGCCTGAGCTACAGGGTACAAAGGCCCACACGATGCTCGGAGTCGGCAGTATTTTGCTTGGCCGTAACACAGCTCGGTTTGAGATATGGGACGGCATGCGCTGCATAGACTATCTGCAATCGCGTCCGGAGGTGGATCCAAGCCGTATCGGCTGCACGGGCAACAGCGGCGGGGGGACGCAGACCTCGTACATTATGTCACTTGACGACCGTGTCATTGCGGCGGCCCCGAGCTGTTACATTACGAGTTTCGAGCGCCTTCTATCAACCATTGGACCACAGGACGCGGAGCAGAACATTTACGGCCAGCTTGCTTTCGGGATGGACCATGCAGATTATCTTATGATGCGTGCGCCAACACCGATTATCATCTGTGCCGCGACCAAAGACTTTTTTGACATCGGAGGGACATGGGAATCATTCCGCTATGCCAAGCGTCTGTACTCGCGGATGGGCTTTGCCGAACGTATCAACCTGCTGGAAAACGATGCGCCTCACAATTACAATCAGATACAGCGACAAAGCGTAGCCAGGTGGATGTCACGATGGTTACTTAAAAAAGATGAGCCGATAACCGAGCCAGCTATCGAGCTGCTCAGCGAAGAAGAGATTCAATGTACACCGAAGGGCCAGGTGATGTCGCTGGAAGGGGCACGGTCAACTTATGACTTGAACCGGGATTATGAGAAAAAATTGGCCAAACAACGTAAGAAAAATTGGACAACAAAATCTCGAATGACATTACTTGATCAGGTACGTAAAATTGCCGGCATCCGAAAATTAACAGAACTACCAAAAGCCAAGAGCGAGAGGATAGGCATTGAAGATTGGCCCGACTATAAGATTGAGAAACTCATTATCAAATCCGAAGATGGTATATACCTGCCCGCTTTGATGTTTTTGCCCAAGCAAACACGGTCTGAGGGCACCGTATTGTACTTACATGAAAATGGCAAAGGCGCAGATGCAGCACCGGGAGGGCCTATCGAAAAGCTCGTCGAAACCGGTCAGTCAGTGTTAGCTGTGGACCTGCGCGGTACGGGCGAAACTCAGCAGACCAGGCAGAAAGACTTTGGAGAGGCGATTGGATTCGATTGGAAGAATGTTTACACGGCTTACCTCTTAGGGCGTTCCTATGTTGGAATGCGTGCCGAAGATATAATGGTTTGTGCGCGGTTCTTGAAGGAGCAACAAGATGGTCGCGTGGATTTGGTCGCAGTCGGCCATGTTAGTGTTCCGGCCCTGCACGCCGCGGCGCTCGAACCAGATATGTTCGGCTCGGTGAAACTTATACGGGGGCTGGTGTCCTGGTCAAACGTAATCGAATCAGGCCGGTCTTTGAACCAATTGGTAAATACGGTGCACGGAGCATTGACCGTATATGATTTGCCCGACTTAGCTGCAACTTTGGGAGCTAAACTGACTATCGAAGAGCCGCTGAATGCTTTGGGTGAGCCGATAAGTCAATAATGTGCTAAATCAAGGCTGTCTGCGTATTTTCAGATGCTAAAGATACATTGTGCTGTTAATAACGATATCCAAGAAAAAGTGGATTATTATTGAACAGTCTTATATACTGGCCGGGAATCGACTACATCGTAAAATCTGTTCGATTAATAATGTTTAAGTATAACCTTATATGAAGGAGGTAACTTATGAATCTTCGAATGAAACGCCGTACATTTCTTAAGCAAAGCGCAGCGGCCGGAGCGGGACTCGTGGTCCTGAAATCTGGTATTCTCAGGGCCGGCAATTCGCCGAACGAAAAGCTCAATATCGCAGTCATTGGCTGTGGCGGACGAGGACGTTCCAACATGAACAACGTCAAGAGCGAGAACATCGTAGCCCTGTGCGATTTAAACAAGAAGAACCTCGCCGCGGCTGCCAAACAATTCCCAAGAGCGAAAACATATATCGACTGGCGGAGGTGTCTTGAGCAGAAGGACATCGACGCGGTTGTCTGCTCGACGACGGACCACACTCATGCCTTTGTCAACGTCTGGGCGATGAACCGCGGCAAGCACGTCTATTGCGAAAAGCCTTTAGCCAATTCCGTAGAAGAGGCCCGGATGGTCCGCGAGACGTACCTAAAGAACAAGGGCAGGCTTGCAACGCAGATGGGCACGCAAATTCACGCCTCGGACAACTACCGGCGGATGGTCGAGCTGGTGAAGAACGGTGCGATTGGGACCGTGAGCGAAGCTCGTGTCTGGTGCAGCCGGCTGCCCGAAGGAGGTAGTTATCTTCCAGCGGTCACGCCCATCCCGGATAACATCCACTGGGACCTGTGGGTCGGCCCGTCGCCGATGCATCCTTATAACCCAGGGTACATCGGCGGATGCCTGGCATGGAACCGTTTCTGGGACTTCGGCAGTGGACAGATAGGAGACATGGGCAGCCACATGATGGACATGGCGTATTGGGCGCTTGACCTAAAACTTCCTATGACCTGCGAGGCCGCCGGCACGCCCATCAACACCGACACATGCCCACAGTGGCTCACAGCCGAATGGGACCATCCGGCTAACGATTGGCGTCCGGCTGTCAAGGTTTACTGGTACGACGGCGGTAAGAAACCCGGCATGCCGTCGAAGGCATTTGACCGTGAGTGGCTATTCAAGGGTGTGCTGTTCAAAGGAGACGATGGCTGGCTCCTGGCTGATTACGACTATAGAATTATGATGTTAAGAGGGGACATGACGCATTATAAATCGCCAGCGCCCGATGAGCTGATTCCGCCGTCACCCGGTCATCATAATGAGTGGATCATCGGCTGCAAGACGGGCAAGCCGACGCTCTGCAACTTCGATTATTCCGGCGCGCTCATCGAGAATAACATGCTGGCACTGGTCGCGTACCGCGTGGGCAAAAAGCTCGAGTGGGACACTAAAAATATGAAGGCAACCAATTGCCCCGAAGCTGACCGCTACATTCGGAAAACATACCGGAAAGGATGGGTACTGAACGGATAAAAGTCGTCTTTATTTTTACTTCTTGTCTGGACGTGAGTATCCTTGTGTGCTCATATATACTGCCTCCTGTTGATAGCAGACTTTTTTAGTGCTTTTTGGCGGCTTTTAGAGTGGGCGAGTGCGGCCTTGTTCTTTATACTTTTCCAGAAGATTGGTCAGTTGTTTCACAATTTCCGGGTGCTCGCTCCAAATATTCCTTGACTCGGCGAAATCATCTTCCAGATTGTAAAGCTGTCCCTTCGGCTCGCCCGGTTTCGGCTTATAAATTTTTGGTGAGCTGAAACCGCCGGAGCCGCGGCCCATTATGAGCTTCCATTCTCCCTGGCGGATGGAAAACATCCCCATGCTGGAATGATGCACAATGGCCTCTCGTATCGGCTTATTGAGCTTTTTACCTAACATGGCCGGTAGGATGTTATAACTGTCCTCGCCGGCATTATCAGGAAGCTCGACACCAACAATTGCGGCGCAGGTTGCCATTAGATCCGTCAGGCAAACAATCTGGTCGCTCGTTGTGCCGGCGGGAACATTGCCCGGCCAACGGGCGATAAAGGGTTCACGATGGCCCCCGTCCCAGATGTCGGCCTTGATGCCGCGAAGGTTGCCATTCGGATAATGGCCGTAAATCTCTATAATCGAATATGGTTCCCGCTTAACCTTTGTCCTTGCCGGTGAGCCATTGTCACTGGTGACAATAATCAGCGTGTCGCGAGTATGTCCGTTGCGC
Source organism: uncultured Pirellulales bacterium (assembly GCA_964444135.1). Lineage (GTDB taxonomy): Bacteria > Planctomycetota > Phycisphaerae > Sedimentisphaerales > Anaerobacaceae > NIOZ-UU13. The sequence continues at coordinate 10,202 of CAYUFX010000064.1, read as the reverse complement.
TCCAAAGTCTTAACAACCTGTCCGACGGTCCAGTCCACCTCAACGACAAAGTCGCCATAGCCGCCGGCCTTACTGCGGCCTTTAACAAAGTCCGCCGGGGCGATGGGACAGTGCGGTGCCGGCAGGGCAAAATACATAAAGAACGGCCTATCCGGTGATTTGCCGGTATGGTTGTCGATGTACTCGACTGCCTTTTCAGTCAGCCTTGGCAGAACCTCCACGTGCCTGAATCCCGGAGCAATTGCTCCTGCCCGCCACCATCCATCTTCACTTGCTTTTCCGGCCTCGGTTGTTAACGTGGGTTTGTCCACGGGCCGGTTGTTCTCGATATAGCAGTAGGGGGGCATATCCAGTGAGGCAGAAATCCCGTAAAAATAATCGAAGCCGAGTGCATTGGGGCCGGGGGTAAGCGGTTTGTTGAAATCGGTCTTTTTGTCGGTACCCAAACCAAGATGCCACTTGCCGATACACGCGGTGGCATAACCGTGCTGCTTCAAGAGCGAGGCGACCGTCATCCGGCGGGTGTCGATTAAGGCCGGAGAATAACCGTTGAGAACGCCTCTTTTCAATCGGCTCCGCCAGCAATACCGGCCTGTGAGCACACCGTAGCGGGTTGGGGTGCAGACCGCAGACGGCGAGTGGGCGTCGGTAAAACGCATACCTTCGGCTGCAAGCCTGTCCATATTAGGCGTGGGAATCTTCGAATCCTTATTGTAGCAGCCGAGGTCACCGTAGCCCATATCGTCGGCCATAATGAAAACGATGTTCGGCTTTTTTGTACCTTCCCAGTCACCTGACAACTGCAAACCTTCTGCGAATCCCGGCAATGTCAATGATGCCATCCCAACGCCCAAAGCTTTTAAAAAATCTCGTCTATTAATATTTTTTGGCATTGGTACCTCCACTACTTAGTCCATAGTGCAGATTATTCAATTCCCAAAAGCACTACCGACTTGGCCGGCAGCGTTACCGTTAAGTTATTGTCTCTCAACTGAAAGTTATCGAAGACAGCGGGTTTGACGACCTCCGGTCTGTCAAAAGTATTATGTGCGGTCATAATATCAGCGGTTAATACACGGCCGGAGACTTCTTTGGGCTCGGCACCCTCAAATGCGCAGTGGACTTCGGCGGTATTACCGGGGTCCAGATTGCAAAGCGATATATGAATACTGCCTGATTTGTCCTTCGATGCCGAGACATTGAGTGCTGGAATTTGTTCGCTGCCGAATTGATAATCGCGGCACTGCAGCTCAATGGGAATTAGAGTAGCATCGTGATGAACCTTGTACATCTCAAATACATGATAGGTCGGAGTCAGAATCATCTTTTCATCTTCGGTCAGAATCATTGCCTGGAGAACATTGACAGTTTGTGCGATATTTGCCATCTTCACTCGGTCACAGTGATTGTTGAGTATGTTGAGAGTAGCGCCGGCCACGAGTGCGTCACGCAGCGAATTTTGCTGGTAAAGAAATCTTGGATTCGTTCCCGGCTCGACCTGGTGCCAGGCGCCCCATTCGTCCAATATCATGCCTACGCGCTTCTTTGGGTCAAATTCATCCATAATGGCTTCATGCTTTGAGATAATGTCATCCACGAGCAGCGCTCTTTGAATCTGAGCAAACCAATCTTCCTCACGAAATTCAGTAGCTGAACGGCTATTTTTACCCGAACCACAGTAGTAATGGGGAGCCAAGCCATTCATATTTCTTCCAGCATCGCGCATCAACACCTCTGTCCATTTGTAATCTGATCGCCCGGCTCCGCACGCTATTTTATAAAGGCGGTTTTCTCCAAAGTTGCGCAGATATGTGGCAAAGCGCCGATACAGATTGGCATAATACTCGGGCTCCATACGTCCGCCGCAACCCCAGTTCTCATTACCAACCCCCCAATACTTCACCTTCCACGGTTTGTCCCGTCCATTTTCGCGGCGCAGGTCCGCCATTGGGCTTTTGCCGTCAAAAGTTATGTATTCGACCCACTGCTGCATCTCCAGCACAGTGCCGCTGCCCACGTTGCCGCAGATGTACGGCTCGCAGTCTAACTGTTCGCACAAATCGAGAAACTCGTGGGTCCCAAAGTGATTATTTTCCGTTACACCGCCCCAATGGGTATTGACCATAGTGGGACGCTGGTCACGTGGGCCGATACCGTCTTTCCAGTGATATTCGTCGGCAAAGCATCCGCCGGGCCAGCGAAGAACAGGTATCTTGATCTTCCTTAACGCCTCGACTACATCATTGCGAATGCCGCGGGTGTTCGGAATTATTGAATCTTCACCGACCCAGAAACCGCCGTAGATACACCTGCCTAAATGCTCTGAGAAGTGGCCATAAATGTTCTTGTTGATAGTTCCCTTTCCTTTGTCGGCGTGGACGACCAGCTTATTTACCCCAGGTTTTTCCTGCTGCGTTTTATCCCTGGCAGGTGTTGAGGCACAACCAGCTATCAATGCTGTAACCGCAAGGCAAACGATTCCGTTGGTATTTTTCATCGCAAACAAACATTTCCTTGGCTTACTGTGCTTCATTTTCTTATCCTTTCCATAGAAAATCAGGAGTCAAGTCCACACGAAAAAATGGGGTTCATTCAAGCTCATGGTCTGACGGTTTCAGGCCTTTTTTATGGCCGCCCATTCCAATCCGATTGGGATTATACTCGCCAACTAAATCAACCTTGCTCCTGTCTGGGATTTTATCTTCCATTCCCATCGCCCAGTAGCAGGCGTTCACAAGAAGACGGCGGAAACCTTCGTTCTTTAGGTCGCCCCCGTGTCCCATTGTGGTAGTAAAGATACGAGCAGTTTTTCCTTTTTCGCCCGTATAAGTCTTGGTCCAGGCCACAGGCACAAGTTTCTTATCCGGGTTAGGCTTATCTTTTGGATCCATACCTACGAGCACCTGCCCCATAATCAGCGGCTTGCTGTCACCGCTCAGAGTCGTTAGGCTATAGACATCGGATGGGCCCCAGATATCATCAATGCCTTTGACTATGGGATGATTTTCCATACCTTTTGCGACCAGGCCGCGTGTACTTTCTCTCTGGTGACGTCCATAGTGGTTAATCCACGTCTCACCAAAAACCTGTCTTCCATATCCGCCGTCAAATTCCTTGTCTCGAAAGCTGTATTTGGCATAAGGGCTGTTTTTGTTTTTAGTGTAATTGAAGGCATGCGTTGCTGTTCTTAATCCTACGATGGGCTTGCCGGAGTTGGTGTAGTCAATGATGTATTTCATCTGTTCATCAGGTAACTCACGGAAACGCAAAAACATCACCATCAGGTCGGCTTTATCGAGAACCTCAAGGCCGGGGATATTATCAAGCGTCTGCGGGTCAATTTCGCCGGTTTCTTTATTGATGGCAAAGAGCACCGTGCACTTGAAGCCGTGATGCACAGCCAAAATCTTTGCGAGCTGGGGCATCAAGTCTTCCGAGCGGTACTCCTCGTCCCCGATGACAAAGACAATGTGCTTGCCCTTACCAGGGCCTTTGCGCCCTTTGAAAACAACGCTGGATTTAGCGTTCACTACTCTGCCCAGCAGGCAAGTCAATACCACGAACACCAACACCCAAAGCTTAATCGAATTTCTTGACTTGTTCATATTCATCTCCTTTCACATTTACCAGGTAATCGTTACGTTCATAAACAGGTGAATAATATAACAAATCCTGTTTTGTTTTTCAACCCCTTCAGTGAACTCAAGCATTCTTCGGATGCATCTGCCGTTTGTAGGTGGTTTTTTTCTCAACTGTAGTTTTTTAATCAGGAACACCGTTTATGGCGTCGTTATCCCTGCTCCGCTTTCGCAGGAATGACGAGTCATGTATTCAAGCTTGAAGGAGTAAAAAGCCTAATTATGCAGGACTTATAAAGACGAAGGCAAAGCCGACGCAAGTACTACTCGTTCTGCTCCGACGTCGGCATATAGTTCCCCTACAACGGTCTAACCGACCGCGGTTTCCTTTGCATCAAATGTCAGGCTATATACCTAACCGTCCTGGATAACATGAACAGTGAGCTGGGAATTGACGGCACCAGTGCCCATATAGTCGGTCCACTCACCGTCGGTGGGTCCACAGCCGTTTGCCAAGCCTGCCGAGGTATCCTCGCTCTCAGTTCAACCTGGAACATTGCCCGAATTTATCTCCATTTTGTCCGTTCCGAGCAGCTAAAAACTGGGTTTTCCAACTGTAACAAGCATTTGTCACTCAACCGTCCGGGGAAGATACAGCCGAATATCGTCAAAGTACACTATACCCGAACCGCCTGGCTGCGGATTGTCCCTGTCGCCAAAACCAATACCAATCGTCTCAACGTTTGTAAGGTCCACGCCCTGGTCTGCAAACTTCTGCAGCTCGATATTCCATTCCGTCCATTCAGTTATCAACGCTGCATTCGGATTGTCGTGAGGAATTACAGCGCTGCCGTTGAGAACCACATACATCGGCTCAGCAGTGTTGCTGGTTATCCCGATGTCCTGGTTCGTCCACTGTCCGGAGACCGTACCGGTGATACTAACATTGGAGAACTTGGCCTCACAGACCTCGCCGGCGTTATGTGAGGTCACTGCCAGACCTACATACATAGGAATATTCATGTTTATTCCTTCAGTGCCAATCTGTATCCACGTGCTGCCGTCAGTTGAATATGAGGCTATAACGGCGCCGCCCACGTTGCGTTCTATTTTCACCCACTGCGGCGCCGCAAGCCCGGCTACATCCGTTGAGAAGCTCGAAGCGCCCGCCGTTCTGCGACGCTGATAGGAAACACCCTGAGCAGGTGTAACCACCACCATTGCATGGATGGAATCCGCATCAAGCGTATCGCGAATCATCACGCCGGCCTTGGCCCATGGGTCCGTCTGCTCGACACTCTCGACCTTTACTATAATCGAGCCGGCGCTGGTAAGCTCCTTGAAAGCGAAGTGGAACTCATCGGAGGTGTCCCAGATATCTACGCCGGTAGCGGTCATCGTATATGTGCCTGCCGGTTCTTCTGTGAAGCTGCCCACTTCACCCATATAACCTCTGAGCCACAGCGACAACGTTGTAACGCCGTCCCTGGTCCAGTCACTCCCCGAAGTTAATGTCATCTCTGCTTCCGAATATTTCATATAGTTGTCGTAATAAAATGGCATCGACTGTTCGCCGCTGTGGACAATCGTAGTCTCAACAATATGCTCTCCCTTAGAAAAATCTGCGTCATGGCCTATAAGGGCACCGTTCGTATCGACCCCCCATCCGTCAATCCAGGTTTCGAATATCATATCAGGAGAATAGTCGTTGTAGTCCTCGAAATCGTCCACGACATGATAGTTGACTATCATAAAGCTCCAGATGTCACCTTTGTAGACTGTGGAATCGGGGGGAGCATTGACCTCATCGACCCGCCAGTAATACTTCTGGCCGAATTCGAGAAGGCCGGGATTATAAGTTGTATCGTCCTGGTTTTGACTGACAAGTACACCCCGCGGATCGGTTATGCCGGCTTCGTTGACATCTTCTAAAACTTTTCCAAAGTACACATTATGAGTATCAGCAAGGCTTCCAGCCCTCCAGCTAAGAATCGGTTCGAGTGATACATCTTTCTGAGCATGAGATGGCTTCGGCACGAAGGCTTTTAATCGGGGCTCGGCACCGAGCATATAATCGACCACATTGAAGAACATCTTGACACCATCCTCGGTGAGGTTAAATGAGCCGGCTTCCTGGCCTCCACCGCCGCCGGCAAGAAACAGCATCCTCTTTCCTGCGGGTATCTGAGTCGATCCGTCGTAAAACTCAATGCCGGGAAGCCACTCAGCGATCCAGACAGCTTCATTGTCTGCTCTTTGGGCGATCAAAATTCCATTTCCGACATCGTTGGTAATAATAAAAGAATTTTCGCCATTGTTTACGGTTTCATCAATGACATCCACCAGACCATCAACAGGTGTTACGCCCTTAAACACCGGATGGGTGCTGTCTACTACCTGCAGCATTGCTTCAGGAGAAAATTCTTCTATGGTTTCGTTGTTTATCCATAGCCAGCGGTTACTCCTGACCCAGTACGCAGTCATCATTATCATTGGTGTAGGAACAGAATTCCACTGCGCGATCTCCGCTGCATCTGTAGCATAATTACCGCTGTTACTATTTCGGCTTGCAATAATAAGGTCCGCCGACTCAAGAAGCGCTAAATTGTCGGCGTCGAGGGTCATCCATTCGCCCGGCTGGAAATCGACGGTGTACCCTGCGTCCTCAAGAAGGTCAATCCAGCCCTGGTCATAATAGACAAGGTCGGCATCTGCATTCGTCTCCGAGAGCCAGACGATATTCTGGGCGTTGGCCGATAGCGCCAGCCAAAAAACGAGCGCAAGGAATAAATAAAGCATCTTTCTACACATAATAGTCCTCCTTCGAAACTAAATAATATAGGATGTTAATTGAAATATAGAAATCTGAACTATGTAGCACAAAGCTTTTATTCCAACCCTGTGCTTCGCATAACGCAAAAAACTCCTCCTTTACTTGATATTCCGTACCTCAGAAGCTAAAAAACCATAGACCATAACAACTATATTTATATCAGATTAGCTACCTTCTCGTCAAGAAGAATTTTTTTAAAGGAATGTGGCGGCCAGTGTTGACCTATAGCTTTGCTTGAATAAAAAATGTGAAAAAAAGCCATAGCAGTTGGATTTCCGAGATAAATTTGGTACACTGACTAAATTAAAATTAAATCACAGCGGCAAAGCTGAACAGATAAAAATGTGAAATATGAAATTTAGGAGAGGTATCATGTTCAAAAGATCAGAGTTTCTAATTTCTCTTATTTTAGCATTAGTATTATGCCTGGTGTGGGGTACTATTGCCCAAGGCAAAGACAAGCCAATAACCCTTGATACGGACCCGAATCTTGCCGGCTGGTGGAAGTTAGATGAAGCTTCCGGCAAAACCGCTGCAGACTCTTCGAAGAACAACCGAAAAGGTACCCTCAAGGAAGGTATGTCATTCGAGAAAGATTCCGTCTCAGGCCGAGTAGGAAAGGCGCTGAAGTTCGACGGTGGTGATGGTTACATACAGATAACTAAGTATAAAGGCGTTACCGGCACGCGACCTCGCACCGTTGCGGCTTGGATAAAAACAACAGAGTCAAATGGCGAAATCATGTCCTGGGGCCTGGATGATTACGGTCAGATGTTTATATTCGGATTCGTCAGGAACCGGGGCCGTATCGGTGTAACGCCAAACGGCGGGTATCTCTATATTAACGACGAGACCGACGACGATAAGTGGCATCATGTAGCAGCGATAGTGGAGGAGGCCGAACTGCCGAATCTACATGACGACGTCAAACTTTATAAGGATGGTGAGCCGGCGGAAATCCATGACATCGGTCTTTTGGACCTCTGGCCCATTGACACCGGCAGCGATGTGGATGTCAGGATAGGCAGGCATTTCAAAGGCCTTATTGATGATGTGCGTATCTACGACCGTGCTCTTTCGGAGGACGAGATAAACGCCCTCTTTAAATTGCAGAGCAATCGCCCATTACCTAAATCGCAGAAAAATTAGACTACATTACGTATTCACAGGAGACAAACAATGGACAATAATCAAATTACGCGTCGTCAGTTTATGCGCGATAGTGCAATAGCAGCAGCGGGTGTGGCTGTCGGCCTCGGTGCTATTGGCCAAACTAACAAGGCCGCCGGTGCTTCAGTCGTCAATACATCCAAAATTCTAAATTACAATTCGAATATGGAATACCGCCGGCTGGGCAAAACCAATCTCATGGTTTCTGCTGTGGGCCTCGGTGGACACTCAGGCAGCAACGACAAACAGCGCCGCGATATCGTCAGGCGGTGCTTCGACATCGGCATCAATTTCATCGACAGTACCGGCAGCGGCGAGCTGCATAGGGACCTCAGAGCACTCGGTAGGAACCGTGACAAAGTGTACCTGGCTCTATCCGAGACCGGTCGCGAGCCGCGAAATCCCGAATTTCGCACCGCCAAGAAGCTGCTGGAAGTCTTGGACGACACTCTCAAAAGGGCGAAAATCGAGTACACCGATTTGTGGCGAATCACGGTCTATGAGCCTGGAGGAAGGCACACTTTTAACACATCTTGTGAGGTAGTCGAGGCACTTGCCAAGGCTAAAAAACAGGGCAAGACACGACACACCGGCATAGCTTCGCACGACCGCCGCTGGTTTAAATTTATGATAGAGTATTTCCCTGAGCTCGAAGTTATCCTCTTTCCTTTCACGACAATGAGCAAGGCGGCCCCGAAAGACAGCCTTTTTGATGCCCTCAAGAAACAGGACGTCGGTGCCTTCGGGATTAAGCCTTTTGCCGCCGGCTCACTGTTCAGCAGAGGCGACCAGAAAGAAAAAGACCGACGCGCACGTTTGGCCATTCGATACATTCTGCATAGCAACACCGTAATACCAATCCCAGGTATAAATAATGCCTCGCAAGTTGATAATCTGGCCAAGGCCGTAATGGAACGCCGCCAGCTCGACCTGAAGGAAAAGGCAGAACTGGACAACGCCAACAAACAGGCCCTGGCGAAACTGCCGAGCAACTACCAGTGGCTCAGGAACTGGGAGTACGTCTAATCGGTAATGTTCGTCCAATTAACAGTTCGTGAAGAGGCAAAGCAATAGTGCCCACCTTGCCGTTTAAATAAATACAGGGATAGAAGTTATGAAATACTATTTCTTGACGTTTATTCTGGCGGCAGTGGCTGTTGCCGAAATCGGTTGTGAACAAGTAAAGTCTGCACAAAAAGAGCAGGCAAACCCGGAACCGGCAGCCGGCCCGGAAACTGTGGCAGCCCCGGAAGCTGAAACAGATGATGAACCACTGCTGCTTCTCGATGATGAACCTCCGCTGCTGCTTGAAGACGAATCGGATGAGGGCTCGTCCACCGAATCAATGGCTGACAATAGCCGCTGCTTTGTCTGCCATATCAACTACATGGATGAGGATATCGCCGTTACTCATGCACGGGTGAACATTGGCTGTGCCAATTGTCACGGTGAATCCGACGAGCACATCGCGGATGAATCCTGGGCCTCAGGTGGAAACGGTACAGCGCCGGACATTATGTATCCTCGGGCAAAAATCAATCCGTTCTGTATGGGCTGTCATACCAGGGACAAAATCGACACCGAACAACACAAGCCTCTCTTCGCGGGTAACAATGATGAAAAATATTGTACTGATTGCCACGGCGACCATCGCCTGACAGAACGCAAATGCAAATGGAAGTAGGTCTATTCGTTTCAAAATAGGAATAGTTACGAATTATCGTGTCTGTAACAAGTGATTTGCCGGCATCCGGCAACGAATATCGAGGCTTCACTTACCCATCTACTCATCAAAGCATTTACCCATCCCCCCTTCATCCTGAGCCCGTTCGGCTACCCCTTCGGCTGCCCCTTCGGCTTCGCTCAGGGCTTCGGCTTATTCAGGGCTGCGGCTAATTCGGGGTAAACTCCGTCGAAGGGCTATAATCTCTAATTCTCTAATCAACTCCCCCTTTGCCCCTCTGCTGGCCGCTCTCTGCCTTTGCTGGAAGGCATCTGCCGAAAGGCATCCTATGGACTGGCTTCCGTGCTGCGGCGGGGGTCCTCTGCCCCAACGAACTGATTTCTCCGTAAGGAGTCCCAATGACTGTCTTCTGTTCTCTACCGGCTGGGCATTAAATGTCAGAGCGCGAGATTATGAAAAATAGACACCAGAATTGTTGGACGTCACTTACTACATTCGTTGAATTACTTTTTCAACATCTTCACAATTACTTATTTTTCTTAGCGATGATATGCAAATATATATACAGCTCTGCTTTGATCATCTATTAATATCTTATATCCTCGAGATCCACTATACTCAAGCACATGACAGGACTCGATGCTGTCTGGATCAAACAGGATTACACCCAGTTCATCCTGCCAGAAAGAGAGTCTGATAAAGAATTTCGAGACTGATTTCTTAAGTGCTCCAATATCATCTGCATCAAAAGTTTTAGAAATGACACGCTCCCCACCAAACACCTTCAAAATATATTCAACACCTTCAGAGTCCGTATCAAATCTAACGAAAATACAAGGGTCCCTACCTTCCTCGAAGATTGCACGAAGATTATCTGCTTTACTAGCCCGAGTTTCCTACTTATAAAAAGCAATAGCTCTATCTCTTTTTATGGCAA
>CAYUFX010000063.1:0-26566 GCA_964444135.1 uncultured Pirellulales bacterium | reverse complement strand
TGAGCACGGCATCGGCCGATGTCTTTCGCAACTGCACGATTATTTTGATGTCCGCTGTAGGCCGGTCCAAAGCCTCGATCTCCAAGGATCTGGGCTGTTGTACGGATACCGTGGCTCGCGTGCGGAGGCTTTACCGAGAAGGCGGAGTCAAAGCCTTGCATCCGATCAAGCCGCCAGGCCGGCCAAGTCGGGCCAGCCCAGAATATATCAACCAGATGAGACAGGCCATACAAACCAATCCGTTGACGTTGGGCTATGGCTTTTCCACCTGGTCGGCGGCGAGGTTGGCCGAGCATCTGGCCAGAGTAACCGGGATTCGGTTCAGCGACGATCAATTGCGAAGAATCCTACACCAAGAGGGGTTTTCCATCCATCGACCCAAGCATACCCTCAAGGGCAAACGGGACGAACAGGCATACGAAAAGGCCAAGAAAGGCCTTATCCGCTTAAAAAAAAAGCGATGAAAGACAATGCCGAGGAGGCCTTGGTCTTTCAAGATGAGATGGAGATTCACCTGCATCCGACATTGACGCAGATGTGGGGACCTGTAGGCCAACAGCCGGAGATTCCTTCTCCGGGTAAAAATGAAAAGCGGGTGGTCTATGGTGGGGTCGATTACAAGACCGGAAAGATAATTTACACGGTGGCCAAGACCAAAAGCGGCCGGAACTTTCTTGTCTTTTTGATTGCCTTGATAACCGCCTATGCCGGGCGAAAGATTCGTCTGGTCTGTGACAATGGGCGGTTTCATCATACCAAGGCAGTCCATCAATGGCTCAGAGCGCATCGTGATCAGATCGACGTCTTCTGGTTGCCGCCGTATTGTCCGAGCCTGAACCTGATTGAACGGCTCTGGGGTCACCTCAAACGCACAGTTTTGGCCAATGTGTTGTTTGCCGGTATAGATGATTTGGTCGCGGCCTTTCGTCGTGGTGTTGCCTGTGTCAATGGTCACCGTAAAAAGATGGGATTTATGTTTGATCATGATGATGTTAATAAAAAAGCTGCATGATACTTTATGCGTTCCTACTTAGTTCAATCCGTGGATAGAAAACACTTTTGGAGATCTGAACCGCCCGCAGCAGCCCGGCATCTCGATAGCGGCGAAGAGTAGCTGCGGGGTTTCTTATCTTAATAGTATCAAGACACAAATATAGAATGGCCTCATCTTCGGTTAATAGATCAGGGCAGGGCCTAAAACCTCCTTTTCCGTCCGGCAACACTGCTCCAAGACTGAAGCTGTAATCGTTATTTCTATTTGGTTGCGTCATTTGCTGACTTCAGTTTAGTAGTCTTTGGTTTTGATCCGTTTTATCCGCACTTAATATACCAGCAGTTATCGCAAACATTGCAACCCTCTTCCCTTCTGAGAGGATGACCACAGTTAGGACATCTGTTAACGGGAAAAGTTGTCGCAGATTCTTAATTTTCTCCCCAGGCTTCCTCCATTGCCGCAGCAATAGCGTCAGCACAGGAAACCCTTTTTATATCCTTGTTAGTTTTTTTACGTACCATGGTTGAAGGACAGCGTATATTCTTTAGCTGCTCTATGAGTTCTTTGGGGTCTACACCTGACCTTAAGCTTATGCTAATAGTTCTGCATGTCGCTTCTGTTTGTGCGGCACAACCTCCAGCCTTTCCGAGATTGGCAAATACTTCGCACAGACCCTGATCATCGGAGTTAACGGTAACAAAAAGAGTTTCACAGCCGGTGCGAAATTTGAAGGTCTCTCCCTGCGTTCTGTAAGGCCTGGGTATTGGAGTTAGCTTCCTATACGGAGACATGTCGATTTTGCCACCAGTAGTAATGACTTGGTTGTTCCGCGAGCCGTCTCTGTATACAGTTATTCCCTTGCATCCCAGTTGGAAGGCCAGCCGATAAACTCTGTCAATGACCCGAACCGTGGCTCTAAATGGGAGATTCACCGTCTTGGAAACCGCGTTATAAACGTGTTTTTGAAAAGCTGCCTGTATACAAACGTGCCATTCAGGGCTGGTTTCGTGGGCCGTTACCAGGATCTCAGCAAGACCTTTAGGCATTTCTGCAATGTCCTTGAGTGATACACCCTGGCTAAGCGAATTACGAACGCTGTCGGATAGCCACCGCCCCTCAACTCCCAGTTTTTCGACAACCGGAGATAGTTGTACAAACTCCCGGTCGTCCAGGGTTTTGCGTTTAGAGACTATACTGAAGATCGGTTCAATGCCCCCATTGCAGCCAGCTATTAGACTTATAGAGCCGGTTGGAGCGATTGTCGTCACGGCGGCGTTCCGCACGGGCCGGTGATGTTTTTTGTCCCACACACTCCCTTCCCAGTTTGGAAAACAACCTCTTTCTCTGGCAAGCTCCTGATTTGCCTGGTGCGCTTGTTTCTGGATAAACGAGCACAGCTTACTCGCAAAGCTTACAGCGTTCTTGCTGTCGTAGCGGATACCCAGCAAGATGATAGCATCTGCAAAGCCCATAATTCCCAGACCTATCTTTCGATTTGCCTGGGCCAGACGGGCAGTATCTGTAATAGGATAATTAGAAGCATCGATAGTATCGTCCAGAAATCGCACCGCCAAACTAACGGTTTTAGCCAGTCCGGACCAATCCAAATCTGCTTTGCTATCACCGGTGTTTACAAACTTAGCGACATTGATACTACCCAGTGTACAGGCTTCAAAAGGAAGCAAGGGCTGTTCGCCGCAGGGATTGGTAGCCTCGATTTTGCCCAAGCATGGTATGGGATTGTCTTCGTTGACCCTGTCGATATAGCATACTCCTGGCTCACCTGTGGCGTGAGCATTCCTCACGATCATATCCCACACTTCTTTTATAGTATATCAGTTGTGGTTAGCTCCGTCTGCTGGGATCAAATCGTTGATGGTGTAAGAGCTTGAACCCACGGAGCGAGGAATGACATATCTTTTTTTGGTACGAGGATTAACCACGACATGTGAAGTACCGGGGTCGTCTGCGAGCTTTTTCATAAAAGAATCTGGCACCTTAACTGATATGTTGAAATTCGTAAAAGCGGCAAGGTTCCTTTTCGCATAAACGAATCTTACGATATCTGGATGTTCGATGCTCATCATTCCTATATTCGCACCCCGACGAAACGCGCCTTGCTGAATTGCATTTGTTGTCTCAGAAAAAACACGCCAGAAACTTATCGGCCCTGACGTAGTCCCACCACTGGATGCGCCCCGATCGCCTGTAGGTCTTAATTTATCGAAGGAAAAACCTGTACCGCCGCCCGCCTTTTGAATGAGTGCAGTTTGTTTGACTGCTTCGAATATGCCTTCTATGCTGTCTTCGATCGGCAGTACAAAGCACGCGCTCAGCATGCCATTTTCGCGACCCGCGTTCATCAAAGTTGGACTGTTAGGCAGAAAGATACCGTTGACCATAAGATTGTAGTAAGCATAAGCAAGACGTTTTATTTCTGAATCTGCAGCACCGTATTTCGCCTCAACTGCCGCGACTGTATTTGCGACACGGCTATACATCTGCTGCGGAGTCTCAACGACGTTTCCTTCGCCGTTTTTCTTTAGGTACCTCCGCTTCAGAATCTCGTCGGCTATGTCACGTACATTTTGTCTGCTACATATGCCCGATCTGTTTAATAAAGCACTTTCCATGCCGCGTTGTTAGTTCTCCTATTATCTTCCAAGTACCTGTTCCAGAGGATGCTGGTTTTCAAATTGGGCGTCTGTCTTTTTTCGGCCTTCCTCAAACTCCCAAAGTGTACTCAGTTTCACGAACGCGACTTTGCCAGTCGTCAGTAGCTTACTTTCGAACCTTTTGCCTATCTCGTTACGGAGCCTGTTAATTTCCTTCTCTGTTATTGCGCAGAACACAATCCGATCCCATCCCGCTTCAAGATCACGAACCAGATTGTTTAACTCTTTCTCCATATCCTCTAAAGCGATTTCTATTGCGCATTTCTTTTCATCCCATTCGACCGCAACATCAACACTCTTACCGTTAAGCCACTTCTCGATCTGGGCCTGGTGACTATTGATCAGAGAGCGGAAGATAGTCCACTGCCAGAACTTGTGCTCAAGGCTGCCGTGCCCCACGGGCGGGTCACACTTTAGCCCCAGCTTCGCAAGTAGGTGGTATCCTGCTTCTGTGATTTCAACGACTGATAATGGCGCACCTTTTTTGCCCACTTTGATTTGGTGGATGCGAATCAGACCCGGCCCGGTATCTATCAGTTGCTGGCGAATGTCCCTTGCTTTGTAATCTGACAGAGAGTCAAGCCTGTCAAGCTCGCCCAAAGGCAGAAGTGCATGCTGTGGCTCAGCAAGGAATTCCAAATAGTCTAAAGTTGCCTTAGTAAGTTTATAATAGCCAAAGAGAGTTTCGGCCTGTTCGGCAGTTGGTTTTTGCGAAAACAAGGAAGGCTCCTCGCGCTGCGGTTCCAATAGTGAGTCGAGTACACGTTTAGTCTCTTCGATACGTGTGGCTATTTCTTCATCTGTTGCCACAGGCAGGTTAATTTCTCCTACGTCGCCGAGGAAGGCTTTGCGGTAGGTTTTTATCCGGCAGACGATGTATCTATCCGGCATTTCCATCATGTATCTGGCCTTGTCAGGACTTAGTAACAGGTTCCTTGAAAAAACTCTCATCGATTTTCCCCCAAGGGGCCTGTAGATTAACCAAAAGCAGCTTATGTTAGAAAGAACGACACTCGGAACGGTGTATATACTTTGTGTGCCAAGGACCAAAGATATGGCCCGTTTTCTAAAAATCCTTGTTGCATCGAGTACATAAGGCTCCTGGATGTCAGCACGCTTACACCTGTCGATATCGCAGATATGGGTGAATTCGTCCATGATTATGACCAGCTTCAGCTTGGGTTCGTACCAGACTGGCATATATTCTTTAAGCCATAACATGAGGTCCCCGACAAACGTTGCTATATGGTCAGATGACAGACCGTGTAACATCCAGACAACCGACCTACCGGTTAGAGCAGCAAGATCATGGCTTCGGGCTGTATCGTAGACAGACCCCATGTACTCCAAAGATTCTCTGAGGCGGTTACTTATCGATTCCTGGCTGGCAAACTCACGCGTCCCGGGCTTGAATTTTTTGGAAGCAATGTGTTCGAGCAGTTGTCGTTCATTAAATGTTCCCAGACGATTTATCAGCTCAAAACAAGCATCCTTTACTTTATTGGCAAGGTAATCTCTGTAGTACTTGCATTCTCTATCCTGGTTGATCAGCTTGGAGATGTGCTCCTTTTGATCTACCCCTGGTGGAGCCTTGTATCTATTGAATCTAAATACCCTTGGTACGTCTATAATCAGAAAATCTTCACAGCCTGTTGCCGAAGATGCTGCTATATAGGCTGCTATCTGCCCTTCTGTGCAAAATAGCCACACGGCAATATCTCTCTTGCCGGTTTCGGGGTTTAAGCCCATGCGATGAATCTGTTTGCCCGTGTGGACCAGCCACGTTGTCTTGCCAGCACCGCTTGGACCTACAATTATTCCGTGTTCGGAGGCAATGTTTTTGTCAACTTTAGCGGCATATTCAGGACCTCGGCCGGTGACAACCTTGCAGAAAGTATAATCTCCCTGGCTTATCTGCTCTTTCGGTGGAGCAGGCAGAAAAGGATGGTCTTGCTTTACGTTCTTCTGAATCTTTATGGACAAAAACTTTAATAATCGTTGTCGATTCTTAGGTCTTTGCAGAAACAGTGTCGAATTGATTGCCTTCTTGATCCAGGGCAAGTTTTCAACACCTGCTTTTGTTGCTAACTCTCTGAAAAACTCTTTATCCTCGTAGTCACCGTACATCTTTATCATTCTCCTGGTCACGTGGGAACAGTTCACGAATGGCTTTACTTACAGGCTTGACTACCGCCAAGGCACCAATAATGGCAAAGAGAGGTTTTACAAAAGACTGCGGATAGCCAAGATACTCAAAAAGTTCTATGTGTGTCTGAATTGATCAGAAATGTTCCCCACCACCAGCCGACGGTAGCTCCAACAAATAGCCCTGCAAGCACCGGCCAGTGAGGTCTTAGAAACGCAAGCCGATCGCGCAGCAAGACTAAGATAGCAACAGCGACCAGTATTTTTATCAGCGTAACCATATCCCCTGATCAAAAGGTAAGTAAAAAGTAAATGGCCGCAGCAATTAACGCCCATTTGATCATCTGTTTGAGAAGCCTGATACGTAACGTGCTTCTGGTGCAGGCACGGCACACAATTCTCATTTCGCCATCGATGAAACGCGTATCTCTACAAACGTAGCAACAGGCGGTGCTACAGATATAACAGATAAGCGCCGGATTCTTGCTGCACTCTGAACATAGAGTGCGTGGTTCCGGTCTACCAAGTCGCTGGCAGGACAGGCAGGTAAGGCCTGCTTCGGCAGCGGTGTGCACAACATGCCCGCAGCCGGAGGAGGTCTTAAGCTTGATAGTAGTTGTCTCCTGGTAGGTATCCCCACCGCCTGTAAGCTCTGCCTTGTCGACCAGCGGTTCACCGGCTTTAACCTGGCCTTCCAGGAAGATGAGGGTTCTTACGTCCATTCCCTCGTCATCTTGGGAGCCTATGATGTCACCATCCTGGTCATTCTGTTCAGCGACTTCGTTCTCTGGGAGTTCGACGTTGTTCTGCTCATCTTTCACCATTGGTTAATCCTTCCTATCACAAAGATGGGCCGATTATGTTTGTATTAAGGTCAAAGCCGATTGGGTCCTGAAAGCCTGTAATATCCAGAGGGTTCGGCCCACCGGGCATTTGTGGCGGCACAACAGACGTAAAGGTGGCTCCCTCAAGCCGGGTATCGGGCATCTGAACGTCTATTCCCGGAGTAACGTTACTATCATGGACCACTATCAAGCCTGGATCAATATTAAACACTTCTGGCTCACCGATTTCTGTAGATAGGTTATTGGGGCCATATGGTGAATAACCATCAGGCGGCTGCATGATAAACGGAGGCACGGGCCCAAATACAAGGTGGTCAAACATTTCCTGGTAGTCTTCACTGAAGTGACCATAATCGGTTAGAAGAATGGGCTTGTATTGCAAAAGACAACTATGGACGTGTTCGGTATCCAGAACAACTTCAGGCAGGCCCAGCTCGCTTTCGATAGTAATGGTTGCGTCATCGGAAAGGCTAAGAACCGATTCACGCACGATGTTCTCTTCGAATTTGGCTGGTTTAACATTTTGTTCCGCATCGAAGCAAGGCGCTCCTGAAATAGGTTCTGGCTCCAACTCCATATCGTCTTCGGGCCAGCCTTTTCCCCATATACTACACGCAAACTCGAGTAGCCTTCCTAAGCGCCGGCCACCCCGTAGGCTCCTGCATCTCAGCTGTATCTGCTTCTGCCCAAGCCGGTAACGACACCGCCTATGACGAGCGTAGAATCTGACCACACCGCTCCCCTCACATAAGGGACAGACTTCTTCTCCAGCCTAAGAGACGTAACAACCGGTATCATTCTGGTCCTGCTGTTGGTGAGGGGTTTTACCGGTGCCTTCACACAGTGGGCAGGTATGCAGAAAATATTTGCATTTGTAAGGCAGGATATTGTTTTGACTTCTGACAGGCATTATTTTGCTCCTGAAAAAGGCATTGACAAGACCAGGGGAGGGCACATAGCCCTCCCCGATAACATCAATCAAAGAGTCTTCTCAGCTTGCCTGGCTCCAAGGACTGAGAAGGTCCGGCCTGCGGTTGCATAGAAGTCGGCCTGGCAACGGCCAGGGCATTTACCTTCTGCTCCAGCGATGCCAGTTTTGCAAGAAACATTTGCACAATCGGCGTGACTGTTCCTGGTGCATCCTGGCGTACCACGGAGACCTTCAACGGGTCGGATTTGCCTGGCCAACTGACCGCAACTAAAGCACTGCTTGCGTTTACCATGATTTAGCTCCTTAAAAGAATGTTACTGGGAGAGGCCGAGCAAATGGCACATCCAGAGCGTTTTTCCGCTCTCTGCAGGTGCACTCCCGGACCGTCCGGGCTCAACTGCTCCCTTCTGTTTGCAAAGTAAAAGACGTTTTTACTGATGTCCCAACGTTCAATCGGTTGGCTTGTCACCTTTGAAAGCATGATGTCCAGGGCAATAGTGGTGCAGTGATTGGCAACGCTTCGGATGTCGGCTCCTGCACCTGGTTCCGCGTGTAAAGTATGGATATCAGCGGCTGACGATATACCCAGACTGCAACGAAGACATGCGGACGCATAAGGTACAGTCAGAATAGCGTGGCCACTGTCAGCACCGGCGTGAAGAGCAACGTATAAAACCTCGACAATTGAGTAGAGCAGGTCATTCACCCTTAACATAGCCTGTCCATCATCTATTGCGTTTATCACAATTGCTGCTTTCCGGGCCAGCCGACGGAGGTCACCATCTGAAATGTCCATGACGTTGTAAGGATAGGGGTGTACATGGCTGTTCGGGTAATCGCGATCGATCTTATACTTGGCCGCATAGACCTTTCTTTCGTGAGCCTGAGCTGCTTCATAGATGGTTCTGCCGCCTCGCGTGTGCTTGACGTCAACCACGTCAAAGTCTACTAGCGAATGGCCAAAAGCTCAAATGGTGTAACAGACAAACCACCCTTACACTTGCTGGTGAGGATGTTGCCGTTATTGAAATGAAGTGATTCAGAACGTTTACCAATCATATTCAATTTCGAATCACAACTTATGTTGGGCTTATTCTTTTGGGGGGTGTTTCGTGCGTGGTCCAGTAATCCGAAAGAATTCGATAACACATTCAGTTCAACCCGACAGCAATCATCTTTAATTATTGTAACGGCTTACTTCAGACACTATAATTAGAGTACTAATTTTTTTTGTGTTGAGTGATCCGGATAGGTTAAATTAAGTAACAAGACGCCGTTGTTCGGCATAGAGATTACATAGGATTTTAGTAAATATGACGGAAAGAGAAAAGATATCCAAACTAAGTAAGCTTCTTGGGGATGTGGAGGAACAAGTTGTACGCTGCGACGAACTCAATCCCTGGGGCCAAATCGAAACACGGAAGGCTTTCCTTGAAATTTGTTTAGCTGGCGCAGTTCTGGTCGCCAAGTTGTATCAGATAGACCGAGACATAATAGGCAGGTCGCGGCGTCTCAAAGCCTTATCACAGCTTGAAATTCACAGTTTGCTAAAACTGAAACCGCCCACGTCCAATCATAACATGAAGCCACAGACACGAACCTGGGGACGGATACTGGAGGTGACCGGAGACTTAAAAGGTGCAGTTAGATTCTGTGCTTCTCTAACTAAGGAAAGGAAGAGATGGTTCAAAGAGCAAGATTACAGGGTAAAATTTAGAGCATGCAGTCAGCAACTGACTGGTTACCTGCTTTACAATTTATTGGATGTTCTAGGCGAGTATGATCCGGAAGAATACTCATCCCTGCGGTTGCAAGTTTTATATTCATATTTGAAAGAATTACGTGTTGAATTTCTCTGGGATGCACATGTTCGTGGACCCTGCCGGATGGACGTCATTCCCAAACAATGTCGATTTGAAAAGCTGCCAGATAGTCTCAAAGGCGAATTAGCTGTGTTACACGGAGAGGATCAACACGAACTTACTTTCCAAGCGGACACAGGAAAAGAATTTAAGAGCTTGATAAACAATATTGGCATTAAGAACTACAGGGCACTATTAGATAGTATTTGGGACACGACTACTGGCAAGTTGCATGCTTATCCACAGGACGGCTCAGCAGTATGGGCAATTACAAAGCGTGAGTGTATCCAGAATCTTGAAGGATACGCATCCCTAATATCTAAACTGTTGCGACCACTATCAGTATTTCCGAATTACAGCGAATGTGCTAGAGTAATACGGGCAATTATCAGAAGTGGTAGAAGGTGTTGGACAAAAGTAAGCCACATTGAGTGGTCTTATCTTTACGACCTTGATAAATGCATTGTTGGCGTTGGTAGCTGTCTATCAACTGCATAGATTAGATCAGCTCAAGATGTTTTGTAGGACAGCTGTGTGAGAAGTTTTACAGCCACTCACCAGATAGCGATGTACACCTCTGAAGAGTTCAAAGTCAAATACTGATATAGTGCACTTTTCATATCCTGAAGATACATGCAATCAAAAGGACATTCTACAACGAGTTTTTCTCCAGCCAGTTGTCTGCAAATACAGCGAAATCATCCCAATCGACATCGCAATCCTCGTCGAAATCACCGGTCAGTAATTCAAATCCCGGCGTTGCCTTGGCTGCCTGGCATGCGTCCTCAGAGACATTAATCGTAATTGTGCTAGCCCCGGTCAGTTCGCCGTCATTAGCTTCAAGCTTCAACACATATTCTCCAGTCGCTGTAAGTGTCACAACGAGGTCTTCCTGGTCGGCGCTGGGAGGAGTAAACATCGCAGTTCCCGTTGCGGGTTCGCTCTGAACAGTCCACAAAACCGTGTACGGTCCTGGTGTCCCGTCGTCAGAGACCGTGCCGTCGAGAGGGACGTCCACAGTGTTGGCCGTCAACCAAGTAAATACATCTTCGCCGACATTGACAACTGGTGCCAGGTTCTTAGTGTTGAATGTGAAAATAGGACTCAGAATAATCGGGTCAGTGGTGGTGGTGCTCGAATCGTATACGTCAATTGCCCAATAGTAAGTCGTTACGGGGGCCAGCGTAACTGATACTGAGTTAACTGTTTGGCTAACGACAACCTTGGGATTGGCCTCGACATCGGGATCAGTGCCGAAGTAGACATCACAGGTTACTATACTTCCTGGGAGATTTGGATCGGGAAATATCCAGCTAAGCTCATTGACGCTAACGCTGACCGTTGATCCGTCAGTAGGATTTGGTTCAAGCGGATGAATGCCTTTGAGAATGGTCTTATTCGCCGCTGAATCATAAATTATCTCCACCCGTCCTTCTCCACCATAGGCTGTTATCAAACCCTGGTCAACAGCATCAGTGTAGTTAATGGGCCAGCCTTCCGTGAGCCAGTTGCCGTTCGCCTTCAATATCCCTTGTTTGATATCAAGATGACCGGAATAAGCGCTGGTTTCCTGGCCTTGACCACGAAATCTTAATCCAGAATTCAGCGACTCGAGAACTCCGTTATCCAAGTTAATATAACTATCGGCCAGCGCGTTAGCCCATGGAATGTCAATGTATTGCGTTACAGTAATCGTACCACCGGTCATATTGAGTGTACCAGTGCTTGCCTGACCGATCACCATATGGTCTGCAATAGTGACTTGCCCACCACTCATATTCACCATGCCGTTGCCATCTCCTCCTCCATACACTGCCCACCACCAGTGGCTTCCAATCGTAAGGGTGCCTCCGGTAATATTCAGGGTGGCCAGCCCCTCGCCTCCGGTCCAGCCAGGGCCGCGCATTTGATTGGTCTCGGCGTTAACCGTTGAATCAATCAGACAGGTTCCGCCATTGATTCCTGCAACATCCGTAATACTGGGTACTGAACCACCTTGATTCCAGTGGCCTCCATCAGACCAGAGACCCTCACCCCCCCACCAAAAATCAGCAGCCACAGCAGTATCGACTAGGTCAATTACTAAAATAAAAGAGATTAAATAAATCAATTTCCTACACACAATATAATCCTCCTCTAAAAAACTCATTATGGGATGTTAAGTGAAATGTAAAATGTCTTTGCAGCGAAATACAAAGCCCCATTCCAACTCTGTATTCCGCATAATGACTCCTCCTCTATCGAAAAATACAAGAACTCTACACATTGGATGTAGAGAATCGACTGCTTCCCACATGCTTGGACACAGATTTCAACAAATCTACTTATACTAAATTAGCCACCTTACCGTCAAGGATAATCTATAGTTCGCGCATGTGCATGATTTTTTAAAAAAGATCATGCAGAAATACGATATAGCAAATGCTGATACCTACGATTCCGGATTGACCTTCCTAACATATTTCTCACCGTCTACTTAATCCGATTACACACTGAAAGTTGTCAAAAAATATTTGTATTTTCGCAAAAAATTGACATTTGTTCGGACTTGATATAGGTAAAATTAACATTTGTGGAGACATTTTGGAGAAATAATGTCACCTGGAAATTGCGGTTTTTTTAAGCTCCTGAAAGAAATGACTTCGCATCTATTATGTCACTCGTCCACACCTTCTGTTTGTTGCAGTTTTTCTCGCCACTCTTCGTTCTTTTTCAGATTGCTCTAGGCTTTTTAGAGTGCTATTCCCTATACGAAGTGCTTATTAGACTAATTTCAGATTTTCCTTTAGATATTAGAAAAATTCTAACCCACTATCAACATCATAGTTTTGACGAAAAGAAGCATAACTTTTTTCGCCATCAATGTCGAATTCAATATCCTGTCCATAACATTCTTCTATAATAAAGGCAAATATGTTCTATAATGAAAAACTATGTTGATAAACAATTTCCTAAGATCCGATTACATAGAATCTGTAATTTGAACATCACCTTTTTGAGAAGTGGAATTAACCAATGAATTCAAAGATTATTCTTATATTAACAGTATTACTTTACCCAATCGTTGTGAATAGAGGCGAAGTTGAAGCATCGAAAAGAAAAGATTCGATTGAGGTTCAATTGCCCGCAAACGGTCAAGAACCTATTGGAAAACCAGGGCTCACAGCAACGTACCGACATGAATCCGGCAACTTAATCCCTGGTTCCGTTGTGCGAAACTTCACATTGGCCATTGGCCCTTTAGAAGAGAAGAAGGGCTCTAAGTTCCAATGGCTCCATTTGCAAGCAACTAAAGTAAATGGAGAACAGTTTAATGTTTGGATTCTAACTGATAGGTATCCCCCTGTTAGTTTAGCAACTACACAGAAAACGACAGCACGGTACATATTGCAGGAGGGAAACAACAAACCCTTGGAGTTCCGTCACCAATTCTCAGCAGAAGCAGTTCTTCCCTCGCTTGGTGCATGGAAACACCTTTTTCCGTGTGCAATAGATAATGTTTCTTGTGACGGTATATTTTCTAAAAAAATAAAATACTTGGGAAACACCTATCTGCTCGAAAAAATCGAGGATTCACAAAACATGACTCAGCCGATTGATGTCAAAATTCTCAAACTCCTTCCGGACGTACTCATTGGTGTGCCTCATAATACAAAGCAAAAAGACGAAACACGGCGTTACGATGACTCCGACTATGAGTTGATAAGACTCACAAAGAAAGATTATGATGAAATGATCAAATCGGGAATGAATTGTCTCCGAGTTGACAAAGAACAAGCAAGCTGGATTGCCTGCCGTAATGTGTTCTACTGGGGGATCGGCGGAGAACAAGTCAATTATCCTGAATGTCTTTATCGCAGCAATTATCTTGGACCGATCCTTTTCTTGGATGAACCGGCGGTTTGTACCAGGGACCATGTCATTCGGCCTCGCTTACGGAAGGATCAAGAATTTCGAGAGGCTATTACCCCTCAGATCGTCTTGGAGGAATTTCAGAAGTATTTTCACAAAGCAAAGTATCAAGGCAATCCAACTGCTTTACTTCGTGGTTTGTCGGCACGGCCTGATGTGGATGTGGGTGACATGGAATTTCTTCAGCAGAACCTTTATACATGGGAAACAATGGTGAGTTCGGCGTTTTATCAGCTTGGCGAGGGAAATAGTCGACAACCTCCTTCTTCGATTGTTTTTGAACCACCGGGACGTGTTGGAACGCTCAGGACTCTTCCAGAAATGAACATGGCTTATCTCTGCCAGATCCCTGTTGAAAATCCCAAAAACCTGACAGGTATTATTTACGGATTTCTGCGCGGCGCGGCAAGACTCACGGACAAAGGATGGGGAACGAGTATCTATGGTCAAGTCGATCGTGCGGATAGCTTTTGGTTTCTAACACACGCCTACGATCTCGGAGCGAGGCTGTTCTTTTTTTGGGATACGCACCAACTTGCATGCGTTCCTTATAACGAGTGTTTGGCCTTAGCGAGAAATCTGCGGGCGCATGCCGAAAGCCATCCTTATAGGGACCTGAAAAAACTAAGACACGCAGCCGAAGTCGCTATTCTTCTGCCTCCCGGCTACAACCTCGGCCATGTTTATATGGGTAAAGGGAATTTATGGGGGCTCGGCGAACTCAACCTGGAACGTGTGAACCGAGAAGGTGTCAAGTACCGTACGGTAATGGGTAACTTCTTCACGGAAATTGAACGGTGCATCCGGAGGGGTGTCGCATACGATCTTTTCTGGGATATGGAAGGATATAAGCTTCCCGGATACCGGGAGGTGGTCCATATCAGGGAAGATGGAAAGGTAATGGTAGAGGTTGATAGGAAAAAGATTTTGCATAACGGACCCAGAATCCCGGACCGCCCGGAAGGTGACCTACCCCAACTTGACATTGAACTGTCGATCGAGACCGGCAAAGCACCTTTAGAAATCGCCGCCCGCGCCTTTCTTGTCGAAGGCTCTTCACCTATCTATTACACATTAGGTGCCAATCCAAAAGGTATTTACAAAAATGTAAAAGTGTTTTGGGAATTGTATGGGCCTAGAGAGGAGGATTACCGCTTTCTACTTGGTAGGAATCGGGAGCCACGTATCCGTGACGAAGGCACCCGGACAAGCGTGGATATAAAATTCAGAATCAGCCAGCCGGGAAAATATCGTCTCCGAGCCGCCACGGTGGATTTGGCCGGACGAACAGCGGTTGTTTGGAAGAACATTACCGTCGAGGAATAACTTACAATTCAAAAAACAATAATGAGAAGAATAAACTCAAAAACCGCTGTACATTTCGATTATTTTCCATCTTGTTACGGCCAACATAATTAATATTAATCTGCCTTCTTAATGCTTAGAATCTGCCGTGCTATTCTTTCCCGAGCGGCAAAGAATTCATTAGGATCTTTTGAGAAACCCCACCAGTTTGGCACAATGGTATTGACGATTTTCTTTATGGTTTTTTTATCAGTAAGACTTTCGAGGATCAGAAAATACTCATAGTCTTCCATACCATCTCTAAGGGTTTTCATGCGCATACTGATTACTGGGCCATCGATACCGCAAGGCAGGCCGGGATAAAACAAAAAACCGCCTCCATTGTAATGCCTGGGATGAGCAAAGGCCGGATTCGACCACGGCTCATTTACTGTTGTAACAGTACTCCAGTATAGTAATCCTGTAATATCATACTGGTAATTGATCCAGGTTGGGACACGGTAAACAGTCAGAGGTCGATCAATATGCCAGTACGGAGGATCTAATGCCTTGACAGTTTGGTACTGGGGATGATATCGAGGCGCACGCTGCACCAGGGCAGTATATGACCAGACCTCATCGCCATGAGCAAGTTTCTCATTGATAGTCTTTCTGTCAATAAACGACCATAGGGGACACCATATATCCACCGCCGGATCAATATCCGGCCAGGAAGGGTCCTGCAGGTACGTCTGTTCTACAACCAGACATTTGAGTTGCGGCACAGCTTCATGAACAAGGCGGCCGAGGACGAGCACCTGCTCATAATTTTCACGTAGATTTGGTTCATCCAGCATATATACGTAGGCTCCTTTTTCCCAGCCATTGTCTTTCAAATATTTGTAGAATTCCCTGTAGTACTGTTGAGCTTTTTTTCTGTTGGCTGGAGATATGGTTTTATAATCGGGCCTTAAGGTTGAACTTGGCAGCCGGGTGAATGGTGCTCTCGGTATTTCAAAATCGGTTACATGGAGATTGGAAATAAACTCTTTTAAGGCCGTATGCCTTTCCGGGATGATTTCCAAAGAGCCGTCATCATTGGTTTGCGGCAGCAGATAGTGTGGAATAGGAGAATTTATGCGATGCTCAGACATCGCTTGACAATAACGCATTTCAATTTGTTTGAATCTGTCTGAATTTCGCTCTACTTTGAAATATCGAGCGATATTGCCAAAACTACCGAAATGGTTTCTATGTGTAGGGCCATCGGGGAGTGTGAAGTCCCAGACATTGACAGCTATGGGGATTCGCTCTGAAATGCCCCCTTTTGCCAAAACACGAAGCTGTCCGCTATATATACCAGCGGGGATTTTCTTGGGGATATATACGTCAACCCATATAGCCTGGTTTTGACCTTTGAAAACCTCGAATGGGATGGCATACATATCGTAGCCGCTGGTTGTAGGTGATTCTCCCCATCTCTTTTGGGTTCTGGTGAGAGGTTCAATGGGCTTGCCGGTTATGGGATTAATGAAGGGAACAAGAGGGTCCGGATATAGTCCTGGAGGTAATTCCGCCCGAGGGGTGGACATTCTCACTCGGACGTATTCCTCTCTGAAGAGCTTAATGTTGTCTTTTTCAATCTTCGAGCCTTCCGGCCCAATAAGGTCAGAAATCTCCAATTTGATTACATTAATATTTTCTTTGGGAGCAGAAACCACGACCTGAAAAGATTCTACTTCATTTCTTGCCGACCAAATCTTTACCGTATGGGCTCCATACATCTTTTGATTCTGGCTTATCCGCTCCATACTATTTAATGCTGTAAGTATTATCTTTTCGTCGGCTAATGCATGCTCGAATGAGCTTAGAATCAAAAAGAGAAAGATTTTTATAAATGTTCTGTTTTTCATTATGCAATTCTCCCAATGTCTCAAAACAAATCAGTATTTCTTTATAGTTCTAATAATTCTATGGGTCTTTGGGAATCGAAAAAATCTGACAGTTCTTCGTAGCAACTCCAACTTTAATTCTTCTATTATCAACGATGATTTCCACCGCGCCATTTGTCCTGGTAAAATCCGTTCGTCGCACTAAAACACGGTCTCCTAATTGCAATCCTGAGACAACTGTTCCCGGCTGCTTTGGAACACTGAAATTGATCGGCTTTCCATCAGTGAGAAACTCTCCATATTGCTGGGCTTCGGCATACACTTGATGAACAAGCTGAATTTCCTTTGCTGCTTCCTCTTTTCGACACCAAAGAAAAAATGTGTCTGTACCCCTCAACAACATATGCCACAACAACTCCTGATATTTATCCTCACTAAATTGCTTTGCTGTACTCGTAGAAGGCTTAGGCTCAATCGTATGCCAGTGCACAAAGCTAATGATAGGTATCTCGGCCGGAGTGTGCCGTCCTGCGTTGCTTGCCACTAACAGCATATTATAGAACCATCGATAATCTGTATTTACATAGTCATACCATTCGAAAATCCTGCGCCACGTGTAAACCACCGGCATAGCAAAGGTATATCCGCTTTCGGCAAACTCATTATACCATTTTCTGTACCTGGCCCGTTGGTCTGCCTGATATGGTTGTCCATCGACGTAGTACTCATAGTAATCGTACCAATAGCGGTACCCGTTGTGCGGATAAACTCCGTAATTACCTACAAGTGCCCTTGGAAAATTCAGCTTAATCGGCTCTGCATAATTCTCCCGCTGTAACTTGCATCTAAGCCTTCGAAGTACTCTTTGAAACTCTTCAAAATCATCGATATCGTTGATGTTTTCGCGACAACGTTTACATCTTTTTGAGGCAGCCTGAGCTTTATTGAATTCGATGGGGCCGTCAATTTCCCAATCGGCAAAAACAAAATCTATATCCAAATCCGCTTTCTTAAACGCCTTCACAAAATATTCCACTTGCTCCTGGATATGAGGTCGCCGGAAATCAAGAGCGAACGGACAGCCCATCTTCTGTTTGCCAAACGATTCATCCCAAAAGGGTCTATCCTCATCGTCTATGTGGGCTGTTTGCTCATCCCCGTTAAAAAAAGAATAAAGGCAGTTTGTGGCATTGATATTCACCCGCAAATTCAACTTCTTTTGCACTTTGGCAACCATTAGGGACTGGGCTAAGCTTCTTTCGCGATCCCCTGGATTCCAGGAACTAATAAGCCCAATGCCTCGCTTATCTAACTCTTTGACAAGCCCTTCTACAACTTTCTCGTTTAGCTGGCCGGGGTCCATGGCCTGCCAGAGATAAAGTGGTAAACGCTTGCCCCTGTCATATTTTAAGGGCTGAGTTGCATCAAGTACTACCTGTATGTGAGAAGGCCATTTAGTTGCCTTATTCTCTGCTTTGCTGAAATTAACAGCAGCTCCAAGCAAGCTGATTGTCACCCAAGTTACAAATAATTTGTTTGCGTTTATTTTAAGGTTTATACACATGCTCAAGTTCCTTGTGTACCAATTAATATAAAACCTCGAAAGAACGAACAATGTTCTTTTTGCCTTTCTTATGTTCGGCCTCCACTACGATTGTGTTGTCTCGCGATAAGTGAACATTCTCCATAAATAAACCATCGGATGATACAGGCAATTCCCGGCCGTTAATAACTACTTTTGTCTCAGGTTCTGCCCATCCAAAAACGTCTATGGCACTATCATTTGCTACAGTCGAATGCTCAAGTGGATTGGTCTGAACAAGTATTTGGGGAGTTATGTCTAAATCCAAAAGCTCATTAATGATCTGTTTTTTTACATTGTATAATATGACAGGGTCTTTAGTGTAAGTGTCCATTGTTTTAACAACCTGAGAAGCTATTTCCTTGCCTCTGCGAGATGGTTCAATTATTGATAAACGTGTGCCAAGACCGGCTTTTATTTTCCTTATTTTATCTTCGAGCATCCAAAAGTATTCATAATCCTGAATCCCATTTCGCATTTGCTCCCATCGCAGGGAATTAATTAATCCATCTTTCTTGGGATATACATGCCAGCCGTCACCACGGTGTCTTCCGGGAGCTGCAAAAGGATCATCTGTCCAGCGATTAAAGCCCCAATGAAGATATCCTTTTAATCCAAAGCGATAATTCAGCCAGTGAAGGATTCTTGATTCTATAAGAGGAACATCTACGGTCTTATTTGGATAGGAGCCTTTTTGAAAAATGCCAACGGTATAAAACCACAATTCATAGCCCTGATTTTGTGCCCTCTTGAATACGTCGTGCCATGTGGCGAGATGATCTAATTTGGGAACCCAGATTTCCAATCTGTCAAAGCAATATGTTGTCTCTATAGCATCTATTCTTCTAAGTGCTGGAGCATAATGGTGTATGTATTCTGAAGCCTGCCTCCAGCTCATCACATTATGATTCGACGGCTCATCAGCGATATGAAAAACTGTTTTCTCAAGCCAGCCTTTTTTTCTTAAATGATTTTCGAGCGCAGGTAAGAACTGCGGTAGAAACTCCTTCCCAGGAACGGTTATTCTTTTGCCGGTAGATTCCATTTGAACACGAAAATCCCTCAGCACAATTTCCTTGCTTGACCAGCCGTCCTCGCCAAATCTTGCAACAAATCCTGTTTCAAGCAAGTTCATTCGTCCGGTATTCCAAAAAATGTCTGCCCATTTATCGAACCTTGAGAAATCAAATTTCAAGTTACCATCGGCGGCTTGTTTGCATGTAATCAAGTCCAGACTAACTCTAAAAACGTTCTGCCTGTGCTCAGCCATATTTTCAGCATAAACTCTGAGCATTTCATAGAATCGTTTTGAATCCGATGTGTCAATGTCATGAAACTTCTTGAAATTACCTGTCGTGTACCACTCCGTGACCATCAGATGCCGTTCATCGGGCAGCGTTAAGGGATAAACAGTAAGATGCAAAGGCAAAGATTTGTCTTCTCTCTCTGTTTTTATAGTCACGGCCCCTTTGTAATCACCAGCCTCGGCATTGCGAGGAATTTTTATTGTGAAATAGACTGCCTTGTAATTACCTTTCTTCAAAAACACTTTACTATCCTCAGACAGATAATCAGGAAATTTGGCAGGTGCAGCACGAGTTAAATCGGCTTTTCTATACCTCGGTGTGTTCTCCTGAATCGGTATAGAACATACGAAGTTCCATCCAAGGGCATTGGCAGGTATAGAAGTTGAAAATGCAACATGTTTCAGAGGGCTCAATGAGACTGTAACATTGTGTAAATCCTGATTAGCTTTGATAACACATTGGGCTGAAAGATATTCATTTCTTATGCCAAATATTTCGAGTCTGTCCCGTCTTTCGGGAAAATTGTAGCCATCTTCAAAAATTCTCACTAAATCACTTACCGCGAAACATTCTAAAGAATCTGCTTGTACGGTATTATCAATGAAGCAAAATAAAATAACCAACATTGAAAAGACATAACATGACCTGATTGCAGTTTTATTTGTGTACATTCTCGTTCCTTTAATTAAAAAACCAATCTTTTACATATCAGCATTTCTGTTTACCTTTATTCTTTCACCCACTCTAATACTGAATAACCTTCGACAAGTCAAAGCGACTCGCCATATGAAATGACCGTGACTTTCACCCTTGGAGCCGTTTCTTTTGACTGATCGCAAAGGAGCCGAATCTGGTTCTTCCCCTTCAGAAGCAAAGGTGCCCTTTCCTTCGGGACCACTTTCATAAGCATCTCACCCTTCGATCCATACAGAGTGCAATTGTCATTTTCATAAAATTCAAGATAAGAACCAGAACTAATTTCAACAGGAAAGACAATTGTTTTGCCGTTTACTATAACTGTAGGATTCTTTATGGTACAATCAAGCATAGGAAGAGCTTTGACCGAGCCGAGAATGCAGCTCACTTTTTTATCTTGTGGGAGATTGTTGTACCAGATGCTGATTGATTCTATGTTGCCGAAGTCGATGGTCTCGCGGTAAACATTATATAGCCACTTACCATCATTCCAGACATAATCACTCCAGCGAGCAGATTCAGTCTCAACGAGTGTAAATAGTCGTCTGCCAGTAAAGTCCACTGTGATGTAGCGATCAGCGATTGCACCGTAAGAGATATGGCGGGGACTTTCCAGCCTGATGGCGATTATCTCCCCTAAACCATCACCCTCAACCCATACACCTATCGCTTTATGCTCTTTTAGATTCAGGCAAGGATCGAACTTGCGGTCGAGTCTGGCCCAGGCGGCGTTCTGTTGGATTTTGCCTGAATTCGTTGCAGAAAGTATACCTGCTGACTTCTGTGTACCAGATATGTTTGCATCAGTAAGTTTCACAGTCACCCCTTCAGCGGCGTAAGGGGGCTTTGTAAACGTGTTCGGCTCCGAAAGATCGGCTAAAACTAAGTTCTCTGGATCATCGTATGGACCTGCAGACATCAACACTTCAATACGCAACTTCACAGGCTGATTCCCGGATGAATTCTCTGTTGTCCAGGAGAGGCTCCAAGGCTCTGAAAATGAGGCGGTATGCTGAACATATTGGGCCGGCCGGAACCGCCAATTTCCGGTCTCGTCACGAAATAGTGAAAATTCTTTCCCCGGTTCAGCCAGCTTCGCCCTTATTGCCTCATTAAAAGTTCCGGCCCGACGGAGTTTTTCAAACGTGCGCAGAATATCCACTGCCCGTCTAAATAAAGGAACGGTAGCGAGACGATCCCGGTCTATTGCGCCGGTGAGGGAAATACCAGCATCCCATCCGATGAGCTTGGCACCGAGATACTCAATCACATCAGAATAGCTCGGCTCAACCTGGGGCGGATTGAACTGTTGGAAGTTCCACCATCCCAAATGTAGAGGTAACATAAGTCCGCCATTAACCGATGCAGCGTGTATATCAATGAATCGCTTGTGCCCGCGCTGCGGGTAATCCCATGCCTGCCAACGTGTACGGAACTGCCAGAAATGATGCCACATAGCACTCATCTCCATGCCCACAGGCTTTTCGAGACGCTTTTGAATCTCAAATACGAACTTATCTGCCCAATACCAGCTTTCGTCCGGTCCGCGCAGGATAGAACTGCCATCGATTGCGTCAAGATATATTCCATCAAAATCGCACGAATTTACTATATTAGCGTGATTCTCCGCAATCTCCTCAAAAAGCGATGACTCCGGGTTCGGTACGAACAAACCAAAGCATTCCTTTAGGTGACGGGCTTTTGCTCCTTTCTCATGGGCAGCAGCTTTCGTTCCGAACGCACCGCGTTTGACGTTTGTAAAACGCCACGGTGGCTCCAGGCTAACTGTACCGAAGGTCACGAGTTCTTCATCGATATGAAGTACTACACTGTTGTGTTCGAAAAATCCAGTCACTGTACTCATGTCTTTTGTAGATTCGTTAACCGTAATCTCCCTGGATTCCGTATCAATAGCCCTGCTGAGGGTGAATATTCGAAAAGCATCAAGCCGTTTGTCAGGAACAGGAGTCACGTACTTTGACTGCTTATCAATGAAAAAAGCATATGTATGAAAAATAGAACCAATACCGGCATCATGAAGGCGTTTTACAATACTACGGTAGGTATCCCATCCTTGAGGCCATTTGCGGTTATCCAGCACAAAGTCGCCGAACCGAAAGAATGACCTTCCACCGTGATTATCGATTTGGGTCACCCCAAGGTTATTAGCCATCGATATCCACTCATCTACGTTCGAATCCGTGAGCGAGCCGAAATTGAATAAATATGAGCCGTGGTTAAATGGTACATCGTGTGCCCAGGGCCCGGCAACCGTGCAGTGGGGCATCTCATTTGCATCTGTTATAGCTTCCTTAAGGGCTGGGAGTATTTTTTTCATCTTTGTCCCGATTATTGCAACTTTTGCTCCTTCAATGTCGAACTTTTTGTAACATGAAGCGCGAAGGGCCGTTTGAAGCGCAGGCAGTTGATCCACACGAGTTCTAAGATTCAGAGACA
This sequence comes from uncultured Pirellulales bacterium, assembly GCA_964444135.1. Lineage (GTDB taxonomy): Bacteria > Planctomycetota > Phycisphaerae > Sedimentisphaerales > Anaerobacaceae > NIOZ-UU13. Next base: position 3,984 of record CAYUFX010000063.1, on the reverse strand, counting down.
ATGCACATGAACCAAAAAGCTCAGCGGGTCGACCCTTCAGAGTAAGTGGAATATTAAGGAACACAAGAGAATCAATATTCCCATCGTTAACTGACACTACTGACAGACGAATATAAGAGTCCTTGGATTCAACACCAAGGATGGCTTTTACACCTATTTGATTGAACCGGATGACAAGATGGCCATTTGCTAAGGAAGCATAACTTGCAGTATACTCCTTTCCATTATGTCGTACTAGTGCACAGTATGAGGACGTGTTTCGGTCCAAGTAATTAATTCCGGAAGCGAGGTCAACAAATCCAAGGTTTTTTCCTTCTGCAGATATTGAGTATCGTACGTGCGCGTTCTCGATCACGATGTGGCTCTGTTTCGCAGCGTACGTGGATGAGCAGACTAAGAGCAGACCAAGAATAACTTGTGCTGTTTTCACAATCGACCTTCAAACATAAGCATGTTTTACCTCTTTATCTGACAAAACACAGTCGGCTATTATGCATCAATTCACATGTACACTATAAGCAGTGTTATCATACTGCCCATTTTACACTCTCCATGGTGCCCGCATGGATCGCGAAAGTAAACGGTTAGCCATTTCGTCGCCGGTGAAGCGTTCCACTCTGGAATCCCATCTCACTCTACGACCCAGACGAGCAGAAATCTCCACAAGATTACATGTCGTTGTAGTACGATGGCCAACCTTGGAAGAGGCTGCTGCAGGCTGGCGTGTCTTTATACAATCCAGAAAGTTGCGATGATGCCCCGGACTAACATACAAGTGGATCTCATCGGGGCCTATCACAGACTTCAGTACCTCCATGCGGCTTGCACTTAAAGTCCCACCGCCAGTCACGTGAATCCAGCCCTCCGTACCTATGAAACGAATGCCGTCGGGATGCGGGTTGCCCTCGCTGCTGTAACTCATTCGCACTCCATTTTCGTAGATCACCTCCGACCGCCAGGTTATAGCATCATCGACTAAGCCGTCAGCGGGTATGTCGGCTGATAAGGTAAGCACATCCAATGGTTTGACCTCATCGCCGATACCCCATTGTGCTATGTCCACGAAGTGCACTCCGTTACCACTAATAAAGCCTGTAGTGTAATCGGAGATGTAATACCAGTAGCATACTTCATTCCCACGGGCGACGCGCTGGGGGCTGAAAGGACTAATCGGGGCCGGTCCCAACCACAGATCGTAGTCGAAACCGGATGGCACCGGCGTTATTGGGAAGTTCTGCCCTACCTCTACGCCTTTGTTAATTCCAATGATGCCGACCTCCACGCGGGTCAGCTGTCCGATTCGGCCGTTACGAACTAGCTCACAGGTATGACGGTAAGCTCCATGGGATCGACGCTGCAGGCCAGTCTGAAGAAGCCGACCATATGCTCTAGCGGCTTCGACAACACATCGTCCCTCCGCTACTGTAAGGGTGAGGGGTTTCTCCAGATAGACATCTTTACCAACCTTCATGGCGGCAATAGCCTGCACTGCATGCCAATGATCTGGTGTACCAATACAAAGAGCGTCAATATCCTGACGATTCAGCAGCTCACGGTAGTCGCGGTAATCGGTGCACACACTACCACCATAAACCTGATTGATGCGGTTCCGATAGGCCTTGCGTCTTGCCTCTATAGGGTCACATACAGCTACAATTCGGGTGTCTTTCTCAGCCAGAAAGGTTTCTCGATGGTGTGTATTGATGTTACCTGTTCCAATAAGACCCAGTGTTATACGATTGCTTGGTAGGACTGCGTCATTGCTGCCAAACGCAGAAGATGGGACGATGTAGGGAAAACCTAAAATCCCTGCTATTCCGAGAGTAGTATTTCCCACAAATCTACGCCGACTTATTTTGAAGTGATCCATTTTTCAATTTCTCATAGGCAGCCAGGAATAACTCTTTCAATTCAAATACTATCCTATGATCCTGTTAAATTCAAGCTTAGCCTGGAAGACTGTAACGAAAAATTATATGTATAATCAATGTATTGTACTGTTGCTGATAGAGCTGCTTCTTATGGGATAAATAGAGATTGATTTGATATGTAAGAATGATTAATTCAATATTTTCTGGCATTGTATAGAACGGGGTTGTTGGGAATTTTCGTGAGTGAGAGGTTCCTTTTGGTTAAGCTGTTAGATTTACAAAAATCGAAAGGGACTGAAAGATGGGAACAAAATCAAAATTGAGCGTATCGGAACGCCGTAAAGTTGTGTTGTTATTGTTAATACGCCGTGAAGAGCCGGCAGTTGTGCTGGCACGGCGGTATGGAATTTCAGAGAACACGTTATATCGCTGGCGTGATGACTTTATGGCCAGCGGCGAAGCGGCCCTGGCAAATGGAAAAGGCAAAGCTGATCCTCGCGACCGGAGAATCGCCGAGCTAAAGAAGGAATTGGGCGAACGAGACAAGGTGATTGGTGAACTGACTATCGCCAATCGTATTCTAAAAAAAACGGCGGACGAATCGTATTAACCGGGCAGTTTCGAGAGGAACTCAAGCAGATGGTCAATCAGGATTCTATTGTGCGAATCACAAGTGTATCGGATGCGTTGAACATCGCTCATTCGAGTTGGTATCACAAGTCAATACCGGCATCAGAACGCAAATGCCCGGGTCCTGCCGCCAAACCGATTCCGGAGCACATCGTTCAAGTAGTGATTCACACTGCTGAGTTGTATCCATGGTATGGCTACAAGAAGCTCGCTGTTATCTGTCGTCGCGCCGGTTACAAGGTCAAGAATCGCCATGCTTACCGGGTAATGGATGAGTACGGGCTTTTACATAGACGCCGCTGTCCTATGGCCGAGATATACCAGACAGCCAAGCTATATGAGCTATTACCCAAAGGTCCTAATGAGCTTTGGCAGATGGATATAACTTATGTTCACATACCTGGTTACGGCTGGTGGTATGCGATAACGGTGATAGACTACTACTCACGGTACTTACTGGCCTGCTCTTTGACGAACAGCTATTGTGCGTTGGAAGCTATCGGCGTATTGGATATAGCTCGCCGTGAGGCAGAAAGGCTTTGTGGGCCGTTGGAGAAGCCCCCTTTTCTTCTCACCGATAACGGTCCAACTTTTATTGCTAAACGGTTCTATAAGCATATCGAAGACTTGTATTCACACGTGTGTATCCAATATCGTACACCGACTCAGCTTGGCTTGCTGGAGCGATTTCACCGAACGCTGAAGGAAGAAGAGGTTTACTGGCGTCTCTACGATAACCCGGCTCACGCCAGAGTGTGCCTGGAAGAATTTCGCCTGCGTTATAACACGATTCGGCCGCACTGGGCACTGATACCGCTGCAAGACGGCGATCCGATGACGCCGCATGATGTCTATATCGAAGGCAAGGCAATTGGGATCCCGAAGTGGCAGGGCTGGGCGAAGTCCGCGGAAGCCAAGCTGGATAAAATGATGATAGAGGAGGCGGCATGATCTCAAAGCGTTTTGAAGGCCGGCTTTGTATTCGACCGGGTTGTACGCCGATGGTCTTCACAGCAAATAAGTACCGATTCGTTTATGGTCAGGAACCTCACACAAATTCGAAGAAAATTTTTCCACTTGAACTGCGTGCCAAGACAAAGCCCTTCACTCAACTTCTGCTCAGAGAACTCCTCATGTTCTTGAAGTTTATGGTAAAACACTCTCACGGAGCTGGATGGTCGCACTTCCAAATAGTCAAGATTGAACGACACACCAACAAGCAGACCCTCAAGCAAAGCAATGCTTGTTTTTTATGGGGTCTTACCACCAAAGATCTTCCTATAGACAATACCCACAGTTCGTTCGAAAAGTTTTTTCTTTTTCTCTAGCCTCGCACAAGCGATTTGTTATTAACACAAACGCTGTCTCTGCCACTTCAAACTTCTGTTTGTGTGATTGACAATGCTTCTTGAGAATTTCAGAAAGATCCATCTGCTCCCATAAGTGTCGGGCCAATAGCACCGGCCCCCAGGCCAGGGCGTCT
>CAYUFX010000062.1:0-27979 GCA_964444135.1 uncultured Pirellulales bacterium | reverse complement strand
ACGCCATATCTGCGACCGTGATGTTCGGCTGTTAAAGGAAACAGTCGCGTGCAAACTGAATCTTGAGATGTGTATGGCCGAACCGATAGTCAAAATCGCCGAAGAAATTAAGCCGGACCAGGTAACTTTAGTGCCCGAAAAAAGAGCCGAGCTGACCACCGAAGGCGGTTTGGATTGCGTCAAATATAAAAGACGCCTTGCCGAGGTCGTCAAAAGAATGCACACCAAACGTATCCTCGTAAGCACCTTTATCGCGCCCGACAAAGAGCAAATAATCACCTCAGCCCGGACAGGCTGTGACGCCATCGAGCTGCATACCGGTATGTACGCAAACGCAAAGGGTCAAAGAGCTATCAAAAAAAGATTGAGCGAGCTAAAGTGTGGCCGCGACTTAGCAATGGAAAACAAGCTGGTGGTTCATGCGGGCCACGGCCTGACATATCGTAACATCTCAGGAATGGCACATATCAAAGACCTTTGTGAGTTCAATATCGGCCACAGCATTATAGCCCGGGCGGTCTTCGTCGGCATAAGGCAGGCAACAGCCGAAATGATAAAATTAATAGACAAATTCGGTTCGTAGTTCATAAAAGGAGACGAAAATGTTTACAGGGGCAATGGTGGCGTTGGTTACGCCTTTTCAAGAGGGCGAAATCGATTTTCAAACGCTCGATGAGCTCATCGAATTCCAATTAGAGGGCGGCATAGACGGGATAGTCCCGGTAGGAACGACCGGCGAATCGCCTACCTTAAGTCCCGAAGAGCACAAACAGGTCATCGAAAGAGTTGTCAAGACCGTGGGCGGACAGGTACCTGTAATTGCAGGCGCCGGCTCAAACAGTACCGCTGAGGCAATTGAATATACCGAATTTTCAAAAAAGGTAGGTGCTGATGCAACATTGCAGGTCGGGCCATACTACAACAAGCCAACTCAGGAAGGTTTTTATCAGCACTTCAAGGCAATAGCAGAAGAGGTTGACCTGCCCATAGTATTGTACAACATACCGGGCCGATGTGGAGCCGGTATGACGCCGGAGACTGTTGCACGTTTGGCTGAACTCGAAAACATCGTCGCAATTAAAGAGGCGACCGGCAGCCTGGACCAGGCCAGCGAAATTACGACCCGTTGCGATCTTACTATTATATCAGGCGACGATTCCCTAACGCTGCCGTTGGCTTCGGTCGGCGGCAAAGGCGTTATCAGTGTCGTGGCTAACATAGTGCCCGCAGATGTCAAGGCACTGACCGATTTAATCCTTGAAGGAGATTTTGTCTCAGCCCTGAAATGGCACAAAAAACTATTTACGCTGTGCAAAAGTATGCTTACCCTGGCAACTAATCCGATACCCATTAAGGCGGCAATGGCGATACTCAATATGTGCTCCGACGAATTGCGATTACCGATGACACCGCTGGAAGAGGATAAAAAAGTCATCCTCGAACAAACATTGAAAGACTACGGCCTTTTAAACTAAAAACACCTTCAGCTTTTCTGCCACTGTTGTGCCTCGTGATAGGTCTGGAAGGTTGCGGAAATCATCTTACTGACGGTATGATTTTGTCTTAAATAATCCTGTGCGGCTTTGGCTATTTTACGTGCGAAGTCGCGCCTGTCTAACAGACGCTGCAGAACACCCGCTATACTAAGCTCATCATTCGGGTCAAAGATTACGGCGGTCTGGCCCTCAATAATTAAATCATCTACGCCACCCTGACAGGCTGCGACAGCGGAACCGACACTCATCGCCTCTACCAACAAAGTATTAAAAGTAGAGCTGGGCTGAGGCTGTATGAAAATATCGCCGGTGGCAAGAACCGACCGCCAGGGCCTTAATCTTGGGACAATGGTAACAGTCTGCAAAAGACCAAGTGCAGCCAGCAATTTCCGCAATTGCCCTTCGGCCCGTCCGCCGCCACTTACAATCATCATAAATTCATATCCGTCAATCATTAGATGCCTGACCGCGTTAAATAAATTCTCAAAGTCATCGGCATTATCCAGAGGATGAGCCATCACAATAGTAGCGGGGTGGGAAGGCTCAGAAAAACATACGTTGCCTTCGGCTACAAAAGTGCCGATATTTATCTGCTCAATCCGCTCGGCAAGTTGAGGATAGGCTTCGGCAATATCAGCAGCGATACTTTTAGCCGGGGTAATGATTTTTGCACAAAGCCTCGATGAAACAGAAAAGCGAACCAAATGCTTGGCAAGCGAATTAACCATCAACACATAAGGCAAATCCAATCGACGAGCCAATCGCTTTGTAAGCAATGCCTCGCTCTCGCACAGGCAGTGTAAAACAGTAGGCTTGAATTTTGCAAGCTGTTCGACAAGCAGCCTTCTATTTAGATGCCCGGTCAACGGCAATTTAAAAACGGGGTGGTTGATAACCTCAGCGGCGCCGGTGAACAGAGAGTCCGCATCGTAGCCCGGCGGACAAACCAAAGCTACAGGAATCGACTCGTCCGCCAAACCAACTAATAGATGCTCTAAGAATATTGAGTATTCAGAAACTGTATGCTCCGATGCAATCAGAGCTAATCGAAGTGATTGCTTTGTGTTTTTTTCCAATGTCAAATTCGTTTGCTCCTTGTTCGCTTACTTGCTCCTGTTTCGTATTTCGTATCGCGTATGTCGTATATTCCATCGCATCTACAATTGAATAAATACAACACACAATCACAAGACAATATGCGTAATATATTATCGCAAAACCACTCTTCCTGCCATTAAAAAACAAAAAACGCAACCATACTACAAGGTTATGTTTTCTAAAAAACATTTACCCATAACTTTTTTCTACATAACTGGCTTTTATGCATTTTTAACCTTGCGATCATCAGTGTGTTTGTTATAGTTGATACAAAGTTATGCTATTGTTACAGAAAAAAACAAAAGCTGTTCCTTTAATTCCATCGGCTTTTTATATTTTCCCTCGTTTATTGACCCCTCGCCGATACCACTAAATAAGAGAGAAAATTATGAGTAAACTACTTATTGTTGCAAACAGGCTGCCATTTAATATAACAAAAAGAACAGGGAAGTTTCACTTTCGCCCCAGCCCGGGAGGTCTTGCCACCGGCTTATCTTCACTTTCGGAGTCTTATGAGCAGCTCTGGATAGGATGGCCGGGAATAACGAGCGAGAAGCTGACCGGCGAGGGAAAGGACCAAATCAGAGAAAGATTGGCTGGTGAAAATTGTCGGCCGATATTTCTTTCGAGAAAACACATCAACCATTATTATTTGGGATTTTGCAACAAAACTGTTTGGCCTCTTTTTCATTACTTCCCAATGCGTACTGTATATGAAGAGCACTTCTGGAAGACATATAAGCAGGTGAATCAAATCTTTTGCGATGAGATATTTGAGATTGCCAAGCCTGGTGATTATATCTGGGTTCACGATTATCAATTAATGTTACTTCCGCAACTTCTTAGGGAGAAACTGCCGGAACTCGAAATTGGCTTTTTTCTGCATATACCGTGGCCTTCATTTGAGTTGTTCCGACTCCTGCCCTGGCGAAAAGAAATTCTGAACGGTTTGTTGGGTGCTGACCTAATAGGATTCCACACCTATGACTATGTTCGACACTTTCTCAGCAGCGTGAGCAGAATAATGGGTTTTGAACATACTTTAGGCAAAGTCGGTATGGGCAACCGTATTATCAAGGTCGATGCTTTTCCTATGGGCATCGATTACGAAAAATACTCCAAGGCCATCAGTAAAGCCGGCGTTAGGAAGGAAGTGGACAAAATACTTCAGGAAGTAGGAAAGCGTAAAATCATTATATCTATAGACAGACTGGACTACACCAAGGGTATTATTCAGCGATTAGAGGCTTTCGATTTATTCTTGTCTAAAAATCCCGAATATAAGGAAAAAGTTACGTTAATTATGGTAGCTGTCCCATCTCGCACAGGCGTTGAGGACTACAAGATGCTAAGAAACAGGCTTGAGCAGCTTGTGGGAAGGATCAATGGAGAACACGGAACTATGGGCTGGGTGCCTGTCTGGTATCTTTACCGATTTCTGTCCTTCAGAAGGATTACAGCACTGTACAACGTTGCTGATGTGGCTTTAGTAACGCCCCTGAGGGACGGGATGAACTTAATAGCAAAAGAGTTTATAGCAACCAAAACCGAAGGCAGAGGCGTTTTGATTCTCAGCGAGATGGCCGGTGCGGCAAGTGAATTAGGCGAGGCCCTGATAGTCAATGCAAACAATAAAGGAGCAATAATAAAGGCCATCAAGGAAGCCCTCGAGATGCCCCTGTTAGAGCAAATGGAGCGCAACAGATTAATGCAGGAAAGGCTTAGACGTTATGATGTTTCAAAATGGAGCAGTGATTTTTTGAACGCGTTATTTAATATTAAAAAAACACAGCAAGAGCTCTCTGTCCGCAAACTATCCGAACCTTCTAAGCAGAAATTGATTAATGATTATGCCAGAAGCCGGAAACGATTGCTACTGCTCGACTATGACGGCACGCTTGTAGGTTTTAAAGGCAAGCCTGCAGAGGCAGAGCCGGATGAGGAAATTATGAGCTTGCTGCAGAGTTTATCAAGCGACCCTAAGAACAATGTTGTAGTAATAAGTGGTCGGGACAAAGCAACGTTGGCTCAATGGCTTGGCCGCCTTGACGTAGCATTAGTTGCTGAACACGGGGCTTGGATTAAACAAAGAGGTGAAGACTGGCAATGTATGCAACCTTTGGAGGCAGACTGGAAAGATACAATTAGGCCTATTATCGAGCTTTATTCGGATCGAACCGCAGGCTCTTCGGTTGAAGAAAAGGACTTTTGTCTGGTTTGGCACTATCGTAGAGCGGACCCTGAGCTTGCCTATCTCAGAGAGCAGGAACTAAGAGGCGCTCTGCTGAATCTGACAGAAAACCTCGATGTCGGCGTGTTTGAAGGCAGTAAGATCCTTGAAATAAGGAATATCGGTGTAAGCAAGGGCCGAGCAGCGGAATTTTGGACTGGAAAGCAAGATTGGGATTTTTTGCTGGCGGCAGGTGACGATTATACCGATGAAGAAATGTTTAGTGTCCTACCGAATGGGGCATATTCTATAAAAGTAGGAATAAGTATTTCAAAAGCCCGATTCAACGTGGATACCCTGAACGAGATTAGGTCGTTACTCAAAGAATTGGTAGGGAGTTAGTATGTTACGTCTTGAAGATTTTCGTCATATAGTATCTGACGATACATTAGCTGAAATTTACGCCAAGGCAAGGCGCCTCTACGGCAAACACATTGTCCACCTAAATGCCACATATCAGGGTGGCGGCGTAGCAGAGATTTTATATTCCCTCGTGCTTCTAATGAATGATGTGGGTATAGATGCCGGCTGGAGAATTTTACATGGGAGCCAGGAGTTTTTTGAGGTCACAAAGAGTTTTCACAATGCTCTTCAAGGGGCGAAGCTAAATTTATCGCAAAGAAAAAAACGCATATACCTTCAAGTCAACGAGAACTTTTCAAAGTTTTCCCACCTGGACCATGATTGTATCATTATTCATGACCCTCAACCGCTCTCAATCATACAGTCTTACAGGAAATCCCAGCCCTGGATATGGCGATGTCACATAGACCTGACTAACCCGCATAAAGAATTATGGGATTTTCTGAAAGGCTTTTTGCTTAAATATGACCAGATTGTTGTATCAAGCGAAAAATACTTCAAAGATGACCTTCCGGTTGATCAGAGACTAATGTTGCCAGCTATTAATCCTCTTAGCCAGAAGAATAAAGATATCAGTAAGAAGACCATGATTGAATACATAACCAAGGCTGGCATACCCACAGACAAACCGATAATTACCCAGGTCTCGAGGCTCGACCCATGGAAGGATCCGGAGGGAGTGATAGATGTATTTAAGCTGGTTAGGCAAAAAGTCGATTGCAGACTGGTTTTCTGCTATAACGTGGCCAGTGATGACCCCGAAGGCATGAGGATGTACAACAAGGTCCTGCGAAAAGCCAATAAACTTTATAAAAATGGCCATATTATTTTTGTTGTTGGTAATAACGAAACACTGGTCAATGCGGTCCAGCGATTTTCAGACGTAATAATTCAAAAATCGACGAAAGAAGGCTTCTGCCTTTGTGTTACCGAAGCATTGTGGAAAGGCACACCAGTTGTAGCCTCAGATGTAGGGGGCATACCTTCTCAAATAGAGGATGCTGAAAATGGCTTTTTGGTTGCCCCAAAAGATACGGAAGGATTCGCAGACAGAATTATTCATTTACTTAAGAACCCTGATGATGGTAAAGCTATCGGCCAGAAGGCTAAAGAAACCGTAAGGCAAAAATTCCTGATAACGCGGTTGCTTTCAGACTACCTGTATATGTTAAATTCCATAATCAAATAATCATTCAAGCAAGGTATTTACGCTTGAGGTGTTTGTGTAATCTTTTTTGTCAGCTCCCCCAATAGGGTGTGCATTTGGGGGTCGGATTTCTCGGCCTGGCTTATCTTGCTGCAGGCGTGCATAACGGTAGTATGGTCTCGGCCTCCCAAATGACCGCCAATTTCTTCGAGGCTGTGTTTGGTTAAATTTCTGGCTAAGTACATGCAAATCTGACGAGGCTCAGTAATGCTCTGGCTGCGCTTTTTGCTCTGCAAATCCGCAAGGCGAACGTCAAAATGGCTCGTTACCACCTCGATAATATCTGTGATACTGATATGTCTGGCTGCCGCTTTAATCTGTCCTTCCAGAGCCCTCTGAGCTAATTCGAGGTCGATTACTTTGTCGGTGGTAGTCGCCACGGCATAAATGGTTGTCAAAGCGCCTTCCAATTCCCTGATGTTTGCGTGCAGTTTGCGAGCGATGTATTCTGCTATTTCATCGGAAATATTAAGGCCCCGAAGATGTGCCTTCTTTTGGACGATTGCAACTCTTGTCTCGTAGCTCGGTGGGTCTATTCTGGTAACCAGACCCCAGTTGAATCTGCTGATAAGGCGTGCTTCAAGCGAAGGAATCTTGCCGGGCGGGCTGTCGGCGCTGAGGATGATTTGTTTGCCGTTGTTATAAAGGGCATTAAATGTGTGGAAGAACTCTTCCTGGCTATGCTCGCGTTCACGCAGGAACTGAACGTCGTCGATTACCAGCATATCGACAGTGCGAAACTGGCTTTGAAAACCAGACAAATTCCCTTCCTCGATCGCTCTGATAAATCTGTTGACGAAATCTTCACAGCTTAAGAATTGAATGACGGCACCACGCCTGTTAGAAGCGTCCGCCTGAGGCGGATTAGATTTTCGCTGGGCCTCGAAACAGACAGCGTGCAAAAGATGGGTCTTTCCCAGGCCGGAATTGCCGTAAATAAAAAGAGGATTGTAGGTATTTCCTGGCGATTGACTTACCGCAACACAGCTTGCATGAGCAAGTCGGTTGCTCGGCCCTACGACAAAATTATCAAAGGTATAGTCAGGGTGAAGTTTAAGGATTCCTATTTTGACTTCGGCGAGCTCTCGTCTAGGCGAAGCCCGCCGTAGCCCGGCAGTCGAGCCGTGTTTCTTTTGCAAAATGGCTTCATCAGTTCCGGACCCGAAGCGTCGTGAGCTGCTGTCGAGTTTTCCGGGAGTGTCAACGCCGAAATCTACGGTGATAAGATGGCCTGTTATCTGCTGAGCGGCCCGAGTGAAACTACTTTTGCAATTGTCCTGCAGGAACTGAACGGTTGCTTCATCGGGACAACCTATCCCCAGCGAACCGCCATTCAGATGCAATACCGTCAAACTATCGAACCACTTGCGGGCGTTGGCCGGGTCAAGCGTTTTTGTACGGTCGATTATTTCAGTGAAAATATCTTCAACTTCGCGAACTGCCACGTCACCATCCTTTGTGAATCGATGCTATATGCGAAAAATAACTGCTCATAAACGGTTATTGGTAATTACCATTCACCATTCACCATTTGCAATTGGTGTGGAACGGTAGTGGGAAATCTAACTTGAATCGCTCGGTTTGTCAAAGAAAATTACTCCGTCAGAAGTAAAAAACAAAAAAATACAAATTTTTTTCGTGACCAATGAAAGCCCTGGAAAATTAAATCTTAGCCGGACTTGAAATTTTCACAAATCCCGATAATATCGGGGCTTCGTCAGTTCCTTTAGAAGCAAGGTGGCAGACTCTAACCGGGCCAGATAGAATTTTTAGCGAAAGGTAAACCGCTATGGGAATCTTTACCAAAACAGCAGGATACTTCAAAGACCGATTAGGTAAAACGCGTGATAAGATCAGCAAATCACTTTCGTCGGTACTGAGTCTTGGCAGAAATATCGATGAAAGCCTGCTCGACGAGCTGGAAGAAACGCTGATAAGCGACGATATCGGGGTTGAAACGACGGATAAGCTCGTATCAGAGCTGCGCGAAGCCTATCGCAGCAGGCAAATCGCAAAGACCGACGATATCATACCGTTTCTCAAAGAGCACATTAAAAGCTATTGGCCGGACCGCGACAGACAACTACATCTGGCCCAGTCCGGCCCGACTGTTATCCTTGTCGCCGGCGTCAACGGCACCGGCAAAACCACAAGCATCGCCAAGCTCGGGTATATTTTAAGCAAAAACAACAAAAAGGTCATAGTCGCCGCCTGCGATACATTCCGCGCCGCCGCCGTAGAGCAATTGAGCATCTGGGCCGAACGTATCGGCGTGCAAATCGTGAAGCACCAAACCGGCGGCGACCCGGCGGCCGTCGCCTTCGACGCCTGTGAGGCTGCTGCTGCAAGGAACGCTGATATCCTGATTCTCGACACAGCCGGGCGATTGCACACGAAAAAAGACCTGATGAAGCAACTGACAAAAATTCGCGATGTCGTAGCCCGCAAAATCCCCGACGCTCCAAATGAAGTGCTGCTGGTTCTCGATGCCACTACCGGGCAAAACGCAATTGCTCAGGCAAAGTTGTTCACCGAAGCGATTAACGTTACAGGGATATTCTTAGCCAAGCTTGACGGCACCGCACGGGGCGGAATCGTTATCGCCATCAAAGACCAGCTCGATATACCGGTGAAATTCGTTGGCTTAGGCGAAAAGCCGGAAGATATCGCAGAGTTCGACCCGAACACTTTTGTAGAGGCACTGTTTGATTAAGCAAACAAGAGAGTTTCTTTTTCGGACCGCTTAATAAAAGGGAAAGGCTTCAACTGTGTATAATATTTTATCCGCTAAAAAAATTCTCTTTCTCTTAGTGCTCCTAATTGGCACAAATGCACCGGCACAAGAGGCGCCACTCACACCAAAACCGGTTCCGCGCATGCAGGTCATACCGATGCCTTACCAACAGGTTTCTTTTCAGCGCGACGGCGAGGAGCTTACCCGATACCACTTCGGCCCCGGTCTTCATCGGCCTTTTCTGTTTCCGGTAATCGGCCCCTCAGGGCGGTCCCTTACACGTATCGGACACCCGCACGACCCGGAATCGCACAGCCACCATAATTCCGTCTGGATTTCTCATAATGATGTCGATGGAGTAAGTTTCTGGAGAGACCGTGGGGGCGGGAAAATTCGCCACAAACGCATTGTTAAGTTTGAAGACGTCGGCGAACGTTCGACCATAGTAACAGAGAATGAGTGGCTCACCAATGAAGACAAAGCACTGCTTTTAGAAACACGCCGGGTAACGGTACTCCTGCTCCCGGATTCTGAATGGTTATTGATAATCGATATGGAATTCAAGGCCAAAGAATCAACGGTTACACTCGGAAAAACCCCTTTTGGAATGATTGGCGTGCGAATGGCCAAAACTATCGGTGTCAATGACGGCGGCGGGAGAATTCGTAACTCCGAAGGAGCAGTCAACGAAAAAGAGATTCTTTGGAAACGAGCCAGATGGGTTGACTATTCCGGTGCTATTACAAATGAAAGACTGGAAGGCATTACGCTATTCGACCATCCGGACAACCCGAACTTTCCCACCTACTTCCACGTCCGAAATGATGGCTGGATGGGAGCTTCTCTAACATTCGATGGACCAAAGAAGATTCAGCCAAATGAGCCTCTGCATCTTCGCTACGGGCTATATATTCACAGCAATATGAGGGACCCCGCAAGGCGGGAACCCAAAGCCAAAGAAGCTATTGAAGCAATGTGGAAACAGTTTACCAAAATTCATACAACGAATCCGGCAAATCCTTCGGGAAAAAAATAAAACACATCTCAACAACTATGAAATCAGTTTGCGCCTTTTATTTCGAGATTACCACGGACAGTTGCAGCACCCTCGGCGATTGAAAGACCACCGCGATTTACAATATTGTCAGCGATTAAATTGTCCCGGCCGCTTGTTAACTGAATTGACGCTCCCTTCATCGGCTCCCGGCGGCGCTCAATTACAGAACAGCCCGTAACACGACACCGCACTGCATCTGTTAAGGTAATGCCGCGGTACCTGAAATCCAGAACCTGGCAGTTCACGATTGCGACATCCTCGCTTGCCTTGACGTCAATGGCGCCGCCACTCTGTGAAGAACCCTGAAAACTGTTTTCGATAATCGTGTCCGAGAGAGTAACCCCCTTGCAGCCTTCAATAAAAATGCCGTCAACCAGTTGTTTTTTCTTGTGGTCCGGATTCCAATCGATGTTATTATTGCCGACCACGATGTTAGCGCAGTCTTCGAGCCAGAGAGTATGCTCGGCGGCACTATAGAGGGAGTTGGCGGAGATAGAAACACCACGGCAGTTGACTAAATGAATGTTGTGCGTTTGACTGCCGATAAGGTTTCCTGTTATGGCCAGAAGACCACCGACTTTGAGATTCTTGCCGCCGAGAAAGCGGATGTTGGCTCCGCCTTGGCTGGGTCTGGCCTGGATGGTATTACCGACTATTGTGCCTTCCCTGAACGAGCTGCCGGACGGTGTCATATCTATCAGGACGTCCGCTGAGCCTTTGCTTTTGGCATCGTAGTTGTACTCGATGTCGTTGCCGACTATTTGAAAGTTTCGCATTTCACCACCCAACAGCCGGATTCCCGCAACCGGATTGTAACTGATATGACTATCGGCGATAATTGCCTGATGCAAGTTCACCTTATTGAAGTCAATCCCAACTTGCCTGTTATGATAGATATGGCAGTGGCCGATTATCAAATTGCGATTGCGCTTTACCAGCTCAACGCCAATTTTACAACGTCGGATTAGCAGATTAGTAAGTGTGGCCTTCATGGTTTTCTCAAGGCGCAGACCAATTGATTCCGGATGGGCACCCCTGATTTCAAATCCGGTTATAAGCGGCAGTCTCTGGTGCTGCCAGACTTGGTCACGAACACTGTCAGGGTCACCGGTTCCATCGTGAGTGCCAATAAAATGAAATGCCGGCCCCGGCCCTGCCATAATAACAGTAGCCGTACCGTCTCCGACCAGCGAAGTTCTGTCGCATACATTCAAATCCACTGCGACAGTGCGGGTAAGACGATAGCTTCCTTTTGGAAAGTACAAAGCGCCTGTGCCGGCTTTCAGGGCTGCCTCTATGGCGGCAGTATCATCCGCCCTGCCGTCACCCACCGCTCCAAAGTCCTTTACTCCCGCGCTTTCTTGCCCGCCGCCCCGACTCGCGTCGGGAGACGCGTGGGCAGGCGAAAGCAAGAGCGGGGGTGCAGCAATGCCGGCCGGCATTGTATTTACCGAATCAGCCTGATTCGACGGCCCCACAGCAAACGCAGCAGCAGTTACAAAAAACAAAATCAAAACAGGAAAATTTTTGCTCACCATCTCCGCACACGTCCTTTCTTATTAAAGTAAAATCTGCCAACAATTCTCAAACTCTGGGATAACCGCCCAGATATTCGGTCTTTGGCAGCTCTCCTACCAGCGGCATCGCGTATTCGATAAAGGCGTCGGTTACGCCATTGCCTTCGGCGTTAATGAATTCGTCGGACATCAACTTAGTTTTCTCGGCCACGTTGCTAAGCTCGGTACGGAATAATTCGATTTTATAATCAGCACCGTTGCCGAGACGTTTTATTGCCACTGAGCCGCTGTCTTCAATCATAGCATACTGGACCGCGTGACGCCCGCACCACCGGGCCTCACGCGCATCCACCTCTGATCGCAAACCGGGAAAGCTCCTCTGCAGGTAGCCGAAGGTATCAGCCCGGACACGCTTGACCTTTAGCTTGGTCTTGACCTGTCCTGCTAAAAAGTCAGCAAGAGAGCCTGTGCCGGACAGTTGTATATTTCCATGCGCATCGGTTTCCGCCTGCTCGGCAAGTTTCTTCGCCCAGGTAACACCGTCGGCATCGCAGATTCCTTCGCTGGCCGTAACGACACATCTGCCGAGCTTCTTAATGACAGCTTCCACATCGCTGAGAAATTTGTCCATCGAAACGGGCTTTTCGGGAACATAGACCAGATGAGGGCCATCGTCATCCCTTTGCTTACCTAATGCGGTAGCAGCGGTCAAAAAGCCGGCGTGTCTGCCCATAATCACATCAATTTTTACGCCCGGCAAGGTCCGGTTATCCAGGTCATCACCCATTAGGGCACAAGCCTCAAACTTGGCAGCGGTTCCATAGCCCGGACAATGGTCGGTAACCAGCAGGTCGTTATCTACGGTTTTGGGGATGTGAAACGCCCGAATATCAAAGTTCTCCTTGTCGGCCACCATATTGAGGATATGAGCGGTATTGGCTGAGTCGTTGCCGCCGATGTAGAAAAAGTATCTGATATCGCGCTTCTTAAAAACCTCAAGAATCTTAGCACAATATTCTTCATCCGGCTTATCCCTGCTGGAGCCAAGGGCCGAACATGGTGAAGCAGCTACCAATTCGAGCGTATTGGCTGAGAGCTTCTTCAAATCGATAAAGTCATCATTGGCCATTCCGACTACAGCGTGTTTCGCGCCATAGAGGTTCTGGATTTGCGGATGTTTGTTTGCCTCTTCGATAACGCCGACCAGAGAGGCGTTTATAACGCCGGTCGGACCGCCTGATTGTCCTACTACCGCATTTGCCCCGTTAGAAATCCCCCATTTTCGGGGTACTTTATTCTTTCTGGAATTTCTAACGGGGTTTGCTTTCGGTGCATCTGCCATTTTATATATTCTCCATCAAAATTCCTTACGTTACCATCACTGAGAACGAGATTATACA
Organism: uncultured Pirellulales bacterium; assembly: GCA_964444135.1. Taxonomy (GTDB): domain Bacteria; phylum Planctomycetota; class Phycisphaerae; order Sedimentisphaerales; family Anaerobacaceae; genus NIOZ-UU13. Next base: position 14,877 of record CAYUFX010000062.1, on the reverse strand, counting down.
AAGCCAATTCAAAGACACAAGGATAATCGGAAAACCTGTCCTGAGCGAAGTCGAAGGATTGGCTTTGATTGGGTTTGAATTGGGTTTGTTTTCACCAAGTGTCCAATTGGATTTATTTTCATAAGCCATTTTTGAAAAGATACTTACGTTCATTTGGGAATATTTAAAATTGGGTTTGTTTTGCATAAAAAGGGCTGATTTGTAGAGAATCCTCGACAAATGTAGAGGGCAGATGCTCGTATTGCGTATTGCGTATCGCGTATTGTGTATTGCATAGATAGTAACCCAGGTTTGCATTTGGTAGTCTGAAATCCGAAATACTAAATCCGAAATCCGAAACAAATCCAAATTACACAAAATTAAATGTTCAAAACGGTTCCCTGCCTAAGGCATGGAGGGATTCGGGCTGGCTGGCTCTAAGACCTTGCCACGCTGTGGCTTACGACATGCAACTTTGAAATCTTTCGCCTGCTGGCGGTTTATGTCTGCCTACTGGCTAACATACGGGTATTTTAACGTAATTACAAACAATGTCAACAAAAAAATGTCCAAAAAAGCACTTTTTTTAACCACCTATCCTGAGTAAAAGTCTAAGGGATATTAGATTCTCGATTTTTGAGAAAAACCATCCACTTCGCTCAGTGCGTTCGCTCAGTGGCTTCCAGCGGTCGCACCATTAAAACAAAATTATTTGTTATGGACTGGTAAAAGGGTACAATATAAAACAATAACCTTGGGTGAGCAATAAAAGGTAGATGTAAAGACACGAGTTTTTAGTCAAATGGATTTCTGAGAAGAAAAGTAAATTAAAGCTTTGATTCTCACGCCTCAGAAACAGTTAATAAGGGCAGCTTGCTGAATCATATCATGAAAAGGATATGAGGAATAAACAAAGGATGGAACAACCTTCTGAAGTAGTTAAAGGCTTTTATGAATATTGCATACAAGGGATACAGAATCTCAGAGAAAGGCCGAAAATTGAGGAAGAAATCGGAGAAGTATTTACTTTCGAACAAGCTTTTTGGATACATGTTGTAGGAATGGCATTGTGTACATGGGATGATGATTCTGAGTACGAAATTAGATTAAGTGAGATATTCAGAGTGTACTTGACTATATATCGTGAGGAAATCGTCAGAAACATGAGCACAGAAGATGAATGGCTTTTCATCAAAAACCTAAAGGATAAATATGACACAGCAAATAAAATTTATGAGAAAGAAGACGAACGAAGAGTTACTCTTCATTTAGCAAAGCTGGCACTTGGAGAAGAGATTAATATTATTAGACTTTCATTAGCGGGATTAGATATTATATCACATCCAATTTCAACTTTTCCCATCCCTTTCAGATTAGTAAAAGATATTTGAGATACATTAGAATTGAATGAATTTACCTGATAAATCAACACTTTTAGAAAAGGGCTCAAAGATGAAATACAAAATAAAAGGTCACAAGTTGATAATAACTATAGACTATCTCGACCCGTCAGAACCATCTATACCTAAGAGACGACCCAATGGACTACATCAACACATACCGGTGAGCGATAGCTTCCAAGGGATGCGAACGGACTTTGCTTACGAAAAAGTCTATATAATCGAAGATGCGCTGCATATGGCAAAAAAGAAGGGAATGACCACTATATAGCATAATATTATTCGGGACAGGCACCGTTTTCTACGTACAACCTGCGACAGAAAATGAGTACACGGAGACTCATTTGACCTCAAACTCGGTGGCCGGAGTCAGGAAATACAGCCACTTGGCGATGGATTCGGATTTGAGGATTGCTGAGGCGGCGCGGCTGTAAAGGTCCAACTGGCGGCGATAAAATTCGGCTCGCTCGCGAACCTGGCCAGAGGTTATGTTATCGGTTTTAAAATCTATAATAACCAGGCCTTGCGGTGTTTTAATCAGCATATCAATTATGCCCTGAATAATGATGGTATCTCGTATTCGGCCATCCCCATCCCCGTTCTTGCTTTCACAAGAAGGCACGGGGATGAGGCTGCCACCCAACGTGAAGCGTGAAGCGTGAAGCGAATCAGTAGGAGCCATCCCCAAGCTTCGCTTGAGGCTGCCACCCATTGTATCGTGGGTGTGAAAATCTTGCCATTCGGAAGCGGGTAGTGCGAAGGTGAACGGCCATTCACGGAAAACAGTGTTATCAACATCAAAAATCATCTTACCAAGGTCGCTTTCAAAAAATGTAACTATCGAGCCGGAGTTGATATTCCCGGCGACGGCTGAGCTTATGGCATTGTCGGCTAAAAGTTTGTCCTTCGTCTTTTCGATAGCTTCTTCTGTTACAGGCCCGGTCAAATCAAGCTGAGAGATTATGAGGTGCGTAGCTGTGCCGAGCCATCCCCAAGCTGCGCTTGAGGATGCCACCCTTTCGCCCTCGGCGGCCATAAGAGCATCCGGCTGACGCTCAAGGGCGCGGGAGTAATCGAATTTTATGTATTCATCATTACGATGAGTCAATTGCGTTACCGAAGTTTTGGCAGGCAGAACGTATGCATCGCCAAAACGATATCGCCAGGCCAATGATTTTTTTATCTTGGCAAGTATTCCGACCCCCACCGCAGGGGCGAGGGCGGTTCGCGAACCGCCCCTACTTCTGTCCCCTCGGCTTCGCTCGGGACAAGCTTCCTTTAATTTAAGGACGAACTCGGAGAGTTGTTTTAGCTGGGCCTGGTCATAAAGTTTGAAGTTAAATAAATCGTCGTCGAGGGCCTGCTCGGCCAGGCCGGTTCCAAAAGCACTGTGTAAACTTTTCTGCTCGGAAAGCGCATAGAGGACCCACTCCAAAAAGCTGCGGCAGGAGCGAAGCTGCCAATCGGGAATAGACTTGGTGATTGGTGATTGGTCCTTTGCAGACGGATTTAGCCAATAACCATTTGTGATAATATCGCGGCAATGTTTTTCTTTCTCGCCGGCGGTCAGAACCAGTCGTTCTCTGGCCCGTGTTGTCGCAACATAAAGGATACGCATTTCTTCCGCTAAAGCAGTTGAGAGCTTCTGCTCTGCGATGACCTCGTGTGCAAGTGAGCTTAGTTTGCTGTTCGATTGGCGGTCGATGATTTGCAGACCTAATGTATCGTCGGCATCAGTAAGAATATCCGCCTGTATGTCGGTTTTGTTGAAGGGGCTTTCCAGCTCAGCCAGAAAGACGACCGGAAATTCAAGCCCTTTGCTCTTATGGACGCTCAAGATGCGAACGGCATTACCCGCCGATGACTGCGGTTCGGCAGGGGCCCAATCCTGACCTGTTTCCTGGAGCCTTTCAATAAAATCTACAAATCGCGTCAGTGAAGGCATGCCGGCACTACTAACAAAGCCCTCAAACTGGATTGCCCTGTCGTGGAGTTTGAGAAGATTGGCCCTGCGGGCCTGGCCATTGGGCAGAGCCGAAACAAATGATAAAAATCCGGTTTCGCGATAGACCTGCCAGACCAAATCAGCCAGATTGCCCCGCCGGGCGGTTGTCCGCCACTGCTCAATCTGAGCAATTATTCGTTTGAGTTTGGCCGCAAGTTTTGCATCCGGACCAGAGCTACAGTATTGGATCATGCAGTAATAGTAATTCCTTTGCTGTTGAGCTGCTTTATTGTGTATTTTTATCTTTGCTAATTCGGTGTCACTGACTTTGAAAAACGGGCTTCGCAATACGGCGGCCAATTCTATGTCACGCTGAGGATTGTCCAGCACCTTCAGCAGGCACAATACATCGCTGATTTCAGTTGCCTGGAAATATCCGGCCGTGGCCTGACAGCTTACGGGCACGCCGGCCAACCGGAGCACTTCTACGTAATCATTGGCCTTTTTAGCCAACGAACGCATCAGTACGACAATGTCACTATATTGGACATCGCGGAAATTGTCCTGCTGTTTGTCGTATATTCGAAACTCGGGCCTGCCCGTATCGGCCCCGACCATCTGCCTGATACGCCTGGCAATCATAACAGCCTGACGCTGTCGCGAAGAAACAAGATTGAGATTTCCATCATCCTTAGATTCATCCCGCCCATCGAAGACAGGTTGGGATTCACCATTCTTTTCGTTTTGTACATCAATGTCCTTTTCGGCTTCGTCAAGTATGTGGAACTCAACAACCGGCTGATTATCACTTACCAGCCGACCTTTAGGCTCATCTGTAAGTGCCGGCTTTAACTGGGCCGACTCATCGTAGTCAATCCTCGTAAAAGAGGGGGTCATTATGCGTGAAAATATCCTGTTAACAAAATCGAGGATTCCTTTGGCTGAGCGGAAATTAACGTTGAGGTCAATACGTAAACCACTCGGCGCATCTTCAGCCTCAGCCGATGCCAACTCCAACTGTTCGAGGAAAATATCCGGCTGCGCTCCTCGAAAGGCATAAATACTTTGTTTGACATCGCCGACTTCGAGGATGTTTCCGCCGGGACTTAGCATCCGGAGTATCCGCTGCTGAACGGAATTTATGTCCTGATATTCATCGACAAAAATGTGCTTGTATTTTTCTCGAAGCATAAGAGCCGTCTCAGACGGTTCGGGCTCATCTTCTGTGGAATCTTCGTCTGTTAATAGTCTTAATGCGTAATGCTCAAGGTCGGCAAAATCCAGACAGTTGAGTGTCCGCTTGGTGTTGCCGTACAACCCGTCAAATTTCTTAACAAGCTCAACAAGCACTCTCGTCTGCAAACCAACCGAGCCGCCGAGTCTGTCGAGGTAATCAGGATTTACCATTGCAAGTCGTGAAAGCCCTTTGAAGTCGTCCACGGCCTTTTTGGCCGTCTTCTGCAGCAATCCTGCAATCGTTTCAGACAGGCCTTTAGGTTTATATGTTTTGGGCTTATCGAAATTCCTTATCGCCTCGGTGCATTTGTCCCAGCGGCCGGACTTTATAAATTCGATACATTGTGCAACCGGCTTAATATGAGTACTCCGCAGCCATTTGGTCTGGTCGGCGGTAGCTTCGCTTTCGGCAAGCTGCTGTGCGTGGCGAAGCTGATTAAGAATGGCCTGCAATTTATCGTTAATGATTTGTTTTTGCTTTTCGGCAAGTCCGGAGCCAAGCGGATTGGTGACTTCCGCAAGGCGAGCCGCCCTTTCGTACCAGTTTTGTCGTGAAACCACGCCGTCCAGGAAATCGCTAAGGTGTATTATCTTTGCAAGGAAACCGTCGTTTGTGCGAAGGTCCCGCCGATACAAAAGCTGTTCGAGAGCCGCTTGCAGGTTATTCTGCTGCCAGGCCCAGTCGATGGTTTTTTCGAGGGCCTCTGCTTTGAGCAGCTTCTGCTCGTCGCTGTCAATCACGCTAAAGGTCGGGTCCAGGCCGAGTTTGTAAAAATGCTCCGTGATAAGCCGTTTGCAAAACGAATGTATCGTACTGATATCGGCGCCCTGGAGCAGCATAAGCTGGTAGCGAAGATGGCTGTCCGGCTTCGCTTCAAATGCGTCTTTTAACCGCTCGGCGATTCGCGAACGCATCTGCTCGGCAGCGGCTTCGGTAAAGGTCAATACGAGTATGTTCCGGACATCAGCTTTATCGGAGACGATATTGACACATCGGCCTGAGAGGACGGCGGTTTTTCCGGTGCCAGCCGAGGCCGTTACGAGAACGTCACTGCCGCGAGCCTTAATTGCCCGTTGCTGCTGGTCGGTCCATTTAATCTTTTTTTCAGCCATCAACCACGTCCATCTTTTCAAGAACTTCGGCTTTCCCAAGCGAAATTAGAGGGTTGTAGTCGTTTATCTGCCAATCGAATCGGCAGACAGAGTTATACTCACAATAGCTACAGGGTGATTTCCCACTCAAACGATACGGCCTGACGTCAATTCCACCGGAGAGAATTTCTTCGGCCAATTTCAGTATCTTTCCGGCGGTAAATTTAAGCACTTTTTCAAAATCGACAGGTTTTAACACACCCCTGTTATGATAAAGACCATACGGTTGGTCGTCTTTAGTAACATAAAAATTATAAAACTTACTATCTTTTGAAGCTTTGCCGTCAATCTGCTGAGCAAACCGGCCATTGAATATTCCCTTTGCTTTATAATTGAAAGTATCCGTTTTCTTCAATATCTCATCGAGAGTTGCTCTTTGGGGACCCACTTCGACCGGCATATAAAATGCACCCACCGCGTCTTTTATTTTTGAGCCGGCTGAATTACGAACAGCCAACATATAGAGCGGAAGCTGCATATCCAGGCCGTAGTAAAATTTCGACCAGCTAAATGACATATCTCTACGCTTATAATCAAAAACAATGGCAACTCTCTTGTTGTCAACATCTGCAATATCAAGTCTGTCGATTTTGCCATTCAATGACAGCAGGCGGTTATCCGACAGGGCAAGCTCATACTGGCCGAGTGTATCAGGTGGTCCCTCCTCTTCGGCTTCGCTCAGGGCTAAAGGCTTTTTGGGCTCGGAATGACGGAGCTGGCCAAATGTAACTTCCGAGAAGCTCGGCCTAAAACTACCCGCCCGTACCATTTGCCCAATCGCCAAAACACAATCCTCAAGAATCTCAGCGGCGGAATGAATAATATAGGCATTATGAGGACTATGGCGCCTAAAGTTTGATATAAAGGAGCTGGCTTGAATAACCTTCTCTATTTGCTCGTGGAGAATCTTCAACAGCACTTCATTTTCAATCGTTGCAAAATCCTTCTTTTGCTCATTAAGAGTCTTTAACAAAACATCCAGGACATTATGATAAAAGAGACCTAGGTCTAAAGGCTCAAATTTAAATTCCTTTCGTTCCTCCAGCTCCAATATGTATCGGGCGAAATACCGATACGGACAGGCTGCAAAAGTGCTCAGCCTGGTCGCTGAGGTTTGTATCTGTCGGCCGAAAAGCTCCCCTACTACGTCGCCGTCCAATCGTGCGCAATTGTCATAATTTATTGCAGAAAGAATATTCGAGCCTAACTCCGCGAGCTGTTCATCTGAGCAAATATCATCTAATAGCCCTTCCAGCCGGCTATTATCCTCGGCTTTGAGCAGGAAAGCATCTTTGCCGAGCCTGCCGCAGAGCAAATCCGCAAGCTCAGTTTCGCTGTGAACCTTTTCGAGGTCGATTTGCTCACCTGCGATTGATTCTTCATGGAGATTCTCAAACAACGATTCGAGATTTTCTATAAACTGGGAACGAGGTACGGCACTACCCTTATCGTCAACCGAAGGATACGTAACACACAGGAACTCTGACGGACGCGTAAATGCAATGTAGGTAAAATACTGGCGTTCGGCAAGCGTTTGACTTGAAGCCGGGGCCAATTGGAAATCCACTGACTCGGCAGCGATGCGGTCGTCGTCTGTTAATAGCTGAGAGGAACTGAGCGGCACCGGAAATTGTCTTTGCGTGGCACCGACTAAAAAAACCGCTTTTAAATCGGGATGTCGGCTGCGCTCGATAGAGCCGACAAGGACCTGGTCCAAAGTCGGCGGAATGAAGGCCAGAGTCAACTGTGAAAAAGCGGAATTGATAATTGCAAAGAAATCTGCAGCCGTCATAGTCCGGCCAACAAAGACCTCTACAAGCTCGTCGAATATATCCACAAGCTTATTATAAAATTGCTGATGTTCATTAGCAGCAGCACTATCTTCGTTCTTGTTGGCTTCTTCAATCCAGACGCCTATTGTCTGCCTAACCTTAAGGTCATCAAGAAAATTGAAAATGGTTTGCGTGAATTGGGCAGCAGTGAGCATCTCTGCCGGATTGCCAACCGGACAAAGAGCATCTAGAAACTCAAGCAAAGAGCCGATAGCTTTTAGCCGGATTTGATTTATCCGCTGTTCATCAAAGTCTTCGTTATCCTGGCCCGCAAAATTCCACCGACTGTCGCTCTGCCAGTCATTGGCCATTATGCCAAAGGCAAGACAGTAATTTTCCAGCAGGTCGATATCGTACCGCTGAATTGGCACAAGGTCGGTTTTAAGATAGGCGAAAATATCACCGTGGGCAAAGCCGCCGGTAACCGCCTGGAGCGCCGAGCAAATAAGCTGAACGGCAGGATGCTGGTTCAATGGTTTTCGCTTATCAATGAAAAACGGGATGTTATAGTCGTCAAAATACGCCCTTATATAATGTTGATAACTATCGATGTCCGATGCGATAACCGCAATGTCACGATATCGGTAGTCATTTTCACTGACCAATTCGAGTATCTGCCGTGCAACGAACCGGACTTCGGCCCTGACGTTCGGCGCCGATACAATCCGAATATTATCCGCCGAGTCAAGTTTCGACGGTTTAAGCTCAAATATATTACGCTCGATATGAGCAAGCTGAGAGCTGCCTGAGAATCTTAGCGCTTCTTCAAGAATTATTGGCCTGGACAATTGAAGTTTACATTTTTTTACTCTATCGACAAGCTCGGCGTATGTCCGCTGTGTCGGGTTAAACAAGCCGACCGGGTCAATGTTCTCGAGGGCAGGATTTGCTAAATCAATCTCCGAGGCGTCCAGGCAAAAGGCAATCTTTGCATCTGCGACCACCTTCAGAAGCTCGGTAAGGATTGCAAGCTCGGCATCGGTAAAGCCGGCAAAACCATCAACCCACAACTTCGCACCTCTGGCCAAAGTTGACGCCGAGACTGCCCGGCAGGCACGAGTCAGTTGAACATCAGGGTCAAGAAAATCGCCCTCAATAAACTTTATGTATTCTCCAAAAATCAGGCCGATATCAGTGAACTTAAGGATTGCTAAATTATTACGCTCGTCTTTAGCAAGCTCGCTCAGCAATTGGTCAATATCATCCGGCGTCTTTGCGTACTGGTGCAGCTCGGCGATAGTTTGTGCCAATTGCCGGGCCAGTCCGGACGAGGATGCCGATGTATCGAAGATTTTTAATTTGTTCTTGTTGTCCCGCAATAGCCGGTGGACTATCATTTGTCGGCCGATGCGTGAAAGTGCCGGCCTGGCGGTGTTTTTACCTAACAACAAAAATTGCAGACGGTCAAACGAAAGCACATTCAATCTGTTATAGCCGGCTATTCTTTCGTCAGCCAGAATAGCACGCTCGGCTTGATAGGTGGCCTGCTCCGGAACCAGCAGAATCAACCGCTGCTCCGTCGGCTCGGCCAGTGCATTGACAATAGCTTTTATGCAGTAGCTGGTCTTGCCCGTACCGCTTCTGCCAAGAATGAACTGAACCGCCATAAGAACAATCCCTGATTTGTAGTTAATCTTTTGCGCTCTTTTACCACAATCAGCGATTGTTTTCAATTATCATTAAAAGTTTACTTTTCGCTGCCTGCTCTATCTCGGCCGGTATCCCGGCGTGCCTATATATCCCGGCTCATCCGGCCGGCCTGCAGCCGGGCCGAATATCTTCCGGATGTCCGCCTGAATTTCATCCTCGCTCAGATATGTAATCACCTCATACTTTTCAAACTTATACTCCTCCTGAGGCTTGAGTTTGAAATAATGTTCTGCCCTTTTAGGCAGGTTGGTATGTGCATCTACAAAAACCCGCCACTTCCTAAATCCAATCGCCTCAGAGGTTGTACTTTTTTCCTGCCAGATAAGCTCATAGACTTTGGTGTCGGGAACAACAGCCGCGACCTGCGTATCGTCCATGCGGCTCCATTGAGCATCTTCGGGAGCCTCTTTATAATATGCAAAGGGAAGCAAACCAAATGTTTGATGTATTGCTTTTTCAGCCTTTGCAAGCATCTGCTCAGAAACCGCTTCTGTCCTGACAGAAGCAGAAGATAAATACTTTATCATTCTGATTTTATTTGTAATATCCCACAAAACAAACTGCTCACCAAATCTGACCATGTCCACATTCAGGGTTTGTGAGAGCCACTCGGTTTGTAGCGGCTCGTTCGCAGGGGGTTGAAACGTTGCAATACAGACATTCTCAACTCTCCCCAGCTCTTCATAAATCTCACTGAGCGTGATAGCTTTCTTGGCTCGTGTGCCAAAGAACAAAGCAAAAACCACAAAAATCACAGCAGCAACGGCAGTTATCTCTGCTATTCTGATTCTTAGAGTTTTTTGCCGAGCAGTGCGTCCAATGGTGGGTGATTGCTTTTGCGCAGATTTTTCAAGTGCAGCAAAAGCATTGTCGAGAATGCGCTTGTCCGTCTCTGGTTTGGTTGTTAAATGCAATCTCTCAATCGTTCGTTCTATCTGGTCTGCGGGATTCATTTTTTCGACTCTCCACTTAAGATTGTCCGCAGTTTATCAAGCCCATAACGGTATCTGCCCTGGACCGTACTGACTCTAATACGCTGCAAATCAGCTATCTCCTTAAATTTCATCCCACCGTTCAAATGCAGAACTATTGTTTCTCTCTGCTCCAATGGAAGCTGGAATAATGCATCAGCCAACAACTGCAATTCCTCAGCGAATATTGCTGACTGCACGGGACCATCTGAATCCGAGCCAATTTGTCCGGCTTTGTCAAGCTCAACAAGATGGTGTCTCTTTTTACGGTACCTGTCACGCACCCGGTTAACAACGCTGGCCATCAAATAGTTCCGCAAGCTCACTCGCAGCTCAAGCCTTCCAACGCTCCCGGCAAAAGAAACAAAAACGTCGTGCAGAACGTCCTCCGCATCAACAGCATCGTGCAGCAGGGAAGCCGCTATCGTCAGCAGGTTATCTTTGTACTTCATATAGATTTGGCGCAGGGCCTCTTTGTCCCCTTGTTTGAGCTCCCATATTAGACGCTCATCTTCCAGCATCTAAGGCCAACCCAGTCAGGTTAATAATCAACCTTTGTTATCAATATGACGTTCCGGTGCGTGCTTTAATATATAAAAAATTATCTCTCTCCACCAGATTTATCTTAGGACGCCGGAAAAGCGTCTATTGTGCGAAATATTTCCTTGCTTTTCGGCGAAAAACAAGATAATAGTTTCAGCCAAAAGAAATTCTTTAAAAAATCTCTGCCGGGTAGAGGCTTGATAAACGGGGAGACAAAATTATCATGGCGGCTGTGTTAATCGGTCCAAAGGAAGTGCTGGTAATCATAATTATTACCGCAGTCGTGGTCTTCTTGATTATGGTCCGCCGCCGAAAACACTGATACTTTTGCTTCGTTCCGTAGCCTCTAATCCCGAAAATCCTCATCTAAATTCCTTTTCGCTCTCTGCTGCTTTAACAGACTTCGCCGTCTTTTTTCTTCCAATCGCCGCTGTTTTACCGCAAACGGAATCTTGGTCTTCTTCCGTGCCAGCCGGGTCCTCAGGGCCTGAGCTAATAATTGTTGCAATCGCTCGACAGCGACTCTGCGATTTGCTTTCTGAGTTCGGAACTTTTGACAAATAACTCTTATAATGCCATTTTTGTCCACCCGCGTTGACAGACGAGAGAGTATTCGCCGCTTTTGGACATCGGACAAACTCTCACAGCTCACCACATCAAAAAGCAGTGTAATCCGGGTGTTCACCTTATTGACATTCTGTCCCCCCGGCCCGCCGCTGCGCGACGCCTTGAAAATAAACTCATCCTCACTAATAAATATGTCATCGATGATTTCAATCATTGTATCTGCCCATAAGAATCCATCTTCTCCTGCGACTTCAATTTATCAAATACTCCATAAAAATCAACAACTTAACCAAAGGCCAAGTCGTTGCAAAAGCATTTTCTTTAACGCTCGGCCTTTTTTACCTTGAACCGAAGCAAAAAGAGCTTATAGTATCGAAACACTAACATTTTTAGATTTCTTGGAAATTAAGAAATTAAGGAGGTAAGAAATGCAAGCTCGAAAAGCAAAGGCAACAGTCGCAGTAATTCTAATGGTTTTAGTCGGCCTGCTGTCATTTTCATTGCTGTTCTTAGACGCTTTTCCGCCGCCGGCAGCAGCCAGACAGAACGCCAGGCCAAGCACCGAAGAATTAAGGGCAGGCAAAAATTTCATTGCAACCAAGATTTACTCAGCCGAAGAGGATGAACAAATCCTCAAGCTCTTTGAGGGTCTGCGCGTAGCCGACGTTTCCGATGGAATGGACAAGGTCGGCCTGACCAATGTCGGCCTGATGTCGCCGGAAATCCACGCCGCCTGGAAAGACACCGTACATTTCACACACCGCTTTATCGGCATCGCGGTTACCGTCCGATACGTACCGACGAACAAGCCGCCGGCACCGCCTATGGAAACTGGGGCGTTTGACCGCTGGGTCGGTCAGTGGTACAGCGCGCTTTCGAGCGAGCCATTTGTCCCGCTCATCCGCAAGGGCACAGCGCTGGTCTTCGACGATGCCCCGGATTCCGATGTCGGCTCCATCGGCTCGAACAACATTATGGGCTGGTGTTTGCGCGGATGTGTCGGTGTAGTTACCAACGCCACCGCTCGCGATACAGATGAAATCGCTATCGAAAAGATACCCCTGTACTTCAGGAAACCGGGCAGGGGCATTCGGCCCGGTCGAAATGAAATCGAATCCGTCAATCGTCCTATCGTCTGCGGCGGTGTTTTGGTAGAGCCGGGTGACGTTATAGTCGCCGATGGGGACGGCGTCATCGTAGTCCCGAGAGCATACGCAAAAGAAGTAGCCGAATACGCCAGAGCTACAATTGAAGGCGACAAGGCCGGACGACGCAATTTATACAAAAAGCTCGGACTGCCGCCCGATGATTCAGTCAAATAACAAAGCGAACCGCCACCATAGCAAAAGTAAATATAACTAAAGCTTCGTGCTTTGAAATACCCTCTTAGCGCAAAGAGTTAGAATTGGTCGAGGAATCGCAGGTCGTTCTCGAAAAAAGTCGAATGTCCGTAATGCCGTACTTACACATAGCCTGCCATTCTATGGCAAAGCCGAACCATAAAATCTAAGAGAGTGTGTGAAAAGTTAAGAATCAATTTGTTGTCACCCCAAACCCATTCGACCCTTCGGCCGTGCTCAGGGCAAGCTTTTATTTGTTCAGGGTAAACTGCGTCCCGTGGTCTATTAAAATAGATTCCTCGACTCCGCTGCGCTCCGCTCGGAATGACGAAACAGGCTTTTCACACACGCTCTAAATAAATTTACATAAGGACCATAGGAAGGGGCTTAAGTTCTCTTCTGATAGGGTCAAGAATCATTCCCAAAGCCTCTATTGTTGTAGCACCTAATAAAAATATTCCTTTATCTCCAAAGATAATTGGTGCTGCTCTGATCTTATCTTCATATTCAAAATATGCATTGCCAATAGGTTTTTTGAGAACCTCGCCGTTGGCCAAAATAAACTCTTGGAAAGAGGTGGGCTTGATACCCAGCTTCTTTAAGATATTCTGGGGCGCTACCGAATATACCGCCCCTGAGTCCACGAAAAGCTCACATTCTTGGGATTTCCTGGGCTGTTCAGGATTTATGACTTTTACCTTCAAAAATGTGATGCTCATAACATTGCCATTTCCCTATATGCCCTTTATTTGTTCAAATCAGAAATAAATTATCCCCTATTCTGCTTTCGCAGAAAATCGCCGGTGCTGCCGCCACGTAATTAATTATACCACATTTTTCAATTAAATCACACCGAAATTTACGAAATCTACAAAATCAGAATTGGTCGAGGAAACGCAGGTCGTTTTCGAAGAACAAGCGGATGTCTGTAATGCCGTACTTTCTCATAGCTAAGCGTTCTATTCCGAAACCGAAGGCCCAGCCGGTATATTTTTCGCTGTCTATCCCAACGGCGTCAAAGACGTTCGGGTCAACCATACCGCAGCCGCCCATCTCTACCCAGATTTCTTTGCCGCTTTTATCTTTCAGGAGCAAATCAACTTCGGCGCTTGGCTCGGTAAATGGGAAAAAGCTCGGCCGAAATCGCCATTTCGTATCGGGAGCCAAAAAGGTATGGATAAACTGCTCGATGGTGGTCTTCATATCCACCATACTGACGCCCTCATCGACAACCAGGGCCTCAAGCTGATAAAACATATACATATGCGTCGCATCGACGGTGTCCGGCCGATAGACCCGTCCCGGTGCAACAACTCGAATGGGTGGTTTGGTGCGCTCCATAACACGAATCTGAATCGTCGATGTCTGGCTTCGCAACAACGTGTTATCATCTATGTAGAAATTATCTGAAGGGTCCCTCGCCGGGTGTTCAGTGCCAATATTTAACGCGATGAAATTGTGCCATTCGTCTTCGACTTCCGGGCCATAGGCCACAGCAAAGCCCATTCGGCCGAATATTTCCAGCAGCTCATTCAAGGTTTGCGTAATAACGTGAGTTTTGCCGAGCCTGACAGGTTTGCCCGGCAGAGTAACGTCTATCAATTCTTCTGATATTTCCTGCTGTGATTGCAACAGGGTGCTTTTCAGATCTTCGAATGCCTTGGTAACCTCTTTTTTTATCTTGTTTGCAAGCTGGCCCGCCTGAGGTTTTTGTTTGGGGGGGAGCTTACCTATCTGACTAAGCATCTGAGTAACCTTCCCTTTTCGGCTCAGGTATTTTATGCGGAACTCTTCCAGAGTCCTCAGGTCAGTAACCTTCTTCAGGTCAGCAAGGGCTTCTTTGCCGGTTTTTTTAAATTGATCAAGCATTTACTCGCATATCGTATATCGATGGGTGGCAGCCTCAAGCACAGCTTGGGGATGGCTTCTCCCGCTTCGACCATCCCCAAAGCCTTTGGCTTTGAGGCTGCCACCCAATGTGTTTTCACGGGCTGGAAGCCAGTGCCACGATTCACGGTTATTTTGCAAGTTTAGCTGCCTCAACGATGGCATCGAAACCATCCGGGTCGGCGATAGCAATTTCGCTCAGCATCTTTCGGTTCAGCCCAATATTGGCTTTTTTGCAGGCATTTACGAACTGACTATATCTTATACCCCTCTGCCGGCAGGCTGCGTTTAATCGTGTAATCCACAGACCGCGGAAATCTCGTTTTCGGCGTTTGCGGTCAATTCGAGCATTAACGGCTGCCCGCACCGTAGATT
>CAYUFX010000061.1:0-28211 GCA_964444135.1 uncultured Pirellulales bacterium | reverse complement strand
TTAGTTAAGCCAACCACCTTTTCCTTAACGCTCAAAACACCCAACTCGGTTTTCCCATCCTTGTCAATATCCACCGCAGACAGGCTCGTGATATCGGAAAAAGCGGGAAATCTAACCGGCTCAGACAATCCAAGCCCCGGCATTTGTTTATAGAAGATAAGTTCTGCTGCGCCGGGGTCGCTAATTGTTACGTCAACCAGGCCGTCACCATCGAAATCGCCGATTACCAGATCGCGTTTTGTATCTCCTTCTCCCGAAGCAAGAGGGTAGAATAGAATCGGCCAATCGGTATTCTTCTGGCTTACAACGGCAAATTTATAACAGATTAACCGTCCGCTTCCGCTGTCAACAGTTAATATTTCCTCGCCGGCCACACCATCGAGGTTATGGAGTTTAACTGTAAAAGGCCTTTGAATAAAAAATTGCACTTGAGGGCCAAGCTGTCCCGTTTTAAGGCCGAACCGAACGTGAACCGGCTTTTCTATATCATTTGTTATAAGTATAAGGTCTTTTATATTATCACCGTTCAGATCGCCGGCTTTGAGACTTAATGTTTGCGCAGAGGTAGGATATTTTACAGGCTCGGCCAACGAACCGCTCTCTTGTTGAATAACGATGTAAATACCATCACGACCGGCCAGCGCCAGGTCGTCAGCACCATCATTATTCAGGTCGGCGCACGCTAACATATCGGAAGTTAAAAGGCCGTCATCAATCTTGAATTTCTTTATTGTTTGCCATCCCGCACCAAAATTTTTGGTGTTCCCACCAAGAATTTCGGCGCGGGACTTTTGCAACATCACATACAGCCCCTTCGGCTCGCCATAAAAAGCCAAATCCTTCATTCCATCTGAATTCAAATCTCCACAAACCAGGCTATACACTTTTTGCGAGACTGCTATACTGTGTTTCTCGAAACGGGTAGGGGGGGTGATTGTATTTACATCTATGTCATTAGGGTCAACGGCTACTTCTGTCTCACCCGGCCCGACAGAGTCTTTTTGAATCAGCAGCTCTATTTTGGACTTTCCATTATTAACAATCACAATATCATTTCGGCCGTCACCGTTAAAATCAGCAATCCTTAAGTCTTTTATCCCCCAGTCTAATTTTATTATCTCTATTTCTTCAAACCCATAATACTCCGAGAGAGCACCGACCTGAGCCTGCTCTGCATCGGCATTGCCTAAAAAGACACCTATGAAAACTACTGCAATTACAACCTTAAATATCTGCACGGTAAGAGCCCTCTCTTAGATTTTAATTCTTCATTTATATAACAACAATATACATACTTATAATGATAACATCAATAGCAAACTCATATCTAACTCATCGCGAATCTTATTTCATTCTGTTGAATTTAATGTTCTCCACAGGACGCCTACCGGCGGATATTTGATATGTAGTCGTTACTTATGACGACCCTTCTATTTTGTGGTCCGCAGGATTCCTGTCGGAGGATGCTCCAAAACTCGTTTATAAACGCTCTCTATGTGGCTTACTGTTCCGGCCCAGCTAAAGTTCTGTTGAATATAAGCTGCGGACTTATACTTTATTTTTTCTTTAAAGCCGTCTCTGATGAATTTAGTAACTTTCTCAGCCAAGGCTGTGTAATCGTCTAATTCTATCAAACAACCCACCTTCTCATTGATTGTCTCTCTAAAGCCTTCAGCATTGCTTGCAATCACCGGCGTGCCGCAGGCCAGGGCCTCTAATGCAATCAGCCCAAAGGGCTCAAATCTTGAAGGAGCGGCTACAACATCAGAAATATTAAATAACTTAACCATTTGTTGATGGTCTTGATTGCCGAGGAAGTAAATATCGTCCAATTGCAATTGTTTTGCTAACTGCTCTGATTGTTCTCTTAAATCACCATCTCCTGCAATAAGGGTTATTGGCCTTTCGTTCTCCTGGGAATAAATCTCGGCTGCTTTGAGGAGGGTATCAAGCCCTTTTTGAGCGGTCAATCTTCCGCCGAAAAGAACCACGGGTCTGTCTGTATCTTGGATAGAATAACTTTTCAGCAGACTCTTTTTGTCAATCTCAAGGGGCCTGAACATATTAGTGTCGGTACCACTTTTAACAATTATAATTTTTTGAGGGTCAATGCCGTAAGCACCGATGGCTTGTTCTTTTTCCTGCTCGGTCAATGCCATAATAATCTGTGCACCCTGAATTCCGCGCAGGGTGAGTTCTTGATACCTCTTATATTTTTTGAAGGCGTAGTACTCGGTCCCGTGGAGGGTTATGACGTATGGTATGTCTAATTCTGCAAGGACTGAAGCAATGACCCAGCCATGATGAGCATGTATAATATCCGGCTTAAAGCCGGAAATCTCCTGATTAATCTTTCTTCGAAAAGCCTGAACGTAGGCTTCTTTTTGGTCCTGGTTTAACTCGCCAAATCTCTTTCCTTTGCTCATCGGATGAGAGGCAAAAACCGGAAAATCAAAATCAAGGTCGTATTTCTCATTCTCACCGTTGTTGAATAGAATCGCCTCAACATAATATTGCTTGTTCGGAACGTGGTGGTCGCAGCAGAGCACTCTGACTTCGTGGCCTCTTTTTATCAGGGACCTGGCCAGAGCATCCACGTAAATCCCTGTCCCTGCTCCCTTTAGGGGAAAGTGCATCATTTGGTAGATTTTCATCGTAAACTATTTTTGCAGTACATTATATCTTTATCAGTTCGAAATTTTAATCAAGCAATACGTTGCTGCCGGCTCTAATCAATACTTTTTCGCATCTGCAGTTTTTCTTCTGTGAATGTTACAATCACCTGCTCACACATATCAAGCTTCTCCCAGGAAAATGTATTTGTATCACGACGAGCTTGCTGACATTTTAATATGATTATTTTATAAATCAATAGCAACGAAGGGTTTTACCACGATTTGCTCGGCTATTGTGGACTGTAAAAAGTTTGTTATAATCATTAGAAAATAACTCAAGATGGTTTTCGGGTGTGCCTGTCGCGACTTGGCTCCACCAAGCGAGCCACGGCGGGCAGGTTTACAAGGCAGAAGCAATCCAGCACCGAGACGGCGTGAGCCGACCCGCTGCGACGCATCGCGGCGAGAACTATTTTGGTGCCGGGTAGGAAGTGAGGCTTGAATTGAAGGTTCAGTGCGAGCTATGTCCAAAAATGTGTTTGATTGAGCCGGGCCAAAGTGGCGAATGTCGGGTGAGAATCAATATCGACGGTGTGCTGCGAACCGTAGTTTATGGGTATCCGTGCTCGATTAATATTGATCCAGTCGAAAAGAAGCCCCTTTTTCATTTTTTGCCGGGCACTCCCATTCTCTCAATAGCGACCGTCGGCTGTAACCTCCACTGCGAGAACTGCCAGAACTGGGAGATATCACAAGCCAACCCGGAAGATGAAAACATTTCCGCATATTTTGTTCCGCCTGAACGGCTGGTGGCGCTAACCAAGCGCAATAATTGTCCTTCGCTGGCATATACTTACACCGACCCGATTGTTTATTACGAATATACTTATGATACTGCAAAATTAGCCCGAAGTGCCGGCATACGCAATGTTCTTGTAACAGCCGGGTATATAAATGAACAGCCGTGGAAAAAGCTGCTCAAATATGTCGATGCAGCGAACATAGATTTGAAGGGAATTTCCGACGATTTCTATCGGCGGGTCTGCTCAGGGACATTAAAGCCTGTCCAGAATGCTTTAATAATAGCCAAGGCAAGCGGTATTCTTGTTGAAGTTACGAATCTGATTATTCCAACGCTTAACGATAATCCGGAGCAGATACGCGAGCTTGCCCGTTGGGTCAAAGTGAATCTGGGCGGCGAGACACCGCTTCATTTTTCAGGATTTACTCCTCGCTACAAAATGCGTCACCTGCCGCCGACTTCGTTGAAAACATTGGAAACGGCTCGGCAAATCGCAATAGGTGAAGGACTGGATTATGTGTATATAGGAAACCTTCGCAGCAAGCAAGGCGAGAACACGTATTGTCCGGGTTGCAAAGTTCTGCTCATTGATCGCAGCGGTTTTACTATCCTGAAGAACCGGCTTAAGAATGGCTGTTGCCCGGATTGTGGAAAAGAGATTTATGGAGTCTGGAAATGACACGCAGAAAATTTATTCACAGGTTTATAAAAGCAGGTTCAGCAATTGCTGTCGGTGCTTCTTGGCTGATAAGTAAAGCCGCACCACGGAAATTTATATGGGCTGTCCGGGTTAAAAAGTATCCAGGTCCTTTGAAGCCACTGAGGGACATTTCTAAGCAAGGCAAATGGAGTGGTTGATATGGATAAAAAGACAAAAAAATGGTTCGGATGGGGATTTCTACTGGTTTTAGTGATTGTGTTGTTAGGTATTTCTGGGTTTTTATTCTTCAAAACGTATGTTCCAGAAGCTCCCCCTACCGGAGAAATAATACCCCTTAAAAAGGAAGAGGCCGCGGAGTTGCCCAAAGTTGTTCTCCGTTCATCACTTGCCGGCACGTGGTATTCTGCCGATGCAGAAACTTTAGCTAAGCAAATTGAAGGTTTCTTCCGTAAAGCTCAGGTCGAACCGATAGACAATGTAATAGCCCTGATTTTGCCACACGCTGGATACCAGTACTCCGGCCAAACCGCAGTCTGCGGACTTAAGACGACCGAAAAAAAATACAAACGAGTCATTGTTATTGGTCCAAGTCATCGTATCCCGATGGAAGAGATACTGAGTGTTCCGAGGGTAACGCATTACGAAACACCTCTGGGACAAATACCGCTCGATGTGGAATTAATAAACGAACTTTTAAAATACCCGCTTTTTCAGAACGTACCAAAAGCGCACCAGGATGAACACAGTGTTCAAATAGAGCTGCCCCTGCTGCAGTATGGCCAAAAGGACTTTAAGCTTGTGCCGATTGTGGCCGGCAGTTGCTCGTTACAGACAATCGCCAAAGCCGGTAACATTCTGAAAAGTTTGGTTGACGCCGAAACTCTCGTAGTTGCAAGTTCGGACTTTGTGCATTTCGGACCGAACTACGGCTATGTACCTTTTAAGGAAAACATACCTGAGCAAATCAAAGAGCTTGATATGGGGGCTTATAAGCATATTGCCGGATTGGATGCTAAAGGTTTTCTGGAATATAAGTACAACACCGGTGCGACGATATGTGGCTATGTTCCTATTGCCATATTGCTTTCGATGTTAAACGAGCCGGCGAAGGCCGAATTGATAAAATATGCAACCTCCGGCGAGTTAACTAATGACTTTACCAACTCCGTCAGTTACCTTTCGGTTGTCTTTTCCGGTTCATGGCAGAGCCATCAGGAGATTGAGCCGCAGGCTAATAATCCCGAATTAGAATTAACAGAGCAGGACAAGGAGCGGCTTTTAGCCTTAGCCCGCAAAACAATAGTTTATGCCCTGCAAAATCGGCGGGTACCACAGGCATCTGAGCTGGGCGTTACAATCAGCGAGGCGATGAATTGTCCCCGCGCAGCATTCGTTACGCTCAAGAAACATTCCCAGCTCAGAGGCTGCATTGGCGATATCTTTCCACAGAGGCCGTTGTACAAATCGGTTATCATAAACGCAATCAACGCTTGTGTTAATGACCGGCGTTTTTTACCGGTAACGCAAGAAGAATGTGAAGATATTACAATCGAAATCTCTGCGCTGACGCCGCCAAAACCAATTGCCTCAGCCGATGAAATCCGAATCGGTACAGATGGCGTCGTATTGAATAAGAACGGCCGTTCCGCTGTGTTTTTGCCTCAAGTTGCGCCGGAACAGGGTTGGGATGTTGAGCAGATGCTCACGCAATTATCTTTGAAAGCGCAGTTACCTGCCGATGCCTGGAAGGAAGGTGCGAGCTTTCTGGTCTTCCAGGCAGTCGTTTTTGGTGAACCCCGCCCGTCGAAGACGGGATGGGGTGAAAGTGAAGGGACCCTGCTTGGCGGGAACCAAAAATGAAACTTGCTCGCCCCATTAGAAGTCAATCAATAGGGGGAACCGCCGCTCCTTTGCTCCGAATTTCTAACGGGGCTCGCAGTTTGCTGATATTCAGTTACGGTCTGTTTACTATTGCCGCCCAGGCCTTACTTTTCCGCGAGTTTATAACTACCTTCGAAGGCAACGATATAAGCGTTGGCATTTTCTTTGCCTCATGGTTTCTATGGGTGGGCCTGGGAGCAATAGTTGTTTATAGAGCGCAAATTATCGCCGAAAAATTACTGAAAAACATAGAGCTTTTGTTTTTGAGTTATCTGCCGGCCTTTATTCTTCAATTGATATTAATCATCCAGGCACGCGAGCTTGTGGGCATCGAATCGTATGCGCTGTGGTCTGTTTGGGCCATTCTGATTGTATCAATAATCGTAAATGCACCGGTCAGTATCATCACGGGAATGTTGTTTCCCACTGCCTGCCGATGGGTCGAGAAAGACCAAAAACTCCCCGTCTCACAGGTTTACATTATTGAGGCTGCGGGAAGTTTTGTAGGCGGGCTGGGAGTAACCGTTCTTTTGGCTCTTGGCATAAGTCCGGCGAGGATTTTCTTTATACTCGCTCTTTTCGTCTCATTATCAGCGGTTTTAGCACAGTTTACAGAGGCAAGACAACACAGTATTCCCACATTGAAAAAAACCGCCAAAGTTAAAGCACAGCTTATATTTTTGGTTCCGCTTTGTATCCTGGTTTGCTTTTTCATAAGAGCTGATAAAACCTTAATGCGATATATAAGAGTTGTGAAATGGACCAAATTACTTCCCGCCGATTCTTTAACCGGCTCTTTTCGAACAGCCCAGGCTGAATATCTCTATGGTGTTTATCAAAGCCAATGGGTAGTAATGTCCCAGGGCAGTGTCATTGAAACATTACCCGATGATAGCGCCGCCGGTCGAATAGCAGCTATTGGTTTATGTCAAAAGCCTGATTCCACAAAGGTTTTGGTCATCGGCTCAGGGCTGGGGCTTTGTCAGCAATTCCTGCGCTTGCCACAAATTCAGACAATAAGCTGGGCGCATTGCGACAGTGAATATGTGCAGAAGGTCAATAGAGTTATACCTTCGGAATTCAAAATTATTGATGACCGATTAAATGGCTTACCCGGTGACATTCGTTCATTGCTGGCCGAAGAGAAACAAGCATTTGACGTAGTAATTCTGAATTTACCTGATGCAACCAGCTCGGCCCTGAATCGATATTATACACTCGAATTTTATCGTCAGGTTAAAGAAGCTTTGAAACCAAATGGTATATTCCAGGTCCGTGTGGCAGGCGGGGAAAATATTATGGGCACCGAGCTTGTAAATCTTGGTGCTTCGACTAAATTGACTCTTGAGAAAGTATTCTCACAGCTTGTTGTAACGCCCGGCGAGGACACGTGGTTTATTGCATCTGCCCCTGCCGGCCACGAGCAGGGGCCTACCGGTGACCCTGCTATTTTACGAGACCGTTTTGCAAGCATAGAGCAAGCAAGCCGTGTTTTCAATCCACAGGCTTTGCTTTCTGTTTATTTGCCGGACCGTGCCGCTGCTGCAGTCAAATACTACGCAGGTGCGGATTTGCCTGAAGTGCTTTTGATCAATCGCGATTCCAGGCCTCTGACACATCTGTATAGTTTATTGCTTGCAGCGAAGCAATCGGGGGCACCGGTTACGAAACTTATCAAATACCTGGCCCTGGCCGGGCCGTTGGCTTTTGTTGTCCCTGTTCTGCTTTTTATCGTGCTGCGCGTTATTTACATTCTGAGAACAACTCAACAGGGTAATAAATCCGGTTTCGACAGCAGCTTCCTGGTTTTCTCCGCTGGCTGGGTGTCTATCGGAGTGGTAATTGTCCTGATGTACCTGTATCAAACCCGTTTCGGCTCGTTGTACCTTTATATTGGTGTTGTTTCATCTATGTTTATGGTGGGCTTAACCATCGGCGCCGCCCTAACCAGACATTTATTAGCGAGCGATAGGAAGGTGCAGCCGGAGATACTGTTATTTGCAGTGATTTTTGTGCATTCGTTAATCTTGTGCACAATCGCTTTTTGGCCTGCCGAGCAATTGACACACCTGACCTTCGTGGTTGCATTTGTTTTATGCGGTTTATGCGCCGGCAGCTATTTTCCGATAGCTGCCAGACAATTGGCTGATTCTGCTTTCGAGACTGGCCGGGCCGGAAGCAAACTCGAAACCGCTGACCACATTGGCGCCTCAGTCGGAGGACTGCTGACGAGTCTCGCACTTGTTCCGGTACTCGGGGCACGGATAACGCTGTTTGGATTTATTCTGCTCATTCTGGTAAATGTACCTCCTGCAGTGCTGAGAATATACAAGGCCGAACGAGTTTGTTCTTTTGATACAATCGCTTTTAGATTGCGCAAGCTCGGCTACGTCTTATTCGGCGTTGGGGTATCTATTGTCTTTTGCTCGAACCTGCTCGCTGAGGCTGGCGCACGTCTAAGGCCTTCTCTGCCGCAGCATTCAGCACAAGCGCTTGCCGGCGAATTGCGCCTTGAGCAGCAATCAACGGTCCTTCGTGATAGTGCTCGCAAAATCAATTACTTCAGGGTTTCGGACGCCAACGATAAACTGGCCGGGTATATCTTCAGCTCTGAGGACCTGGCGCCCGATGTTCGTGGTTTTGGAGGTAAGATAAATCTCGCTATTTATGTGGACGAACTGGATGGTACATTGATTAACTTCCATATAATAAGGTCAAATGAAACACCGGCGTACCTGGAGCTTCTTAGCAATTGGCGCAGCTCCCTGAATGAACGTCAACTCTTCAAGCCTGAGCCTTTTGCTGACATTCACGCTGTAACCGGTGCCACCGTAAGTTCTGAAGCTATTCTCTCAGCACTTCAAACATCAGGCAGCAGATTCGCTACGCAGATTCTTGGCCGCGCTGTTGAAGCAGGACCCAAAGAAAAAACTCATCGAGCGGCATATCTGCCGGACATCCACGGCATATATTTGATTAGTGCTTTTGTTCTGGCCCTGATTGTAATCTACCGGGGCGGATTTTGGAGCAGATTGGTTGTGCTCTTGTTTAATCTTGTCCTCGGCGGCATCATTTTAAACGCCCAGTATTCCAGTGAACAAATGGCAACCTTATTGTCCGTGCATACGCCTGCTCTGGCATTAACAGGTGCGTTTTTGTTGGTCATAGGAGTGCCGCTTTTGGTAATAATCTTCGGCAATATTTATTGCGGCTACATCTGCCCTTTTGGTGCTGCCCAGGAACTGCTCGGCTACGTTTTGCCCGGAAGATTTAAACAGCCGATACAGGCTGAGGCAATGCGAAAGGCAAGATTTGTCAAATATGTTGTTCTTCTTGTTTTGATAATCGTGTTCTTTCTTTCCAGAAACCGAACGACGTTGGCAGCAGACCCACTCATTTCAATTTTCAATCCGACAACACTGGGTTTTGATAGATACCCGCTGTTGGCGGGACGATTTTCAATTTACGATTTTCAGTCGGCAATGTTGTTGACAGTGGTAACAGTGCTGATAGGCTCGATTTTCTATGGACGCTTTTGGTGCCGGTATTTGTGTCCGGCAGGAGCCTTTCTGTCGCTACTCAACAATGTCGCAATACTAAAGCGGTACCTGCCGGCGAAAAGATTTGGCAGATGTGAGTTTGGTCTTACCACCAAGGACAAAATGGACTGCATACATTGCGACAGGTGTCGCTATAGCAAACAAGGCAGCGCATCCCGCGCCAAAACGAAGCCCAGCAAAGCGATTCTTCCTATCGAACCGAAAACGGCACACAGCAAAAGGCTTTTGGGTGCAGGACTTGTGCCTTATGTCCTTACAGTAGCAATATTTGTATCAGCGGTTTCTGTAAGTAGGTTCTTGCAGGTCGTTCCTACGGGCCGCGATTATTACATTGCTTTAGCTCCTTCCGGAGGCCAGCCCAGGGACGTCGATATGCAGCGTATTCGCACTTTGGTTGAGCAGAAAAGGCTTTCCGACCGAGAAGCGGAATTCTATAAGAAGGTTGAGTAAGCTTATTTTGGCACCTGCACCCCCGTTCTTGCTTTCGCAAGAAAGCAAGGGGATTACGCAGGCACAGGTGATGTTTGGTTTTTCGACAGCGGAAATAATTGAATTTCTGAAAGGGAAAATATGAAAACAAATATTTTTTGTGTAGCAATCTACAGCATATTCATAATCGCCCCCTCTGCTTATTCAAAAAATCTTCAGCATTCATACGAAGACCGTCCCTATGTGCAGGATTTCGCAGAGAAAATCCCACTTTCCGAGGAACTGGCCGGTACTGAATTATTCACGGTAAGCTCGGATAGAAACGGTCGCATCCTTGTTTTGTCAAACAAGGGACTGTTACAAATTCATAACGGAAAATTAGTGCCGGACCAACAACACAGACCTTTGCTGGATATGCAAATAAGGAGCATGGACGCCTATCGCGACCAATTTGTTTACTTAACTGATAAGCTTGTCTTAGGTAACGCCTGGGCAGGTCAGTTTTATGTGCCCCACAAAATGTCTGATGCTGGATTATTTAAGATGGGAAGTAACTTTGATTTTCTGGTGACCGGAAAAGATATTTGCGCCTATTTTGAACAAGGTAAATGCGTTGACAAATGGGAAATAACTAAGAGACACATAAAACAGCTTTTTTTTGACCGGGTGCGCAGCCGATTTCTTCTTTTATTCAATAACCGGCTCGACTGTTTCCAGCCGGGAAAAGAGGTTAAAAAAGTTTTCGAGGGCAAAGATTTGAATTGTTTAGAATTGATAAGTGATAATAAGGTTCTTATCCTCGGAACTCAGGATGGATACATCGAATTAGATGCAAATTCCTTTCGTCAACGCTCGACTTTACAAAAGAAATTGCCCTGCACTGATATACGCTGTGTGAAACAAATCGGTGAGAAAGTCTGGTTTGGAACGTCCAGAGGAGCTTTTGCATTACACAGTGACGGACAGATAGATTATTATGCCTCGAAACGCTGGCTTGTGGATGATACAGTCATTGGCCTGGCTAAAGGCCCGGATGATTGTGTCCTGATTCTTGGCCCAGGTGGACTAAGCATTATCCACTTCAAAACTATGACCCTTCAGCAAAAGGCGGAGCATTTTGATAAGCTTACACGAAAACGTCACGTGCGATATGGTTTGAACAGTGCGCTTTCTCTATCCAAGCCCGGCGATTTGTCAACGGGAACACTTATCGACCAGGACAACGACGGCCTATGGACATCAATGTATCTGGCCGGGGAGCTTTTCCGTTATGCCGTTACAAAATCAGAAGATGCTTTGCAGAATTGCTATGAGTCCTTCGAGGCAATGGAACGTTTGACCTATATAAATCCGCTGGAGGGTTTTCCTTCGCGCTCCTTTGAACGCACAGGCTATAAATTAGCGGACAAGTCCCGATGGCGTCCCGCTGAGGACCAAACCTGGGACTGGAAGGCTACTACCAGCAGCGATGAGATAGTAGGCCACTTTTTCGTTTACAGTATTTTCGCTGAAGTAATTCACGACGAAAAATGGCGTGACCGGGCAATCGCCCTGATGGATGGTATTATGAACCATATTGTGCGAAATGATTGGTACCTTATCGATTACGATGGCAAGCCCACTCTCTGGGGCAAATGGAACCCTGATTATGTTAACCAGTTTCCAAAACAGGTCGGTGACCGCAGACTTAACTCTGTCGAAATTATTGCATTCCTGCAAACTGCATATCACTTCACAGGCAAAGAAATCTACAAAGTAAAAGCATTTGAATTAATGGAAAAATACGGTTACCTGGATAATATTATGATACCTATATCGAAGATAGGCAGAATTCCGGGTATCGACCTCACTACCGAATGGAATCATTCCGATGATGAGCTGGCTTTCCTAAGTTATTGGAATTTGTATAAATATGCCTTTACGGACGAGCTCCGTGAAAAATACCGCCGTGCGGTTAGAGAGCACTGGGAAATTGAGCGACCGGAAAAACATCCTTTATGGAATCTTATTTATGCTGCGACCGGAGCAACAGACTTTGATTTGGAAGAGACTATTTGGAGCTTAAAAGAATTCCCGCTGGATACTATCGGCTGGTCTGTCTGGAATAGTCATCGCAATGACCTAAAATTTATAGCTCCCAATTTTCGCAATCAGACCACAAGCAAAGTCCTGCCGCCGGATGAACGACCTATGAGCAAATATAACGGCAACCACTTCCGCCTGGATGGCGGTGAAGATGGGCGTCGCGAATATAGCGGTGACATATTCCTTTTGCCCTATTGGCTTGGAAGATATTTACAGATAATCAGATGAATAAGGGCTATTATTGAGTAAATGTGCATGGCTCTTTTCATTCAGAATTTGTTCTGTAAAAGCCTTCTGCAAAATCGAGGTTAGGCATACTTTGGAAAGAAAAAATTGTTCCCCATTTTCGTTAGGACAAGCTTTTAATTTTTTCTTTTCAAACGATAAATTTTTGCCCTGTAGATGTTTATTTGATTATTTAAGAAAACCAAAAAACTCGATTTTCTTAAATAATATATGCCTAACCTCTATTTTGCATAACTATAGTTCTGCAGGATAAGGAGATTTTTGTTGTGCTAAGTGGGTTCGATTATTTAGTGGTTATTGTGTACCTGCTCGGCATCATGCTGCTCGGAATCTATTTCAAAAGGTTTATTCATTCATCTAAGGATTACTTTCTCGCGGGCAGGGCACTGCCGTTCTGGGCGATCGGAATGTCGATTGTAGTTTCGGACATAGGGGCTCAGGATTTTGTGGGGGTTTCGGGCCAGGCGTACCGATTTGGGATTGCGGTTGGCAACTTTGATTGGATAGGCTCAGTGCCGGCCATGTTGCTGGCGGCATTTATCTTTATCCCTTATTTCTGGAAGGCGGGGCTCTATACCATTCCGGAGTATTTAGGAAAGCGCTACAACGATTACGTTCGTACTCTGGCTTCGGCGACCTGGATCATTTTCTTTGCCTTGGATCTCGGGATTATTTTTTGGGCCAGTGCTAGACTGCTGAACACCCTAATGGGCTGGCCTTATTGGCAGTCAATTATTATAACAGCGGTTGTTGTTGGGGTTTATACATTTTGCGGAGGGTTGACCGCCGTGGTGCTGACCGATGTTATTCAAATGGTGATTATGTTTGTAGGCGGTGCTGTCATTGTAATTCTCGGGCTCTACCGCGTGGGAGGTTGGGATGGTCTGGTGGACAAGATTACCGCACAGGGAATTTCTTACCGTGATTATTTTGAGCTGATCCAGCCGGCGAATACTAAAACCCCTTTTCCCTGGACAGGTATTCTTTTTGGTCTCACGTTTGTGATGGCCAATGCTTATATGATTGGAAACCAGGCCATCGTACAGCGGTGTCTGGGGGCCAAAAGCGAATGGCACGCTAAGGCAAGCATGATTTGGGGGGCGTTTTTGAAAATGTTTATACCATTGCTGGTATTATTTCCGGGCTTGATTGCTATTGCTTTGCATCCCGGCTTGAAAGACGGTGATTATGCTTTTCCTTTATTGGTAAAGGAATTGCTTCCTCCCGGCTGGGGATTAGTGGGATTGATGTTTGCCGCCCTTTTGGCTGGCTTAATGTCGAGTATTGATTCGATGCTTAACTCTACCGCGACCTTGTGGACGAAAGATATTTACGAAAAGTATATTAGAAAGGATGCTTCCGACCGACACTATTTGATAGTGGGCCGATTGGCGACCGTCGGATTGTTAATTTTCGGTGTGATTACTTCGCCGATAAGTCAGTATTTTGAGGGGATATATATTGCCATACAGACTTTCTTGTCTTTCTTCCAGGGGCCTGTCTTTTCGGTTCTTATGTTGGGTATTTTTTGGCGCCGCACTACGCAGTGGGGCGGACTGTTCGGCTTGCTGGGCGGGATTGCAGTTTCCGCTTTATTATATGCGTTTAAAGGGTATCTGTTTGAAATCGAGGACCCGTTTCTTTATGTTTCATGGTGGTCGTTTTTAGCTGGACTTGTCATTGCCATTGTGGTCAGTTTATTCACTCAGCCGCATCCGCAAGAACGGTTATATGGGCTGGTATATCGGCTGGCAGAACGAAAGCAGAAATTGGTATAAATCAGGAGTTAAGCAGAATGCTAAAAACGGTAAGGTATATTCTTAATTTTGAATGGCTGGCCGGTGTTTCAATCGGTGCTGCCAAGAACATTTTTCTTGTCCTGTTCGTCTTGATAGGAATTTTAGTTTTGCTGATTCCCAATGATTATATCTTTCAGGGAGTAAAAAAACGTAAATGGTGGCTTAATCTGAAATTGTGGGCGCTGGGCGATTTGGCCTTTATTTTTATCACGTATTACATCTTTTGAAAAAGAACCCAGATAAGCAACAAAATCCTCTGATGTTATGGTGTACTGCAACTGCGTGGTCACAGTAAAAACCCTCAGTATATGTAGCCCCACCCTGCAAGCTATATTAATTCGTCTTTTATAAGTCACGTAGTCATTTTGACTAATCAAAAGGACTACGTATATTATTCTGTTCGTACAAACGGTTGCCGCAACTTTGATTTCTTTCACGATACTATAAACACTTAACGCTGTAAGCTATTCTCTATACGCAATACGAGATACGCTTCAGATTTTACCCTGAGTTGAGTCGAAGGGCTTCACTCTTCACGAGATGTTAGCTGAATGTCAAATCCGGTATTAATTTGTCTGCGAGAGATCTTCCACATTATCGGAAACTTTTTTGATTGCCTTGACAATCATGTCCATATCTGCTTTTGTCCCCATCAAGATTGAGTGATGAAAACACACAGACTCTTCCTCGTAGATTCTTTGGCAAACAGGCAAATTGAATCTGGCAGGGTCAATTTCTTTCCAGTGCTTTTCGCTTAGCTTATACCGCCACGGTTTAGTATGGGGGGTATATAATGCACACGCATTAAGAGGCTCGTAACTTGGCTCAACCGGACAACCCAGCTCTTTTCCGAGCGCTTCTCTGAACTTTGATACATCCAGTTCTTTAAATTCGTTTTTATTGTATCTGAAGGAAAAATTATAGTATGCGCGCATTGTTTCTCTCTCATCGCGCCGCATCGGCTGAATACCCGGAAGCTCTGAAAGCAAAGAATTAACATATTTTGCATTTTCATCACGAGTCTGGTTTTGCTTTGGCAGTCGTTTTAATGATTCAATCAGCAAAGCCGCCTGGAATTCCGTAATCCGGTAGTTGCCTGATTGAATAAGATTACCTTCATCGCTATAGATTCCTGTGCCTTTATCGGCAAACTGTTCATTTACAGGTCTTCTGCCGCAGTTTCTCAGTGCATCCAGCTTCTCATACAATTGCGAATTACTGGTTGTAATAGCTCCCCCCTCGCCGGCTGTCATTGGTTTTGAGAGTTGGAAGCTAAAACTTCCCACATCACCAATGCTGCCGACTTTCTTCCCGTTCCACTCGCCGCCGTGCTTATGTGCACAGTCTTCAATCACCCGCAGATTATGCTTCCCGGCAATCTCAATAATGGCATCCATATCGGCGAAGCTTCCATAAAGGTGCACTGGAATAATTGCTTTCGTTCTCGGACTGATTGCTTTTTCTACTTCAGCCGGGTCGATACACCAATTGTCCTCATTCACATCAACGAGTATCGGAACCGCATTTACATCCAGAGCTGCCGCTGCGGTTGCCTGCCACGTCAGGCCGGGCAGAATTACTTCGTCACCTAATCCAATGCCGCATGCCTCTAATGCAAGCTGCAAGCTTACAGTTCCATTGGCCACTGATAGGGCATATTTGGTTCCGATGAGTTTCGCAAAGGCTTTATTGAATTCTGACTCTTTCGGGCCGTTATATGACCATATCCCACTCTTTAACACTTCAAGCAGGCCTTTTTCTTCTTTTTCATCCCATAGGGGCCATTTCGGCCACGGGTTCGCCTTGGCATCTCGCAAAGGCTTTCCACCATTGATAGCTAATTTGCTCATTCTATTGTTCCCTCATTAACTTCTTGACAGTATGTTGAGTTTCGCACTTTTTATTAGAAGAATCCCTTACGAAATAAGGACTTACAAATAATTTGGTAATTTATGCATGTTCGGTAAATCGCTCGAACATTACAAAAATAATTATATTGTCGTGAAATGGCTCATAAGCTTAAAATTACCCAATTTAACACAATTCAAAAAGTGCGAAAGTTGACAGTATCAAAGTAGCATGTTTTACGGATAGTTGCTACTACGCCTTGCATTTTGTACTATTAGGTACATAAAGAAAGATAATCTATAACAGACATCGCGGTCAATGACTAAATTATGAATAAGTGCGCTCCTCAGTATGAGAAACTGCTTTCCATTGGGTGGATGATACAAGCCTCTTCGCGAGTAAAGCAGACAGGAGACGAGATTTCTAAATCGGACTTTGATACCAATGGTTGGTACCCAGCATCTGTACCGTCAACAGTATTAGCTGTTTTGGTAGAGAACGGCGTTTATGAGAATCCCTATTTTGGTATGGACCTGAAAAATATCTCGAGCGAACCATATAAGAAGCCGTGGTGGTATCGAACTGAATTCCAATTGTCAGAGAAAGACGCCGGGAAAACGGTGCTGCTGGAATTTGATGGTATAAACTACAGTGCGAACATCTGGTTGAATAGCAATCGGATTGCGGCTTCCACCGAGGTCAAAGGTGCCTTCCGCCGGTTTAAATATAACGTTTCAAAGTTTATTACCAGAGGCAATAATGTACTTGCAGTGGAGGTCATTGCTCCAAAGCCGGGGGATTTCGCTATCGGTTTTGCGGATTGGAATCCTCCTCCTCCCGATCGCAATATGGGCATATATCGCAGTGTGAGGTTACGCTTTTGCAAAGGCGTTTCAATAGAAAATCCTTTTATTCAAACGGAATTGAATTTAGAAACACTCCAGGAAGCTGCACTTACTATCAGCGCAGAATTGGCCAATCACGAAGACAAAACCATATCAGGAATTCTTGAAGGAGAAATTGAATCCATAAAATTTAGTAAAGCAATAGATATAGAACCGCAAGGCCGAAAAACGATAACATTCACCCCAAGGGAGTTCCCCCATTTGAACATCAAAAATCCAAAGATTTGGTGGCCGCATAATTTGGGCAAGCACCCGCTTGTTGCTGGCGGGGGCAAGCCAAATCTATACGATTTACATCTGAACTTTATAACGGACGGCAAGGTCTCTGATATTGCTCATGTAAAATTTGGGTTTCGCAAAATAAAAGATTATGTAAACAGCGGGGGACATAAAGGATTTAAAATCAATGGAAAGAAAGTCCTAATCAAAGCAGCCGGATGGACGGATGATATGTTCCTGGCCGATACACCCCAGACCATCGATGCCCAGTTGAAATATGTTAAACACATGAATCTGAACAGTATCCGCCTTGAGGGCATTTGGGGCAAAGACCATACTTTATACGATTTATGCGATGAGTACGGAATATTGATGATGATTGGCTGGAGCTGCCATTGGGAGCATGAAGAGTATTTGGGAAAACCGGTTGACGCTCGTTACGGCGGCGTGATTTCAGCAGAGGATATCGAGTTAATCAGCAAATCCTGGCAGGAACAGATTCTCTGGCTGAGAAATCACCCAAGTATTTACGTCTGGGCCGTTGCCAGCGATAAGGTTCCAATACCGGAGCTGGAGCAGAGATATATTAACACTTTTCGGAAATACGACCCTTCCCGTCCCTATCTCTCATCAACCGGTGGCGTTGGAAGCGAACAGACAATTGTTGGAGAGCACGAAGTTATCAGTGAAATCAGCGGCTCTTCGGGCGTTAAGATGCTTGGCCCTTATGCATATACGCCGCCAATTTACTGGTACACTGATAAGAATCGAGGCGGAGCCTACGGTTTTAATACTGAAACAAGCCCGGGTGCAGTAGTTCCTCCGTTAGAAAGTATTAAGAAAATGCTCCCGGAAGAGCACCTTTGGCCTATTGATGAATTCTGGGAGTTTCATTGCGGTTTAAACGAGTTTAAAACCTTGGACCGATATCAAGAAGCTATCAATCGACGTTATGGCAAGCCGGATAATATTGAGGAGTTCGCCAAGAAAGCACAGGTTCTGAATTATGAATTGATGCGTCCGATGTTCGAGGCTTTTCGTGCCAACAAGGATATTGCGACCGGAATCGTACAATGGATGCTTAACGCCGCTTGGCCGAAAATGTACTGGCAGCTTTATGATAAATATCTCATGCCGAACGGGGCTTTTTACGCCGTAAAGAAGGCCTGCGAGTCGCTGCATCTGCTTTATAGCTACGGAGATAATAGTGTCTATATTATTAATGACCAATTTGCACCTTTCAGAAATCTTCATGCGATAATTAGGATTTTTGATATTAATACAATAGAAATATTAAACGAAACGCTTGATATCGATGCGGGACCTGACTCCTCCACCAAAATCTTCGAGCTTCCTGAATTTGATAATATAAGCACCACTTATTTTCTCGACCTGCGGCTTAATGATGAAAATAATATTGAAATCGCAAATAATCTATATTGGCTATCGACAAGGCCGGATGTTTTGGACTACGAAGCTAAAGTTGAGCCTTGGCCTTACTACACGCCCAGTAAAGAATTCGCCGACTTTACTTTGCTGAATTCGCTGCCTTCTGTTAAAGTTAATATTGAGTATCGCTTCAAAGCGATTGGTGAAAATACAAAAGTTACGGCCAAACTGGAAAACATCAGTGAACATATTGCGTTTTTCATTGAATTGAAGGTTTCTGGCAAAAAGAGCGGTGAAACTATATTGCCGGTTTTCTGGGAAGATAATTATATCAGTTTGCTTGGCGGCGAAAGCAGGAACATCGAGGCTGTATTCGCCGCTACAAATGATAAGCCTGTCTTTACTATTAATGGGTGGAATTTGGAAGCTCCCCCTTAGAGTGTAAAGCACTCTAACCAAGGGGGTAAAACATTGGCTTTGATTGGGTTTGTTTTTGTATCCGGCCAGCGGGATAAAATTATGATAATCCTTTGAGTACAAGCAACTTAAGTTCATTTTGGCCTTTCGGAAATTGGGTTTGAATTGGGTTTGTTTTTTGGGATGCGAAATCATCGTTTTTTCTGTAATCCTTTGTTATAAGTGAGTTTATATTCATTTGGGCTTTTCGGAGATTGGGTTTGATTGGGTTTGAATTGGGTTTGTTTTGACCAAGTGTCCAATTGGATTTATTGTCATAAGCCGTCTGTAAATGGATACTTACGTTCATTTGATAGTCCTGGAAATTGGGTTTGTTTTGCATAAAAAGGGTTGATTTGTAGAGAGTTCTCGACAAATGTAGAGGTGCCCTGTAGGCACGTAAATAACTTGATTTTCGATGCTGAAATACTCGATTCTTGATTATAGATTGATGTGAGTGGCTCATTGGTTAATTTAGAGAATATGGTTAATATGGTTTAAAGGCATTTCACATCCGGGGTCCAGTTTTCTGATGAGGTGGAGTCTTTGAAATTCGAGTATAGTTTTGTAGAGGCTGTGCTCAATTCGGCGTTCGTACATCAGGAGTCTGTCGAGAACCCTTGCATTTGAGAAATCCTTTATGGCCAAACGGCCGAGGGCAAGCTCGGGAGCCGATTTGGAGGGAGAGGGCTGCGAATGATCGTGGTTTTTGAAGAACAGGGATTGTGTGAGTTTAGTTAGCGGGCTGGAGGTATTATTCGCGTTCAATGCGTCTATGGTCTGGTTCTGGATTCTACAGGCTCGTTTTAGACGCCATGAAAGAGCGACAATGCGTTCTGCGAGCATAGATTCCATAGGGCTGAGGGGTGCCAGCTCGCTCAACATCTGTTCGCGGTAGAGGTCGAAGTCGGCCTGGCTTTCCGAGGTGATTACGTCCTGCCGGGTTAACAGGCCGTGTTTGACGGCGTTCTGTGAGATGGCGGCCCTGCCCTGGGCGCTGTGGGGGCCTGTCGATTTTTTTGCGTTTCGCCGATTGGCGATGATTTGGGCTTCGGTGGTCATTAGGAAATCCTTTATTATTGGTTAACTGGTTAATTGGTTAACTGGTTAATTGGTTAACTGGTTAATTGGTTAATTGGTTAACTGGTTAAATGGATAAATTAGACCATCAGGTTGCGAGTTTCGTCAAAAGGATGCGTAGCTCGTATCGGTAGCGTTAAGCCCTTCGACTACGCTCAGGATAAACTCCAAGGCGTCTTTAAAGACGTAACCGAATGACGATAAACGAAACGGGCAGCGTAAACGCAACCGGATGTTCGATATTGAGGATTTTCTATATTAGTATTTGGCATCTTTTTGCCGTAGGCGAAAAAGTAGCCCCCGGTCCCCTGTTATAGGCCAAGGTAGTGGTTCTCGGGGATAAACTCCAAAGCAAGTAAGCACACACTCCCCGGCAGAAGAGCCGTGTAAGTACACCCGGGGATAAACTCGGGTAAACTCAGGGAGTAAAAAAACACTCCCTCTATAATTAGAGCTACCTGCACTTTTGATGCGAAAAAAGTTCTCGAATATCGATTCGTGATTCTCGTAAGTCGATTTGGGAAAGGACGTTAAAAAATTTTTGAAAATTTTGATTTTTGTTCTGAAGTATCAGCGTTTTTGATTGAAAATCGGGAGGATTTTTACCTATTTTAAACCACAGATTCCAACGATTACACGGATTATACGGATTTATCAAGTGAGGAGTGAGCTAAAGTGAACTAAAGTACCTAAGGTGACCTAAAGTTAGAGGATAGAAGGCAGAAGAAAGAGGACGGAAGAAAGAAGAGATGTTTCTAACGGGGTAAATTTTTGTTGAAAAATCGGCTTTTGCAGATTAAAGTAGTGCTTAAAAAGTGTTGTATATTATTGTGGTGGGTAAAAATGGCTGTGATACCAGATCCAACAAGAAGATTCATATGTCGTACCTGTCAGAGAGAAACCAATCACTGGCCAATATGCCGGAAAAGAGTCGACAAAGAAAATGTCCAAATTGATAGACGTACGTACTCGTGGAGAATTTCATCATCGATGAAGTGTCGGGACTGTGGCACTATAACATTTCTTGTCGACACATTTGTGGGCCATAGTATGGGTGGCGATCCTGGCATTGAGAACACTCAATACTTTCCACCGTTGCCATTTAGAATTAGGCCGTACTGGCTTAAAAAGCTTCCAGAAAACTATCGAAGCATACTTAACGAAGTCTATAGTGCACTTGATAATTCACTTTTTCGTCTTGCCTCTGCAGGAACAAGAACTGTTATTGACTGCTTAATTATCGACCAAATAGGTGACATCGGTGGATTCGAGGAAAAAGTCAAGGAACTTGTTAGTAAAGGGATAATTGACGCTGATGAGCGAGATATACTTTTGCCATTAATAGATGCAGGAAGTGCATCTATGCATCGTAGCTTTAATCCAAGTCAAGATTTGATTAAACATATGATGGATATTCTTGAAAAGATCATTTTCAA
The DNA here is from genome assembly GCA_964444135.1 of uncultured Pirellulales bacterium. Taxonomy (GTDB): domain Bacteria; phylum Planctomycetota; class Phycisphaerae; order Sedimentisphaerales; family Anaerobacaceae; genus NIOZ-UU13. Next base: position 6,800 of record CAYUFX010000061.1, on the reverse strand, counting down.
AGTTTGTATCGAGCCAAAGGAAAAGCAGGATCTAAAAGAAAAGGCTAAAGCCTTACGCGAGAAAATCCCAAAGAGAGAATAACAGCAGGACAAGCGATTTCACTCGGGATGAAGGTAAAAAACCGTCATTTTTATCTTGAAAATTCGGCTTCAATTGTTTAAATTTCTCATTACTGAGCGAGGACATCTTTGATTAGCTGTTTATGTTTTGGGCGGTTGTTGGGCTTTTGCGGGCTAATATTTTGATAAGCCGGTGTGGCGTAGATTTTAATAGGTGACTGTCACTAGTTTGTAACCGTCGTGTTTAGAGCGGTTTTTCGTGGTGAGATATAGATAGAGGGATTAGGTGTGCTGTTTGATTCTTTTTAGAGCGTTGATTTTTGTTATTCTTGGGAGCTTGTTAACCTGTTTTTGTATCGTTTGTATCATTTGCTTGTTTATCTTTTTCAGACTTCTTTTTTTTACCAAATATACGTGTTAGATGAGCTTTAGTTTCTTCCGAATCTTTGTTAACCTTATAAATATTGTCTGCCAACTTAGATAGAATAAAACGAATGGTATCAGCCATCTTAAGACATTCCTCATCAGTCAATTCATGAATAGCTACACTCGTTTCAGCATATAATAAAGATATCGGATTATGGCCTCTTATACGTAATGTGTCTGGAATTATATCTTTTACCAACTCTACAGCTTTTCTAAATTGGTCCTCTTTTTCAGCTTCTTCAATACGTTGTATAATAGGTGCAGGAGTTTCTTGCCTTGTAGCTGCTTCTTTTATTCTTGCGAGTAGCCTTCTCCATTGATTATCTACAACACGCCTGTAATATGATAATGCTCCTATGCCTAAACCTTTAGTCTCTGATAACAGACCTTTATCAAATAATTCTTTATCAGGTTCAATTAGAGATATTACTTGATTGGATACACGCGGGCGAAGCTGGGGAAACTCTCCTATTTTCTGTACTTTTGCAATATCATCATCATCACTAACTTTTTCTGCGAGAATAGTATATATTTTTTGTTCCTGTTTGCAGTTTCGGCACTTATATATAAATCTTAATAAACCCCATATATCATTACTTGCTAAATCATAGTCTACTACTTCAAACCATCTTATCCCATTACACAAACGGCATGAGCAAAATAATTGAATACTTGGATTTGTAAGTTCGTAATGTGGCTCTGGCAGTTGGCTATATGAACCCGAGGCCTTTGCTAATCGGTAGTTCATATCCACTTTATGAAATCCTGACACATGCTTTTCAATATACAAAGGGATTGATTCTAAAAAATTTTCAAATAGCATAGTTCCCTTTTTATTCTTTTGCCCTTCAGGTTTAGGCTTGTTCTCTTTTTCCGTATTCATTGCATAATCCTCTTAATGTTAGAGATATTTTACCGAGCTTGACTTCAGAGTGTCAAGAAGTATCTACATTTCGTAGGATTCAAAAAGGAGAAAAACCTTTATTTATTGGGCTTTGATTGTTGCAATTATTGGTAGGCCAATGGTATGATAAAGCCTGTTTTCCAGGTGCGGTGACGGCGAAGTTGAAATTAGCAAAAGCAAAAGTGGGGACATTTCTTTTGATTTTAAGACGGTATAAGTATATGATAATCATATGTTCTGCTCATATAGGAATAGTGGTGTCATTAAGCGCCGACAAAAAGGGTTTACCTTAATTGAGTTATTAGTTGTGATTGCGATTATTGCGCTGCTTACGGCGATCCTCATACCGGCATTGAGCATCGCAAAACAACAGGCGGGTTCTTCCGTTTGCCTGATGAATGAAAAGCAGCTGGTTCTGGCCTGGATGATGTATGCCGAAGACAATGACTACATCATGTGCGGCCCGATGACGGGCAATACCGGCAGTCCCCGGTATGATTGGGTCGGGCCGCCCAGGGACCTTGGGTCAGGGGCTGCGAAGACATCCAACTTTACCGCTGAGGAGGAGATTCGCGGGATTGAAACGGGGACGTTGTTTCCGTACTACAAGAAAGCGAAGCTGGTGCATTGTCCGACTGACAAGCGTTTCGTAAGAGCGCCGACTTATCCCGGATATGGCGGTACCGGCGGCTACCGAACTTACTCCTGGCCTTATCATCTGAACGCACCGGTTCCCGAATTGACCAGCAGGTATGGGTCGGCCGCGGGCGCCGACCGTCTGGTCAGGATAACGGAGCTGAAGAATGTTAGCTCTACCTACATCGTTGTCGAAGAAAATGACAATCGGGACTATAACATGGATGCGTGGGCGTTCGACCCGTATAAGTTCATCTTGATCGATACCATCGCTGTCTTTCACAACAATGTGACCATGTTTGGGTATGCGGACGGCCATTCGGCGAAAAAGACCTGGGACGATCCTCGAACGCAGCGCTGGTCCAATGAAATACGGGATGGGCTCCGCTATCCTGATATGACCGGACTGAGTGACCCCGACAATGTCGATATCCGCTGGCTGGCAACGCATTATCCCAAAAAGCATTGACAATCCCCCGGTCTTGCCTCCCTATGTGGCGGCATTCGCACGCGGATAGCGGGGACCAATCTCAACGGAAGAGGACGCGGTGGACGCAGCTGTGGAAAAGCAGGTTAGCTGGACGTATTTGCAAAAAGGCTTGAAATCAGGCGATGATTTCTGGTATTATTTTATGTAATAAGCAGACACAGAATAAAAGATGCTTTTTCTGGAGGCAACAGGATGGAAAAGCAAAAGGCCTTCACCTTAATCGAGTTATTAGTTGTGATTGCTATTATAGCACTGCTGCTTGCGATTCTTATGCCCGCTCTAAGGGCGGCGAGGGAACAGGCAAGAAAAGCCGTCTGCAAAGTGCATGTCGGAGGATTAGGACTGGCCTTGCGAATGTACGCGGACGATAATGACGGCAAGACGCATAACTCGCCAAATAACGGTCTCTGGGACAATGCACATCTACGTCTATCCAAGATTACACCATATAAGCCAAATGACTCTTTGGCATACTGGGGGATTGCATACTTTCCATACGCCGAGGACAAAAAAATCTTCCGCTGCCCGGCCACACAACGAGTGGATGATTGGCCGGAATGGGGGGCACCATGGGGGAAACGGGCGCAGGAGTATTTCAAATATTGCTCGTACGGTCTCAATAGTTATATCACAAATCAGAATATTGACATTGAATTCAAACATCAAAGCGAGGTTATTGCTTTTCAGGACCACATAGAGCAACTGCTGGACGACAACGGAGATATGTTTCACATTCGGCCCGGAGACCGTATCAATTTACCACAATGGCGTCCGAGCAGCCAGGGTGGGACCGGCTTTGTCGATAGCACTTGGTCTGGGGAACAGTGGCATGACACGGTTCAAGAGTGTTTTCGACATCGCGGCATATCAATGACCTGCTGGCTGGACGGCCATGTATCGGAGATTGCTGAAACCACCGGCGAAGACGTTCCTCGCAGATGGTACATAGGCAAGTCTGAGCAGTAGCTTGGGCTCCCGATTTGCTCATCGAACCTTCCCATCTGCAGAAGATGTTTGGCAGCCGGCGGTTGGTAGCAGCTCCGGTGAATTCTCATACGGTTTTTCGGACAAAAATCCTTGGGGCGGGTATTGATTGTTCTTTAAGGGTGAAATATAATTATGGTTTGTATTTACACAGAGCAACTAACTTTAAGTTACGCTGGAAGGAGTAGAGACTATGAAAGGCATGAGACTTCCAATTCTTTCTTTGGCATTGATAGCTGTTTTATTGGCGGGCTGTGAAACAAGCCGTGAAGTTCAACACTTCGACAAACCAACTGCAGAAATGGTAGGACTAAGATTCCAGAATGTCAAGCTGGACTATGCCTCACTGCTGTTCTATGTTGAGGTTGATAATCCTTATCCAGCCGACTTGCCGGTAGTGAGACTAAAATACAGCCTTACAAGCGAAGGTAATACGTTTCTTACGGCCACTGCTTTCAATTCAATTGCTGTACGGCCAAACAGAAAGGAGGTGGTTTCACTGCCGGATGAAGTCATCTATGCGCGTTTGTTAAAATCCCTGAACAGCAGGCCCGGTTCAACAATTCCCTATAAAGCAGTATTACAATTGTCTGTTGATGCCCCGAATTTAGGATTGATTGAGCTGTCTTCGGAAAAGGAAGGCTGGCTGGTCCTGCCGAACGCTCCAGAGATAAACGTGGAAGGCATAATACATCATGCTCTGGATGTGATATTTATTCCTACGCCGCAGGATGTGGTAGAAAAAATGTTAGAGTTAGTGGAAGTCAAACAAGACGATTTGCTCTATGACCTTGGCTGTGGGGACGGCCGAATAGTAGTAACGGCGGCCAAAAGGTACGGCTGCAGGGCTGTAGGTTATGACTTGGACCCGGATCGTGTTAAAGAGTCGATAGAAAATGTAGAGAAAAACGAGGTTGGACACCTGGTTGGAATTGAGCAGAAGGACATCTTCACTCTTGACCTGAGCAAGGCAGACGTAATCACTCTCTACCTTCTTCCAAGTCTGAATGTGAGGCTGATCCCACAGTTGGAAAAGCTCAAACCGGGTTCTCGAATCGTCTCGCACAACTTTGATATGGAGGGAGTAAAGCCGGACAAAGTCATCAAGCTCACTTCCAGTCATGACAAGGCGGAACATAAGATATATCTATGGACCACGCCGCTCAAGAAAGAGCAAGGTATTCCGGCTCCCTTTCAGGATGATTCGTTCGATGGTTAAGTGCAAAGTGCATTCTTTTTAAGGGATTTTTCATATTATTTTTGACAAGACGGTAGGTAATTTGGTATAAATAACAGTAACGAAGCGAGTGGATTTTGCTTCGTATTATGTGGAACTTTTGATGGAGGAGTGATTGTTCGAGGTACAGGTTTTTAAGTAAGGACCTTGTGCTGCGGAATTATTTTTTTTGCATTTCAATTAATGGCCTATATTTAATCTTTTTGTAGGAGGATTATTATGACTAAGAAACTGATTTATCTAATTTCTTTTGTTTTGGTACTCGGCTCTGTCAGTAACGCTGCGACCGTCCATTGGACAGATCGTGGTGACGACCACCTTTGGAGCACTCCGAGCAACTGGGAATCCAATAAAGTCCCCGGTGTCTCGGACGATGCTTATATCGATGTACCAGCCGCAAAAGCGCCGAACGGCCCGGTTATTCAGGATGGTATCAATGCAAATATTCACGGGCTGGGTTGTGAAGTGGCCGGCGAGCCCGTGATGACAATGACGGGGGGAACTCTTGAGATAGGAGATTGGGTTTGGTGGGGTGACGGGCCAGATTCCCACGGCACGTTTAACATGAGCGGCGGCACTATAACAGTTGGTAGCGACTTCGAGCTTGGTTGGGGAGGTGGTGAAGGTACTTGGAATATGACCGGCGGTACAGTCACTGTCAGAGAATTGATAATTCCGACGGATAGCGGAAAGGCCGGACAACTATACCTTCATGGTGGTACCTTTAATGTTGGCAGCCAGGGTATTCGGATGACAGCAACCGGCCTGATAGATGTCGGCGATGGTACGTTGGTGTTAGATGGTGACCTGACGGCGACAATCAATAACTTCATCGCCTCGGGGCAGATTACTTTCTACAGTGGGGGCGGCCTCTTCAGTCTGGACTATGATGAAAGAAATCCCGGCAAGACCACGTTGACAGCCAGATGGACGGGAAGAGCCTACAATCCCAGCCCGGCTGATGGAGCCTTCCATGAGGATACATGGGTGAACCTTGGGTGGTCGCCGGCAGATGCTGCGGTCTCGCACGATGTTTACTTCGGCGAAAATTTTGACGATGTGGACAGCGGCGCCGAAGGCACATTCTACGGCAATCAGACCTCAACGTTTTTTGTAGCCGGCTTTCCGGGTTTTGCTTATCCGGATGGTCTTATTCCGGGCACAACTTATTACTGGCGGATAGATGAGATTGAGGCCGACGGTACAATACGCAAAGGTGATATCTGGAGCTTTACGGTCCCACCCAAGACTGCATACCTCCCCGATCCGGCTGATGCTGCCGAGCAGATAGACCCGGATGCAGACCTTAGCTGGACGCCAGGCTTCGGTGCAAAATTGCACACTGTATATTTAGGCGACAATTTTGACGATGTGAATAATGCCACCGGAGGGCTTCCTCAAGGAGCTGGAACCTATGACCCCGGCCCGCTTAAATTGGCTAAGACCTACTACTGGCGGGTCGATGAGTTTGATGCCATCGCCACGTATAAAGGCCACGTCTGGAGCTTTACTACTCAGGGCGCCGTCGGAAACCCGAAGCCGGCTAATGGCGCTGTGGATGTAAAGCAGACACAGATTATTACCTTCTCGCCGAGTGTCTTTGCAGCTTCGCATCAGATATACTTCGGCACTGATAAAGATGCTGTGAAAAATGCCGATACCGGCTCGCCGGAGTATAAAGGCACAAGGGACCTTGGTGCCCAGAGCTATGACCCCGGAAAACTCGAGCTGGATGCCACCTACTATTGGCGTATTGATGAGGTCAATGACGTCAATCCCGACAGTCCGTGGCCAGGCATCCTCTGGAGCTTCACGACAGCCGGCTTCCTTGTCGTGGACGATTTCGAGGACTACGATTCCGGGGACAACCAGATATGGTATTCGTGGAAAGATGGGCTTGGCTATGCCGCGCACGGTAATGAACCAGCCTATCCCGGTAACGGAACCGGCTCTGCTGTAGGTGACGAAAGCACTGCTTCTTTTACCGAGGAAACTATCGTTCACGGAGGCAACCAATCGATGCCATTCTGGTACGACAACAGCATCCTCAGGTATTCAGAGGT
>CAYUFX010000060.1:0-28351 GCA_964444135.1 uncultured Pirellulales bacterium | reverse complement strand
GCGGCAGTTTTGCGGAGAACCGCACGTTTTCGTATCAGCAGATACACGCCAAAAATCATTATCTGTCAAGCCAGACAAGGTTTTGAACATTTAATTTTGTGTAATTTGGATTTGTTTAGGATTTAGGGACCTGTCCTGAGCGTAGTCGATGGATTAGGATTTCGGATTTCAGACTACCAGATGCAACCTTGGGTTACGATCTATGCAATACGCAATACGCGATACGCAATACTCGCCAAACGTCTTCTGCCCTCCGCCCTCTACATCTGTCGAGAGCCCTCTACAAATCAGCTACTTTTTATGCAAAACAAACCCAATGTCAAGGACGCTCAAATTAACGTAAACTCTTATATGAAAAGTATATATGAAAAAATGGACACTTGGCTAAGTGGAAAAAACAAAGCCAATTCAAACCCAATCAAACCCAATCTCCGAAAAGCCAAAATGAACGTAAACTTAACTTTAACAAAGGATTACAGAAAAAAAGATGATTTCGTAGTCCGAATAAACAAACCCAATTTCCAAAATGCCAAAAATGAACGTAAACTTAACTTTAACAAAGGATTACAGAAAAAACGATTGTTTAGCAGCCCAAAAAACAAACCCAAAACAAACCCAATTTCTTCAAAGGCCAAAATGAACAAAAAATCGCTTGCCAAAAAATCCGGCCACACCCGCTCAGAGAGGATATTTGCAAAATATTTGAATCTTGGTACTATATTGCAATAAGAACAAGTTTCAGACCACATTATGTTTCGGTCTCAGTGAATCATATTCAGGAGAATACTATGAAAAAAGAATGTTCAACAACCCAAAGAAACTTTTTGAAGAGAATTGCTGCTGCAGAAAGACTCACAACATTATTACTCATATTCAGCCTGACGTGTATTTCGCTTTCAGGTACGGCCTTCGCTGCGGACGCAGACTGGGAAGACCTTTTTGACGGCAAAACTCTCAACGGCTGGGTCCAGCGCAACGGCCAGGCAAAGTACACCGTCGAAAATGGAATGATTGTCGGAACCACAGTTCTCAATACGCCAAATAGCTTCCTCTGCACCGAAAAGATGTACACCGATTTCATTTTAGAGCTGGAGTTCCTTGTCGAACCCGGGATGAATTCCGGCATTCAGATTCGCAGCCACAGCTTTGAGCACTACAAGAACTATCGCGTGCACGGCTATCAGGTCGAGATAGACACCTCAGACCGGGCCTGGAGCGGCGGTATCTATGACGAGGCCCGCCGGGGCTGGCTCTATCCGCTCAAGGACAAACCAAAAGCGCAAAAAGCCTTCAAACAGAATCAATGGAATCACTATCGCATCGAGGCCATCGGTGATAGAATCCGAACGTGGGTTAACGGTGTGCCCGCCGCCGACCTGAAAGACGATATGACCTCCACCGGCTTTATCGCCTTACAGGTCCACGGTTCCAAAGTTGCAGACAAAAAAATCAAATGGCGCAACATCCGCATCCAAGACCTCAGTCAAGCAAATAAGAAAACTCTGAAGGCCTTGATAGTTGACGGCCAGAACAACCACGATTGGAAAAGTACAACTCCTGTTCTCAAGAGTTTACTGGAAGAAACAGGCCTGTTTGCTGTGGATGTGGCGACCACACCCGCCGAAGGTCAGCCGATGGATTCATTCAGGCCGAATTTTGCAAAGTACGATGTTATTGTCTCGAACTATACCGGCGCAGACTGGCCCAAACAAACCCAGGATGCACTGGTCGAGTATATGAAAAACGGCGGTGGTCTGGTTATCTACCACGCCGCGAACAACGCATTTCCCAAGTGGAAAGAGTGGAACGAGATGATAGCGCTCGGCGGATGGGGCGGCCGAGACGAGAAGTCCGGGCCGATGGTGCGTTACCGGGACGGCAAAATCGTTCTCGATAACTCTCCCGGCCGCGGCGGGACACACGGCCCTCAGCACGAATTCCAGGTTGTGATTCGAGACCGTTTACACGCCATCACGGCAGGGCTTCCCGAAAAATGGATGCATGCAAAGGATGAACTTTACAGCAAACTCCGGGGCCCCGCGAAGAATATGGCTGTTCTCGCAACCGCCTACGCCGACCCTGCGAAAAAAGGCACCGGTGAGCACGAGCCAATCCTCTTCACCGTGCGCTACGGCAAAGGAAGAGTTTTCCATACGGTCCTCGGTCACGGCCCCGAACAGTTGCGCTGTGTTGGATTTATCGTTACCTTCCTGCGTGGTACTGAGTGGGCCGCCACAGGACGAGTTACCCGGATGGAAGTTCCCGCGGACTTCCCGACCGCCGATAAGGTCCGCCTACGCGTGGGCCTCTCGGCCAACTAAGATGCTATCGAAGAACCTTATTTTACTTTTTTGATTTTTGGTACTACCACATTAAGGTGGCATAAAACTTTGGACTTATCGAACGATTTAAGGCCATTTTGGAGAATTATAATAGCTCGATTTCCATAATATTAGAACAATGTTCGATTAGCAAAATAACCAAAACGCCTTTTTAAGACTGTTAACGCAGTTTTTCTTTACCAATATCATGTGGTAGTACCTGATTTCTCGATTAACGTTTTTAAGAAAACGGGGGCTCCGCCAAGAGCTTTTGACTCATCTTCCAAATAAGGCAAGTAGCTACACCCGTTCGGGCACAACGAAAGGTTTTCTGTAGCTGCGGGAAAGATGTTCATTGGCTCGTTCGCTGAATTCACCCACGAACTTTTCCTTGTCGGAATCCATTGTCAGCCATGGTCCAAGAATCCGGGGGGTCTTTTGTACGTCCACGACATTGAGTAAGATGTGTTCCTGAAAACGCTCGAACGCATCCAGCAATTCCTTATTTGACCTGGTCGATTGCACTATTTCATCGCGTGAGGCTGCCTGGCCGAGCCTATAAGAGATATTTCCCATGTGACACAAAGTAGTAGAAAGATGTCCTTCGAGGATATCGGCGTTAAGGTCGCTGACTTTGCGGCTGCGCACAGCTTTGATGAAATTCTCGTGGTGACTGCCGCCCCCCGTGACTTTAAACTGCTTGAGCTTGTTGTCGTCATAATCATAAGCCCAGCCGCCGGCATAGTAACCGCCCTCACATTCAATTACCACCATGGTGCGAATGTTACGGTAGGTGGCATCCATGGCCGAATCCCCTTTCTTTCGCGGCAGGTTACGCATCTCAAAGATAATTGGTGCCGGCTTGTAATCAAAGAACGCTACCTGAGCGTTGGGCGTCTGCCTGTCATCGTCCCAGAGAAACTTGCCGCCAAAGCTAATCACCCGCGGGGCCAGGGTGGAATAGCCCAGCGCCCAGCGGCAGACGTCGATGCAATGGATGCCATTATTACCGAGGTCTCCGTTGCCGTAAGGCCACTGCCAATGCCAGTCGTAGTGCAGGTTCTTGCGCATAAGGGGCGCCATAGGCGCCGGTCCCATCCACAGATTATAGTCAACCGTTTCAGGAATGGGCTGAGGGCCATCTACTTTGCCGATAGGGCCACGCGGGCTAAAGTAGTAGCAGCGTGCCCTTAGAATCTTTCCGATCTGGCCCTGCCGGATGTATTCAAACGCCTGCATAAGACCTTCATCGGAACGATTCTGGGTGCCCGTCTGCACAATTCGGTTATATTTGCGTGCCGCTTCGACCATTTTGCGGCCTTCCCGGATATTGTGTGAGACCGGCTTTTCGACATACACGTCCTTGCCGGCCTGGCAGGCCCAGACCGTAACAAGAGAATGCCAATGGTTGGGTGTGGCCGTAATAATAGCGTCGATATTTTTGTCGTCTAAGAGTTTGCGAAAGTCAATATAAGTATCAACTTTTTCGTTACGTTCTTTGAATTTCTTGACTTCCCGGTCGATAAAATCTCGATCCACATCGCACAGCGCCACTACTCGGACGCCGGGGATTTTGCTAAACCATTTGATATGATTGCTCCCCTGGCTGCGAAAACCCACCACGGCCACGCGAACATCATCATTGGCACCAAGCACACGCCCATAAGGCGCAAAAGTCATGGCGAGGCCCCCGGCCAATGAACGCTTCATGAAAGTACGACGTGTAAGACGTTTCATAGTTATTGTCCCCTTATCTGATATTTTCAAGCCTTCTGCAAAATCGAGGTTAGGCATAACTCTTAATATTTCCATTTAGCAAACATCACCAAATTTTGGCGGGTTAATATATCAAATCTGCCTCGAAAATGCAACTATTTTCGTCATCTATATCATTGAAACGAGATAATATATTATGCTGGCCACCGTAACACCGATCGAGATAAGCATAGCAATGTTCCAAACCAGTGCTTTTACGCCCGTTGGTTTGTCTTTGCCGAGATACCTGCTGCTATTGTTGAGAATGAAGAAGGCAATGAAAGCAATGGGCAGCATCAGGCCGCAAATTGCCGAGGTAGGTATTGCGACCCAGGGCCCGAGATACTTCCAGAGCACTACACCGGCCACGGCTGGTGCAGGGAGCAAACAGGCCAGCCGGTAACGCCATCCGCCCGGCTCCACACCGAATACCTCACAGATGGCAAAGCCGCTGATAATCATGTGCATTGTAATCGAGCTCAGGGCCATTCCCAGTATCCCCAAGCCAAAAATTATCCGCGAAAAGAACATACTTAAGCCCGCAGACTCAAGCATGGCCGCTGCTGTGATGGGTGATAGTTTCGTAGAACCTGAAGCAAATTGCGCAGGGTCATAGATAGTACAGCCGGTTGCGATGACCATAAGAGACGTTGCAATACAAAACGGCAGGAGCATGCCGGTAATCAAATCGAATCTGGAAAGGCCTCGATGTTCCTTGCTCCAGCCGCGTGCCAGCAGTGTATAAGGAAAGAGAAACGTGGCGTTTATCCCGGTAGCCGCGCTAAATGCTGCCATTACAATAGAAACTCCCCGCACGTCCGTCGGAATGTGCAGAGGTAAGAATCCTTTGAATAGTTTCCTCCATTGCACACCCCCTTCTATGGCCCGGCGTACTATCACAATCGTGAAAGCGAGGATAATCATCCAGACCAGACCTTTCAATATGCGTTCGTACAGCCTGATACCTTTATGTCCCTTGCTGTATGTCCAGACAACGGCGGTCGATATAGCCAGGACAGCCAGACCAATTCCTATCAATACTGCAGTCTGCGCCGCGGATGACGACGGCTCCCAGCCAGTCACAGCCTTAATCATATCGTCGGTCATGCCGGCGGCCAGCGCGTATTGGGGCAAATGCCATATTATCGTTGCCAGCAGTGCCCCAATCGCCCAGCTCCAGGCAACAACAGGATGGATGTAACGCTTCATTGCATCAAAAGGCCGGACCCCGGTGGATAAGGTTTGATACGACATGGCTGCAAACAGAATGATGCCCAGCGCCATTGCCAAAGGCTGGACCCAAAGCAATTTATACTGAAGTGAAGCACCGGCAAAAAGCGAGGCCATGGCACTTCCACTGCCGAGGACCAGGGCGCTCTGAAGCCAGCCGGGGCCTGTCTTGCCAAAATACCCTCGCCACCGCCGCAGAAAACTTTTGCCTTCGAGCTCTGCCAGAGCAGCCTTTTCTTCGGCAAGAACCTCCGGAGCCGATGCGGTGAACATCGGCAATCCCTTTATTAAATCATCCCTGCCGGAAGCCTGGTCTTGTTGGCTCTTCATTAAAATATATCCTCTCTTTTCGTCAGGCTCAACATCACTGAACTCTGCCGTTTTTGATTGATATAAATGAATCAGGTCGAGTCAGGTCGTGGCCAAACAGCAATAGCTCCCGGTCTAATAAATCAGGATGAGCCAGGTCTGCCGGCACACCTGGCAAAAGGGCAAAACCGACCGCCAACTTGTTAACCGTTTTTCTCCACGCCACCGCAAGAAAACCTGAATGCCGCAAAAGTACGGGCGTCTCTGGGCGATCTTGCCACGACCAAGCAGAGAGTACGCGCATCTGCTTAGAGTACCATTCAGACCGCTTCAAACGTAGAGCTTCCAGCATATTCCTGGGGAGCCCCCTGCTCCGTGTGGATTGCAACAGAGCACGTTCCCAGGCAAAGTCCTGAGGTTCCAGCATATGCATGATAAGTGTTGACTCATCGTCCGAGTGCGCTTTCCATACAGCCTTACTGGCGGAAATTGAAAGTTGATGGGTCGCTGGGTCACTGTGTACTGTCCAGGTGAAGTGATTATACGCCCTTTTGGCTATGTTGCTTAATCTTAGCTCATCGAACACAATCATCCATTCGCAGTCAAGCAGAAGAACGTGGCGGCGATATCGTTGAACTGCCAAATGTGGTGGGAAAGCCTCGGTGGCATCTCCGACTGCATAAGAAAATCTCTTCTCTTCTCGGAATCCCACAATTCGCATATTGAGGGATGGATCAGCCACAAAGTCGGTTCCATTAACACTCACCACGTTTTGAAATGTACTGCTGCGTCGCGCATATCCCGGTGGAATGATGAAGTAGCCTCCCCGGGCAAATAGGGTAAACGCATTATAATCCGCATGGGCGTGACCGTAATTGCTGGAGCTGATTTGCTCACCGCCGCGGATATACTCTGCACAACGCTGACCAGCTAACGGTGCACAGGAAAACGAAACTACCGCGGCATCATCTTCCCACCCTGTCCGCATAATCACAACACCCTGGTTTCTAAAATGCCGCGCTCCAGAAAGGTGTGTGGGCGGCAAGGACTTAACGGCTGGGTCATACCAGAGCACGTTCCATGCAACGCACTGCGATTGAGTGTGCGGATACTCTTTGGGTTCACCGGTATAGGATAAGTTCTCATATGGTGCCTGATAAACGCCCTTGGGTCCAGGCTTCATATCAAAAGCCTCATCGTGGTCTGCTAACCACTGGGCGTAACCATCTCGAAACAGCGAAGCCAACCGCCGCAGCAGGTGGCATGATGCACTACCGCTGGTGTTGTAACGACCGCTGCGGAAGGAATCGTTGAGATATATGTAGCTGTCATCGGGCAGCCAATGGTAGAGCCGATATTTGGCGGTATTCCGTATCCACGGTACATCGTGCAGATTCTCACCGACAACACTTTGCCAGGCACTGTAGAACCACAACAACGGTGCTATAGCGTAACACCAATCTGCAGCTCCTTCGTGCCAGGCACCATCCTCACCAAGCCAGGATAGGGCGAAGTCAAAATCAGTCTTGGCACTGGCGGCCCATCTACTCGCCTCCTTCACTTCACCCAGCAGGGCCAAAGCTGCCTCACCATAACCTCCTACGGGAATCCAGTGATCGTGGTGAATGTAGGCCTTTGCCCACCACAGTTCTCTGCCGGTACCGGTGATAGAACCCTGATATAGTTGCCTAACGACGTTCACCACATTTGTCTTAATCCTTTCGCGCTCTTGGGGCATGAGATAGTGGTAAAGCCAGTCGTACACTCTGGCCAGCCCTGCGGCATAAATGCCGAAGCCATAATTGCGTACCTCATCTTTGGGATATTCTAACATCTGGCCAATCCACCTCCGGCAGAGCTGCAAGTACTCATTGCGTTCGCTTAGAATAAATGCCAGTGCAACGTTGGTAACGAAAGCTCCGCTCTGCTCCAGGGTAACTTCCCTGCCCGAGGGATATGGCATATCTGAGGGCGACCACTTCCGATTCCGATCAACCCAATCAAAGAGCATCTCGGCATAACGACGGTGTGTCCCTGTCGCCCTTTGACGCAGCTGCTCCAATTGTTCGGCGTTGAAATGCAGCGACGGATGTCTGGAGCGGATATTGGAAAGCCCTCTGACGAGAACATCCGATGGCTTCTCAGACGTTGAGCTGGACTCGGCAGCTAATAAGCAACCAAAACTAAAGCCGGTTATTACACTCGAGCACCCGCCTGCTGCAGTTGCAGACATTCTTAAAAAATCACGACGGTTAATTGATTCCACAATTCTCGCTTCTGTTTCAATTGATCCACATATTACAATAGAATTTCCACTAATATAAGGTCGGGGTGGACCTTATGAGCCGGCTGGAAAACTCAAGTTGTCCTGAGGATTCGTTCCGTGTGTCCTTTCATCCTCATCAGTAAAACCATCATTGTCGTCATCAGGATCGGCGTTATCGCCTATGCCGTCGCCATCCGTGTCCTGCCATTCTTTCGCATCAAATGGGAATGCGTCCCAGGGAACGGATTTTGCTCTGTCCACACCGTCACCATCAAAGTCTAACTCCCGGCAATCGGCAATGTTATTTTTATTCTCGTCATCTCCGATACCATCTCCATCATCATCGGCATCAAGGTTATCGCCAATCCAATCCATATCTTTGTCTTCCCACTCTTGCGGTTCCAGAGGGAAGGCATCTCTTTGGTCGGGTACGCCATCCTGGTCATCATCGCTGTCAAGATTGTTTGGTTTTCCATCTTTGTCGATATCCGGCGGTCCGTCCGGCGTGATAAGAAGAGCAAGGTCCACCGTGAATTGTGGGACATCGAGAGTTTTTTTTCCAGATGAGACGTTAATGGTTTTGAGAATCGCAGCATTTTCGGGTGAGTACCAGTATCCCTTTGCGGTTTTTGGCACGTCCAGTGTAATAGTGATACTTTTTACAGGATTTATGTGGTCGCTGAAGTGATGCAGATAAACGCCGGCCCTTTCCTTTGAGGCAAGGCCATAGGCACGAACGGCCTCCGGATGTGAGACCTTCAGGCCAACCATACGAATGTCCCTGTCGAGGCGATAAGCGAAATCCTGCATTGCCCTTACATACTCTCGTTCCTTTGGGCCCAGCCAGATATTCATGAAGTGGCCGTCCCGTGCGTAGCTGGTGTTCCAGAAGACAAAGGCAATCTCGTTGAAAAATGCCGTCCAATTTCGAATTCGCATACGCAGAGCTGAGCCCTCGTCCCACACGCCACCGACGCCCGGAGGCTGCGGCTTTCGCCTGTCAATATGATTGCCCTGCTCACCGACGACCACGGGCTTATTATATTTCTTCCAGTTCTCTGCTCTCGAAGCTGTCACCACATCTGATTCAAGCTCATTTTCTCTTTGATACCAATGTGGGGCGTTAATTTCGATACCGGCAAGCTCGGGCCGTTCCCAGCTTGTGGTGACAGGATGCCGGTATGGGTCAAGTGATTTTAGATAGGGAACCATGATTTCATACCAATGGTCATCGGCTTTTTGCTCGTTGAGAAATTCCCAGAAATCCACATAAGCTCCCCATCGGTCAATGCTGTACTTTATGAATCTTTTGACTTTTGACATTTTTACTTCTTCGAACGGCTGGTCATTGAATGCCTCTCTAAAGCCAAAGATTCCGTAAAAAATCCGGAAGCCGTACTTGCGGGCGCACTGCAGCAGCTCATCCGTCATAATAGCTTCCTGGACAAGGTAGTTGTCAAGGTCGCGATCGAGCGGGTACGAGCAGTTCTGCTGCGAGAAGCGGTACAGATTGAATCCGCATTGCGAGAAATACCGGAAATATACATCGGCATTTTGCGGGTTGCAGGACGGCCCCCGCACAAACATAGGCCCGGCAGGCAGCGGCGGCGGGTCCTTCAGGTCTGTCCGGAAAGGGCCCTCCATCGAGCATTGGTCCAAAACTGAGCCGGTAGCGGAATTGTCACCCCAGCAGTCCTGAAGCCCAATAGGAAAATATGGACTCCCATCGTCAAACACAAAGCGAAAAGGATTCGCGGGATGACGCCGGACAAATCCGGGATTCGGTTTTCGTCCTTTCACGCAGGTAAAGATGCCTTCACCAGTTGCCTTTTGGTCTTTAACATTTCTAAACGCGAATTTGTATTTCCATTTGCCGAGCTCCCGGGGAGCAAATCGCGCCTTCCACAAATCCTGCTTCTCAAAGTCATAAACCACCTGCTGTCTTTGGCCTCTGTCGGTCTGGATAGTATGGGTATGGATTCTCGCTCCGGATGAAGAACCGTAATGAAATCCACCAACCCGAATCTGCTTTTTCGAGGGGGAAGTAAAGACAACATCAATAGCGGCGTCAAAGAAAGGGTTAACGTAGTCGTTTTCGTGCTTAAATGTAATCTCAAAAACTTCGTATTGTGGCACCGTCGTTGTGTTCTGAGTGTACTCTACTTCCAGCACACTATCCGTTGGTTCCTCGACATCAGCAGTCGGCGTGACCCGGCAGGAGCAACAAAGCGAGATTAGAAGCACAATATCAAACATTAAAGTTATTTTTGATACCATTTTCCTGCCTCAAATTGCCCTATATACTCCTTGGCAAAGTTTTTTCAATTACGTGGTTTGCCCCTTGACATGACCCATTTCATGTCGGTTCGAAGGACCTAATATATCCTCTCAGTTCTTCGGCAACAACTAAAAACCCTGCGCCAGTCCGAAAGAGTTACCTGTGCCTGCATTACGCCCTTTGCTGTCCGCGGCAGCAGACAAGGGAGTACAGGCAAGAAAGCAGGGACAATGCGACCGACCGTATTCGTGTAATCCCCGTCGGTTGCTCCTCAACGAGAAACTACGGCAGTGCGGGCAAAGCACTGAATGCTCCCGTTCTCAAGAGAAACTACGACTCGGCCGTTGCAGTCGACGGCCAGGCCCCAGGAAACAGCAGGCGATGGCAATTCGCCGGACCAGAGCAGACTTCCGTCCTCCAGATTCAAGGCAATAATCTTTGACTTTTCAGCAACCACCACGGCATTGCCGCTGAATTCGCAACAGCAGAAGGCAGAAGAAGTAAGACAGAGGAAAGCGACGAGCGACGAAAACAGGCGGGTAAAACTTGTCCCGAGCAAAGCCGAAGGACCCAAAATCTCAGGTAACATCAGGGCTTGCCGGATGGGAACCTGATTAGACAGAACTTACCATAGAAAATGTGGCTGTCCCTATCTTTTTGTAGCGTGTGGTTAGGCTATTATCCTCGAATCGGTTGTTTTAAAAAGTCAAGCACGTCTCGGCCTTCATGACTGCTTTAGACAATTGTGCCTATTGCCCCAGTAACGCTTGAAGTCCACGTATGCCCGGCAGTCCAGACGGAAGTTGTTCCTGTATGAGAGATTGCTGACCAGGCTGAACAGTAGCCGGCGGCGCTGCCACAAGCTGCTGCACACCCTGCGCAGAATGCGCGGCATGGAATAGAAGTACCGGTTGCAGGAGATCATTTCCTGGATGATGCCGTCCAGAGACAAATGCTTATAACGGGCCACGGGGAATGTTAGTGTGTAATATTTCCAGTCTTGCGGGAAGGTATCGAGGGCGATGCGGTCCTGCGATGTCATCTGGTCCCACAGGCGCGTCCCGGGCAAGGGCGTCAGAAACAGCACGTTGAGATTGTCCACGCCGTACCCGCAGGCCACCTCGGCGATACGTTTGCCGATGCCCGGTTCGTCTATGTCCAAACCGATGATAAAGGAACCCGCGACCAGAATGTTGTGCCGCTGTATGCGTCGCACGGAGGCGCGGAAGTCCCGGCCTTTGAGAAGGTTGAATTTCTTGCCGACCTCCCGAAGCCCTTCCGGCGTTGGGGACTCAAAGCCGATGAAGACGCCTCTGCACCCGGCCTTTGCGGCCAACTCCAGAAGTTCTTCGTCATCGGCGAAGTTAATGGTGGCCTGGGCAATCCACTCCTTTCGCAGGTTCGCCTGTGCCATAGCACGGAACATGTCCTTGGCGCGGGCGATGTGTTCAGGGCGCGTGCCGATGAGGTTGTCGTCCACCACCAGAACATGTTTCTCACGAATCGACTGGAATTCCCGGACGACATCCGAAATGGGTCGCTGGCGGTATTTGGCCCCGTTGAACGTCGTCACGCTGCAGAAGCTGCAGTTCAAGGGACAGCCGCGTGTGGTCTGAATGGAACCTAAGGCATATCCCGTAGCCAGCAAATCATGGCGTGCGAGCGGAACATCGTTTATCTCGGCAAGCCCTCCGTCATAGCAGCGCTTCAGGCTGCCATGCCGGGCATCCTCGATGACCTGCGGCCAGATGCCCTCGGCTTCCCCCGTGACGACCGAGTCCACGCGCTCCATGACCTCGTCCAGGCACATGGTTGCGTGAATGCCGCCCATGACGACGGGTACGCCCAGACGCCGGAAGTGAGCGGCCACTTCATAGGCGCGGTTCGCCTGCGAGGTGAAAGCGGTAATGCCCACCAGGTCCGGCCGAGGCATGGCCTGATAATCCGGCACGCCGATGTTCTCGTCCACTATCACGATTTCCCACTCCGGCGGGGTCAGGCCGGCGAGAACCATAAGGCCCAGTGGTTTCCACACGCGGTAGCGGTTCCAGCGGCTCTCCTTGACGTTGACGATGCTGACAAGCGGGTTTGAGGGATTGATTAGATATAGTCGCATTCCGTGCATTCACTCCTTGCTATGAATTTGCTTTTTCTCCTGCTTTTACTCAATACTGACATTATTGGGTACAGTTACCATTTTCTGTGGACCGGCCCCAGCCATTAATAGATGGCTGTCCCTATTATTCTCAAATGATATTTTCAAACTAAAAACCCAGTGAAAACCCCCTGCTTTCTAAAAATATTTATCTTTTATTTTCGTTCCAATAAACACAGCCAAAATCACAACAGCCACACCAATAATTATCCAAAAGAAAGTGCTCATTGAAAGCATATTAAGCCTCCTTTCTATCCCCCTATCTTGTTTATAATCCAATTTATAATCAAAGTCGCAGTCAAAACTCTTTTCGAGTTATATTCTAACGGTTAAGTAGTTACTCTGCAATCTGCTTGTTTTATCTGGGATTTCCCATTTACTATCAGTTTCACTGAGTTTCACCAATTTGGCTGCCTTATATTACGAAATTTGGGTGAGAGAAGCAATTGTATAGACCGTTCTTTTGCCTAACATTCGAAATCAGCAGCCCTGAGCAAACGCTGAGCTTGTCGAAGCGCGCGTCGAAGAGTCCGCTGCAGCGATATGTTAGGACCCATCTGAATCTCCCAAGTTCTTGTTGTGGCTTTTGTTAGGCTCTTGTTCAGGCTCAGGAGGTAGTATATCTTCCAAACACGCATCCACTTCCAGATCATAAGCGCAGGCAATCCGAGCGATGTGGATTCCAAATAGGGCTCGCAGCTCACCCATTGTGCAGAAGAGTTGAGCCTCGTACGGCCACCCATAACCTGCGCTTGGGGATTGATTCTCATCCAGAAACTTGCGACAGGCGGCCTGCATAGCTCGCAGGATTTTTCTCAGAAGAGAGTCCATAGAGAGAGCCTTGATGTCGCGGGTAAGTCGCTCACTGGTATCGAGGATGGACTGCACGACGAAGGTGCCAATCTCTCTGTCATATGGATAGTGGAGAGCCCTCTGACCTGCAAGATACACCAATAGTCGTCGCGCCTTATCTCGTTCATCTACCGGTGGCTTCCAACTTATTCCACCCATAGGGGTTAAAATGCCCGTCAAACGAGTGGCCAGTTCCCGACCCTTTAATTTGATCTTCTCACTCTTACTCATATTCGAGATCCTTTATTCGTCCTAACGTGGTGTTCAACGGCGAGAGGTGTTTGCGCGTCCGCTGGAACACATGGTTAGGTGTTTCTGTGTCAATCCTATTGGCGAACTTTATTTTAGATTTAGAAAGTACTGTCTAACTTTTGCCGCAATCTGACCATCAGTCATTTCGTCAACCGTTTCAACGCCAACTATACGTCCACCCAGCCCTTCTCGCTCAAGATGTTTTTTGAGTTCACCTTTTGACTCACCAGGACCAAATATCAGAATAGATTCTGCATCACGAATACACAAAATTACCTCATTGTGGTAAGTGTTGAGATGTCCCGTAAACTCTCGCTGTTGTCGATCGTCTGATGGAACTACCTGTGATTCAAATGGACCACCTGAACGTGAAGCAGCGGAACGTCGTATATGTTTTTCAATATTAGATTTTATTACTTTTATTTCTTCCTCTTGGCCTGATACAGGGCGCGATCCGCCGCTACTCGTGTCGCAGATCCGTTCCACGCGCAGGAGATCCTCCCAACCTGATCTTCTCCACCTCCAGAATCGCCTTGCCTCCCCTGAAAACCATGACGTTGCCTGTGGACTCGCTTACCGTCACAGCGGTGGCTCTGGTGACAGCAGTGATCCCTGCCGCGGCGTGATGTCGCGCGCCGAGGCCTCGGGGAAGTTCGAACGCTTCCTGACCGGCTGTCTTCAGAAGCACGCCGCAGCTTTCGACAACCCCGTCGCCCCGCACGACGAATGCCCCGTCGATGGTCGAGAGTTCCTTGATCGTCTCCTCGAAACCCCTGTCCATGATGTTCCGTTCCTCTTCGGGGTGGCCATGGAACGGGTTCAGAATCAACGGCCTCGACATCGAGAGTACACGGCTTGCATCCCCTACCACGAAGATCGCTCCCACAGGCTTTCTTTCCCGACCTTCGTTGCCCAGGGTTATCGCCACCTCTAGGACTCGCTCGATCACCTCAGGCCCGGAGTCCAGGGACGGTTCCTCCTCAGGTTCCAGAGGCGCGAGCATCTCGAACTCACTGCCGACCTCGGTCACGACCAGAGTGTCCAGCGTGCCGCTCGCGGTGAAACCAGACAGACACACAACGAGATCCCCTCGGGACACCAGACCCTTCGTCAAGGCCATGAAGACGGCGATCTTCACCTGTCCGAGACGGGACAGGGGGACGTCCGGCACGCGAATGAAGCGTGTTCCTTTCTCCTCCTGCTGTTTCTCCTGCCGTGGCGTCTTGGTGACGAAGAAGACCTTGCAACGGAACTCCTCAAGCAAAGAGAGTCCATCTTCCTTAAGTGCATCGGCATAGACAAGAACCGCGTGGGCACCGCAAGAAGCGACGATCGAGCCCACATGTGTCACCAGGCTCCTCGTTATGGTGCCCGCCGCCCTCGAGACAAGCGGAGTCCCCGCACCCCCGACCGCCTGAAGAGGTTCAGCGTTTTTTTCAGGTCTCATTCTTCCCATTATACTGGCCAGCTTCCATAAAATTAAGCTGACATTTCCCATTTACACGGTTAAAAAACACAAACTCTCTTAATAACGTCTTCATTCTTACATAAATCAACTCGAATTGCCAAGAAAATTCACTCTCAGCAAGGCTGAATCGTCTAAAATTGGGTAAAAATACGGGCTTTTGCATGAGATGTGTCCAGCCATCATACTTTTTAAGCAGACTCTGACTGCCTGCTTCCCAGTAAAACATAGTTTTTCAGGGCTTTTACACATCAGCCAAATCCAATCGGAATGGGTTTTAATCGATGGATCTTTTCAAAAATTTTGTGGAAGAGGGATCTTGTCAAACGATTGGCCAGTTCCCGTCCCTTTAGTTTAATCTTCTCACTCTTACTCATATTCGATATCCTTCATTTGTCCTAACGTGGTGTTCAACGGCGCGAGGTGTTTGCGCGTCCGCTGGAACACATGTTTAGGTGTTTCGGTGTCAATCCTATTGGCAAACCCTATTTTAGATTTAGAAAGTACTGTCTAACTTTTGCCGCAATCTGAGGATCAGTCATCTTGTCAATTGTTTCAATACCAACTATACGTCCACCGAGGCAGCCTCTTTGCCATCCGACGTATCGGATTTCATGTGCGATAAAACCACAAGCAAAACAACACCCAGCACGAGCATGGCTATCCCGAGAATCTGTGAAATGGTCAGAATTCCAAGCTCGTACGGATTGTCGTCTCTGATAAATTCCAGAAGAAATCGAGTGAAGCCGTACAGGACAAACATGAGCCCGACCATCGAGCCCGGCTGGCCGAGTAGTTTCGAAGTATTCTCCGAACCGGTCCTCTCTGAGCTCTTGCGCCAAAAAAGATACAGAATACCACACAACAGCAAAGCATTGGCTGATGAGTAGAGCTGAGAGGGGTGGACGCCAAGACAACGATACCCGCCCTCTGTCACCTCATATCGCTGCTGCTCTGTTAGCTGTTCCAAGGGCTTTGGGTACCATTTGCCGTTTTTATCATAGAAGCTGAGGTACTCGGCTTGCGGCAGCTTGAGGTGCGGCTCCAATCTATTTCTCTTTGGATCGGGATTAATCTGACTGATGTACACAAAGGACCCATAAGGAAAGCGAATACCCCAGGGCAGATCCGTGGGTTTGCCAAAGCAGCAGGAATTCAAAAAACACCCTGTCCGCCCAAATGCCAGGCCCATCATCAACCCAATGGCCATAATGTCCAGGTAGCGGCGAACAGGCAATTTATGATGGTGGAGATAGAATAACAAAAAGCCGATAGCCGGGATCACACCACCCAGGAATTCCAGGCCACCGTGCCACGTAGCAAAAATATTCAGAGGCTCCTCACGAAACTGGTCGAAGTAGTGGACTACGAAGAAGGCCCGGGCGCCCACCACACCGATTATCAGTGAGTACAGGGCTGCGTTGGTAATCATTGCCGGGTCCAGGTGCGCACGTCGGCTCAATCGTCTCATCATGAAAAGCGCCGCGAGGAATCCGAGCACCATCATAGGACCGAAGGTACTGATTTTCAGGTGGAACAAGGGTATCTCAAACAAACGTGGATACATATCAAAACTTTCATTAACCTACTACACTTATCCGTAATTTATTTTCACCAGATGAGTCTCGTTAAATGTCCAAGACCCAGTAAAAACACGCAAACATTAATCCCTGCTATGAGAAGTATGCCAACACGTGGCCAAATACCGTGCAAGCCTAAATAACCAATCAGGAGAACAACCGAGTTTGGCATAAACATTAGGGGTGAGGCCCCGATCCATTGCATCCAGGGTAGATTGAAGTCGTTGGGGCAGTTATCATTCGGCACGAGCATAATAATAGCAAGGATTACCAGGCCGGTCACAGCCTGACTCTTTCGGCCGAGCCAGTACATTACGGCCAGCACAAGAACTACAAATAAAGAACCTGCGGTCAATATAAAATTATACTTCAGGATGTTGAGGTGCCACGGTATCACCGGCCACATCATAATCGCGCCAGGGCGAAATGGCGCAAACTGGTGTAGAGCTGAGGTGCATATCACAGAAAGCACTAAAAGCACCCAGATAAGACTCGCCTGATATCCGGCCGGTGGCTTAACAAGCTCTAATGTGCGTGGTAGCTGCCAGATGTAAAAGCAGATGATGCAGATAAACAGCCCGATAGCCACAAGAAATACCGGCCCGAACCATGATGGAAAATTCCCGCGGACGCCCAGGAAGTTCCACCACGCCATTACAGAGATAAATAAGTTCACCGCCAGACATAACAGAACAGAAGTTCTAAGAGGTATTGATTTATTCTCCGATATGACTTCTGCCATTTTATCTACCTCAATCTTTCTACTGATTATATGGATTCCACTTTAGTCGTAGTATTATCGTTTTGTCAAGGGATGTTGTAGGCTATTTCTTTGTAATGTAAACTTTGCCTGATAGTCTTTCTCTTACTTTCCGTGCTTTTCCATGTAATCCAGGACCAGACAAGACAACGCTCTGAGGCCGAGCTTGAAACCGCTTTCATCGATATAAAAATCCGGACTATGGTGCGGCGCAGCCTCTTCAACCTTTTTGCCTTTCGGCATTCCGCCTAAGAAAAAATACAAACCCGGAATCTGCTGCTGGAAAAATGAGAAATCCTCCGCGCCCGTTATCCGCGCGAAGCCCAACCAACGGCCTTGGTTTGCCGCCTTTCAAAAGGCCGACAACGCCGGTATGGGCAACGCCGGTTCTCACATCCAGGTCCAGATTCTCCAGGTGCTCTGCTATCTTTTCAGCCGTTTTGAATTCCCTGTTCGAGAGCTCCGGGAACTGATGAAAATGACGACGCCATTCTATGACCTTCGACTCAATCTGCTCCGCTGACTTATCGACCTGTTCCTTCAACTCTCCATCGGCATACACTGTTGTGAAACTTCCGGCGATAAGTAAATACAATAAAATCCGCTTCATAGTCTCATTCTCCTTCTTCTTCGAGTTGCGAGTCAACTTATTGATTATATGGTTTCCGTATAAGAACCTACCTCCGGCACATTTGCCGTATAACCATTGGCTTCACCGGCGGCGATTTTCCATCCGGTGCAAGCCGATGTTGTATGTTCATTAATCTGGCCGAATGCCCACGCTTCCATTGAATCGCGTAGTGATTATCAGAGTCTGCATCTATGTAATCAAAAGTTGCCGAAACGATTTTTTTACAAGGATTATTTGTAGAGTCGGACCCTCGCATAGTTAATGCTTCTGGCCCCAGCGCGTGTGCCGAGCAGGTTGAGAACTTTCGACGGCGGCGAGCCGCCGCGCACCGTCGCGGTGAAGTAACTATTTAGCGGATACTTTAACGGCACCCGGGTCGGCGGGCTATTAGAGCCATCCATACGAAGTTCCATGATACGGTTTTGCGAAACCGGTTTTCCCGCAGCGTCGGTGCCGCTAACGTAGTAGAAAACAAACAGCCGATTTTCGGGCGTAGTCTGGAAACGAGGCAATGCAGGAATTTCCTTCGACTTGCCCTTCTCGGCCAACACTAAAGTGCTGCGCATCACTACTTTGCCCTCACGGACAATCGCATAGTTTAAGGCGTGGCTCTGCACTGCGTCGGGAAAGAATTTTTCTCGCAGCCGCTCGTCGATGGCTCGCTCGGTCCAGACAAGGTGCGCTGCTCCATCAGGTGCCACCCAAAGATCACCCGGCGTAATCCACCCGCACGTTTTGTCGCGGCTGGCGATCTCGACCCAATCGCAGAACTCGCCCGTCAGGATGTCCGGCGACCACGTGTAGAAAAGTCTGCGAAAATCATAGTCCCACTCTCGCCCCGTTAGTTTCTGCTTGAACTGGCGCCACTTCAGGTAAGGCTCGACGATATCGCTCACTCCGCAGAAGTGCACCGCGCGATTTTTCAACGCCACGTTGGGGTAGCAGACACGAATCGGCTGCGGTTTGTCGTATTCGGCGCCCCAAGGCCACTTCAGTTTACCCTTGCTCACCCATTGTCCTGTGCTGTTTCGAAATGCCCACTCGGCGTGTGTGTAACCGACGTTCTGGAACAGAATCAACTCGTGGCCAGGGCCGTCGGCGGCAAAGCTGCGGTAGGAGTGCTCGGTGAACGCGGGCGTGCCGTCCCAGACCGGCAGAATAGTTTTGAACGGGGTTTTGGGATTGGCCGCGGCGAATTCGAGGATTTCCGGCCTTGCCGGACCGCCATAGGCGTTCGGATCGGTCGTTAGGGTTGGGTTAACCGACATAAACAGGCGGCCGTCGGAAAAACCGGCGAGCGGACAAGGCTCACGAGTGCGGCCAACCTCATCGACCTGCACCTGCTGCCAGCCGCGGGCATCCCGCCGAAAGAGCATCCAGCGACAATTGTTAAGCGGCTTAAAGTCCTCAAGCGTTTCGATGCCGCTGGCAAAAACATCCTCGCCGATACGCACCAGGCACGTTGAGCCCCGGCACCACATCGGCCCGGCACCATTGTTGGCCGGTGAATACCGGTAAACCTCCTCTTCGGCTTCCACTATCGGCTGCAGTGCCGGCAGCTCCGCGGCAAAACCCAACGATGAAACCAGCAGCAGACTCAGCACTTCAAATGTCAGCTTATAATCGGCCATTACAAGAACAATATAACCACAAAAGCTGTCCCCATCAAATGAAAAAGATGTGCCCTACACACCCGACCTGTTGCTCTTGCCCCAGCTATTAATGAGTGGCCGTCCTGAATATTCTAAATTTATTAGTTTCTTCATTTATCCATAGGTTCACGCCACATCAACCATATCTTAGGGCCGGAAAAAGGCATCCATATACTTTCACTTGTTTTAAATCCATATTGTTCATAAAAGTCTAAGTTTTTTTCATTCGACGTTTCCAAATAGGCTGGAATCCTTTCCTTATCGCAAATCTGGAGAATTGGTTTCAACAATGCAGATCCTATGCCTTTTCTTTGAAAATGAGGATCAGTTCCAAGTACAAATAGGTAATAATGAGGTTTAGAAGGATGCTTTCTTTCGATGAACTTCATGCCTTTTAATTTTCTAATTGCTGCTCTAAGCCCGGTTATTTTGATAAGCTTTGGCAAAACCAATATCTGTCGAAATAAGCCAAAATTCCATTTGCCAGGGGGAAACCATATTGCACATCCTCGATGTTTAGATGTTGTATATATAAGTCCATTATGTGAAGCTAAGTAAATACATGCTTCAAAAACTCTTATAAAACGTTTTTCTCGAGTCGTATCTTGAAGCACAAGCCAATTAACAAGCGGATCATTATTAAAAGCTCTTGCTAACACTTGACTGATAATCGTAAAATCTTGATTTGATGCTTCAATTATTTTTGGCTTTTCATTCATATCAGATCTTGATTGAAACATGACATACAAGATTATTCAAGATCGCCACCGTTTTCAACCCCGTTTTCTGTACACTATCTAAAAGCTATTACTAACAAGCATAAATCTAAGATGTCCTCTCTTGCTCGCTCGCTAATCCGTTGAAAACTTACACTACAGAAGTTTGATTTTCAAGGAAAACCTTTTTTTATTATGGTTTTTTTGTTTTGAATTTAGCTTTTGGGAAATTCATAATTATCATACGTAAAGCGCGTACGCGCTTTACGTATAAGCTTTTTTAAACTACGTCCTATTGAAACTAATATTTGAATCTTTTTTTTGAAGGCAGCTATCTATTTTTTTGAGATTGCCGCGGCCCCCTGCCGTCCTGTGAAAGCAAGACGAAGGCCTCGCAATGACCCCACACTAAATTACGGCATTGGCCTATCCTTCCATTACACTCAGAACAGGTTTTGTGCGGGGCAAGCATTCCAAATTTCAGATTTCAAATTGCGTATAGATTTCTTGTTAAGGAGGAACACAAGAGAAAAAAATGCAGAGCATCTTCGGCTAATAATTTGCATAATCCTTAAAACGTTTCATCCAGTCCGGCCAAACCGGCAGGCCGGCAGATAGGCTGTCTTCGGTCCACAATCGATGCCACTTCAACTGCCATAATTCTTTAAGACCTACAGGCCTTACAGTGCCGTCCAGAAAGACACTATTTACTGTGCCGTTGTGCCGGTTGATGCAGAAATTCCGTATGGCGTTGTAATCCCACTGCCAATGGCACTGACCATCATATTCGGGCGGCTCATCTGTTGCCTCCGGCAAGCCGTCAACCCACTGGCAATCAAGAAACACCGGTATATAATTACTCCCTTTGACATGGAGAGTCTTCCAGTTCTTCTCAAAATGATAGCCGCCGTTGTCATTCGCAACCCATCCGTTCAGGCCAAAGCTGCCATAGTCACCTTGTACTGCCCAGCCCGGCACGGTAGGAATAGCACCCTGGCCATATACACCCCAGCCCACAAACGGCCCTGTGAGCCCATCGCTAAAAAAAGTGGTAGTCATCGGGCAGACCCGAATCTTCGGTTCATGGCTATAGTACGGCCGCATCGCAGCCACCCAGCTATGATTCGGATTACTGCCTGCTTCCTTATGTAAATAGCCGTTGTTATCCTGGGCATACATTGAGAAGGTAAGGCCCATTTGCTTGAGGTTGGCCTGACAAACAATGCTCTTTGCCTGCTTTTTTACCCGCTGAAGTGCCGGCAGCAGGATTGCCATCAACAGGACAATGATGGCAATAACCACTAAGAGCTCTATTAAGGTAAATCCCGTTAGAAAACTTCTGCCTTTCTTGTCAGGAATCTTATTTTCTAACGGGGTAAATCCACGTGCTTTATCCATAATGGTCTCACCATTATATATATGCATAATTCGACACCACTATACAATTATACCGTTTCCTGAGGTCTAAGTTCAAGGAAAAAATCAGCTCCCCTTCTTGCTTTCGCCCGCACCTGCGGTTACGCGAATGCAGGCGCAAGAAAGCAGGTGGGGTGCGAGCGCAGTGCCTTTGTCAAGGCGTAACGGCGCGGTTGTAGATTTGAACATCATCAATGAGACCCGAGAAGAAACTGGCTGGGACCCCGCCTTGCGGGAACCCTGCATCAAGGTTCTTTCCGGCCCCAAATTGCAGACCACCATCAGAAGGCATCCCCGCCAGCACACCAGTGTCCTTAGCAACCTCTACTCCATCCGAATACAGGTGCCTAAGCGAGCCGTCCCACGCCAGGGCGATATGGTGCCACTGTCCGTCGGTGACAACGGATTCCGACCGCAGCGAAGGCTGTGGGGACATCAAGCCGGTTATCAGTTTACCGGCTGACACATCCGTACCAAGCCATATTGCTCCCGGCCCGATACTCCCATCACTCTGGGATATGATTACTTGTCCTTCGGCACCTGTTTTAATCCATGCAAAAACACTGAACGCACCGTCCTGGGGGTTCAAGACAAAAGGTGTGCTAACATAATCATCGGCTCCATCAAACTCGAGCCCCCCGGACAGCTTACCGCCGGCAGGCTGCCAGAGGGGGTTACCATGGACAGTGCCATCGTAGCCACCGATGCTATCTTTGGCGATAGTACCTTCTGTCTCGTCGAGCTTCCAGTACGCCAGGAGGCGATAATCCGTCAGCCAATGCTCAACAAAAACAGCGAGGTCTTTCAAATCCACTTTACCATCGCCAAGAGGTGCCGGAGCAATGTCAACTTGAGGTTGGTTCTGGAGCCAGAATTGGCCAAGCTTGCAAAAATCTGTCAGGTCCACCTTTCCATCCCGGTCAAAGTCAACCACCGGTTCTATTGAAACCTGCCACAGGTCCCAACTACCTAACCCGCCGGGCCGGTCGGACTCGAAGAGAAGCGTTCGTCCGTCAGCAGAGATGCAGGGCCAATCCTCATCATCGTAGCTGTTGACGACTGGGCCAAGTTTCCCGGGTGTGCGCCAGGGGCTTTGTGTCGTTTCGCGAGTGGTCATATAAAGGTCGCATAAAACACTGCCATCAAGCTGGTTTGAGCCGAAGAAGAGTGTCAGGCCGTCGGCTGAGATACTCGGCCGCGCATCCCAAAGCGAACTGTTGACTGTCCGCCCAAGATTCACCGGCTCGCTCCAAACACCATTTACTGTTGAGCGCGTTGTTACCCACAGGTCGGTTTCACCATAGCCGCCGGGCCGATTAGAGCTAAAGTAGAGCGACAGTCTGTCTGCCGAGATGCTCGGGCCATCGTCATCGTATTGGGAGTTCACAATCGGCCCAAGAACCACAGGAACATCCCAGTCTGCATCTGTCGTGTTCCTTCTTGCCACCCACAGGTCAAAATCACCTGAGCCGCCGGGATGGTCGGAGGCAAAGAAAAGCGATAATCCGTCTGCCGAGATGTTCGAATCGAATTCCTCATATTCCGTATTCATAATCGGCCCGAGATTCACAGGCTCACCCCATTCCTCATCTGTTGCCTTGCGCGTTGCCATCCATATATCAAAACCGCCAAAGCTGCCGAGGCGATTGGAATCGAAGTAGAGCGACAGGCCGTCAGCCGAAATGCACGCCCGACCTTCATCATTCCGGGTATTGATGAGCGAGCCAAGATTAGTTGGGGTACTGAAAGTGAACTCGGCGGCGGCATGCCTTGCACTAACCAAACAAGCGAGGACGAATCCGATTGACACCAGGCTAATTTTAGAATCATCAACCAGTTTCATTTTACTGTTCCTTTTCTGCCACTCAGGACAAAACCCAGAACAGAAAACAAGCGTTACTTTCCGGCCAGTTCTCTGTCGCATATAATTTGAGGAGTTGTCATTGCGAGGTCCGAAGGGCCGTGGCAATCTCTTGCTTTTGAATAATAGTGATGTAAAGCTGCACCTTCATCTTTTCGCCTCCTCAGGCGATATTGTAGTATATTTAATCCGGAGAAAAACGTCAAGCAAAAAGTGAAGGATTCAGCGGGTAAGGATTATAATCTTCGTGACAAAATGTCGAGAAAGCATTAAAATGAAGTATTAAGAGTGTGAGCATTTCACAAGGAATTGTTGAACGAGAAAGGATATTCTTATGATTTCAAAAGCTATTACGAAGACAGTATTGATAGTCCTTTTCCTGGCCATCCAAGGTTGTGGCAGTTCTTTCTCGGGTGGACCTTATCAAGCCACGGGCATTAAAATCGGTGAGGTGACAGATAAAACAGCGATTGCCTGGACGCGCCTGACGCGCTATCCGGAACGGGTGGGCTCAGGAGCACCTATGCCCGATATTCATTATTATGATTCCAAAATCGGTGAACCAATCAAGAAACCACAGGGAAGGCCTAATCAAACACCTGTCGTCAACTTTCCAGGAGGTTCAACAATCGAAACAATTGAAGGGGCCGTGCCAGGCGCACCGGGTAAGGTACGGGTCATGTACAGGATAAAGGGAACTACCAATTGGAATACTACCAATTGGTATGCAGTAGATATAAAACGTGATTACACTCATCAGTTCAAATTGACCGGTCTGAAGCCTAATGCCAGGTATCAGGTGCGTGTTGAGGCGATAGCAGATGGAGGAGGAAAGAAAGGACAGGTGTTAGAGGGAAGATTTAGAACGGCACCACGTCCCGAACAACCTGAACGGGTCGTTTTCACGGTCTCCACGGGTCAAGCCTATCCCGACCAGGATGCTCCCGGCGGTGGTTACAAGATTTATCCAGTTATGTTAAAGCTTGAGCCGAGCTTCTTTGTCCATACGGGCGATATCGTTTACTATGACCAACTGGCCAAGACGTTGCCGTTGGCCCGCTGGCATTGGGCCCGCATGTACAGTCTCCCAACAAATGTTGAATTTCATCGTCAGGTTACCAGCTATTTTATCAAGGACGACCATGACACCTGGATGAACGATTGTTGGCCCGGCAGGGAAACCAGGTTCATGGGAGACTTTACGTTCAAGCAAGGCCAGGCGGTGTTTTTAGAGCAGGTGCCAATGGGCAGCCGAACATGGCGAACCTTTCGATGGGGCAAAGACCTACAGATATGGCTGGTTGAAGGGCGAGATTTTCGCAGTCCCAATACAATGCCTGATGGCCCTGATAAAACGATCTGGGGCAAAGAGCAGAAAGCATGGTTTAAGCGGACTGTTCAGGAGTCAGATGCCGCATTTCGTATTTTAATCAGCCCAACACCTCTTGTAGGGCCCGACCGAAAGAACAAACATGACAACCATTCAAACATTGATTTTACGCACGAGGGCAATGAGCTAAGGGAGTTTATCTCGAAGCAGAAGAATATGTACGTCATTTGTGGAGACCGTCATTGGCAGTATGTTTCGGTGGATGCGAAAACGGGTGTGCGGGAATATTCGTGCGGGCCGGCCAGCAATGAACATGCAGGCGGCTGGAGCAACGACCAGAGACTTGCCGAGCATAGGTACCTAAACGTAATTGGCGGATTTCTCGCCAGCATAGTTGACCGCTCAGAAGATAAGCCCACACTGACGTTTCGACATTACAGTGTTGATGGTGATATTCTTAATGAGGAACGATTGGTGGCTCAATAGAATGCAACCGACAATATCTCTTGTCGTTCCGAGTAGGTCGTGGGCAGGACAAGTGGCAAACGTTGCATGCTTGGCTTAACCGATGAGAGGACGGAAGATAGGGAGCCGGCAAACTGGGTTTTCCAGCTTATGGAAGGTTTTCGAGGTCAGCCAGGTCCTGGTGTCTTCCAGAGGCCTTTTTGTTGATTTTCAGGTGATTCAAGCTAATAAGATTGACTTTGACGCCGTCCAGTATATCCACTACCCGTTCAGCGTAACATTCATTGAAATTGACACCGGAAAGCGTTGTGGCGAGCTCTATCCTGACAGGTGGTACGCCCAGGCGGATTATTTGCCATTCTTTTAGGAAAAGCTCCGGTGATAATTCGGGAAGGTCGAAGCCAAACTCTTTTAGGACAGTAACAATCCTCTGTGAATTGGCCGGATTCATAGCAATCCAAATATCCATATCGACGGTAGCCCGCGGATAACCATGATAACCAACAGCATATCCACCGATAAGCAAATACTCAACCTGATGAGCGTTGAGTAACTTCAAGAACTCTTTGAAGTCGGATGGCAGATGAATCGTAGCCATAGATAATTTGCCGCATCAATTCAACGGCTTTCAGTCGTTCGTGAGGGGTTCTGGAAAGCCAATATGATTTCTCATCTGACTTCTCGAAAGCAGATGCTACTTTGAAAGCATCTCTACGTACCTTCGGAAAATCTAATCTGTCCATACAATAACTATACCGGAAAAAGACGGAATTGTAAACAAAACTTCTTGTCCGTAATTGGCCTCGATCTTTATGAAAATAATTAGGATGGTCATAAATTGACATCAGCAAGGCAATAGAGTAAAAAGGGTACGGATAAATACGAGCCATAAGGCACAATTATGAACATAATCGCAGTAGATATCGGCAATACCAATATTGATATTGGGCTTTTTCTCGATGGTAAAGAGCAGTTTATTAAATCCATCCCGGGCAGCTCACGAACAAGGCTTAAGAGCTGTTTAAAATCGGCCTGGGGGAAAATACCAATTGCCGAAAGCTCAAAAGAGAATAAACGCGATGGTGTAATCGTCGTCAGCAGTGTAAAACCAACCTGGACCAAACTCATTCAGCAGATAGCAAAGGACGAGCTCGGCGAAAAGGTTTATATCATAGGCAAAGACATACCATTGCCGATGAATCTCTGGGTGGATGAGCCGGAGAAGGTCGGCACCGACAGGGTAATCTCGGCGGCAGCGGCGTATGACGTGGTCGAAGGTGCGGTAGTAGTGGCGGATTTCGGGACCGCTGTAACGATTGACCTTGTTGATGAAAATGGCATTTTTCTTGGCGGTGTTATCTGCCCGGGCTTCGAAATCAGTGCAAAAGCGCTGAAAGAAAATACGGCTCAACTGCCAAAGACAAAAATCACCAGGCCGAAAGCACCGTTTGGCAAAAATACCGCCGAGGCCATAAACTGCGGGTTGTATTATTCCGCTATCGGAATGTTGGCAGAGGTTATCAGGCGTTACGCAGAAAAAATCGGCAGATGGCCGCAAACCATCATTACCGGCTCAGCGGCAAAAACAATAAAGGACGACTGTAATTTCATAGACTCCTTCGTTCCCAACCTGGTCGTCAAGGGTATCATCCTGGCTTACAAAAAATATATCGAAGAAAAAACCAGGTCTATCTGAGGGTTCCCGCAAAGCGGGGTCCCACTTGTGTGTTTTGAGTAATGCCCCTTCTGTGAAAAGATGAGTGGTGGTTTATAATCTTGAAATTCTTATGAATACTTTCGCAGCGGTAATGACAGGTAAAGGCACCGGTGCAATATCGACGGTGCAGGTCTTCGGCGGTTCAGCCGAGGCTGTCGTTAAAAAAATATTCAAGCCGGCTGGAACAAAACCGGCGAAATTCAAGACCGGCGAAATCCTGCTCGGCACAATTGCCGACGGCAATGAAACCATCGACCAGGTTACCATCGGTTGTGAAGGACCAAAAACTTTCGCAATAAACTGCCACGGCAATCCGCTCATTGTTGCTGACATAATGCAACTGCTCCAGCGCTGTGAGGCCAAGCTGCTGACCGCAAAGCAGCTTTTAACAAAAATCCTTTCTGCACAAAAATCTGTCAGCACAATTGCAGTTGAATCTAAGCTGGCCCACTTGAAAGCCAAAACCATTGAGGGCACAAAAATAATCATAAATCAGGTCGAGGCCGGCTTAAGCAAAAAAGCCGCAGAGTGGCTTGCGAACATCAACGCAATATCTCTTAATCAAATTTCAGCAGAGGCCGAGCGGATACTTGAAAACAGCCGAACGGCTAAACTGATTATCGCCGGATGCACAGCGGCCCTGATAGGCCCGCCGAACAGCGGTAAAAGCACACTTCTTAATCATCTGGCCGGCCGACAAAAAGCAATAGTTACCGACATCAAGGGCACAACCAGAGACTGGGTCGAAGCTGTGTGCCGAATCGAATCTCTTTCTCTGAGGTTAATTGACACGGCAGGATTAGATGAAGAGCTTTTAGGTTCTGAAGATACTGTTGAAAAAGCCTCTCAGAAGAAAAGTGTTGAGATTTTAGAACAGGCAGACCTGGTCCTGCTCATTCTGGATAACAGCCAAACCAACAAGCAGCTTAACGAGCGAATTATTGACGGAATCGCCAATAAAAGAATAATCACAGTCTTAAATAAATGCGATTTGCCTGCCAAATTCGATACAAGCGTACTAACTGGAATTCTATCGAACACTGTTCAGATAAGCGCTAAGGATGGCTCCGGAATCGAAAACCTGATAGAAAAAATACGGTGGGTTTGCGGCGTCACAGAGTTCGATTTGAATGCCGCCGTTTGTTTTACAGACCGGCAGGAAAACCTGCTGAAACAATTAACAAACATCAAATCCAAGCAGCAGTCGGCCTCAATCATAACCGAGTTGTTAAACGGCAAAATCGATTGAGATTGTTTCGCTTGGCTCGCAACGACAAGGCGATTACTCGCGATGACCCATTTTTCAAGAGATGGTTCAAAAAATAACCTCCATGTGCCGA
>CAYUFX010000059.1:0-28486 GCA_964444135.1 uncultured Pirellulales bacterium | reverse complement strand
GGGACCTGCGAAAACGGGCTGCATAGCCCTGCCAGAATATCTGGTCGCACCCCTTAGTTGAATAGTCTCACTTTTTCTCTTGCATCCAGTTGTCCTAATGCGTAAATTTAATGTTTTCGGCTTTATAGCAAACAACTAAAACCATAACAAAGGAGAAAAAATCATGAGGATCAAAATCGTTCAACGACGCCAGTTCCTGAAATCCACCGCAGCCGCCGGAATCGGATTGATCATCTTACCCAGCGGCACACTCTCCGGCGCCAACGCGCCCAGCAACAAGCTCAATGTCGCCCTTATCGGTACATGGGGCCGGGCCCTCGCGCATTTCGACGCGATCTCGAGCGAGAACGTCGTAGCTCTGTGCGACGTCGATGAGAACCACATCGCCAGCGCCGCCAAGAAGTTCCCAAAAGCCAAAACATACGTCGATTGGCGTAAATGCCTTGAACAAAAGGACCTCGATGCCGTGATCTGTTGCACCACGGATCACACGCACGCTTTCGTCGCCAACTGGGCGATGAATCGCGGCCTGCACTGCTACTGTGAGAAGCCACTGGGTAACACCGTGGAAGAAGCACGCGTGGTCCGCGCGAACTATCTCAAGAACAAACACAAGCTGGCAACGCAGGTAGGAACACAGCGTCACGCAAAACCAAACTTCGAGCGTGTGCGCGAGCTGATCAAAGATGGAGCGATTGGCGAGTTGACAGATGCCTATGCATGGGGCAATCGCCAGATTCGCAGAACGGGCTACCTGCCCGCCAAAGGCACGCCGCCAAAAACCCTCAACTACGACCTGTGGATTGGGCCGTCGCCGTTCCATCCCTACAATCCGGAGTACTTCTCCGGCGGCCCCGGTGCGAATTGCCTCTCGTGGAATATGTACTGGGATTTCGGCACCGGCCAGGTCGGCGATATGGGCAGTCATACGATCGACCTGGTGTGGAATGCGATTGACGCGGGTCTTCCGACGACGGCAGAAGGTGAGGGCGAGAAGTTCAATCCTGAAGTCTCACCCGTCGAATTGCACACCTCTTTCGATATCCCCCCGAACGATTGGCGAGGGCCTATCCGCGTCCACTGGTACCAGGGCGGCATGATGCCGAGATCGCCGAAGAAATACGTCGATCTGAACAGTATCGGACACGGTGCTATGTTCAAGGGCACCAGGGGTTATGTTATTTGTGATTTCGATTCGCGGATTCTGCTGCCCTTCGGCGACGACGCCGACCTGACGTATCACAAGAGGCGGACAAAGGATGAGGTGATTCCCCCGCTGGGGCACTTCCAGAGGGAATGGGTCGATGCGTGTAAGGGCGACCTGAAGACGCATTGTGATTTCGACTATGGTGGCACGGCGAACGAGATGATGCTGCTGGGTCTTGTTGCCTACCGTGTTGGCAAGAAGCTCGATTACGACGGCGCCAGTGGTCGCGTCACCAACAGTGCTGAGGGCAACGATCTCCTGCGCCGCCAGTACCGCCCAGGCTGGACCCTCAACGGGTAAGACGACGACAGGATGAAGTCTGAATCAGGACAAGCTATCCGGGATTCTCCTGCGTGAAGCACTTTGTTCAGCCGGATAGCAGGAGGTGTTCTTCCCTTGTCCTTTCCGAAAATTACGTCCGTCTTGGTATTAAGGTACGCCTCGGCGAAATGCAACTAAAGTGGCGATGCTTTGGAGCGAATTACTGTCAGAAAAGGTGAATTGCAGGTATAATATATTGGAAATGTGAGAACATTGCACTTGATGTAGTTATCACTATCCCCGATATGAAAAGGGATTATGGTAGGACCGGTGAATGGTTATGAAAATCGATGTCTGAAAAGCTAAAAGATCTGAACAAGAATCTGTTGGACATCTCAACATGGTTGAGATTCGATAGAATTCCCTGGGTTATTGCCGGCCCTTGTAGCGCCGAGACCGAGCAACAGGTGATTTTAACTGCCAGAGAGCTGGCAAAGTCTCCCAATGTGAAGGTCTTTCGTGCCGGACTCTGGAAGCCTCGCACACGCCCGGACAGCTTCGAAGGTGTTGGCAAAATTGGTCTGGCGTGGCTCAAAAATGTTAAGGCCGAAACATCACTACTGACTACAACTGAAGTGGCAAACGCAAAGCATATTGAGCTTTGCCTTGAGAATAACGTTGACATCCTCTGGATCGGGGCAAGAACGACCGTAAGTCCCTTTGTCGTACAGGAAATAGCCAATGCCCTGAAAGGAGTTGATATACCCATCTTAGTAAAGAATCCAATCAGCGCTGAGCTTGGCCTATGGCTGGGAGCGATCGAGAGACTCTATCACGCCGGCATACGAAAACTCGCTGCGATACATCGAGGTTTTTCAACCTACATCGAAATGGATTATCGCAACCGTCCCAACTGGCAGATACCGATTGAGCTCAAAAGGCTGCTCCCAAACTTGCCTTTGATATGCGACCCAAGCCACATAGCCGGCAATCGAGATTTAATAGAACCAGTCTCTCAAATGGCCTTGGATTTCGGAATCAAGGGCCTCATGATAGAGACCCACATTAATCCTGACCAGGCACTAAGTGACTCAAAACAGCAGATTACACCTCAGGTATTAATTGAGCTGCTCGATAGACTCAGGGCTCGAGACACGGCATTTGCAGATAAACAACTAAAAAAAAGAATAGCACGCCTGCGTGCGGCGATCACCCAGGTGGATTCGAGAATCATACAGGACCTTGCAGAGAGAATGAATTGGGTCGAGGAAATCGGCAAACTGAAACAACAGCATAACATCTCTGTTTTGCAGCTCAACCGATGGGAGACCCTTCTTGAGGACCACATAGCCAAAGCACAACAGACCGGCCTGGATGGTGAATTCATAAAAGCTGTGTTCGAACTAATCCACGCCCAGGCAGTAAAAAAACAGTTATAGAAGCCTTTAATCCAAATTATTTTTCACACGCTGGAACCTCGCTATATATTCTCGATTCTTCTTGGAAGCGACAAGCGATTTGCATTCTCAACTGTTCTATTGGGCGCAGTTCGTCACGTTTCCGAAATTGGATCACTACAGTCAGACCCTGTCTCCAGTATGGCAGTGGCGTCTTCGAGAGCAACGTCTTCATGGATTAAGGCAAGGACGGCCTTGATGAGAGGCACGGGGCGTTCGCTCCGCCAGATGTTACGTGTCCCACCGAATAACTTCGTCCTCTTTGTCACTGCAGGACTTACGTGAACTTGCTGCATACGACTAATTGTATTATCTTGGCGGCATGAATACTATTAAAGAACCTTCTGATAAACCTCTGTAACCTTCTTGTCTTGTTTGTGCTCGCGGGCTGTTCCAGTATGCCGTTTGGTGTGCAGCCGAAGTATCTATTCCGTGACAATGACGGGATTTATGGTAACGGTGTAGGAGGTTTTCTGGAAAGCTGCGATATAACGGAAGTTCGCACTGCATATCGAAGTTCTTGGCAAAACCCGTTCATTGAGAGATTCATCGGAACACTAACGACTCAGGCATCTTCCGTATCGACCTTAAGACCGGCACCCGGGATTTAATAATCTCCATTGCGGATATCGCCAAATTCGGCCAAATACCCGGCAATCCCGAAGAACCAAAGCATTACTTCAATCACCTGTTATTCAATACTGACGGGTCTCGATTCATCTTTCTGCACCGCTGGCGGGCAAAAGGAATGCGGAGTTTCGGCACACGAATGCTAACCGCAAAACCCGACGGCTCGGACACCCACATCGTGGACAGCTATGGCCAAACCTCGCACTTCATCTGGCGCGACCCGCGCCACATCCTCGCCTGGGCCTGGCATCCATCGCACGGAAGCGCCTTTTATCTCTACGAGGACGGCACAGACAAGGCCCGCCCTGATTTAGCCTTTAGCCCTGAGCGGAGTCGAAGGGGCAGCCGAAGGGTTGAAGTAATCGGCAAAGATGTTATGCCCCAAAACGGCCACTGCACATATCTACCGGGTAATGAATGGATTCTCAACGACACCTATCCCGACAGAGAGCGGAAACAAACCGTCTATCTCTACCATGTAGCAACCGGCAGAAAAATTCCGCTCGGCCATTTCTATTTGCCGCCGCAATACACGGGCGAATGGCAATGCGATACGCATCCGCGTTTCAGTCCCGACTGCCGTAGCGTCGTCATTGACTCACCGCACGCCGGCAACGGCCGACAAATGCACCTCATCGATATCAGCACAATCGTTAGTAGGGGCAGTCCGTGAACTGCCCTTATTCGAGCGGCTCGACATAGATGTTGCGGAACTCAACCGGCGTGCCTTCACTCTGCAGGCAGATTTTACCGGACGTTATCGAGCTTTTGGTCGCAATATTCTGTAAGACGCCGTTCACCAAAACCACTACCCAGTCGTCCTTGCAGATGATATCGTATGCGTTCCATTGGCCGAGCGGCTTTTCGCTGCTGTCTTTGAGCTTTCTGACCCTGCGCTCCCTGACACGGTCGTCTCCCTTGGCGTGCTCTGCGGTCTCGATATTTTCCAGATACCTTCGTCCTTCGCCGATGAGCCAGAAGTCACCCGCGTTACCGGAAGCCAACTGGCATTCGAGGCTCTTCGGCCAGACCTTGTCCGGGCCGCTCATATGCACGAGCGCACCACTGTTGCCGCCTTTTTCAGGCCATCGCCATTCCACATGGAACAGGTAATCGGCGTAGTTCTTCTCGGTCCGCATATAGCCGG
This sequence comes from uncultured Pirellulales bacterium, assembly GCA_964444135.1. GTDB lineage: Bacteria > Planctomycetota > Phycisphaerae > Sedimentisphaerales > Anaerobacaceae > NIOZ-UU13. The sequence continues at coordinate 23,784 of CAYUFX010000059.1, read as the reverse complement.
CAGGCTTGCCCACGCACTGAACCACGCCATTGGCCACCGACCATGTCTTGGTAACATCGTGCTCAGGCTCACGTGTAAACAGCTTCCAGCCGGTAAAATCTTTGCCGTTCCACAAGATTATTTTCTCTTTTGGGATAATAGGCTTGTCATTTTCTGTTTGTGCCCCTGTCTGCACTGACAACAGCATACTCATTAACACCACGACTGCGATTGCAATAGCATAGCGTTTCATAAAATTCTCCTTTCGTCTCAGACCAATTGTGTCTTACCGGGCACAGCAACCGGCCTCATCACCAAATCACCGAACTCATACTTCGGCGGGCTGAGGTCCAGCTTTGAGGCCTTCATCGCCCAGTCCCATTTTAGAGCTCGTCCTGTATAAGCGCTCATTCGCCCCATAATCGACGTCATCGTACTCTCAGCAATCCGCCTTCCTTCGTTCAGCCGTTTGCTCTGGCGAATCGCCGCAATTTGGTCCGCATGTTGCTTTATACACGGGTCCACCTTGTCCCACGCGTATTCAACTTTATTCGGGCCTTCAATTACAAGCCTTCCGAAGTCCGTATATGCCCGACCTTTCGTCCCGACCAGCCGTTGGTCGTTGCGGTCCGAAACCTTGTCAATCTGCGCACCCATATACTCAATCCGCACGCCGTTCGGATATTCATACTCGACCGCGAAATGGTCAAAAGCGTTGCCGTACTCCGGGGCCGTTCGTACTTCTCGACCGCCCATACCCATGCACTGGACGGGAGGTCCACCGAACGCCCAATTCATTACATCCAGGTTGTGCACGTGCATCTCGACAATAAAGTCCCCTGAAAGCCAGGTTAAAAACAGCCACCGCCGCAACTGCCATTCCATATCCGACCAGTTCGTCTGCCGTTGTTTTGTATTTGACGACCAGGTCAACATTCCTCCGCCGAGCCTCACACACTGGCCGCCCACAAGCTCTCCTATGGCACCGTCGTGGATACTCTTAATACCTTCCACTAAATGCGATATCCGCCGCATCTGCGTACCGGCCACTATGGTTAGATTCTTCCTGTCCGCCAGTTCCGACGATGCAATCACCGAACGAACACCGACCGGGTCCACCGCCACCGGTTTTTCCATAAACACATGCTTGCCTCCTTCTATTGCCGCCTTGAGATGTTGCGGACGAAAGTGCGGCGGTTCCGTCAGTATCACCATGTCAACATCATCACAACCAACCACCTTCTTGTGCGCGTCCCAGCCAACAAAGCACATATCCTCAGTTACTTTCACTTTATCTGACAGGTTTTTTCCAAGAGTTTTGCGACACCTGTCAAGGCGGTCCTTAAAAAGGTCACCCATCGCCACGAGCTCCACGTTTTCTGCCGAGTTCAGGCACTTTGTTGCATCATGCGTGCCTCGTCCGCCGCATCCAATCAAACCGATGCGGACCTTGTCGGAGCCTGCCGCAAAGATTTTATTTGTCCCTACGGCCAGACTCGCCGCACCCAACGCCGCCGAAGTCTTGATAAAGTCTCTGCGCGACAACTCAGACTTTTCATTTATTGCTTTAGCTTTCATAAGTTATCCTTTCAAAAAATTGTATCAGCCGAAACTTGTTAAATAAGTCTTGTTTTACCCGGAACAGCGACCGGCCTGACGGGCAAATCGCACCATTCATATTTGGGCGGCGTCAGGTCAAGCTTCGAGGCTTTCATTGCCCAGTCCCATTTCAGAGCCCGGCCGGTATAAGCGCTCATCCGGCCCATGATGGCATTCATAGTACTCTCTGCCACCTGCTTGCCCTCGTTGATTGGGGAACCTTCACGAATACTCCGGACCAGGTCGGCCATCTCCATAACATAGTGGTCGGGGTCGGGTCCTTCGTACTTGAAAGGCCTCTCGCCGGTAATAACGCCCTGGTCAACATCGGCTGCGCCTTTGGTGCCCACAACACGTTCAGCAATCCTGTCGGTACAGCCGGTAATCTGACGGCACATACTCAAAACGCGAACGCCTTCCGGATACTCATACTCGACAGTGAAGTGGTCATAGATATTGCCCAGGTCGCGCACAGCCCTGCCGCCCATACCCATGCACTGCTCCGGATGCCCCTGGAGTGCCCAGTTGAGCACGTCGAGATTATGGACATGCTGCTCGACAATGTGGTCGCCGCTCGTCCAGGTGAACCAGGGCCAGCTCCGGCACTGCCACTCCATATCGGAGCGGCCTTCCTTCTCATACCACTGCCAGTAGCCTAACATGTCCGCTCCATTCCAATAGCTCTGGGCCGCCACTATCTGTCCAATTTGACCATCATGGATCCGCCGGATAGTCTCCTGGTATTTCCTGCTGTGCCGGCGCTGCGTGCCCGCGACCACCGATAGGCGCTTTTGCCGGGCTAATTCCGCCGTCTGGATGACTGAACGAATGCCCTTCGGGTCCACCCCCGCCGGCTTTTCCATAAACACGTGCTTACCCGCTTCAACAGCCGCCTGAAAGTGCTCGGCGCGCCAGTGAGGCGGCGCCGTCAAAAAGACTAAGTGCACGTCTGTTTGCAATACTTTCTTATAAGCGTCAAAACCTACAAAACGCTTGCCTGACGTGACCTTCACGGCGGAGGGAACGTCCTTCCTGAGCTTGTCGAGCGACTCCTGCTGGCGGTCTTTAAACAAGTCGCCCATTGCCACTATCTCGACACCCGGCGAGCTCTTAACTAAGCTGATAATATCCCGCGTACCCTGCCCACCGCAGCCAATCAAACCCACCCGAAGCTTATCGGAACCAGCCGCAAATATTCGTCCTGTTCCTGACAACAAGCTCGCAGTTCCCAATGCCGCTGATGCCTTGATAAAGTCTCTGCGGGAAACCCCATCTCTTTTTTCATTTGCTTTCTTTTTCACGAGTAATCCTTTCAATTAACAATAGGGAACCAAAAATTTGTCAAATAGTATCTGTTGCGGAAAACAAAAATCGTCGATGTCACCCCTGCGAAAGCAAGGGTCCAGAGCGAAAAAGCTGGATTCCCGCTTCCGCGGGAATGACAAATACTCTTTCCGCAACAGGAACTAAATAAGTCTTGTCTTGCCCGGAACCGCAACCGGTGCCACAGGCAAATCACCGAACTCATATTTCGGCGGTGTAAGGTCCAGTTTCGACGCATTCATCGCCCAGTCCCATTTCAGCGCCCTGCCGGTATAGGCGCTCATCCGGCCCATGATTGCCGTCATCGTACTTTCCGCAACCTGCTTACCTTCGTTCACCGGCCTGCCATCGCGAATACTCGCTATCAGGTCGGCATGTTCCTGCACGTATGGATCGGGTGCAGGCCCGTCATATTTGTACGCATTTTGCCCTTCGATGAAGCCGACACTTTGGTCCGTATATGTAGAACCCTTGGTGCCGACTACACGTTCCGATACACGCTCCGTGCACCCCGCCATCTGACGGCACATACTCGTGACACGCACGCCATTGGGATACTCGTACTCGACGGCGAAATGGTCGAAGATATTGCCGTGCTCCGGACCGGTCCGCACTTCTCGTCCACCCATGCCCATACACTGGATAGGATGTGCCCCTAACGCCCAGTTCATAATGTCGAGGTTATGCACGTGCTGTTCGCAGGGCTGGTCGCCGGACAGCCACGTAAAATACAGCCAGTTTCGAATCTGCCATTCCATATCCGACCAGCCGGGTTTTCTTTCCTGTACCCACAGCAAGCCCATAGCCCAGCAGCATTGCGCAGCCCTGATTTCGCCAATCTCGCCGTTATGAATTCGCCTCATAATCTCTATATAATGTGCCTGATGACGACGCTGTGTACCCGCCACGACGGACAGCCCTTTGCGCTCGGCCAATTCCGCCGAGGCAATCACCGAACGAACACCGACAGGGTCAACCGCTACGGGTTTTTCCATAAACACATGTTTGCCCGCTTCAACAGCAGCCTTGAAATGCCTCGCCCTAAAGTGTGGCGGGCAGGCCAAGATAACCATATCGACGCCGCTTTCGATGACCTTTTTGTAAGCGTCGAAGCCGATGAACTGCCGTCTGCTCGGCACATCCATTTTATCCGACAGTGACGGAAAGGCCTCGCGGTCGTACCTCGGCTCGGCACCTTTGTGCAGCATTTCGAGGCTCGCTTTGACCTGGTCGCCGAACACATCGCCCACCGCCCAGAGCTTGACACCACTCTTCGTACAGGTCAGGGCCTGCGAGGCCGCACTGGTCCCGCGACCACCGCACCCGATAAGACCGATGCGCAGCTCGTCAGAGCCGGCAGCAAAGATACGATTTGTGCCGGATGCTAAAACAGCACCCGCCACCGCTGATGTCTTGATAAAATCCCTGCGAGTTAGCTCGTGATTTTTTCTTTTTGTCTTCTTTCTCATAAATATCTCCTTTCGATTACCGGACTTTGCCATCTTAAAGTAACCCTGGGTAACACCCTCAAACTTATCTGGGAGTGCTGAAAACAACTACTTTGTGCTCATAAAGATACTTCCAATCTCCCAAGCAGTCAAGCGCAATTTCGAGACCTGCTGGGATGTCCAGGGAACATCGTATCCAAAAGATAAAGATAAGGAGTATCACTGTAGGGGCAACCCAATGTGGTTGCCCTGGGCAGGCATGTCGTTGCCCTGGGCAGGCACGTAGGCCTGCCCCTACCAGATGCGGGTTTCTCGAACCAAAAACGGGATTACAGAGAACAGACCTCTGTCTTCTGACTTCAGACCTCTGTCTTCCGACTTCTGTCTTCTGCCCTCTGACTTCTGACTTCTGTCTTCCGACTGAGATTTAAAGAAAATGGCGTTTTTTTCCGGACCTTCCAAGGGTGCTCAGCGGGATATTGGGCTATTTAACTAAAGTCGTTTGAATGTATAGACGAAAACGAATTTGGGCATACTGTCATCACTGGTTTACCTATACCAGCGCAGAGAAGGCCTATGGAAAAGACACAATAGTAACGCTCCCGCAGAGTAAATAATCAATGGCCATAATTTGGCCAAGAGATAATCGATGTCAGAGCACAAAAAGAACAAGGCAGCACTACACAAGAAAATACCATCGGTTTTCAATGGGGTACCGACTCAGCAAAACGATGATGTCCAGCAACCTTGTGGCGCACCTGAACAGCAACTCGCCGGCTATAACGAGCCGGAGCTGGAGCAGCAGGAACTCCAGACCTCGAAGCTGCAAATGAAAAGCACATTCCGCCAGCATGGTTTCATCGCTTGGTCTAAAAGGAAAAAGGCCAAGGCAATGGCCAAAATGGAAGAAAGGTTGAAGGCTGAATCATTAGCAAGGGCCAAAGCAGAGGAAAAGCTAAAGGCAGAAATTGAGAACAGAGCCTCTGTGGAACAAAAAGTGAAAACCGAAGCGGAAAAGATGCTCCTCACACAGTATCGCCAGTATAGTGTCCTGGCCGAGAGAGCCGAGGCTCAGGCTAAAAAGGAGATAGCGGCAGCCAAGGCTGAAGCAAAAGAAGCGGTAGAAAAGGCCCAATCGTATGCGGAGGCATTATCCCAGGCAGAGGAAAAGCTAACCAAAGCCCAGGAACAGGCAAAGACTGAGACTATGGCCAGAGCAAAGGCAGAAGAGGACCTGAAGACCAAAAGCAAAGAACGACAAAGCCTCGACGCTCAGGCTAAAGAGGAGATTGCGGCAGTCAAGGCACAAGCAGAAGAGAAGGTCCGATCGTATGCGGCGGCACTATCCCAGGCTGAGGAAAAGTCAACCAAAGCTAAAGAACAGGCAAGGACTGAAATTATAGCCCGAGTAAAGGCAGAAGAGGACCTGCTCGTCTCGGAGAAGGCCGAAGCCGAAGCAGGGAAGGCCAAAAGCATAGAACGACAAAGCCTCGACGCTCAGCCTGCACAGAAGATAAAGACTTTCAAGCTATTCCGCCGGCACCTTTTTCATCTAAAAACCGCGAAGAGGAAATTTGCCCTCTTTTTAGCATTAGCAATCCTATCAGCTATAGCTTTAACATTTGGAGTGAGCGTGATCAACGACCCGCCGGTGGCCGAGCCTGGTACTGCAATGACACAGGAGGAGAAACCGGTGCCGATTACCTTAATGGCAAGTGATCCCGATGGAGGGCGGCTTACCTACAATGTTGTAACAGGTCCGTCCCACGGGACCTTGAGTGGGACAGCGCCAAATATGACTTACACGCCGGCGTTGAACTACAGCGGACCGGACAGTTTCACTTTCAAGGTCAACGACGGAAAGGCAAATAGTGACCAGGTGATGATATCGGTTACAGTGCTGGCCGTAAACGATGCTCCTACAGCAAATCCTCAGTCTAAGACAACAAAAGAAAACAAATCCGTATCCGCCGCCTTGACAGGGAGTGATGTGGATGGCGAACCCTTAATGTTCATTATCTGCAAAGAACCTGAGCACGGCAGACTCACCTTCGACTCAAACTTCAATACCAACGGAAGGCTTATCTACACGCCCCTGCCTAACTTCACAGGTCCGGACGTTTTCACTTTCAAGTTGAATGACGGCGAAGTGGACAGTGCCCCGGCAACGGTATCCATCAATGTCGTTCCGAATCTCCTCCCTGTTGCAGAATCTCATTCGGTAACCACAGTGGAGGATACGCCCGTAGAGATTAGATTGATGGGCAGTGACCCGGATTCAGACCCGCTGACCTACAATATGTTAACGGATCCATCCCACGGGAGCTTGATGGGGACAGCGCCGAACCTTACCTATACGCCCAACACGAATTTCAACGGGTCAGACAGCTTCACCTTCAAAGTCAACGACAGCGCAGGGGACAGTGCTCCTGCAACCGTGTCAATCATGGTCTCCTCGGTCAACGACCCGCCGGTGGCAATTGACGATACTGCGACGACCCAGGAGGACACGCCGATAGTAAGGATTAATGTGCTGGCGAACGACACTGACGTAGACAACGTGGGTAGATATCTATACCTCGATATGTTGTCAGTAACTGATGTCAGCCAGGGCACCAATGGCTCGGTCACCATCAATCCCGATGACACGCTGAGTTATAGCCCCAACGCCAACTTCTACGGCAGCGATACATTCACCTACACAATTAGCGACGACAAAGGCTTGACTGATACCGCTAAGGTGAATGTTACGGTCAAAATGGTGAACGATCCCCCGGTAATCACTTCAGCACCTGTAACCACAGCTATAGCCGGTGCGTTATATACGTATGATGTTAACGCCGCAGACCCGGACCTCAGAGATAAGCTAACATACTCCTTAACCACAAAACCTGCTGATATGACCATAAATTCTACTACCGGGTTGATACAGTGGAAACCAACGAATGAACAAATAGGAAATAATGAGCAGGTAGTGGTAAAGGTCGCCGATAGCAACAGCACCCCAGCCTTGGATACACAATCATTTACCATTAAAGTAAATCCACCTCCACCCAAGATAGCAAAATTGACCGTACTGGATGGATACAATCAAAGAACCCAAAGAACATTATCAGCAGAAGGCAAAGTCAACCTTGTCCAATCCAGCGACAACAACCGGTGGTCAACCGTTTACTGTTCATACGTCTCCTTTGATTTTTCAGACGTATCTATCCCGGCAGATGCTGTAATAAAATCAGTCGTTGTTCGTGTCGAGCACTTCGAGGAAGAAGGATTTGCCCAGGGAAAATTAGATTGGGCTATAGGCACAGGCTGGCCGACTAAACCGGTGATTTGGGCCTCAATAAAGGCCCCTGTCCATGAAGAAGAACACCATGAGGGTGTTGACTCCTGGGATGTTACAAGCGTAGTCGATACACGCGAAAAGATAAATTCCCTCCAGTTACAAGTTAAAAATAATGACAAACTCGCTCAAAGAAAAACGTTGACAAATTATATCTATGTGCTCGTTGAGTGGGACTAATACTACCCTGCGATAATACCCTGCAGCACAAAAGTTTGCATTCATTCTTTCTAAAATTGGCCCATTCCCTTCGATTACACTCAGGGTAAACTCAATACGCTCAGGACAGGCTTTGATTGGGTTTGAATTGGGTTTGTTTATTCGGACTGCGAAATCATCTTTTTTTCTGTAATCCTTTGTTATAAGTGAGTTTATATTCATTTGGGCTCTTTTTAAATTGGGTTTGAATTGGGTTTGTTTTCACCAAGTGTCCAATCGCTTATATTTTCATAATCCATTTGTAAAAATATACTTACGTTCATTTGCAATCCGCCTACGGCGGACAAGATTGGGTTTGTTTTGCATAAAAAGGGGTGATTTGTAGAGGTTTCTCGACAGATGTAGTGCCTTATAGGCACGTAAATAATTGGATTCTCGATGCTCGATTCTGGATACTCGATTCTGGATTCTCGATGGTTGTGAGTGGTTCATTGGTTAATTTAGCTAATATGGATAATTTAGGCCATCAGGTTGCGAAATTCGTTGGCCGGTTGCGCAACTCGTCTCGGTTGCGTTAAGCTTAAAGCGTCTTTTAAGACGTAACCGAAAGACAATAAACGAAACGAGAAACGTAACCGCAACCGGATATTCGTTCCTGAGTCTGCTGACCCGAAAGGCCGTGCCACTCTGTGGCTTATGAAATGTCTTTTATAGCCGCCTTCTGGCGGTTTATGTTAGCCTGCTGGCCCCTAAGGGCCAAGCTAACATCGGTATTATACCACATTTATCGTTAAAAATCAAGTTAAATCAAAGAAATTGTCCATTAGAGAGCTCTGTTTAGAATTCAAGGCGGGATTCTAAATTTTTTCTTGCTTTATATGATAAGGCCGGACATAATTTCATCGGCAGAAGCGGAACGAACAACTTTGATACATACGAAATAGCAACCACGGATTACACAGATTGAGCGGATTTATTAGTTTTGTTTGGGTATTTAATGGTTTGAAAGTGAGAGATAATAGGAAAAAATAGAATGACTGCCCCTAATTTCGATTCACGTATGGTAAATGGAGAAATACGAAATGTCTATCAAACAAGACTATTCAAACTTCCTAAGAACCTTTCATTCACAGAAGTTTAAAAAACTGTGGCCTGCTCAGAAATATGTATTAGATAAGTATGTTGAGAAGTTTACAGAAAAACAAGATCTTGCTATCGAGTTGCCAACAGGTGCGGGCAAAACATTAATTGCACTATTGATTGCTGAAGCATGGCGGCGAGAAGGTAGAAAGGTGGCGGTACTGAGTGCAAACAAGACTCTCGCACGTCAAATGGAGATGGAGTCGAGGAATCTCGGGATACCGGCGGTTCTCATGGAGGGGAGAGGAATTGACATCCCTGCACGCGATAAACGTGATTACCACAGAGCTATAAAAATTGCATTGATGAACTACTGGGTATACTTTAATCAAAACCCAGTAGTTGACAATGCAGACCTACTCGTTATGGATGATGCGCACTTAGCAGAGCACTGTCTTCACTCACTGTGGTCAGTTGAGATTGATCGGCATAAGCATTACAACTTATTTAGTGACTTGGTCAGAGAATTGGTAAATCAGTTTCCAGAATATACGGTTCTTCATGACGCACTAGATGATAATGCAGAACCGAATACTCCACCTGAGCTATTATCGTTCATAGACCAGGTACGAATCGCTAAAAGATTTAAAGAAATAGTCGATGCTTCACCTTTATTGGAAACTGACACAAATCTGAAGTTTAGATGGAACAGGCTTCGGAATTCCCTAAATGAATCAAATGTTTATTTGAGTCGTGACTCTATATGGATTCGACCGTATATCTATCCACTAATTACAAATACTCACTATGCCGAAGCTTCCCAACGATTGTATATGAGCGCGACAATCGGGGAGCCATCTGACCTGTGCCGTCGGTTAGGTGCGAAGCGAATTGAAAAGATTCCAGTGCCAGAAGATTTTTCAGAGGCAACATGTGGCCGAAGATTTATCGTTATGAATCGCATAGAAGAGGAAGGTAAAGACCTTCCTGTCCGACTTCAAGCTGCCTTTATTACCGCTTTGCGAAAGTGTCCTAAGAGTGTATGGCTTTGTACAAGCAAGGCTAAAGCGGAGTCAATCAAAGAGATAATTTCTGAGTGGTTGAACAAAAATGGATTTATTGGGCATCAAACATGGGTTCTCAGTAGCCTCGGTGATGAAATAGATCAGTTTAAGACGGCACAAAAGGGGCATCTTTTTGTAGGGGGACGTTTTGATGGTATGGATTTCCAAGGTGATGAATGCAGACTTGTGGTATTGACGACATTGCCGCGAGCTATAAATATACAGGAAGAATTTCTCTGTGCATATTTAAGAGATGCTGGTTTTATGAAGAGGAGACTAAACCAGCGTATAATCCAAGCACTCGGGCGATGCAATAGGTCGGACGATGATTATGCTATTTATGTATTGGCTGACCGACGGTTTGCAACACATTTTGGTCGGGAGACGAATAGGCAAGATATTACGAAGAATATCGCAGCAGAAATTGATATGGCCGAAGATATGGCCGAGATGGAAATAAATGATCTAAGAAGAGACGTTAAGAGGTTCTTGGGGGGCGATTTTACTTCTTTCGATTCTACTTTTCGAGAGATGCTTGCAAAGGTGCCAAGTATTCCTAAGAGTAGTGAGTCGGTTGATGTTGTGGAGGATGAGATATTAGGATGGGCGGCTATGTTTGCTTCTCAGAACTATAATATAGCTGCACAAAGGTTTGAGAGGTGTTTTGATAAAGCGATTGAGGCAAACATCATAGAATTGGGGGCTTATTACGGTTGGTGCTGGGCGAAAGCACGCTATCTTGAGGGTAATCAGGGAGACCCCGCAGCAAAGCAAGATGCCCTAAATATTTTAGAAAAAGCAATAAATCGAGGAGGTATGTCTGCGTGGTTTAATAGAATGAGAGCATCATTGAATAGGGAGAGAAAACGGGCACAAGAAGGTGAAAAAATTTCTGCCCAAGAATATGTAAACGCAATTATCTTGTCTTTCGACAATTTACTGGAGGAAGTAGGATCTCGGGGGATTAGGTTTGGGAGATGGTGCACGCAACTGACCGATGAATTGAGTTCTAACCGACATGATCAATATCGCGCTGGGCTCAAAAAGCTGGGTAAAGTGCTGGGTTACGATTCAACAAGTCCACGACATGGTTCCGCGACAGACTGTCGTTGGCGCGGGATATTTGGGAATCGCAAAGAAGTGATCACGCTTGAAGCGAAGATTGAGGATGTTCCTTCGGGAAAGATTACTGCATCCGACATAGGGCAAGTGCATAATCAAATCGCACGTGCCAAATCGGAATACGAAAATATGGGTTATATCGTCCGAGGAGCTGTTGTAAGCCATTTGTCTGAATTACTGCCTGATGCTGAATCGTCAGCAGGTGTAATTCGTATTATCTCAAAGGATACTGTTCTGGAGCTATGGAATCGTGCCAAGGAATTATTAAGTCAATATCGTAATTCATGGTCTCTTGATGACGTTAATCTAAGACGGCAAGCAACTGAAGCAATTAGGCCTAAAATACCTTCGGGAGGATGGTTAACTAGTGCGCTAGATATTGATGAGAGGTTTATTTCATCCGAACAACTATTAAATGAATGGGGGCAGTGAACGCAAGTATCTTGCTTGTGCCGTTCCCAATAAAAAAGTTAAAGTTCTTGATTCGCCTTCGGCGAAGCACTTTCAATAGGTTCCTCGACTTCGATGCGCTGCGATGGGAATTACAAAGCATTAAATGCCCCGACCACAGGTGTCGGGGCTAAACATAAAACCCCCAGTAAAACTGGGGGCTAAATATAACGGCGTAAAGCCCCAGGGAAGGTGATTTTGTTTGTCCGGATGAAAATATTATTGATTAGTTAATAGTCATACGGTTTTTTGCCCTGCTTTATTCGGCTTTTCGTCTGCATCCGACGCAGGGTGTCGGTCAAGACTTCCGCCAGTTTTTTGTCGCCCATATTCTTTGCCTGCTCAGCCGATATTGCTTTGCCGTAGCAGACCCGAATCGAGCCGGGCGAAAACAGCTTCTTATGCCTCGGCCAACATTCAAAGGCGCCGTCAATCACCACAGGCACAATCGCCGCCCCTCCGCGCCTGCACAAAAGGCCGAGGCCGGGCTTCAACGGCGCAATCTTACCATCGTACGTACGGGTCCCTTCCGGAAAAAGACATACTCCCTCACCTTTTTTGAGTTTGCCGAGGACCTTCCTCATCGCGGATATGTCCGCTTCGCCCAGCTTTACCGGTATCGCATTCACCGAAGCAATCAGCGGGCCGAAGAACCAATTAGAATAAAGCGAATCACGTGCTAAAAAGCACGAAGGTCTCTTCAAAGGCCCCACGCAAAATATCGGGTCAAGATAGCTCTGGTGGTTACTGACAAGTACAAAGGCACCTTTTTTAGGGACATTGTCTCTGCCGTAGGTACGCACCCGAAAAAACAAAATGCAAAAAACTTTGCAAATCCAGCGCGCGTACCAGAACCATGCTGCATTTAGTTTTTCCTTAAGCATTTTTCTTTGGGTTCCCATTTGGGTTGCCGCTTTGCGGGGGCCCTCGCTATCTTTTTGCGAAATGGGGTCCCTCTTTCACATAACCCAAAAGCTTTTCCACAACCTCTTCGATACTCAAATCGGTCGTGTCAACAACAATCGCGTCCTCGGCCGGTCTTAACGGCCCGACCGTTCTGTTCTCGTCGCTTTTGTCTCTTTCTTCGATGGCCTTTTGTATTTGCTCAAGGGTTTCATCGCCGCCTTTGGCCCGAAGCTCAGCTTGTCTTCTTCTTGCCCTCTCGATAGAATCAGCCGTCAGATAAAATTTTATATCAGCATCGCTGAACGCCACCGTGCCCTGGTCTCTTCCTTCGGTCACTATTTTTCCCCGGCCTGCCGCGAACCGCCTTTGCATTTGAACTAATTTCTCCCGTGCTTTCGGTGAAGAGGCAATATGCCGCGCATTAGCTGTTATCTGCGGCCGTCGTATCTGCTCGGTAACATCAATCCCGTCGATACAAACCACCATATTGCCCTCCTTCAGCGAGAATTGGAATTTGCTTGTTTCCATAACGCCAAGCAGCTCGTCTTCGTCGCTCATATCAACGTCTGCCTGCATAGCAGCCAAGGTTACGGCCCGATACATCGCACCGGTATCGAGAAAGCTCGCCCCTAATTTCTCAGCAAGAAGCCGGGCCGCGGTACTCTTGCCGCTGGCCGCAGGACCATCAATTGTAATTATCAAATCCGCCATCTCATATCTGGTGAGTAGTTAATTGGTGAGTGGTTAATTGGTTCATCGGTGAATTGAATACTCACTACTCACTGCTCACATCCTCATTACTTACCAACCCTGACTACAACGATACTCGTATCATCAATCTGCCTTGCAAGTCCCACAAACCGCCTTCTGTATCCGAGTATATCTTTAATCATCTGCTCAGCCGAATCTGTGGTAAATTTCTTTGCGGTCTGTAACAAATTTTCTCTGCCCCACAATTCGTTATCGAAGTTGACCGCATCAATCAGCCCATCGGTATAAAACAGCAGACTGTCACCGGCTTTTAACTCAATGGTTTCGACCTCATATTCCGCCTGCGGATCGACACCGAGTACGAGTCCGCCCTTTTCCAGGTCCATAATCCGCCCGTTTCTTATCAGCGCCGACGGCTCATGCCCGCAATTGCAATATGTTATAGTCCCTTTTTCAGCATCGATGACCGCGTAAAAAAATGTGATAAATTCCCCGCCACTGCACTCGCCGCACATCATCTTATTGAGCTTTTTTGTAATTTTCTCTATGGCCTTGCCCCCGCCTTCCATATCTACATAAGCCCGCACGGCACTTCTAAAACAGCTCATCATAAGCGCTGCCGGCATACCTTTACCCATCACGTCCGCAATCGCCACCACAATACAATTGTCACTGACTTTAAGAAAATCGTAAAAGTCACCTCCAACATCAAAGCAGGGAATATAAGCAGCCGCTATATCCAGACCCGGTATCTGGGGAGGCCTTTCCGGAATCATCTTTCGCTGAATAAGACCTGCCAGGTGCATCTGCTCAGCCATACGCGCGCCCTCAATTGCCTCTGCATACAGCCTGGCGTTCGTTATCGCCACCGCACACTGCGAAGCAACCGCCCTGGCAAGGTTAATATCATCTTCGTAAAAGCGCTTCGGCCTGGGACTGTAAAGCCGAAGCACACCAATCGCCTGGCCTTTGAACTGCATCGCAACGGTAAGCTGGCTGACAAGACCCTCTTTGATTGTTGACTCTTTATATTTGACCCTGCCATCGAGACGCATATCGTCCAGCACAATCGCCTCGCCTGCAAAAGCGGCTTTGACCACGGGGTCGTTTTTCGAGACCACTCCCTTATTGCGGTACTCATCACTGAGTCCGTACGTGCTTCGCATCTTCAAATCGCCGGACTCTTCATCCAGCAGCCGAATCGAGCAGGCCTTGACCCCGACAATCCTCACCGCCGCCTCTGCTAATTTATCCAGCACCTCCTGAAGCGAAAACTCCCCCGCCACCAGCGTGGAAAGCTGATAAATCTGCTCATCTCTTTCTATTTGTTTCTTTGTCTTTTTCGCCATAATCAACCAATATTACAAACCAACCGGATTATACTCAACTTACCGCTCCCGGTGAACTTTAATCTATTCAACCGCTGCCACTTGCATTAAGAAATGAGTGGAGCTATTATACGTGTCCTGACTCTAATTGGTTCGAAGACGCAATACGATATACGCAATACGGCATACGAAAAATGATTGCCAAACACATAACTTTCGTCGGCCGGGTCCAGGGCGTCGGCTTTCGCTTCACCGCCCGCAGGGCGGCAAGTCGCCGTCAGTTGACCGGCTTCGTCCGCAACCTGTGGGACGGCACCGTTGAGATGCTCGCCCAGGGACGCCCTGAGGATGTAGATGATTGCATACAGGACTTAAAAGAATATTTTGCCGGCTACCTTAAAGAAACGAGAATCGAGGAAATCCCCCCCGACCCAAAATACACAGACTTCCAAATCACCTTTTAATCCACTCCCTCCACTACACAATATGATATTATTCCGCGAGATGCCGGACGACCCCATATTTCCGCAGCACGACAAGATCCGCCGTCCTGGCCGGCTGGTCTTCCTTTATTTTGTAATTAACGTCCATTATCTCGACGAACTCCGCCGTGTACTCCTTTAACACGCCGCAGTATTCAAATATCTTATCACCCTTAATCAGCTCAAGCACAACCTTATGGCCGATATATCTTTCCAGCAAAGGCTCAAAAGAAGTCCCGACCGAACCCATTAGCTCCTGCTTCATCTGGGAGACATACTTATCCTGAGAAGTCAGCATCTTGCCCGCAGGCGTGGCTTTTTTAGCCTGACTGATGAGCAGATTGACAACCTCCGCTACAGAGTCTCTGACTGTTCGCAAAACGTTCAGAAATCTTCTTTTGCCTCTGCGCCACAATCCGGGATGATACGTCCTTTTTAGTTCTTTTTCTCTTTCCTTCTTATTGCGCTCACTGAGCTCATCGTGGAAACGAATCACAGCTCCGATCTTCGGATACTCATACTTATATAGAATATAGCTGGCCTCATCGTGTCCTTCTTCGTCTTTATGTTTGGCCGGATAAATAAATTCCAGCCCTGTATTTTCCACCCTCAACTTGCCCCATATAGCCTTACCGGATGTCTCCTCTAACGTTACCATATTCCGCTCAAAATCTCTAAGGCACTTATCTCTGCTTCTTTTTCTTACAAAAGCGCCAATAGCCGTGGCCAACACAATAAAAATTATGGTTATCGCCGTATAAGGTATGGTTACAGCAAATATATAAGGCATAATGGACTCCCCATAAAAATCCCCCAACAAATTCAGTCCGTGCGCGCCTAACACGTAAGTTTTCTAAACCTTCGCCAATATGACGGTGTAATTCTTCCCGTAAAACTCGGCGCATTTCGGACAGGTGGTATAGAAAAAGTACATCTTCTTAATCTCTCTGGCCTTTGATTTGACATATTCCTTCATTTCTTTCGCCCACTGGCCGGCGTTTTTGTATGGCCCTTCAAAAACCTTGGTCAAAAAAGTCCCTGATATTCTTTCCATCTTCGCCCCCGGCACTTCCTTCGACACTGCGATGTATATATCAGCTCGCCAGAGAGATTTCTCATCCGAGAGCATAACGGGCAAAGGCACAAGAGCATCGGCCTGCTTAATCATTTCCATATTTTTCACCATCACCTTGCCGAAGTTCAGCGGGATGTGAAAAAAGCTCCGGACGTGGTCTTTAACGAATAATTTATCCTGAAAGGTTATCTCTTTTTTATCCCACGGCTCAGGATTAAACCTCGGACAGCAACCCGTCTCCGATTCTTCATAAAGCTTGTCCATAACTATCACCTTACCTTCTTTAATAATTTACATCCAACCGTCAAATTTCCACTTTCCTTAAGCAAGTTCGCAAATTCATATAAGCCGAATTGTTTTAGTCATAATCCTTTCATTAAATTTCTTTTGTGAAATCTATTTGATAAATATATGAATATTACGCTAAACATAAATAACGCTATAAAATCGATAATCAAGGATATATCGGATTCACCTTTAAAGCCAAAATTAAATATATCTACCAAATAAGTAATAGGTGACAAGTAAGACAATCCTCTGGCAATTCCTTTTAGATTTTCCAAGGGTATAAAAATACCGCTTATAAAAATCAGGGGGAAACGGATAAGACTGGAAAACATCATAATATGGGATGGAGAGCGCACGGAAGGAGATGACAATAAAACGCCTAAAGAAGAAAAACAGAAAGAAGCCAATAATATACCGAAAGACAAAAGCAGAATATTTATGTCGTAGTCAAGAAATATAAGCCCAACTATTAATACAATCATATTTATGATAATGCCAAAGACCATTCCCGCTGCAATATCCGCCAGAATTATTGTATTGATACTAACGGGAAAGGACAACAATCTCTCGTAAGTTCCTGCTTGTTTTTCCCAGGGAGTAATCATCGGACCAACTGACGAGGCTGTAAAAAACAAGGACATTGCTAAGAGACCGGGAAAGAAAAAATACATGTTCACCCCTCTTCCTAAATAAAAGGCCAGAAACACAAATAGAGGAAGCAAAAGCCCATATATTAAAACCGGAGCCTTGGTGTAATAAATTCTGATATTCTTTTCCGTTGCAACCATTACCCCACGGAAAAACTGGATGTCTAAATTTTTAATTAGCATAACCAGTCCCATAAGCTGCATTATTGATAATTATTAAGAGGTTCATCTTAACTCTTTTTTAAGTGGATTCACCTGCGTTAATTTTACAAATACATCTTCCAGACTTGCTCTACATATCTCCATAGAAATAATTATCAAATCCTTACCTTCAGCAAATTTGACTAAATACTTGAGGAGTCTGTCGGGATTGTCCGTATATAACTTCCATTTATCTCCCCGTCTTTCGATCCTGTTTACCAGATTGCTTTTTCCAATCAAACCATCATCGATGGGTTTATCAAAGGCAACCTCAACTGATTGCGTTGTCTCGAATGTCCTTCTCAAACTTTCAGGTCTGTCAATAATAACTATCTTACCTTTGTTGATAATTGCTACTCTTGCGCATAGCTGGTTTGCCTCTTCAATATTATGAGTGGTCAAAAAGATAGTAGTGCCTTTCTGATTCATCTGATTGATGATGTTTCTAATCAATCGTTGACTCTGGACATCTAATCCTGATGTAGGTTCATCCAGAAACAGGATCTCCGGATTATGGGCAATAGCGCTTGCAATATTGACCCTCTGTTTCATACCTTTTGAAAAGGTTCTGACAAGATCATTTTTTCTATCATGTAGTCCAAATTGCTCTAAAAGACTGTTTGCTCTTTTCCTAAGCTCTCTAATAGGAACTCCATAGAATTTACCCGCCAGGATGATGTTCTGCTGTGCGGTTAAGTCTGCATAAATATTGCCCATTTCCGGGATAACTCCCATTTTCATTTTCGCTTTGATTGGATTTCTCTTTATATTAACTCCATCAATGAAGGCATCCCCCGAATCCGGGGCAAGCAGACCTGTTAGCATTCTGATTGTGGTTGTCTTTCCGGCACCATTCGGGCCAAGAAAGCCAAATATTTCTCCATCACTAACACTAAAAGTGACCTGATTGAGAGCAGTAACATTACCGAACCTCTTTGTTAAAAAATTCGCTTCAATAACGTTATTGTTTTCCTTCTTCATCTAATGCGATTCCATCAATTCGATTTCGCCTAATGCTTCACGCACGCTCTTAGGCAAGCTATCGTACATCTGGATTCCATATTCTTATTTGGTTTGAAAGTCAAATTTAATCTTCACAAAACGTGGCCGATATATCCGCGAATCCGAAGCCATCTTCCAGAAGTCGGTGGAATTGCAAACATAGGTAATTATCAATTCATCCTTTTTTGAAATTTCCGGATGCGCCTTCGCAGCATAGCAAAAGTACGTCTTATGCCACTCGACCTCGGGACATTCGTAAACCTCGTAAGCAGAACTCCAAGGCCCGACCGGCGTCGGTGAAAACCGCATCAGTATATTCTTCGACATCCCATTTTCCGTATAGACAACAACGTACCGCTTAATCGCCGGCTGATAACAAACTGAACACTCCGTCGCAGTACCATCAAAAAGCTCGGTGATACCTTCCACATCAGTTTGCCAATTTCCATCACTAAGAAAACACCACTGCTCAAAGTCAGCTATTCTTTTATATGGCACGCGAGCGACTACCATGCTTCGCCCGCTCATCCCTTTACTCCAGTCTTCGTTGCTGCCGTAAATATAGACAAAATCCCCGTCCCTTATAACCGCCGAGCCAAAAAACAGATTGCCGTCCTTCGAATATCGCCCGTAAGGAATTTTGTATTGTTTAATCCGCCAGGTCAAAGGCTCATCGTGTGGATTTTCGACCTCGCCCAGCCATGTTCCGATGTGTTTGAATCCAAATACACCCTCTTCATCTGTTTCGACTATTTGCACAAGAAAAAGGTATAACTTCTCATCAGCCACGATGCCGTCAAATATCCAGAACCACCCCACACCGTCGGCTGGCCTGATAAAGGCAGCCGGCTTACCCTCCTTTGTTGTCTGCCAGAAAAATTCAACAGAAGCTGTTGCGGGGTCTTTGCCGCGCTGAAGCCCAATCGAGTTATTCACCATCGTTGCGCCCTTGTGCTTTCCATCAACGACATCACCAATCCACGTATCGCCGTATAACCAGAGCGTTACATCATCAACCAACGCAACCGAGTACACAGCATCCGCACCCGTCCAGCCTTCTGTCCTGGTAAACAGCGCATCATACGCCAGCAGCGTCTCAACCGAATATCCCTGCAGCGTCTCAACCGAATACTCCGGCAGCGGACCAGATGCACAACCGAAAAGCAAAGCGCCAAACAAAACCAGTCCGGCTATCAAATCTCTAATCGCCATACTCTCACTATTTACTCCACTATGACCGCTGTACCCTTGGCTGAGGCCATCAAAAGCGATTTGTTTTTGGAGCCGATGTTATCGTAATCCAGAGCAAAACCAACAATGGCGTTAGCGCCCAATTTCCTCGCTTCCTCTTTCGCTTCGGCGATAACGTCATCCTGCATCGCCTTCATAACTTCCTGATACGAGGCCGAGCGTCCGCCAAAGATATCGCGAAAAGATGTGAAGAAGTCACGGACAATATTGACCGCCCGAACGTTTCGCGCAATCACAATACCTTTATATTCCTTGATTTTAATCCCATCTAAAATCGGCGTCGTAAAGATTTGAACATCATTCATTGGTCTTCGTTCTCCCTTCATTTTCAAAAATAAGCCAACCGGCCTATCGGCCACAAACAATACCGCAAACCACAATACCTAATACGAGTTTCAATCATTTTGCCGACTCCAGGTTATCCTTGACCAAAGATTTGTCTAATTTTCCGTGCTCGCTGACCACATCGACCAGAACATTATCAGTAAACAATACACATTCACTTGGCTTACCTGCAACGGTTATGGCTTTCGGCCGAATGCTCGAAAATAGATTACCGACCACGGTGACATCGGATGTACCGTTGAGAACCATACCGGCTGCAACCAGGTCACTCGTTCCGCGTTTTAACTTACCGTCACCGATATAGCTGTTGGAGAAGTTGTTGCCGGTAACCGTAATGCGCCCGCTGTTCGGCCCGATGTTTAGGGCGTCCGGGCCGGAAATAGTAAATGTGTTGGCGCTCACAGTGCAGCCGTGTGCATCGCGCAGGTCTATCCCGCCGAAGCTGTTATGCGCAATCACATTGGCACTAAGTGCAATACCGTAGCAGTCCCTGTCAAGCACAATGGCCGTGCCGTTACATTCTTCTATCATATTTCCTGAAACGACCGACCCGTAGGTATTTTCAATCACAACACCGTGACCCAGATGGTCGTCGAGGTTGTTGCCCGTCATACAGAGGTTGAAGCCGTCGATGAACCTGACAGCGTCCTGGTTCTCCTCAAACTGGTTCGCCGAGACGACGACATCGTGGCAACCAATCATGTTCAGCCCCGTCTTTTTGTTATAGGTCATCAGCGAATCACATATCCGCGGGTCCTCGTAGCAGTAGTACAGTTGAATGCCGTCGCCGCCGTGATAACTGACGGTAAGGCCATCGATGAAGATTTCGTTTATCCGCCTGGCCTCGATACCATGTCCGCTCTTTTCGTTGCCGGTAATACGAAAATTAGCCAACCGAATCCGCCACAACTCAGATTGTCGATTCTCCCCCCCGCCGGGGTGCTGAAGTATCAGCGCACTCTTGCCCTCGGCGTTGATGTTTTTGATATGCGTTGCCGTGCCGGCACCTTCGATAAGCACATCGGGCTTAGTTACCTTCAAAGGCTCACTAATCTCAAACGTCCCCGGCGGCAAACGAACAACGCCGCCCTCTTCCGGCAGCGCATCTATCGCCGCCTGGATAGTCGCATAACGGCCGGCTTCAATAACGGCCCGCGCCCCCGGCAACCGCTGACCAGCAGGATTATTCTGCACCCCCTGACCACCCGTAATACTAAAGACGCTCACAATAACCAAGATTACTGCTATCATAATTGTTGTCTTGTATATTCGTTTCATTTGCATTTCTCCTCATTAAGTTTTGCATTTAATTCTCAATCTTTATAACTTGAAAATCCCTTACGCCTAAAAAATCCAAACTGTGCACAATCAACTGCAATGTAAACTACGCCGCCTTCATTACCTCACCCAGGGCCTTTACTGTCAAATCGATATCCTCTGCACTGATACCGTAGTGAGTTACCGCCCGAAGTCGTCTGGGCCCCACGGATAGCAATTTGACTTCTTTCTTATCAAGTTCGGTCACCAGCTCTTTAGGTGTCATTCCGTCCTCATCCAGCTCGAAATAAATGATATTTGTCTGCACCTTTGCCGGCTCAATCGATAATCCGCCTATACCCGCAATCCCTTCAGCCAGACGCCGGGCATTTTCATGGTCCTCTGCCAATCTATCCACCATCTCCTCCAGTGCTTTAATACCTGCTGCCGCAATCACCCCTGTCTGGCGCATCCCGCCCCCCAACACTTTACGCGCCCGCCGTGCCTCCGCGATAAATTCGCTCGAACCGCAAACCACAGAACCCACCGGCGCCGATAGACCTTTCGAAAGGCAGAAAATCAGCGAATCAACATTCGCCGTCAATTCCTTGACGTCAACCCCCAGGGCAATAGCGGCATTGAATATCCGGGCGCCGTCAAGATGTACCGAAAGGCCGTGCTCCTTTGCCAGTGCTGCAACTGAATCAATGTACTCAGACGTAAGTGCAGAGCCGTAACAGCGGTTATGGGTGTTTTCCAGGCATATCAGCCGGGTCCGTGGAAAGTGTACGTTATTGCCGCGAATGGCCCCCTCGATATCCTCCAATCTCATCGTACCGTCGGGCTGATTGCATATCGTATGCGGGTGTATCCCGCCCAGCGTTGACATACCACCGGCTTCGTAAAGAAACGTATGTGACCGGTCTCCCAAAATCACCTCCTCTCCACGCCTGCAATGAGTAAGGGTGCACACCAAATTTCCCATCGTCCCGCTGGCGACCAGAAGTGCCGCTTCCTTTCCCATCCGCTCGGCAGACATTTCCTCGAGCCGGTTCGTCGTCGGGTCTTCGCCGAAAACGTCATCGCCAAGGTCAGCGCGATAGATGGCCTCTCGCATCGCCGGTGTCGGCAAAGTGACAGTGTCACTGCGTAAATCAATTGTCCCCATCAGTTATCTCCCATATAAAATTACTACATAGAGTTATGCAAAATTGAGGTTTTGCAGAAGTCTTCGCCGTCAATTATAAACAATCACTAATCAATAATCGATATTTATGTGCTGAAAAAAACTGTAATTCGATATTATAGAATATTCATTTGCAACCTGCGTACACGTTTAGTATTATAAGAAAGATAATACCAACAGCAGCCTTGCCAAACTGCAGCACAAGGGAAATTTCGGAGAACGATGAGAGGTAAAACCAACCATGAATTATAAAACAAATTCCACTAAGCACACAAAAAGAGGCCTTACCCCGTTAGAAGTCCGCACCAAAGGCGGGTATCCAGATAAGTCACGATTATTTCTAACGGGGTTCACGTTAATTGAACTTTTAGTTGTGATTGCTATCATTGCCCTGTTACTGGCAATTCTAATGCCGGCTATGAGAAAAGCCAAGGAAATAGCAAAGGAGACATCGTGCAGATCCAATCTAAGGTCTGTGGGATTAGCTATATTAATGTACGTGGACGACAATGACCAAAAATTGGCCGACCCGAGGAACGCTAACAGATTTCTCTGGTACGATGCAAGAGGTGGCCTTAGAAAAACTAATGATAACGATGCTTATTGGGGCATAGTGTATATAGATTACCTGAAGAACAAGAAGATTTTCGGTTGTCCGAGCTTAAGACGCGTTCCGGATTTAATATATGATGTTGACCCTGAGGCGATTCAGGTAGCGGCATTCGGGCTCAATGGCTATGCCAGGGGCACAGATACAACTAAGATACGGCCTCATTCGGAATTTATTATATGTCACGACCACGTTGAACCAAGATGTGAACAGGACACCCGGGACATGCTTTTTAATAACGGCCCCGGCACCAACAATTTAACGGATTACCGATTAGGTGGTTTTCGTGCAAAATACTATCGTGACATTTTCAGACATAATATAAGGCGTTATGAAGACTTCAGGACCGGCGGACGACTTAATGTTCTTTGGCTCGATGGACATGTCAGCTCCATCGAAGAAACAACAGGAGACGATGTGCCCAAAAGGTGGTACACCGGAGAAAGATAAAACTGAAAGTCTGACCACTAAAAAAGGGCTTATATCGAACCATTCAATATAAGCCCCGAACTGATACAAATCTGCTATATCAACTGTGTCCTCATATCCTGCTTGTCAATCCAAAGGCACAGTCCGCAGGATGCCTGTCGGCAGATGCCTTACGGCAGAAGCAATGGAGGTCATTTAACTCTCGGCTTACGGCGCCGGTCGATACAAACGAATATCATCAAAGTACATCATACCCGAACCGCCGGCTAATGGATTGTTCTTGTCGCCAAAACCAATAGCAATAGTATTGACATTGGCCAGGTTCACGCCCTGGTCTGCAAACCCCTGTAGGTCAATAGTCCATTGGGTCCAGGTATCTATCTGTGCCGCGTTGGGATTATCGTGAGTGACTACTGCACTGCCATTGAGAGCAACATACATCGGCTCAGCAGCATTATCCGAATTGCCTCTGAACCAGATTGACAGTACTCCTACACCC
>CAYUFX010000058.1:0-29272 GCA_964444135.1 uncultured Pirellulales bacterium | reverse complement strand
ATTTTTCCTGCATTTCAGGGGTTATGTAAGTCCCTCTTTCCAGATGGTAGTCTTTTGGCGTTTTTTTATCGCCGATTACCACAAGCTCCCAATCCGTCAGCGCCTGAAATTTCTCGATAGCTTCAGTTGGTGGGTTGATTGTTGTTGTTACTATAACCTTCATTGTACATCCTAACAATTATCGTAATATTTTCCTTGGAGATAGTTCTTCGAATGGCTGCAATTCGACTGGACAGAATTAGGAGCCCCTAAATATTGACCTTTTCAAGCGCCGCCGAAACAGCCGATAGAGAAAATTGGTCTTAAGTGGCTTGACCAGATTTTCGAACCAAAGCAGCTTCGTATAATCATACTCCAAAGAGGCAAGAGCGTATTTCTCACCACCGTTCTTAATCTGTATTAATAGAACCTCTGCATACATCTTATATCTCGACGCCTTCGTCTTTGCCTGAGGGTGACTGAGAGCAACAGAGATACACTTATTCACGCGAACAAATGGAACACATTTCGATAGCTTCACAAATAAATCAAAATCCATAGCGTAGTGTAGGTGCTCATCAAGCCCGCCAACCGACCGATATGCTTCAGCAGGAAACAAACACGCAGGCTGAGAAATCCAATTCTCCTTGCATTCAAGCACAGATTCGTAATCCAAGCGGCCGGGCTGCTGTTCGAATAGCATTCGGCCATGACAATCAATAGCTCGGCCAATGCCAACTACGGCACAGGATTTGCCTGCGTCCAAGTAAGTCTTGGCCACAGCCGGAAGGGCCCCGGGCAAATAGTAATCATCTGAATTTAGCCACCCGAATAGTTCACCCGTGGCGTGCTTAAAGCCTTTGTTTATCGCATGGCTTTGTCCGCGGTCAGATTCGGAAATCCAATAAGTGAGGTGCTTCTCATATTTTCTAATGATTTCAACGCTGCTGTCTATAGAGCCACCATCGATTATAATATACTCAAGATTTGGATAGTTCTGATTTAATACCGAAAGTATTGTCTTTTCCAGGAACTTAGCCTGATTATAACTCGGCGTAACAATGCTTATCTTCGGCAAATACTCATTTTCTGCTAAAATTACATTCTCTTCAAACAGTGGTTTAGATGTGAATTCCTTCACTTCTTTAGAAGGGCAGCTACCAATATTCGGATTATTCGTTTTTTGCTTGACCACTAAATTACCTGTCGTAGCACTTCGTGAACGTTTTTGGCGTATACCTCTATAGTATATTCTCTCCGCGCTTTTTCCCAGCCGCTGATCCCCATTTCTCGAGCCCATTTTGGATTCTCTAAAAAACGTACCATGCAGCCTGCCAGGTTTTCATAATTTCCCTCATACAGCAATCCCGTCACCTCGTTTTCAATGATTTCAGGTGTGCCGCCGCTATTGAATCCAATCACTGGTTTAGCTGTCGCCATGGCTTCTGCTGTTACTCTTCCCATAGCCTCATATTTAGAACACATAAGGACAGCGTCTGCTTTCATATAGACTTCGAAAGGATCAGAAACATATCCCAAAAATTCTACCTGCTCATTGACCCCCAACTTTTCGCACAATTCCTTCAGATGATCAATGTATCCATCCCAGCCCCCACCAGCAATTATCAGTCTTATGTCAAGCCAGTCTTTCTTAATATGACCCAATGCTCTTATAGCTTGTTCTTGCCCTTTGTTCGGACTTATAGCCCCAACTATGGCAAAGTTATACTTGGAAGGGCTGTTGAATGAGCGACTTTTTTTTCTTAGAGTCTCACATTCTGCCTTCGAAATAACTCCATTATAAATGACGTACGTCTTAGCATGTAGGCCATCTAAAATAACTTCCTTTACCGCGCGTGATATAGCGATGACTGCATCTGCTTTGTTCAAAAAATACTTGAAGGCCCCTTCTCCCCAATCGTATCGTTGTTGATAATGTAGCGAAACAAATTCTCTAATATGCCAAACGTGAGGTTTATGCAAAGCTCTGGCGATTAATGCACCTACTGGGGTTGCTGAACTATTTGTATATATCAAATCCGCATTCCACTGCCTGACTTGACGTATCAAAAAAGGGAGTGCCTTAAAATTTCGCATCGACCTTCTCAGACCCTCTAGTCGTGATTCACCAATCCAAGTACTGAAAGGCAATACGGAAAACGGAATACTCCGTTCTTTCAATACTTTCACAACATCTCCGTTTGATGGACAAAGAACGAAAGATTCAATCCCAAATTCCTTAAGCCCCTCAGTCAAACAGAGTAGCGAACGGTTAGCCCCGTAAAGGGAACTGTAATGTGTCACAAATACAACACGCATCTTATTGACTGTATCAAATACTCTCGATTATATGTAGGGATGATGACCGAGACCAGGCCCGGCTTATACTCTTCACTAACCCACTGACCCTGGCAAGTCTTACCGGCACAACTTATCTTCTTCTCTGTATTGTTCTGCTTGCTATTGTCCATCTAAGAGGCTTTGATAAATCTCAATCAGATGATCGTTCAATTTGTTAATATCGTAATTGTCTTCAACATGAGCACGGCCGGCCCGGCCCATCTCAGGCCATATCTCAGGGTGTTCAATCAAATAGACAAGCTTTTCAGCCAAGCCATCAACATCTCTCTCATTCATATTTCTCAAATAACCCGCAAAGCACTTTTTCCATGGCATCATAACTATATTTGGCTTTGCACCGCTCTCGTGCCTTTTTCCCTTTCTCTTTAGCCTCTTCAGGGTGATCCAGCACATACTGAATAGCTCCAGCTAACTCATCAGGCTCCTCAGGCTCTACAAGCCATCCACAACCCCTTAAAATTTCCGGCAAGTCAGAAACATTAGATGCAATGACTGGTCTCGCCATTGCCATAGCGTCGAATACCTTAGCTGGCACTTGGCCAATCGTATCGCAGCCATTCCTTTGCGGTATTACCACAATGTCGCTCATTGCTAAAAACTTCGGAATTTTTGAAAAGGGCTGAAAACCAAACGCCCGAACTCTCTCGTTGCTCAGTTCTTTCTTGGCTCTAAAGACCAACTCTTGGCAGTATTTTCCTTCATCTATTCCAACAAGGATTAACAATACCTCTGGCACCTGCCTTAATGCTGTTATTAAATCTTCAATCCCCTTGTGGGGTCGAGCTGTCCCGCAAAACGCCACTGCTTTCTTGCTTTCTTCTATTCCATACTTTTTTCTTAGGGAGTTCCTATCGTATTTATCTGGATCAAAATGGGCTGTATCCCGTGCGTGACAAACGATGGTACCCCCAAATCTGTCCCTAAGAAAACTATTAGAAACTGTAATCTGGTTGGCAAATCTAGTCAGTTTTTCATTGAGAGCTGTCCACCAATATGAAGAGTCCGGCCGACGCAAGGAACTTTTTAAACAACCCAAGAAAAACCGGACTTTGCGCGACCCATTGACTGAAGAATCCCTTTCATAGTTATTAACGAGAAAGCCCCACTGCCAGTCATCTATATCCAAGACTAGCGGCTTTTTTGACAAGCATTTCTTTAGCAAGCCAATATCGTAACTCGAAAAAAGCGGTTTGCTTGCGTAAATCACATCTCCGGTGACCTTTCTTACTAATGGCCCAATTTGCCGATAACTTTTAAACCTCCCAGCACTCTTGACACACTTGTATGTTAGGCTCTTATCATCAGCAATCGGCTTCCAAATCCCATCTCCAAAGATGGGACCAACAATTTCCACTTCATAACGTCTTTGGAGAATTTTGGCTAATAAGTATGCTCTGCCGAGACAGTTATGTGATAAATCAGGAGTTAAGATTGAGACCTTCATTTTGCAGCAACTTGACAGTGGGATGTTTTCCCAATGAGTGTTACACGTCCTTCAACTGAGATATTTCCTTCTCAAGCACTTCTTTCTTGATACTACCTCTTAACGCACATCTCAATAGTGCCGTCGCAAAAACGGAGTTCATTAAGGAGAGTTTTGTGATTGCTGGTATTTGCGCTCTTAGTACCTTCCTTATTTCTTGCCTCTGATTCCATACTTGGCTTATCTTATCAATTAGAAGCTCATAGGTAAGGTCCGTTATTTTAATAACGTACTTGTCTAATTTCGCTGCCTGCATAATACCAAGTGATTTATGTTCATAAGCCAGACAAACGGTAGGGATTTCTGCCTTTAATGCAAATATCACTGAGTGATAACGATTGCCGATGACAAAATCCATTTGTGAAATAATAGCTTGCTGTATTTCTGAATCCAACTTGTTTGAGAGAACTCTCACAGCGTCTTTTTTATCTACGAGGCTTATAATCTCATTTATTAAAGGCACATCATCGCTATTTCCGTAGAGTTGAGGGAAAAATACAATCGTAGCATCAAATTTATCAACTAAATAATCTATTGTTTTAGCTATTATCTTATTGTAGCACTCTTGTTTTTCCTGTGGATTTGCCGAGCCTCGAAAGTTCCAGTTTGGTCCAGTAGGTGTTATTCCAACCAAAGGTTTTCGATTGGGAATCTCATTTTGATGGTCGATAATCTTTTCGGCGAGCATTATGGCCTCTATCTGGTCTCTATCAATGTTGATTGTATCTTGGAAGGCGGAATCAGCGGTGAGATAAATAAGAGGATGGGTCAATTTTAAAGTGTCCAAGTAATCTTTAGAAATCTGGTCTCTTAATGTAATTATTTCTACTTTATTCAGTAAAAATCTGCGGAGAATGTTTCTCCGACGTGAGTTGAATGGCCCCATCGATGGAGCATATATCATTACTGGTTTTCGCAGAATTTTGGACAGGAAGATATGGAATAAATGCTCTCGTATCTCGTGGGATGTGTATAAATCTCCAAAATAAGGTCCACCTGGAGCTGAGATAATTACATCAGCATTAGCCATTTCCTCTAATGCTTTAAGTGGTCTTTTATGGAAAGTAGGTAGCCGGATGCCCAACGCTCTGATAACTGCCCATAAAACAATAATAAAACCCTTTATTTTCGAAGCGGAAAACGTTCTTAGGATTTTTACATCCTCTTGTTGCAGATCAAGGCCTTCAGGCGAAATAGTCAGCACGGTGAACTTAGCATCGGGTACCAACTGCTTGAGAGAGTTTATCATACTTCTTTGGGCGGCTTCATCCCCTCTGTTATTAGCGTGAGAATTAGTAATGACGATGTTTGGCCCGTCTCCTTCCAAGTCTTTGGGTTCATTCAGATGCTCAATTGCTTCCTCGGCATTATGCATCAGATGTCTTTTAAACCATCCTCTGTACCACTTGATTCTGCTAAAAGGAAGACGCTCAAGAATCTTCGAGAGCCATCTACCCCTTGATATGCGGATGTTGATATAGGGTATCGGAGACACTATGTAATCCCATATATTTGGCTTCAAGAATGTCTCCGCACGACTGTCCAGACTGCGCGGTATAGGTCTGCGGAAAATCCGCAAGAGCCGTATTCGTGCGCTTATGTTGCGCTTCTTGAAAATTGTCATAAACAACTGTGATTTCAGCACCTCTTCTGGAGTTAAAGCAGAAACCTCTATTACATTATTTTCTGTAGCTGCCTTTATCAAATTTTCTCCTTTAGCGGTTCTTGTTATCAAAATTGAGGCGCCGGACTTATCGTTCCTCATTACTTCAGGTAAGTATGCATCAGCAAAGCTTATGTCTGACCTTTCATTTAAGACATCGCCACACACGGTACAATGATAATGACTGAAGAAATAACCACCGAAGATCTCACTCCACCATGTGCCTAACATGGGAAGGGATTTCTTCTTCCCGTTTTTCAATAATACGTTTAATCCACTTGGCCAGCCTTCACCTCTATACTTTAGTTCAGTGACGTCATTTAGAGAAACGCCCATCTTACGAAGGATATACTCTACTCCTCGGAAGCTCATTGTCCGCGAGCAAACTAAGCCGAAGTGATAGATAATCTTTTCTCGGAGCCTGGGTATCTTCAATTCTGCTCTTCTGATTCCTTCTATGTGGCAGGGAAGGCCAACTACGGCAAATTTGCCGCTTTCAGACGAGATTTGATTGAGTAATTGGTTCAATGCTACTGGAACGTATTTTGACCCTATAGCCGAAAGTATATCATTTTCTGTATGTGCTATAAAAGGCTCAGCTTTTAAGGGATCATCTCTGCTTATTCTTGTCAAAAGAGCCCCATCAATTAATTGATTTCTTAGAAGGAAGATTAGTAAAGATGTTATGATTCCTCCAGAAGTGGCGTTCCATCTAATTGCTGAATCGGTTGAGTATCCTGTATAACAATCAATGAAGTTTCCCATGAGAAAGTTATCAGGCATCTTATTAAAAATAAATTGGTTGAGCTCCGTGATATTTTCCTTATTGACAGGACATACCTCAGTGCACAGAGAGCAATCTTGACAACTATCGGTTACAATTTGTGGAATGTATGTACCTTCAGGTGTCATTTCCATTGCTAACGTCTCGTTAGGACAGACGCCTGCACAGGTACCACATCCTGTACATAGATGACTATCAACGACTTTCTTAATAGCTTCAAGCATACACTTTTTCACTTATGTTCGTCACTCTGGTGTTTGTCTTATCTTGCCTCAGCTCATTGACCAAACCAAGTGCATCAAATATGATACGTTTTCCGCCGGGCAGCAAAATCCAACACAAGAAATAACACGCTGAGTATTCTATGAAATTTGATAAGACTCTGACGAGAAGATTCATGTTAGTAAGGAAATAGCTATCGATCAGGAACAAACAGACCCCAGCTATGATAGAAGCCAAAGCTGGCCTCCATATAGCATTCAGAAAATCGTTTAGCTTCAAAAAGGTGCGCCAGAAGCAGATTAACATACTGGGTATTCTCCAGACTAAAGCATGGATACTAAATGCAGACGCCACACCTATTGGTCCCCAGCGTAGTCCGATAATGAAGCCTATTACAAGTAAACAAGTTGACACAATACAAACTAAGAATTGTCTTCTAACATTCCCCAAGGCCACATAAACCCACCCAGCACCGGGTCCAAGCGTAGTTCCTACAAATGCTGCTATACCTAAAACCCTGAATATTTGTATTGCTCCGGTCCATTGCTCTCCCAAGACAATCAAGATTGCCTTGTCGGCTACGACAAACAAAAAGACAACGATAGGCATGCCAATCATTGTTGCCAGCGTAAGGCCCTTGCGATAGTATGACAGGAATCTCCGTGGTTCTTCTTGTAGCCGACTGAGTGCCGGTACTGCAACTGCGGATAATGGTGTACTAACCTGGCTTATAGGCAACATCAATAAACCGTACGCTTTTGAGTATAACCCTAACGGTCCAGAACCCCAACGCCATCCAATGAGAACATTATCGAGATTTCTTGCAAAGTAGTTAATGAAATTGAAACCTGTCAAATTTCCGCCGAAAGCTAACATTTTGCGGACGCCTGAACGGCGAACAGGCAAGCCTGGACGCCAGCCACAAGCCACCCAAACTGCAATCGCGCCGGCAATTGCTGCTGCTAATCGCATGATTACTAAAGCCCAGTAACCCGCCCCATACCAGGCAGCAATGATGGCGACGATAATACCGACCAACATGGAAACAATGTGTGTCAAGGCCAGAGTGCCAAAGCGCATATTTCTTCTCAGTAAAGCTTGATGCTGAATAGTCAAGCCGCTGAAAATAAACGCGCCTGCCAAAGCCAACGTAATCCAGGTCAACCTTGGCTCGCCGTAGAACCAGGCAATAGCCGGCGCCAGGGCCGCAATGACCAGCATTACGCAAAGACTCAGCCCAACGTTTATCCAGAAAAGCGTACTGATTTGAGCGTGGTTAATCTCGTCCTTCTGGACGGTCGCCATCGACAGGCCCATATCCTTGAACATCATTACAAAGCCTGTAACGGCTGTAACCATTGCAATCAGGCCGAAGTCCTGAGGCGTGAGTAGCCGGGCCAGCACGACTGTTGAGGCCATACCGAGGAAAAATGTCGCCCCCTGAGCAGCTATAGTTACAGCTCCGCCCCGGACAGACCGGCCTTTTAAATCAGCCTTTAGATATTTGGTATCGAAGAAATTGTTTTGAAAAGGTTCTTCCGCCAAAATGCTTGCACCATAATATTTGCGGGTACCGCAACCATCGCCTCCAGGATAATCATGACTCACTGGTTCTGCTGTAATGATAACCGTATCCGTATTTTTCGTGACTGCTTGAACCAATGAAGACAGTCCCTAAGAGGCGTCCCCCGGCAGAACCAAGACGGGCGAGTGCACTGATTACGTCCGCCCGCTGCGATACAAGCTCTCGCTCCACCATAATGGTACCATCCACCTGGTTGGCCATTATTATTGCATCTGCTACCGACAGGATAGGGCAAGTGTCCAGCAATATGACGTTGTACTGCTTACGCAGTTGGCTAATACAGACCTTGAAAGCTCCGTTAGCTGTTTCCTCAAACACCATACCGTCATTGCCTCGCTTTCCGGCAGGCATGATACTAAGGCCAAATGTTTCTGTCGGGAAAATGTACCGCTTGTCCACGGATTTGCAATACAGAGATTCCAAGAAGCCGGACTTATCGAGAAGGTTGAACCGCTTCGTCAGAGCCATCTTTCGGAAATCCGCATCTATCATGAGGACCTTCTTACCTGCCTGAGCAAGACTCTTGCCCAACATCATTGTGAAGGTCGACTTGCCGGTCCCCGCATCGGCGCTGGTAACCAGTACAGTGGTGCTGCCCTGACCATCCAGCCGTGACAATAATGCCGTACGCACGAACCGGATGGATTCGATCATGGCAGGACTGACTTCGTCGTCTGATGATCTTCTGGTACGAGTTACAGGTATGTACCCAAGAAACGGAGCTTGCATTGGATGAGGCATGTCCTTAGGAGTATATATGGCCTGATTCCTGCTGGCCCTTAGGAATGCCGCACCACCTCCCATACCTAATCCCATAACCAGCGCCATGGCAGTGAACACAATTCGACGGTCATTGTAAGGCTTGGAGGATACGGAGGCCCGCGTCAATACCTCGATTGAACCGGGCACATTGCGTTCCATATTCTTCTGGTCCAGACGCTGGCGAACCGTGTTGAACAACTCACGCTTGTGCTGCAATGCGTTGTTCTCCTTCTCGAGTAATTGGGCGCTTTCGAAAAGCTCTTGAAAATCTGCCTGCTGCTCCTTGAACTCTGCAAGCAAAAGCTGCTCCTCATATTGTATCTGGGTCAGTTGATACTCCAAGGTTCTCAACTCTTCTTCGTAACCGGGGTCAATGGCACCGGTAATTGTTATTGGCACTCCAGCCGCATTTTTCGGCCGGTCACGCCACTGCTCGTCCAGTTGAGCCTCTCGCTGTCGAAGCAATTCCTCCGCAAACTTAATGTCCTTTGCCGCTCGAATCGCATCCGGATGGTTGGGACTAAGCAAGCTGCTTTCAATATTGTGTCGATGAGTCCTAACGTTAATATCCAGCCTCCGCCATTCCGCATCCTCATAGTATTTTGGTTGCTTTTCCGTCCCACCAGGCACATCATTACTGTCATCGGTAACGGCCTGCTTTATCAAGTCTTCCAATTTCTTCCGCTTCCATTCCAATACAGCAATACTCTGCCGCATTTCGTTGAGACGGACCTGTGTACTATCCAGACGAACCCTCTTACTGGAGATAAGCTCCTGCGGAGTTCCCGTGCCGAGCGATCTGCTAACCTCGGCAGAGATCATCTCCTGCCCCTTGATTTCGTTGTCCAAAGATTTGTACTGGTCTGCTAATTTACTGTAGAGCTCATCCTTAGTAGCATCAGACTTTTCCCCAATGTATTTTCTATACTGGTCCAAAACAGCATCCACAATAATCTTGGCATCTTTGGCGCTGGAGTCGATAAAGGTGATGTCAATTATCTCGGTTTCTTTTCGAGGCCGGACCGAAAGGCCATCCCTGAGCCTTTCAATATGGGAGACAGGTGGGTTTCCGCGCAGCCGCTGCTCAAGCGATTTTGGAGGCTCTTTGTACCACTGTGTCTCCTGGACTTCCTTTTGATCCAACGCACGTTGTAGGACTACTAAACCCTCTATAATAGAAACCTGGGTGTTCACGAATGATGAATATAAGGGAATCATTCCGCTATCCTCTGTCCGGAAGACCAAATACGGGATAATAGGCCGAACTCGCACTTCTGCCCTGGCTTGGTACTTAGGAATCACCTGAGTCCAGATAGCGGCAATCGCGGGAGCGGCCACCAAGACGAAAATCACAATGACTGTCCACTTGAAACGAAATATCGATTCAATTATATTGGTCTCTGGCGGAGCGGCTTGTGCAGGTCCCCTAATCCCCATAAACTGATTAGGCAGTAATGTCGCATCGGATATTGATATCGGTCTTTTGGTGCTGGGTATGATTTCTGTAGGCTGCGTCTCTTTGTGAGGTCTGCTGGAATCATCGCTTGCCTGTAATATCGGATCTGGATGGTGTTGGCGACATTCTCTTTCTGAGTTCGTATTGCGTTTGGTTTTATCTTCCAAATTATCCATTCTTACCTCTCTCTCAATTAGCTTGATCTGTATCCTTTATGACATCCATATCTCACATCTTGTGAAAGATCACTACACAATTTATGCTTCTTGACTATTTCTTTTGTGTCTTTAACATGAAGCGGCTCTGACACACTTATTGCTTCACTCAGTCTTTGCGACCCTCATCCGACATGGTGAAATCAACCATTTTTTTTCCGATGACTCGGAGAAAATAGGGAAAAAGGGCTTTTTGGATTCGCCATCTTTTAAGCGGTTCCTTTATAAGACGGAACAGAAACTCGGTGCCAGCCATGCGGAAAACCTTCGGAGCCCTTCTAAGACGACCGGACACGATGTCGAAACTGCCCCCTACACCCATGCAAAAATTTGTGTCGATAGATTGCCGGTGGTGCCAGATCCAGTGTTCCTGCTTTGGGGATCCCATCGCCACGAACAGCAAGTCCGCTCCGCTGGAATTTATTTGTTCGATAACAGTCCGTGAATTCTTAAAATAACCATCCTGCCAACCGACAATCCTCAGTTCGGGATACATCTTCTGCAGTTCCGAGCGTGCGGCAGCGTTGGATTCGGCGGAGGCCCCCAACAGATACACACCCCACTTTTTCCGGGACGCCAGAGAAAGAAGTTTGAAAAACAGATCACATCCGGTACACCTCTTGACACTTCGTCCATGAAGTATCATGGAAGCAATCGAGACACCCACGCCGTCACAAATACCTACATCTATTTGTCGCAGAAGATTCAGCAATTCAGGTTTGTGCCAGGCGCCATAAATCTTGATGGGATTGATCGCAACCCAGAACGACTTCTGGTCCGACTCAATTATCTCTTCAACGCATTCCAAGGCTCGATCATACGATTCAAAGGGTACCACTGGGATTCCCATTATGTTAAGTGGTGTGGGAATATGTGCCGGCATCTTCAAAGTCTGTGTATTTGTTAAGGGTCCTGCTTCTTCTTCAATCGTGGATCGTCGTGTCGTGTCGGCACGTTGGTCCAATATTTCAGCTTCTTCCTCCTGCTCCGGCGGCGGGAACTCGTCCATCAGCCGTCCCAGCAGCATAGCTTGTCGGCCACTTAGTTCCAGATAGCTATCTGCCCAAATACGTGCCCTTATCTCCCATTCCGCTGTCCCATTTCCATTAAGCGGCAAGATAAGCTTCATTGTTTTATCAGTTGTGAATACGTCCTCCAGCGTATTCCATGCACAGGTATTTACGTAATGGCCGTTGCAGCGTTTCCACAAACCGATACTTTGAAAATGCATCTTTTTGGCCATGACGCACACCGCCTCCCACCATGCACGGAAAGACCTGGACTCACGCATCCTCAATTGA
Organism: uncultured Pirellulales bacterium; assembly: GCA_964444135.1. GTDB lineage: Bacteria > Planctomycetota > Phycisphaerae > Sedimentisphaerales > Anaerobacaceae > NIOZ-UU13. Next base: position 17,461 of record CAYUFX010000058.1, on the reverse strand, counting down.
GCACTTTCAAAAGTACGCTTCTCCTCCCTTGATTCACGTGCGATGGCCCAGTTACGTTTTAGGGCCATTAGTATTCCGCGATAACGCCTGCCGTGCAGGCATGCGAATATTGAAAACAACAATAGTAGCCCACCCACCAGCAGTCCTATCGACCACCGGCCTTCCGTGGTTAACATAAACACTCCAATACTGGCTCCTATGGCTGTCACTGCATAAATAACTATCACTACGGTGCGGTGATTCAAGCCAAGAGCCAACAGACGGTGATGCAAGTGGTTTCGATCGGAAGAGAACATCGAACGCCGCTCAAGAAAGCGGCGGCCAATAACGACAAAGCCTGTATCGAGAATCGGCACACCCATTACTAGAAATGGAATCGCCAGCCCTACTAATGTAGAAGTCTTTGTCTGGCATATTATGCTACTGGCTCCAATCAAAAAGCCAAGAAACATGGAGCCGCAGTCGCCCATAAAAATTTTGGCTGGATAGAAGTTAAAGAACAGAAAGCCTGTCACACTACCCAGCAGCGCCAGCATCAACACCGCCATGGCTACCTGATCGACCCAAAGAGCAAGAAGTACAATTGAACCGCACACAATGGCTGCTATCCCAGCAGCGAGACCGTCCAGTCCGTCAATTACACTCAAACACACCGTAATCGTCACTATCCAAAATACCGTAAGTGGCCATGCCGCCCAACCAGTCTCAAGCACAAACCACGTCCCCACGGAAATGGAACGCATTGTTGCTCCCGAAGCACAAACCGCCAGTGAAGCTGCGATAAGGCATAAAAGTTTGATGTAGCCTCGTACGGAGAATAGATCATCAAACAGGCCTACCATAAATATGAAACCAGCCCCTACCAGGAGCACGATGAATTCCGTCCGCGACTCACGGAAAGACTGACCGATGTTGTTATTTAAGAAAAACACGGGTAGCACCAGCGCAAGTGTCGATAACACAAAAACAATTCCGCCTATACGCGGGATGGGGGTTCTGTGCACCTTGCGCGGGCCGGGACTATCGACCAAACGATACCTCTTAGCCAGTCGTGAAACAATCGGCATGAGAAACATCGCCACCAGCACTGTCCCGAAATATACTGTCAAATAGGTTTTCACTTGCTAATCAATCCTTTTTTCTCTTGACGGCTTGGATTTTGAACCGCCGGACTTAAGGGAAGCCAATAGGCTGTAGTATCGTGGGAGCTAGTGCCACGCTAAGCCTCCAATGGCAATAGTTACTATCAATACAGACATTATATCCTCGAATGTCGGTTTTCTCATAGGTCAGCTATTTATGCTCTTTTGCATTCTCCTATAGTTAGTGACACTTTCGAGGATCTAATATGCATAGGATTGTTCAGACATCCCAAGCATCCTCACAATCCTCTCGTCGACAACAGAAGTGGCGCACACTCCGTCCCTGTGAGTTGCAGTAGAAAAATTACATAATCCCCTACAAAGCAACAACTTATGCGTGCCTACAGACATACTTTTCAATCACAGGTTGTCTTAACTCATTTACACATCTTTACAAACAAATTGCTGTTTTCGCTCAATGCCTCCGCCTTAGCCGTTCGCACATCTACAATGTATCCACACAAATTTAGCGCATCTTTAGCCCCAGAACACACAAAGTGCCCTTTTTCAAACGATAATTGGTGCGTCCGTGCTTTTTGGTGGAAAAAAACCTCTTATAGAGGGATGCTCACCCCACCACATACCATCACTTCATCCTGAAGGTGGAATACGTAATTTTACTAATATACCAATTATACTCTTACAATGCTACTGTGGAAACTACGTATTTTTTACAAATTTTCGTACTTTTTAACGTTGAAATGTGCCATATCTTCCCACGAAACGTCTGAGAGTCAGATGTAAAAACAGAAATGAACTGCATAAATGAGTAAGCCCATTTCCTTCGAAATGAACCAAAACTTGGCAACTGTGGAAATTAGGCATCTTGTTTGTTTGAAAGAATATGCAGTACATTATTAGGTGTGAATGACTACTTATTAGTGTTTTTCAGCATCTTGGTTGGCATTGCCCTGTTCTTGTTTTGTCGGCAGCTCAACCAGCCCCATCATGGCAGCTCGTTTGACCAGGTCAACTACGTTATCGACATCAAGCTTGTGCATAAAGTGACCCCGATGCACTTCAATGGTCCTTACGGAACGGTGCAGTAAATTAGCTATTTCCTTATTGCTCTTGCCGCTGATGATCAGTTTCAATACCTTCATTTCGCTCTCGGTCAAAGGCTTGCCTCTATAAGAATCATCGAAAGTGTTCTGTTGCAGTATCAATTTGACTTTCCACAGAAAACTTTTCTTGTCGAGAGGTTTCTCGATAAAATCCACAGCACCTGCCTTGATTGCCGTGACAGCCATTGGTATATCGCCGTAGCCTGTTATAACCAGAATAGGCAACCACGGAGCGAGGCGTCTGGCCTTTGTCAACAATTTCATACCATCCATCTCAGGCATTTTCACATCAGTGATAAGTAAATCGCACCTTTGTAAACCCAACTGTTCGAGGCAATCAGCCGCACGGGCAAAACAGCTAATCTTTAAGCCGAGCTCCTCAAGAGTCTCGCCAACCACCTCGCGTACCTTCGGCTCATCATCAACAAAGAAGATATGTTGTTTCGCGTTATTTTGCATTGCTACTCAGTCACGACTATGTACTTTCTTTGATAGGCAGCGTGACAAAAAAAGTTGAACCTTCACCAAACTTGCTTTCGACCTGAATTTCTCCGCCGGCTCGAGATACGATGCTCTGCACGATGCAAAGTCCCAGACCTGTCCCCTGCCCTTTCGGTTTTGTAGTGAAAAACGGCTCAAAAATCTTATCGATATTATCCGGGGCGATCCCGCCGCAGTTGTCAGAGAACCACAACTCAATGTGCTCATTTTTTACGGCACCGCTTATGATAAGCTCTCGACTCTTCTTGCCGTCGGCTGCCTGTATGGCATTATCTACAAGTGCAAAAAATAGCTGCTCCATGTCTTTTTCATTCGAATATACAGGTGGCAGTTTGTCCACATCATTGAGGCACAAAGCAATCTTAACACGCCGAGCACTTTCGTTCAATAACTTCACAATTTTCTCAGCAACGGCCCCTAATTCTACCTCTTTAACAATCTCCTCTGAGGACCTTCTTGCGTAATTACGAAACCTCTCAACAATTGAAGTGATATTCGAGACTTCGGTTAGACTGTCCTTAAGCCTTCTTGTGACAGTCTCTGGAGAAGATGTTGCTTCCAGCTGTGTCAGTGCATTTTCAATTGACAGACGAATAACCGTTAAAGGCTGTGTTAGTTCATGAGCCGCAGTAGCGCTTAAGGTTCCCAGCGAGGCGAGCTCTTCAGCTCGAGCCATTTTCTCGCTGTATATATTGAATTCCTCTTCTCTTAGTTTGGTCCCGGTAATGTCGCGTAAAACTGCCACAGTTCCTGTGGGCCTTCCCTCGTTATTTTTCAATAAAGTAATAGACACATATACGGGAAAAGCTGTTCCATCTTTTCTGATATGCCCTATTTCACCTTCCCAGGAATCCTGTGTTCTTAGCTGGTTTAGAGCCTTCTTATGCTCATCCATCTGCTCTTTATTATGTAAGTTTGTAATCGGCATTCCAACCATATCTTCAGGTGCATAACCATGTATCCGGGCAAACGCATCGTTTACGTATATGAGTTTTGGTTCCAAGTCACCTATTGCTATACCGTCAATCGACTGCTCAACTGCTGTGCTTAGTTTGCTTATTTCCTCCTCACCTTTCTTACGCTCAGTAATATCGTGGGAAATCAATTGGATGGCTGTAATATTACCATCAAGGTCTTTGACCGGCCACATATTTGTAAGAAACCAGATATTACCCTTTGGAAATTCGACAAGGTCTTCGTATACCTTTGTTTGTCCGGATTCAGCTACATGCCTGAATCTTCTCATATATTCATCGGCGGCATACTTTGGGAAAAGGTCATAAACTGATTTTCCGATAAACTGCTCTGGCTTGCCTCGGAGGTATTCAGCACCCTTCTCATTTATCATCAAGTAAACACCATCGACGCTCATAAGGATATTGGCAGTGCCCGTTCCCTCAAAAATTAGCCGGTATTTTTCTTCGCTCTGCCGTAACTGCTCTTCCGCCGTTTTGCGCTCGGTGATGTCCTGGGCAACCGTTAGTAACACATCCTTCCCGCTAAAGGCAAATGGCACTACGGTCAGGCTGGCCCAGTAGCTTCTGCCATCTTTGCGCGTCAATTGTACCTCAAGATCGCGGACTAAACCGTCTGTTTGCAACTGTTTCAAAAGCGATGCACGCTCTTCAGGGTTCTTATAAAAGTTCTTCAGTTTGACTTGTCGTATCTCCGCATCAGAGTAGCCAGTCAACTGAAGCACGGCGTCATTCCAATCCAAAATCTGGCCCTCTTTGTTGGTCAGACTGATGGCTACAGGTATGCTCTCGAAGAGTGTGCAGCACCGAATTTCCAACTCCCGCATCGTCTTGTCTGCCTTTTTACGCTCGGCGATGTTGGTGGATATTTGTGCCACGCCAACTATTTTATCGCCGTTCTTGAGTGGGCCAAGGCGAGTGGAATACCACAACAGGTTCCCGTCCGGCCCGATTACACTGGTCTCGAAGCTGACTGCTTCACCTGTTTGGAATACCTTTTCGATCGCCTTTCTTGTCTTCTTGTGTTCTTCTGGTGGTATGAAGTCATAGACGGTTTTGCCAACGGTATCTTCGATAGTGTAACCGGGTACGGTGTTGTTGATAAACAGGATTGTGCCGTCGCGATCCAGATTCAAAACAACGTCAGCGGTGTTTTTGAGCAGGAAACGCCACTTTTCCTCCGATTCCCGCAGTGCGTCCTTGGCCTGCCCAAATTGCGCAGCACGACCGGGAAATACGCTCGACTGCTTGGGTAATTCCGTTTTAGTTTTCTGCTCATCCTCTATCACGTCCATTGCTCCATAAATAAATGCTTTTTGTCCCTCACTTCTTTAGTGTTTGGAGAGGTACTCTAAACGTCTTAGCTAATATTCGCTTAATTAACAAAAAAAAATTCAACCGCTGTATCTTAGCGAATTCGGCCAAAGTAATCAAGAAAAAAATTTTATAGCTGCGGGTGGTTTACAGCAAAGAAGATAGCACTTTGTGAGGAATAACAAAATGAACAAGATTGTATACCATCTGGAACGCAAGCGTTGTCCCAAATGCAAAAAAGTTACCAGTGCCAGGCCACCGGGCGTCCTTGCCAAGTGCCAGTATGGAAATCAACTGCTGACGTACGTGGCGGTTCAGCATTATATCTATTGCAACACATTAGGTCATATCGAAAAGCAAACAGGCATCGGCCCATACACACTACATGATATACGGCGGACTTGTCTTGAGGGGTATTCTGGACTAACAAATCGACCCAAAAGAATATAATCTGACTGGAACGGTTCTCATTAGTTCTCGGACTATCCTGGCGTGTGGATTGCCCTTTTTTCTTGCTTGTCTGCCACTAACGGGTATCGCCTGAAGCGTAATAAATCTTAGCCGATAAAACCTTAGCTCTAATCCAAAAAAGTGGTATTTCAACTACTTGTTTCGTCTGGACGAAAATTCCGTAGTTCTTATGATTGTCCCGGCGATCAAAGGCGATATATCCATACAAAGACCATAATTTCAAAAATGCAAATTCTTTTACAAAACCTTCTGTTTTTCCCATTTTTTTCTGGACATTCGGCTCGGAATTTGATACAATAATAAATCATAAGGATGTTCCTCATGGGAGGGGGACTTACCTTCAGGTTATTAGTATAAAGGTGCTTCATTTTACTTGTTCGAGAGTGAGGCAATCCATAAGGAAAAGGGGGAGTGATATTGTCGTACCCAAGGAAGTATTGCCAAGCAGCAGTTGTCCTGGCCTTGAAGGCCGGTTATTAAGATGATTATAAAAGAGAAAGATAACAAGAATTAAGGCAAGTTAAAAAAATGGTTCAATCTCATATGCTCAAGGGTAACACTTTTCAAGGTAGTTCAATGACCAGAAATACTCATAACAATTTGTTAGAGCAGGAGTTACGGGAAATACGGCACTTCGCCGGGTTCAAAGAAGTGTTACCCTGTTCTGAACCATGCCAAAAAAAGAATTAAAGGGGGGGCGCATATTATGAAAAAGTTAATTACCTTTTATGTGACGGCAGGCCTAATTCTAACAGCCAGTAACATAGCACGGTCCAATACAACCTTTATACAACCGGGGCCTACCAACGTTAAAGACACCTTTATCTGGAACACAGAGGACTTCTCTCACGGGGATTGGGGCGAATTGCGGGCAAATGATACTTCTACCTGGAACCAACGTATCCTTATTGAGTTCACCGACTTGTCTGCACTATCGTCTGCCGCAACAATAAACTCAGCAAAGATAGGATTATACCGTTACGAAGCTGATCCTTCCGGCAATCCTGTAACCCTTGATGCTTATCAGATTACTTCATCATGGGCGGAAAACGTAACGTATTCCACTCAGCCTTCGTATAACTCGACCGTCGAATCTTCCGTTACCGTTAGCGGTACTGCTGACGGTTGGTATGAATGGGACGTAACTAATTTAGTTCAACAGTGGATAGACGGCTCAGCGACTAATTATGGGGTAGCTATCTTCAATCATGGTACAGGCTTCTACCAGCGGTTTGTTTCGAGCGATAACGCAACTGCTACCGAGCCTTGGTGGACCTTACCACCAACAGGCACTTTTTACAGGCCCTATCTTGATGTTGATTTTACTCCCATCCCCGCACCCGGGGCAATTCTGTTAGGCAGTATTGGCGTAGGCCTTGTCGGCTGGCTGAGAAGCCGTAGAACAATATGAGCTATCTGGGAACACGACTATGAAGGGCTGTGAGCCCCGACCTAATCGGGACTTTTAGCCCTTTTTTCATTGCTACCGAAATCTACTTACACTATCTCAAATAATCTCACAGCCCCCCATCAACTTTCAATTTTAAGCGCCTCACACGTCGGGTTCACATCATGGAATCCAATGGTCCCAGCTACAGAATTCGCGAATCAAAAAGAAGGCTCAAAAAAAATCGCCCGGTCACAGACAATCCGCCCAACCATGAGCAAGATGACAGGCAAGTGGATCCCAACTGGCAGGGATCTGTGTACGTATTGAAGAAGCAGGCGAAAAAGTATTTGCCATTGATGGTGGCCCATGGTCGGTGAATAGCGATGGTATCATTGCCGTTTCGCTCGCAATTACCGACTTACTCTTAATGATTGCGTGAACATTGTGCCTGAAGCGACTACTTGTCTTTTGATCATAATTTGCTGACCGCCAATCTTCAACCTCTAAAAGCTGATGGTCGTCAACAAATCACTTGAGGCGAAGAGAAAAACCAGTATCGTAGGGTGGTTCGGTGCTTTTCACGAAGTTCCGCCGTACACCTTCTTATCCTCAACGATACCGAGGAAGGAGAGCCAACGGATGGCTCTCCTTTTTTATTTTATCGGCATTAAGGGCCCCGTAACTTGATGCTCAGGCATTGATACTCCCCCTCTTTTCCTCACGAGTCTTACACTCCTTATCGTGCTCTCTTCTGGCCGATATTGCAGACTGTGATATCAGCAGTTCCTTGGGGCCACCGGCGCTAACTGGGCCAGAAATTTGATAAGCTCACCTTGTAGGGTCTCCTCAATGTCACGCGCTGCCTTGTTCTGTCAAATCACGTTTGAAGGCCGGCCTGGGGCTAGGCAGACTGCCGAGATGTCTGAGAGAATAGAGAAAAGCCAGGAAAAGTAAAAAAGTAGGAAAAGGGATATCTTGGCCTTGAGCTTAATGACAAGCTCCTTCATGTCGATGGTTGGCTCGGGGGTAAGGCAATTGACGAGTACAAACGCTTCTGCCATGAGGTAGACAAGCGTTTTGTGAATGACGGCTTATCATTTCATGTGCGACAGAGTACTACTTTCGTGGACAAAGACGGGTAGGCGATGACAACTTTACGCTGATTTCTTTTTGTCTTTTGTGGTGGATTTAGTTTTTTCGCCGGGTTTTGAATCTTTGGTTTTAGTTTCGGTGGTCTTGGTTACGGCATCTTTTTTTCCGGTGTCCTTGTCGATGGTCTTTTTCTCGCTTTCCTGGGCTTTTTTATAGCCTTCGCTTCTGTAATCGGTCTGATAGAATCCGGAGCCTTTGAAGATTACTCCCGCTCCGGCACCGATAAGCCTTTTCAATTCTCTTTTTCCACATTTCGGGCACTTGCGCAGAGGTTTAGCCGTTATACTCTGGAACTGCTCAAACTCGTATTCACAGCTTTCACACATATAGTCATAAGTAGGCATCGCAATCACTCCATATCTTTCGTTTCGTATTCGTCGGCTGTTTCGGCCTCGTTAGTTGTTTGCTCTTGGAGTTTTGTTTCTTGCTGCTGAGCCGGTTGTTCTGCTGTCAGCTTATTAACAATTACTTTACTTGGCCGAATAACTCGGCCGTTAAGTTTGTATCCCTTTTGAAACTCTTCCAGAACAATATTATCTTCTTTTTCAGGCTCGGTCTTTTGCATCATTGCTTCGTGCAGAGCAGGGTCGAAATTTTCACCCGGTGCCTTTATCTGCTCTACGCCGTGCGATTTTAAGATGTCGAGCATCTGGTCGTATATAATCTGAATACCTTTGACGAATACGTCCGAATTTTCCGCCGAGTCTGCATTTTGCAGTGTATGTTCAAAATTATCCAGAGCCGGCAGTAGTGTTTTTATTATCCTTTCTTTTTCGTAGCAAATCGTATCGGCTATTTGTTTAGGGACTCGTTTCTGGAAATTCGCATAGTCGGCACTGACTCGCTGCAGCTTGCCGAAAAGCTCATCTTTTTCTTTTTGCAGACTTTCTAAAATCTCGCGAAGCTCTTGCAGCTCGTTCTTGTTTTCCTTCTGCGAATCTTCGGTTTTTGGTTTTTCTTTTCTTTTATGTTTCATCAGTGGTTACCAAAATGTTTTTTCAGTTTTTCAAAAAAGCGTTTGGATTGCGGGGAAACACTTTTATTTTCGCTTTTAGCGAATTCTCTCAGCAGCTCTTCTTGTTTTGCGTTTAGTTTCACCGGTGTTTCGATAGTAATTTGCACGAGCTGGTCGCCGGTTCTCCGTGTTCTTATATTCGGCAGGCCCTGGCCTTTTATTCTAAAGATGCTTCCGTACTGTGTTCCCGGTGGGATTTTCAATCCTTGTGTGCCGTTCAAACTTGGCACGTCAACAGTTGTTCCTAAAGCAGCCTGTGTAAAGCTTATGGGCACAACCGCAATCAAGTTATTTCCGTCGCGCTGCAGAAATTCGTGTGGCTTTATTCTGACGTAACAATAAAGGTCGCCTTTTGGCCCACCGCCTCGGCCTGGTTCACCTTCGCCGGTGACTCTTATCCCCTGGCCTTCGTGAACGCCGGCTGGGATTTTGATTTCGACGACTCTCTTCTTTGGCACTCTGCCGCTGCCTTTGCATTTCCTGCAGGGGTTGGTAATGACCTGTCCGCTGCCGCCGCATTGCCGGCAGGTAGAGACCATCTGGAAGAACCCACCGCCTCTTGCAACCTGACCACTTCCGCCGCAGATTGGACACCGCCCCGGCTTGCTTCCTTTGGCGCAGCCGCTGCCACTGCATTCGCTGCATATATCCTGGCGGGTAAATTCGATGGTCTTCTCAGCGCCTTTGGCGATGTCATTGAGCGTCAGTTCCACGGCAGTTTCCAAATCGTAGCCGCGGGTAGGCCCTGCACGTCGGCTTGACCTTCGGTGGCCCCCGAAGATACCGCTGAAGAAATCCTCGAAGCCGAACATACTGAAGATGTCTTCGACGTTCATTCGGGAGAAGTCGTGCATGCCGGCTCCACGGAGGCCTTCGTGTCCGAACTGGTCATAACGCCGCCGCTTCTCAGCGTCGCTCAGGACCTCGTAGGCCTCGGCGCATTCTTTGAAGTTGGCCTCGGCCTTTTTATCGCCCGGATTCTTGTCCGGATGATACTTCATCGCCATACGCCGATATGAGCGTTTAATATCGTCGGCAGAGGCGTTCTTGCCCACGCCTAAAACTTCATAATAATCCCGTTTGGCCATAATACCTTGTGGAAATCCGAAACAATATCTAATGACCGAAATTCAAATGACCAAAACAATTAAGTTTTGAAAATTTGAACATTAGAATTTTGAATTTGTTTCGGATTTCGTGCTTAGGATTTCGAATTTATTTTCTATCTTACCGACCCCGCTATTGGCTCTTCGTCTTTGTCTTTATCTTTTAATTCTGTTACCAGGACATTGGTAGTCAGCATCAGTCCGGCTACTGAAGCAGCCATTTCTAATGCGGTTCTGGCAACCTTTGCAGGGTCGATGATTCCCGCCTTAAACATATCGACGAACTGTCCTGTATTTGCGTCATAGCCGATGTTCTTGCCTTTTTCGAGAAGCTTAGCAACGACCACATCGCCTTTTTCACCGGAGTTTTCAACAATTTGAGTTGTTGGTGCTTTAAGCGCATTGATTACAATATCAAAGCCGATTTTTTCATCGCCTTTGGCCTTTGCTCTTGCTTTTTGTACCTCGCTGATTGCCCTCAGGAACACAATACCGCCGCCTGCGACGACGCCTTCCCCGGCCGCTGCTCTTGTGGCGTGCAGCGCATCTTCCAGCAGGTCTTTGCGCTCTTTCATTTCCGTTTCGGTTGCAGCGCCCGCTTTGATAACGGCTACTCCACCGGTCAGCTTGGCTAAGCGTTCCTGTAATTTTTCGCGGTCATAGTCACTCGTCGTTTTTTCAATTTGATTGCGGATTTGCTCGCAGCGGGCGGTAATGTCTTTCTTTTTGCCGGCGCCTTCGATTATTGTCGTCGTTTCTTTATCCACGACGATTTTTTTGGCCTGGCCCAATTGCGAAAGCTCGATGCTTTCGAGCTTGATTCCTAAATCTTCGGTAATCACCTGCCCACCGGTCGAGATACCTATATCGGCCAACATCGCTTTTCTGCGGTCACCGAAGCCGGGTGCTTTCACCGCGCAGGTCTTCAAAATACCTTGCAGTCGATTAATAACCAGTGCGGCTAATGCCTCACCTTCAACATCTTCTGCAATAATCAGCAGCGGCCTGCCCACTTGAGCAATCTTTTCAAGCAGAGGGATAAGCTCCCGAACGTTGGATATCTTCTTTTCATGCAGCAGAATATAGGCGTTTTCAAGGACAGCTTCAAGGGTATCGGCGTTAGTCATAAAATACGGTGACATGTAACCCTTATCGAACTGCATACCTTCAACTACGTTCAGCTCGTTTTCCATTCCTTTGCCTTCTTCGACCTCGATAACACCGTCACTTCCGACCTTATCGATTGCATCGGCTAAGATATCACCGACCGATGGGTTGTTGTTTGCACTGATGGTCGCGACCTTTGCAATGTCACTGTGGCCTTTTACAGGCACGCTCACCGATTCGATGAATTTGGTAACGGCTTCTGCTGCTTTGCTGATTCCCCGCTGAATGGCCATCGGATTCGCACCGACCGTTACGTGTTTTAGCCCTTGGGTGTAGATCGCTTCTGCTAATACAGTTGAGGTTGTAGTTCCGTCACCGACAATGTCGGAAGTTTTGCTGGCAACCTCATTGACCATCTTTGCGCCCATATTTTTGAATGGTTCCGGCAGCTCGATTTCCTTGCTGACCGAGACGCCGTCCTTTGTTACCTTCGGAGAGCCCCAGCTTTTATGCAGGATAACGTTCTTGCCGGTCGGTCCGAGAGTGACCTTTACCGCTTCTGCTAATTGCGACAGACCCTCTTTGAGCTGCGCTCGTGCTGTATTGTCAAACATTAATTGTTTTGCCATTTTTCACTACCTCTTTTAATTTTCTTCTTATCAGTTTTTAGCTCAGCCCTGTGAGCTGCGAACTATAAACTACTGTTTTATTTTTCAACAATTCCGAGAATGTCACTTTCTCGCAGAATTACGTATTTTTCACCATCGATTTCGACGTCACTTCCAATGTATTTTGCGTAGATAACTTCATCTTTTTTCTTTACGGACATTTTGCTTCGTTTGCCGTTATCGAGCAGTTTGCCCGGGCCGGTAGCTACCACTTTGCCTATCTGCGGTTTTTCTTTTGCGGTGTCCGGTAGAATGATTCCGCCGGATGTTTTCTCTTCGGCTTCTGATTGTTTGATTACAATTCTGTCATCCAGGGGTTTAAGTTTCATAACTCACTCCTTATCTATTTTGGTTCCACTTTTTTATTTCTTAATTTGTCTTTAATTTCAAATTTTATATATGATGGGCTTCAGCCCATGCTGCCTTCTAATTCACCACAATCCTGATAACCAGAAATCCTGGTCTCCTACACCCTGATTTCCTGATACCCCGATACCCTAATTCTCTAATTCAACCACCACAACCGTATTAATCGGGTCCGGTGCTTCACTTGGCACGCTTACAATGACCTTATCCTCATCTTCACGCCTAACTGATAGTTTAGCGCGTTTCTTATCAGCCAAAAGATATGCTTTTTTGACCTCGTTTTTAAGCCCTGCAACTTCCAGTTCGCCGTTTGTTGGCCAGTCGAATACATGCAGATACAGCTTGCCGGGCTTTGCAGTACATCGGCCCCAGGGTACCTTGCCGAGCGGACTGGCAGTCGTGCCGTAAATGCTTTCGCTGTTTACCTTCATCCACTCACCCATGGCTTTCAGGCGTTCAACACTTGGTCCTGGAATAAGGCCTTCAGCGGTAGGCCCCACGTTCAGCAGGAAGTTGCCGCCTTTGCTGGCGATGTCTGCGAGTTTGTGTAACAGGTCCTCGGTCGATTTCCAGTTGTGGTCATAGGATTTATAACCCCAGGTATCGTTCATCGTCATACAGGATTCCCAGTCAACGCCCGACAGACCTGTCGCTGGAATCTGCTGTTCGGGGGTCCCGAAGTCCCCGGCATACTCCTGGTCGTTCTTGCTCAAGCCCTCCATTCCTTTGCGTCCTTTGCCGACACGATTGTTTATAATGATGTTCGGCTGAAGGGCTAAGGCGTAATTAAACATGTCTTTGCCCATCGGCTCGGTCCAGTCCTTTATCCACTCACCGTCGAACCACAACACGCCAAGAGGGCCGTAATTTGTGATTAGCTCTTTGACCTGTGGTTTCAGATAGTTATCGACATATCGGGCAAAGTTGGGATTCGATTGCTTTGTGTCGTTATAGTTGGGGTAGAAAGGCCTTTGTGCATCCGGGTGATGCCAGTCCATTATCGAGTGGTAGAAGCAAAGCTTAATGCCCTGTTTCTTGCACGCCTTAGACAACTCTTTGAGTATATCACGCTTGAACGGTGTAGCATCAATGATGTCGTAGTCCGTTACCTTTGAATCCCACAGACAAAAACCGTCGTGATGCTTGCTGGTGATGACTATATACTTCATACCTGCGTTCCTGGCGATTCGCACAAACTCATCAGCGTTGAATTTAACCGGATTAAATTGTTTAGTAAGCGGTTCATACTCCGAGACAGGTATGTCTGCTCTTTCCATAATCCATTCGCCGATACCGTCAATCTTCTTACCTTTCCACTGGCCTGCCGGTACAGCGTAAAGGCCCCAGTGAATGAACATACCGAATCTCGCGTCCCGCCACCACTTCATTCGTTCATCCTTGCTCAACGGGCGTTTTTCCCCGAGTAGATTAGTTTCTTGTTGTTGGCAGCCTGCAATCGTGAATATGCACAGCGCTATGATTATTATCACTGCGTTTATTCTATCTCTGCAGGAGCTATCGTAGCTACGAAGCCGGCTTGTTTTGTTATGCATAATTTGCCTCATTATTCTATGGAACTTCGTGTTATTTAAACAACGCATAGTAGCACTCTCAAACTTGTTTGAGATTGTCACGCGACTCTCGCTTGCTTACATCATATCCATCCCACCGCCATAACCGCCCATTCCCGGGCCGCCGGGTCCGCCAGGAGGCATTTCTTCTTTTTCCTTGGGCTTTTCGGTTACAAGGCAATCTGTCGTCAGCAGCAGGCCGGCTATACTCACAGCGTTTTGCAGGGCAATTCGTGCAACCTTTGCCGGGTCAAGTATGCCGGTTTTAAGAAGGTCTTCATATTTGTCCGTGTTGGCGTTATAGCCGAAGCCGCCTTTGCCTTCCGATACCTTGTTGACCACGAGATTTGGGGTTGTTCCGGCATTGTAAGCGATGTAGTAACACGGCATTGAAAGCGCCTTTGCAAGAATATCTGCGCCGGTTTGCTCATCGCCTGTAAGCTTCAATTTCTTTACCGCATCGATACAGCGGATTAGAGCTACACCGCCACCAGGCACGATACCTTCTTCGATAGCTGCTCTGGTGGCGTGCAGGGCGTCTTCGATTCGGGCCTTTCTTTCTTTCATTTCCGTTTCGCTTGCAGCACCGACGTTGATTTGAGCCACACCGCCGGTAAGTTTAGCTAATCTTTCCTGGAGCTTCTCGCGGTCGTAGTCACTGGTTGTAATTTCTATTTCGTCTTTTATCTGCTTGATTCTGCCGTTGATACCTTGCTGGCTGCCTGCACCTTCAATAATGATTGTATTATCGTTATCGATGGTTACCTTTTTGGCCTGTCCGAGCTGCTTTACACTGATGTTTTTCATCTCGATGCCTAAGTCTTTGAAAATAGGCTCTGCACCTGTCAGTACCGCTATGTCCTGCAGCATTGCTTTTCTGCGGTCGCCGTAGCCGGGCGCTTTAACGGCTGCAACCTGCAGCACGCCTTTGAGCTTATTGACCACCAGTGTTGCTAATGCCTCGCTCTCGACATCTTCTGCGATTATCAGCAATGGCTTCTTGGCGTTTGCAGCCTTCTCAAGCAGCGGTATAAGCTTGGCTACATTACTAATTTTCTCTTCGTAAACGAGGATAAACGGTTTTTCTAATTCGCAGACCATATTCTCAGTGTCGGTTGCAAAATGCGGTGAAAGATATCCGCGGTCGAACTGCATACCTTCGACGAATTCAACGGTTGTCTCGAAACTTTTGCCCTCTTCAACCGTGATAACACCGTCTTTGCCGACCCGCTGGAAGGCTTTAGCCATAATCTTTCCGATTTCTATATCGTTATTAGCTGATACCGAGGCGATATTGATTATGTCATCGGCTTTGGTGATATCGATCGGTTTTGCCATCGAGGACAGCTTATCAGTTACCGCCTTGGCCGCTTTTTGCATGCCGCGGTTCAGCGCCATGGCATCTGCACCGGCAGCGAGGTTTTTGTATGCTTCTTTAAACAGTGCTTCGGTGAGTACCGTGGCGGTTGTTGTGCCGTCGCCGGCGATTTTCGAGGTTTTGCTCGCAGCTTCTTTTACTAATTTAGCGCCGAGGTTCTCGTTCTTGTCGATAAGGTCGATTTCTTCAGCAACCGTTACCCCGTCTTTGGTTACGGTTGGGCCGCCCCAGCTTTTATCAATGACGGCGTTTCGGCCTCTTGGCCCCAGGGTTGGTTTTACGGCTGAAGCGAGTTTTTCCACACCAGCTAACAGGCTGGCTCTTGCATCGGACTCAAATGCCAATTCTTTGACTGCCATAATTGCTTGCCTCCATAAATTGTATGCCCTACAAAAGGTTCAATTGTTAATTTTCGAATAACTTATACCAAACGTGCAAAAGATATACCAGCTTTCTTACAGATAGAGGGCTATTTTGACCTGTTTGCGGTAAGTAGCTTATTGACAGGCAATTATGGAATGCAAAAATTGACAATAAGAGCAGTCTGGCGGGATTTATCAGCCGAAAAGGTGCCAATTTTGGCATTGAAAGGTGGATTAATACGCCAAGTTGACAGGAAACATCCTATTGCGTGTATCGTCAATAGGGACATACGGCGCCGCTTTTTTGTTTTGAGGGGCAGGAGTTTGGATCCCCGCTACCCGCTCCCCGATCGTAGTCGAGGACAGGCTTCACGGGCACAGGCAGGGCATACGGGGACAAGATTGCGGATTTGGATGTTGTATAACGGAAATCACTTTTTGACCCAGCCACAACCGACGAGCATTTATGCTCTCGGCCATACGAGCGAGTCAAGACAACGCCGATAATAGATAATCAAAAGCCCCCTTGTGGTGCTGTCTTTTCAATGACTTTGACAACACCACGAATTGTAATGAGCAGATTTTCCGGCTTCTTACTCTTGCTGCCAATCGCTCTTTTCTGGCGAGCTGGGCGTTTCTTGATAGCTCGGAGAAGGCTCTTGTGAAGCCTCGGGCTGCTCAGTACTACTTTCAGGCCAAGACTGCGAGGTATCGGAGCTATTTTCAGGCCATTGCTGTGATACATCTGGTACCTCAGATGACCGCTCAGATTTCGTGAAAGGCTTGATAACGTTGATAATTTTCTCAAATAGGTTCCAGGACATTTTCAAAACTCCTCAATAAATCGGATTTTTGTTTCTTTTTAGGTCTTTTTGGGTGTACTAAGGCCTATTTTTCACCCTATTTTCGGCGTTTTGTGGCAGTGACTTTATTTGGAAAGCCAAATATTTTCGTTCTAAATGCAGGGTACAGCAGATGTTTAATTGCATATCGAGCCCCGTTTGAAATTGGCCCATTCGACTGCGCTCAGGACAAGGTTTGAATTGGGTTTGTTTTTTTTGGGCCGGAAGGTGGTTTCATTCTCATAATCCTTTGTTACATATAAGTTTACGTTCATTTTGGGCCTTTAACGAAATTGGGTTTGTTTATTCGGACTGAGAAATCATCTTTTTTTCTGTAATCCTCTATAACATATAAGTTTACATTCATTTTGGCTTTTCGGAGATTGGGTTTGATTGGGTTTGAATTGGGTTTGTTTTCACCAAGTGTCCAATCGCTTATATTTTCATATACATTTGTGTAATAGATGTTTACGTCCATTTGGGCTTTTCGGAGATTGGGTTTGATTGGGTTTGAATTGGGTTTGTTTTTATATCCGGCCAGCGGGATAAAATTTTTATAATTCATTGTTATAATAGAACTTACGTTCATTTTGGCCTTTCGGAAATTGGGTTTGTTTTGCATAAAAAGGGTTGATTTGTAGAGGGTTCTCGACAGATGTAGAGGGCCGAAGACAGACGACAGAAGACAGATGACAGATGACAGATGATAAGATTTTGTTTCATAAGGAGTTATCTATTAGTTTGAAATCCGAAATCCTAAGCACTAAATCCTAAACAAATCCAAATTACACAAATGTAAATGTTCAAAACCTTGTCTGGCTTGACAGATAATGCTTTTTGGCGGGTATCTGCTGATACGAAAACGTGCGGTTCTCCGCTATATAACCGGCGCCTGCTGGCGGTTTATGTTAGCCTTCTGGCTAACAGGTGTGTATTATACCATAAAACAGGTTAAATTTCAAGTCAATTCGTAAAAAATGTCCGAGACAAGGCACTGGCTACGAGAGAAAAAGACTACAGACTCAAGACGAAGAACGG
>CAYUFX010000057.1:0-29410 GCA_964444135.1 uncultured Pirellulales bacterium | reverse complement strand
AAACCCAATTCAAACCCAATCAAAGCCTGTCCTGAATTAGCCGAAGCCCTGAGCGTAGTCGAAGGGGCAGTCGAATGGGCCAATTTCAAACGGGGGCGACTGCTAATTGTTCCGATGTGTTATTGATGAAAATCCCTAATTTCCGAAATATTATTGTATATCGATTTAAGGAAAAATTCCCGAAAATTTCAATAATAAGCATACTTAGACAGGTAAAATTGACGAAGTATCGTTGGAAAATAACGCCGGCAGCGGCTATATTTAATACAATAAAAAAGTTGACAACCACCCGGACGAGTGATAATTTGAAGGGCCGAAGAGTTATTTGGCGGTTTGAAAGTTTGTTGATTTGGGGAATAGGAACCTATTTTTTGGGAGCTATAAAAATGCAATCCTACATCAAATTGTTCACTGTCGTTATTCTAATCTGTTTAGTGTCCGTCGGCGTTGCCCAGGAAGCTGCCACTACGACCAGCGGCCCCGGCGAAGCCGAAACCCCGGCTTTTCCCTATATGGCCGAAATAACCGGCGATAACCTCTATGTCCGCTCAGGCCCGGGTACGAACTTTTACTACTGCGGCAAGCTCAACACAGGTGACAAAGTAAAAGTGATAGGCAAACAGTTTAGCTGGGCACGCATTGTCCCGCCGGCGGGGAGCTTTTCCTGGATTTCAATGCAGTACGTCAGCATTGACCCGGCCAATTCTACCCTCGGCACTGTTACCGGTGACAGAGTTCGTGTCTATGCCGGGTCCGATTTCGTAAAGCCGTTATATTCGACGACCCTGCAGGGAAAGCTCGACAAGGGTGACAAGGTCAAGCTGATAGGCGAGCAGATGGACGATTATTACAAAATAGCCCCTCCGTCTTTTGCCTATCTTTGGGTAAGCATCAATTTTACAAAGCCTATACCGTCAGTTGAAGAGGCTGCCCCAACTGTTGAGACACCGGCAGTTAAACCACCGGCTGTTGAACCGACGACCGAGCCAAACGAGGCTCCCGAGAAGGTTGTTCCCGAACCGGCCCCAACTGAGACGATGCTCGATAAATATAACGCTCTGCGAGAGCAAGTCGAGGCCGAACGTGCTAAACCAAGAGAGCAGCAGAACTACACAAATATGAAGAAGGCACTTACTGAGATTGCCGAGAATAAAACAGACGATAAGGTTGCACGCTATGCGGAGTTTGTGCTTAAGCAGATAGAGGGCTTTGAATTAGCTTTGGCGGTAACCAAACAAGTTCAGCTTCAGAATGAGCAATTGCAGAAGATTAAGGAACGAATAAATAAGGCCCGTGCCGCAAGACTTGCGGAATTTCAAAACCTGGGCAGATTTGCATCTGTAGGGCAGCTTCAAACTTTCACGACTTACGGCCCGGGGCACTACCGTATAATCAACGAAGCGGGCAAAACCGTCTGTTACGCTCTACCGAGCGACCAGGTCTCGCAGGTGAAACTGAGCAGGCTTGTAGGCCGGAAAGTGGGGCTGGTTGGAACAATAGAGCCGCATCCGCAATCGGCAGGCGCCCTTGTACGATTTACAGAAATAACCGAATTAGACTAATAGTCTGTAACACGAAAAATGCGTGGTGGTTACTGGTAGTTATTCGGCGCCACCCCCAAGCTCGTCCCGGCTTTTCGGGACTCGCTTGAGGCTGCCACCCATTAAATTATATGCCCAAACGCACGCTTCTCCGCAAGGAGTCCTTAGGACTAACAGGCGTGTTACAGGATACTAATCAGTTTCCGGAGTTTCGTAATATTTATAGCTCTATATAGCGTGACATTAAGCTTATAAATAAAAAAGTCGCGCCTGTTATGGCGCGACTTTCTTACTAATAGTCAACAAGTGTCAAAGTGCAAGTTTTCGCCTTGCCCGGGTGCTCCGCAAAGCACGTTAACAAGGGCAAAAACTGTTATCTTCTTCGCCTTTCATCTGAGCCAGGGACAGCAGCGATTTCGTCCGGTGGAGCCACAACCTCACCCTTTTCGAAATCTTCAGCGGTCGGCTTGAGAGTGAGATTGTACCATTGCGAATCTTTGTTCTCCGTGAGGTCCGCCCACCTGACCATTTGGCCGGTGTAAGTGGCGATACGGCCCATAATCGCGGTAAGTGTGGACTCGGCAACGTTGCGGGCCTCGTTGAGCGGCTTGCCCGCGAGGATACTGTTGAGCAGGTCAACGTGTTCCTGGCAATACGGCCCCTTGTGCTCAGGGAAGTCCGGCGCGTCAATGTTCTTGCTCGACTTCATCCTCCTGCCGTCACCCTCAGTTGAACCTTCGCTACCTACAAAGTGCTCACTGACACTGTTATAGCAGCCGTTAATCTGGCGGCACATACTATGGATGTGAAGGTCGTCAGCGTAGTCCAACTGGACGCTGTGGAAGTCGAACTGGTTGCCGGTCTTGCGACGGGCTCGTCCGCCGAATCCAACGGCCCTAATCGGCGGATGCCCAATGTACCAGTTGGCAACATCGAGGTTGTGAACATGCTGCTCAACGATATGGTCGCCCGACATCTCGGTGAAGCTGACCCAGTTGCGTACCATGTAGTCTGCATCGCTCTCGCCCGCTTCCCTGGTCTTATACCAAAGAGCACCACCACACCACCAGACGCAGCCGCCTTTGATATCGCCGATGGCGCCTCGCTCGACGGCATAAGCGGTTCTGCGATAGCTTCTCTGATGGCGGCGCTGCGTGCCGGCAACAACTCCCAGTCCTTTTTGCTTGGCCAGCTCGCCGGCTTCGATAATCCTACGGCCACCCGGCGGGTCAACAGCTACGGGCTTTTCCATAAAGACATGCTTGCCCGCTTTGATTGCCGCCTCAAAATGCACGGGTCGGAAATTCGGCGAGGTTGCAATCAGGACAATGTCGACATTTGTATCGAGGACCTTCTTATAGGCATCGGCGCCGAAGAAACAGCGTGACTCAGGGACATTATATTTTGTCCCGGCTTGAACCGCCCTGTCTTTGAACCAGTCAGCCGTTGCCACGGCTTCCAGCTCCAGATTCTCGATATGTTCGCCTGCGTCCATGCAGTTTTGCAGAGCTCCATTGCCCCGGCCGCCGCAGCCAATCAGGCCCACGCGCATTTTCCTATTAGCGCGCGCGGCAAAGATGACATTCTTGCCGGCCAGGACCGCCGCCATACCGGTAGCCGAAGTCTTAATGAAACTCCTTCGCGAAATGTTACTGATTTTTTCGTTTAATTTCTTCTTCATAAATAATCCCTTTCGATTAAATTGGTTGTTAATGAGCTTATGTGCCTCCAAAATTCTTTTTAAACATCAGCCGGACTAAAAATCGTCGCAGGCTCGATAGGCCTCAATGACCGCCATCTCGCCTTCCTTACCCGGCTTGCTGTTTCCATGCTCCATGCCAAGAACGCCTTTGAAATCCTTTTCGTAAATATGTTTGAAGATGTTCTTGTAGTTGATTTCTCCGGTTGTTGGTTCCTTGCGTCCCGGATTATCGCCCATCTGGAAATAGGCGATTTCCTCCCATGCCATATCCATATTGGGAATCAGATTACCTTCTGTAATCTGCTGGTGATAAAGGTCATCGAGAATTTTGCAGGAAGGGCTGCCCACCGCACGGCAAATTTGGTACGCCTGCGGAATCTTTGTCAGGAACAGGCCCGGATGGTCTTTCCAGGGATTTAGTGACTCAAGCACCATCACCAGCCCGGACGGCTCACAAACAGCAGCGCAGTATTTAAGATTTTCAATGCAGTTGGCTGTCTGATAGTCCCATTCTAATCTGGTATCGTAAGTACCTGGGACAACAGTGCACCATTTGGCATTAACACGTTTGGCAACTTCCACGGCCTGCTTCATCCTGTTTACCAGCATCTCACGAACATCTTTTTTTTGGGTAACGAAAGTTTTGACCTCAAAGTCAAAATTGGCATAGGCTACGAAAACGCCCATGGTCATACCCAATTGACTCATCTTCCTTGCGATATTCTCCTGCAACTCCACAGGTCGTTCCATCATTCCATTATCTTCCATCGCAGTGAAGCCCTGGTCAGCCATAAACTGGATTTGATCCAGAAAGTCATTACCAGCGTTGCGCCGAAACATTCCGAGATGTGGTGCATATTTGAGCTTGAACTTCTTCGCCGGATTGACGGCAACCGGAACACTTCCTATTGGTATTGGTTCATACTTAATCTTGGACTTATTCGCCGGCTTGACCTGTGCCGTGGTGCTCGCAGCGGAAACCGCCATTGCTGCTGTAGCGGCAGTCCCAATAAAATTACGCCGAGAAATCTTTTCGTGATTATTCATTTCAATACTCCTAAAATTGACGTTCATTATTTTGCTGGATTCTCCGCCACCATGGGTATGTAACTATCTTTCACAGAAACACCTCCAACCAAATGGAAAGATATTAATCCTTACCAGCACTTTCAACTGCTTTTCCATTATAACTTGCGGCAATTAATACGCAACCTAAACCTTCCGCGAAAATATTATTACTTCTTTAAATCGCTGAATTTTTCAACAATACCGACAATCCTTATACTAATCCCTTGAGATGCTTGAGACTGCGTTGTGCCTGGTCGGGCGTACCACACTCTACGGAAAACACAATGTCGCGAGGGGTCTTCTTACTGACAATTTCGATGACCCTGGCCCAGTCGATAACGCCATCGCCACATGCGCAACCTACCGGCGTGCCGGTTACCTTGCCCCGCTCAGCTTCGGCGTGCTCTACGGAAATATCCTTTGCGTGCAAATGTACCAGCCGTTCAGCCACCCGTTCCAGCCACTTGTACACATCCTGCCCAGCCAGGTAGGCATTGCCGGTATCTAAGTTGATACCGATGGCTGGCGATTTGACCAGATTGTAAATCCGGTCCAAACCATCGGGTGTTTTTGAGTATTGGGCGTGTGGTTCCAGCCCGATGACAACGCCGCGACGCTCGGCAATAAAGGCCGCTTCCTGAAGCGTGTACTTAATCAACATGTGGTCCTCTTCTTCGGTCGTCCACTTGGCCTTGACGCCTTCGTCAGTATTGACTACCGACACTCCTATCTCGGCCGCAACACGAATCGCCATCTTGATGTACTCCCCGTGAACCTCCGGCCTTCCCAAAGGCCCGTGCGCCTGGAGAGCGGAAATCTTCAATCCCGCTTTGTCGCAGGCTTCCTTGATTCGGTATGGGTCGTCAAACATCGAAACGGTGTGGAAATACCCGGCCTCGCTCATCAGCTCCCGACCGAAGTGAACCATAGGCTCTATGTACTCGTAGCCCATCTCAGCAGCTTGCTCAACAGCCCACTCAAAAGGTTTGTCGCTGCTGCGAGAAAACTCAGTGTTTAGGCCAATAAAGACATTACCCATTTTCACAAGCTCCTTAACTTAAATGGTTAATTGTTGAGTGGTTAATTGGTTAATTGACTATTGACTACTCACTACTCACTACTCACTTTATTCGTTTACAAACGCCATGGACTCCGCATCGGCCGGGCCAACATACGGCTGGCTTCATTATCACCGATGAACCGTTCAGCGGCCGGATCCCACCTGAGCTTGCGCTTTAGTCGGTTTGCAATTTCCGGAATCAGACCGAGATAGGAAGCCTTGTGGCCTGCCTCTACAGGAGATACCGGGTCTTCGCGGGTTCGCACACAATTTAGAAAATCGCCATGATGACTTGTAGATTTATGAAGATTAGTCTCATTTGGCTTGATTGTTAACTCCAATAACGATGCCGGCTCAGCCCAAATACCTCCTCTATTGACATGGACCCAGCCCTTATCGCCCTCAAACTGACAGCCCTGCTTATTCGGGTTGCCGGTGTCTGAATAAGTCATTCGTAGGCCGCTGCTATAGTTAAACTCCGCTTGCCAATCGTTGATATTGTCGGTCAGGCCGTCGTTGCGATAGCTGCCTTTGCAGACGACCTCGAACGGTTCGCTGCCGAGTGCCGGACAGCCCCAGTTTGCAATGTCCAGATGATGAACGCCCCAGTTGACGATGAAACCCGCGCAGTAATCCCATATCAAATACCAGTCAGGCCAGGCCAGTCGGCCTCCGTTGTAAGGTTTCATAGGGGCCGGACCAACGTACATATCGTAGTCAAGCCCCGGGGGAATTGGTTCCTCGGTGATAGGTTTAAGATATGTCCGCTTGTACTCAGGCCCTGGCGCAGCGACCTTGACTGTGTGGAGCTCGCCAAGATAACCGTTTCGAGCAAGCTCACAGGCGAACCGGAACTTGCGGTCCGACCTCTGCTGTGTACCGGTCTGGAATACCCTGCTATACCTTCGCACAGCATCACGGATCACCTGGCCCTCGACCACTGCCACACCTAATGGCTTTTCGCAATACATATCTTTGCCGGCCCGTGCAGCCGCAACGGCAATCAACGCATGCCAGTGGTCCGGAGGAGCAATCATCACGGCATCAATATCCTTGCGAGCGAGGAGGTCACGAAAGTCGTTGTAGGTGGCGCATCCCTTGTCCCCGTAGTGCTTGTCAACAGTATCCTTGGCTTTCTGACGGCGCTCGGCACGAACATCGCAAACAGCAACGACTCGCACATTCTCATGCCCCATAAATGCACGCATATTCGCGGTGCCCTGACCACCCATACCGATACAGCCCATTACAATGCGATTGCTCGCGGCAGAACTATCGGCTTTACCTAAAGCCGAGGAAGGCAAAATATATGGAGGGACCCCGCTTTGCGGGAATCCAAATGCTATCGCACCGGCAGCGATTCCCGTTGCCTTCTTAAGGAGCCGACGTCGATTAAAGTTTTTTTGTGTGGACATTTTTTAAGGTCTCCTCGAAATTAGTACCGCTGTGGCCAATTGAGCAAAAGACCCATATGGATTCAGAAGCACCAAACACAGAGGACAGAAAACAAAGGACGGAACTGACTTCTGATTTCTGACTTCTGTTTACGCAATCCGGCACTTTTGCCGGACTGTATCAATTTTTTTATTTCTTTATGCCTTCTTGAATGCTATCCATTTCTGCTTGCTCTTGGCACTGGCCAAAACGGTCTCTATAAACAGCATACCCCGCAGACCATCGTCAACGTCCGGGAAGTCCAGTGCCAACGGGTCCGGTTTTGTCCTGGTAATTCTTGCACGCACGGTTTCGGCAAAGTTGCAGTAATTATTGGCAAAGGCCTCAAAGAAAGCTTCGGGATGACCGGACGGCAGTCGAGTGGCTCGTCCTGCTGCAGGGCTTTTCGCACCTACATAATCATTCCCGCGGCACCAAACCTGTACCGGGCCGTTCGGCACCTTTACGTACAGGTAGTTGGGATGCTCCTGGTGCCATTCCAGGCTTTTTTCTTCGCCGTAAATCCAGATGGCCAGATTGTTCTCTTCGCCGATGGAAATCTGACTGGCGTGAAGGACACCCCTGGCACCATTGTTGAAACGCAGCAGAACGTTGCCATCGTCATCCAGCCTTCGGCCCTTGACAAAAATCGTCAAGTCCGCACATACCTGGGTAATCTTCAGCCCCGAGATGTATTCGCAAAGGTTCTCACAATGTGTTCCAATGTCGCCCATACACCCGGCGCCGCCGCTTTGCTTCGGGTCGGTTCGCCAGGCAGCCTGCATCTGGCCTGTCCTCTCCAATGGGGTCGATAACCAGCCCTGCGGATACTGCACTATAATCTTGCGAATCTTACCCAGCTCGCCTTTTCGCACCATGTCCCGTGCCAATTTGACCATCGGGTAACCGGTGTAATTGTGCATCAGGCCGAACACCTTGCGGGACTTCTTAACGAGTTTTTGCAGCTCCTTTGCCTCTTTGGCGTTGATGGTCATTGGTTTCTCACACATCACGTGGAAGCCTGCGTTGAGAAAATCTCTGGCAATAGGAAAATGCCAGTTGTTCGGCGTGGTTATCGAAACAAAATCAATTCTTTCACCTTCCGGCAGCTTAAGCTCACCTGCAATCATTTGCTCGTAAGTGCCATATACCCGCTTGCGGTCGAGCAGAAGCTCGCGCCCCATCTGCTTTGATTTTTGTGGCTTGATATCGAATGCCCCGGCCACCAGCTCAATACCGCCGTCCAAACGAGACGCCTTGCGGTGCACCTCACCGATAAACGCTCCCGGTCCGCCACCAACCATACCCATCTTTAACTTTCGATCGAGTTTCATACTTGCTCCTTTCAATACAATATCGAAATGACATTCCTTTTTTTGAGATACTGATTCAACTACTCACAAATGTCTTTTATTCAAAAAGTAATGCCTCCTGCAAAAGAGTCTTTTCAAAATTATAGAGTTTCAAGCCAACAAAGCAACCTAAAAAGACGTTCTTTTTCAGGTTACAAAAATTTGGACCAGCATAAAAAGCAATTTTAATCCAAACCTTCCTATTCCACAAGGCCTCGTAAAAAAAGAAATCAAGACAAAAGAACCATCCCCCTGCTAAAAGAATTGGTTAATTCGAGAATATAGCAAAGTTAGGGTTGACAATAATCGAACGTAAGTTATAAATCTCCTAATACGAACCATTTGTAAATTTCAACTGTAACCGAACATTGCTACGGGGAAAAATATGAAAACCGATATTAGCCCGGTATCTGTTGATTTGTACTTTATTCCGGTAGAGACAAGGGTTCCACTAAAGTTTGGGCCGGAAACGTTAACTTCTGTTATATGTGCGCGTGCCTGCGTAACGGTGGCAAACAGCCGGGGACAAACAGCAAAGGGTTGGGGTGAAACTCCGCTGAGTGTCCAGTGGGCCTGGCCCAGCAGCCTGGGATATCAGGAAAGATGCGATGCGATGCAGCTTTTCTGCTCCGCCCCAGGCGGACTTGCCGAGGCCTGGGCACAGTTCGACCGGCAGGGTCATCCGATTGAATTGGGCAGTGATTTTATTGAATCGATATTGCCCGGCCTTCTGGAGCAGCTCAACGACCAACGGGGCGGGCAGGCTGAGCCGATGCCTCACCTGGCAGCTTTGGTCTGTTGCTCGGCCTTTGATATTGCCCTGCACGATGCCTATGGTCAGCTCCTGGGCCGGGATGTGTACTCGACTTATAACGCCGAGTTTATGAATACCGATTTGTCCGGTTTCCTCAAGCCGGCTGATGATTTTGACTTCTCGTTCAAGGGTAAATACCCTGCTGATTTTTTTGCTCATCCTCCGGCAAAGACTATGCCCGCCTGGCATCTGGTAGGCGGTAAGGATTTGCTCGATGCCTCCGAACTAACTGGAAAAGAACCGGACGATGGCTATCCGGTTTTGTTGCCGGACTGGATAAAACGCGATGGTCTGACGTGTCTGAAGGTCAAACTGCGCGGTAATGATTCTTCATGGGATTATGAGAGGCTGATAAGAGTCGGCGAAATCGCTATTGAAAATAACGTTCCGTGGCTGACCAGTGATTTTAACTGCACGGTTACCAAACCTGCTTATGTGAATGACATTCTGGACAGGTTAATGATAGAACATCCTCGAATCTACCAGCAGATTCTCTATGTCGAGCAGCCGTTTCCATACGACCTTGAAGAAAACCAGATTGATGTTCACAGCGTATCGGCGCGTAAGCCTTTATTTATGGACGAAAGTGCCCACGACTGGAGACTAATCAGGCTCGGCCGGAGTTTGGGTTGGACCGGAGTTGCATTGAAAACCTGCAAAACCCAAACCGGTGCGATTTTGAGTCTTTGCTGGGCCAAGGCACACGGAATGACCTTGATGGTGCAGGACCTGACTAATCCGATGTTGGCACAGATTCCTCACGTTCTTTTAGCCGCATACGCGGGAACGATTATGGGTGTCGAGACAAATTCGATGCAGTTTTATCCGGCAGCTTCGACGCCGGAGGAGGTGGTACATCCGGGCCTTTATAAACGGCGCAACGGCCAGGTTGACTTATCCACATTAAGCGGGCCGGGCTTTGGGTACAGACTGGATGAAATCAAAAGGGATTTGCCCGAATTAGCTGCGAGTTTTGAAAAGTAAAGTTTAAACTGTTTCATCTTTAATTAGGGAGTAACTGAAAATGGCGAAATTAAGTGCATTCGCGGATGAAGTAACCGACGAATTTTTAGAGCAGGTTAAGTACCTCGCCAAGGAGCGCGTCGGTTATATCGAGCCTCGCTTTATTAACAAGAAGAATATAATGGACCTCACAAAAGGACAGTTGAATGAAGCGAAAAAGATGATACAAGACCACGGCCTGAAGGTAAGCGCCATCGGCTCACCCATAGGCAAGGTAAAACTTGACGAGCCTTTCGAGCCGCATCTGGATAAATTCAAACATGCGGTCGATTTGGCCTTGTTCTTTGAAACCCCGTTTATACGAATGTTCAGCTACTATGCACCGGAAGGCAAGAATATAGACGACTATCGGGATGAGGTTATGGAGCGAATGGACGCTAAGGTTGAAATACTTAAAGATGTTGACGTTACGATGGTCCATGAAAATGAAGCTAAAATATATGGCCATACTGCCGAGCAATGCGTTGATATTGTCAAGACCGTCGATTCGCCGAAACTCCGGCTGGTCTATGACCCTGCCAATTTCGTCTGGGGCGAAAAGATAACGGATAATGTCGAAAGCTGCTGGCCTGTTATGAAGCCCTATGTTGTACACATTCATATCAAAGACTGGAAGCTCGGGGCCAAAGACGTGGGCAGCATACCGGGTGAAGGTGATGGTCAAATCAAAGAGCTGCTTGCCGAGCTGGCGGCGATTAACTATGACGGCTGTCTTACAATGGAGCCGCACCTGCAAACAGGAGGCCAGTTCGGAGGCTCTACGGGACCCGAACTTTTTTCAAGGGCCATCGATGCAGTTAGAGAGCTCGCCGCCGAAGTCGGACTAATGTGTGATTAAATTTATGAGGAAAGAAAAATGCAGATGAAAACCTGGAATTTTGGAATAATAGGTGCCGGACTAATCGCTGATTTTCACGCAAGAGCCATCGGAGATATTCCCAATGCAAAACTGATTGGCTGTTGTGACAAGATACCAGAGAGAGCTAAAAACCTTGCAGAGAAATATAACGTCCTTGCCTTCGATGATTATGAGAAAATGCTCAAGAGCGACCGGATAGATATTGTTACTATCGCCACTCCGAGCGGCTTTCATATGGAGCCGACTGTCGCCGCGGCCAAGGCCGGCAAGCACGTTATATGTGAGAAGCCTCTTGATATTACCTTAGAGCGAATCGACGCAATGACCGAGGCCCACGAAAAAAGCGGCACGCGTTTGGGTGGCATTTTTCCGTACCGATTTAACGATATGATGGTGCCTCTTAGAGAAGCGATAAACTCCGGACGCTTTGGTGTGATTACATACGCCGGCATATATGTTCCCTGGTGGCGTACCGATGAGTATTACAAGGACTCCTGGCACGGCACATGGAAACTTGACGGCGGCGGAGCGCTGATGAACCAGTCCATCCATATGGTTGATATGCTGTGTGATATAATGCCGCCAATCGAATCTTTGCAGGCTTTCACGGCGAAACTGGGGCATCCTCAGATTGAAACAGAAGATACCGCGGTTGCTGTGCTGCGTTACACCAACGGAGCACTGGGAGTTATATACGGCACCACTGCCTCGTATCCGGGACAATTCAGGCGATTCGAAATTACCGGCACAAAAGGCACTGTCATAAATGTGGAAAACAGTATTACCCTCTGGCAGTTCGCCGACGAAAAGCCGGAAGATGAGCAAATCCGAAAGAAATTCGGTGAAATCGAAGGCGGCGGCGGTGTAGCCGACCCGGCTGCCATCTCGTACGAAAATCATACACGCAATTTCAAAGCGTTTCTCGATGCACTCGAAAGCGGTGAGGACTTCTGGATAGACGGACGTGAAGCTCGCAAGGCGGTGGAAGTAATTCTGGCAATATATAAGTCCGCCAAAGAGCAAAAACCCGTTAAGCTCGGTTAATCCACCGAAGACAGATTCGATATTCGACGCTCTTATTACAGGCTACTGCTCACGAAATAGCCGCCAGCACTCCTCTGACGTAACCGACCGACTCGGCCAGCCCTGCCAGCGGGTCGTCGGCATCCTTTTCGTATTCGAAAGAGACGACTCCCGAATATTTTATCTTAACCAGCGTTTTTAAGAACTCCGGAATGTCAATTACCCCTCGTCCAATTTCAATGTTCTGTCCCTTTGCAGTCGCCTCCGTGACATCTTTCATATGCACATCCAGCAACCTGTCTGCAAACTTCTCAATTGAGGCTATTGGGTCCGAACCGGCCCGTATCGTATGTCCGATGTCATTGCACAGCCCAATCCGTTTATCCAAATCCTTGATTCTTTCATAGACGCTGGCCGGTGTCGGGTAAGTTTTGTCCCCAGGCCCATGATTGTGAATAGCGACCTTGATATCGTATTGTTTAACCTTTTGATTTACAAGCGGCAGCAATTCAGGTGCCGGCACTCCAACAATGACCTTCATTCCTGCAGCTTTGGCATAATCAAAGGCATTGTGCACCTGGTCTTCGTTTGCCATATAAATTACTCCGCCGCCATAGAGTATCAGTCCAGCTTCATTGACTTTTGTCACGACGTCCCGGATTTGAGCCGGCGTGCTGTCCAGCGGCAAATGAAAGCTCTTGAAGCAAATGTATTTCAATCCAACCCGTTTGGTCATCGCAAGAGTGTCGTCCAGGTTAAATTTTCTTAAAGTGTACGAGGCCAGGCCTAACTTGAACTGTTGTTTACCTGCCCGCCCACGAACCTGGCCTATAGAGCTGCTTGCGCCGGCCAGCGAAGCCGCCGCCCCTATTCCCGCTATCTGAAGAAACTGCCTTCTGGTTTGTTCTTTTTCTGTCATCAGTGTTTTCTCCTTCTTCAATATTGTCGCCCTGCTTTCTATTTTTGAGGTTAAATATAAACTGCACGGTCAAATTACCGTTTATATCAAATCAGCCTGGCAGATACAATTATTTTTACTGCTTGTGCTGCCATTCGTAAATTGATGGTACCTCTGGGATGGGTCTTAGCGCATCGTCGAGCAAAAGAGCTTTGTTGTCTTTGACCACAGCCGGTTCGCCCTTGCCGGCCACGAAAAGGCCATTGCCCCCGTATAATCCGTTCCCAATTATCTCGGCTCCAATACAGTCGGACGTAGCGAGGAAAATCATCGGCGATTTGCCGTCCTTGAGGACGAAGACGTTGTCCTTAACAATATGGTCGAAGCTTACGGTCTTGGCGGATACCCCCGGACCGCTGTCCACTATAAAACGGCTGTAGAGAATCAGCCAGTTTTC
The DNA here is from genome assembly GCA_964444135.1 of uncultured Pirellulales bacterium. Lineage (GTDB taxonomy): Bacteria > Planctomycetota > Phycisphaerae > Sedimentisphaerales > Anaerobacaceae > NIOZ-UU13. The sequence goes on along the minus strand of CAYUFX010000057.1, from coordinate 16,179 downwards.
GTTCATGCCGCCCATCAAAACGCCTGTTCTCGGGGAGCTGACATCGCAGTTGTACACGACATTTCTCGGGCCGTTCGGGCCATGTGCCGCGTCTTGCGGCGGTGACGCCCACATTCCGTACCCGTAGCCTCCGTGACCCCGGACAGACTCGATTACGCACTGTTCGATAAGGTTTTCATTCGTCCAGCCCGCATGCCATTGGCCGTCGCTCTCGTGGAAAACGCTTTTGCGAATCACGCAACCGCTGGCAGCCCACTGGAAAAGAGGCGCATGGCGCATCTTGAATGTCTCGACGTTCTCCATAAGACAATCCCAGCATCGGTCCCAGCCGGTATAAGCCGTGCCGCCGCCTCCCTTAAACCATGCGTCATCGAAAACACAATCGCGAATTTCGCACCATTTGGCCATCGTGCCATACACGGGAAAGCGACCGCACTTTTTCACAGTTACATCTTTTGCCCAGCAGTTCCAGCCGTGATAAAAGACCACACTGCTAATCCAGAGATTTTCTGTCTGTTCTATATAGAGAGATTCAATTCCACAGCGCCGGATTGGTACGACTTTCTGCACGTAAGAGCCATCGATAGTAGGAAACTCAATTCGCAGGGGTTGATTTATCGCAATGGTGTTATTTTTTATATCGCTGATGACTACTTCGTATTGACGATATACTCCCCATTTGCAGGCGTTTTTAGTGAGCTTTTTCCAGCGCCGGGTTGCAGGCCCGTCAATAAGAATACAATCTCCGACCCAAAGCCCCTCGGTGCTTTCCAGCTCCAATGTCATATCACCACGTTTGCCATCCTTGACCAGTTTCAGCTTTCCACCAATTGTACCCCTGCCCGCGAAGGTAATTACCGCTCGTGAGTCCGCAACAGGTCTGGTGTCACGCCTGTCAGAAGCGTACGTATCCGCATCAAAGTTTGAGTCAAGAATGATGGGAATTTCTCCGGTGAGTTTTGTTCCATCCTTGTACTCTGCGATACCTTTTAAAACACCTCGGCCATCTGGAACTTTGCCAACAGCACTGCGACCATATACCGTAAAGCCAAATGTATTTCCTGAGTGTTGACCCCGACTCCACCTGCCGATAACTACATCATCGACCATCATCGTCATTTTCATCAAGCCGGCGGGTTTCCCTCGCCCCTCGGAGGGGCTGGGTTTACAGTGCATTTCGAGTCGCGTGTTCCTGCCCACCCGGCTGCCCGCAGGCGGATTGTAGAAAACAACACCGTTCTCAGGAATCGAATAACGGAATATCAAACGGGTCTTTCCGGGACCTTGGCCTCGAATAACCACATCGTCGTAACGTACCGTCACGGGGCGGTTAAGATAGTAGGTACCTTCGCCCAGCAGTACCGCCCCGCCTCCCATTTTGCCCGCGGCTTCACACGCTTTTGCCAGAGCTTCGGAGTCGTCGGCATCATCGTCTGCTTTAGTGCCGAAGTCCTCGATTGATGCAACTGCTTTTATCTCTGGAATCCCGCCCTGGACACCACATTTTGTCCAGTTAGGGTACACGACCCCGTCCGGGCCGAGCACATCAGCAGGAGTCAACCGGTTCTTCTCGTTCGGCTTGATTTTGTACTGCCTCTCCCAGGGTGTCAGACTCCTTTCTTTGACCGAGGAATTACCACAGGCGGATTGGCCGAATGTTCCGAGAAGGACTAAGAAAAAAACCGGACCAGCTATATGCGCCAAAGGCACCGATACTGTAAGTCTGTGTAATCGCATTGTGATATACTCCAACGATGGGCTTTATGCCACTATAGTCTGGTCTTGCTAATAGCAGAATTAGGATGGAAAATCAAGCGAAAAAAAACAGGCCAGGGAAGGGAAGGTCTGATTTACTCTGTTAGAAATCTAAAACGAAAAATAACATGGTTCAAAAAAGACAAGCCATAAAAGACAGAATACAAAAAACAGAGAACAGATAATCTGACTTCTGAACTCTGATTTCTGACCGGGGTGAACTAATCCAGGAACTTTTTCATTATCGCGGCTGTGTGCATTGCAATGAGCATCAGATAGTCCAAATCGCTCAGGCTGTAATGCTCGTGTATCATAGCGTTGTCAACATACAGAACTCCGAAACAGCCGGTCGGACGCATAATCGCTGCTACTATCCCTGAGCGTATTCTTCCCTTTGCCTCAACTTGAGCTGAAACACTCGGCAGGACAAAAAACTGTCCTTTCTCAACGGCTTGAGTAATCTTCTCACTGAGCTGTAATTCGTTAAGCAGAACCGGCGCGCCGTCTCGTCTTTTACCCCCGTGACAGGTCATCGGACCTGTAGGCTGTTTTCTCAAAGCACACCAGACATGGTATGCGCTAAACTGCTCTAACGTAACCTCCAACAAGGTCAACAACAGCTCATCGAGGCTGCTGGCTTCAAATATTTTCTCGGCCGCCTTTGAAAAGTCAGTTAACCTCCTGGCTGCCAATCTCATAGCCGGCGCGTGCTGGGCATCTGGCCTTCTTACCACAGTTTCGTGCTTGGGGACTGTCAACGCCGCCTCCAGATGAAGAGTGTCCTCCGGATGAATTGGCTCCTCAGTATGAGCTTGCTTTTTGAGAATGATTTCGAGGGTAAAATCAGTTATACGAAGGCAATCACCGTGTTTGATTTCAGCCTTTTGGATTGCCTTATCGTTTAGATACGTTTTGTTTGACGAGCCCAGGTCCTCAACTATCCATTTTCCATCATCCGTGCTGTTGATTACAGCGTGCTCTCTCGAAACCCCTCTGTCAGGCAAAAAAACATGGTTGTTGGTTCCTCTGCCGATAGAAATAGGGCCCTCGGTGAACTGCAATTCTTTGGTATTGCCGTTGCTTTGTTTTACAAGCACTCGCATCGTTTTCTCTCCAGGTATTTGAGTTTAAACGTACCTAATTTACCATTATCCATATCTGAGACAATTTGTCAAGTAAACTATACTCCGGATATCAAAAATATTGTAGAAAATGCTAAAATACGGCTAAAAACGGCCTAATTGCTTCGTTTTTTGTGAAGCAAAACGGTGGGGGCATCCCCAAAAATACACAGATTACACTTGTTTTTGTGGTTTGCGAATCCGGTGGCGGTAGTGGTCCAGGATAACAGCCGCCACAATAACGCAGCCTGTTATAAGGCGTTTTGTCGATTCCTGGGCGCCAATCTGCGCCAGGCCGGTACCTAAAACCGCAATAATAAGCACACCAAAGAACGAGCTTACTACCGAGCCGCGACCACCCATCAGGCTCGTGCCTCCGATGACCACTGCTGCGATGGCCTGGAGCTCCAAACCGTAACCGGCGTTGGGATTGGCTGATGATAGCCGTGCCGTGTGAATCACCGCGGCTATAGATGTCAGAAAACCGCACAGGGCAAAGACCGCAAGTTTTAGTGGGCGCGGGTCAATCCCGGACAATCGCACCGCCTCTTCGTTTGTGCCAATAGCTATCAGATAGCGCCCGAAAACGGTTCGCGAAAGAACCAGTTGCCCGGCAACAACAATCGCAACGGCTATGATAAATGGAAGGGAAAGCCCAAGAATTGAGGCCTCGGTGATTACTTCCACAGGCCCGCCTATATATATAGTTCGTGATTCGGTTACAAGGTAAGCGGCGCCTCGCGCGATCTCCAGCATTCCTAACGTAACGATAAAAGCCGGCAGCCTCCACCGTATTATCACCAGGCCATTGGCCGCGCCGCAAAGAATACCCACCGCAAGGCACACAACAATCGCTGCCGGAAGTGGAAGATTGAATTTAACCAGAAAAAGACCTAACACCGCACCGGCCAAAGCCATCACCGACCCTACCGACAAATCTATCCCCGCAATTATTAACACGAAGGTCATCCCCACAGCCACGATGGTTATGTCCGGGACCTGGTTGGCGATTGTCCTGAAGGTCGTGAGGGTAAAAAAGTTCCTGGCGGAAAAACCGAATATGACCAACAGCAAAGCCAGCGCCAGCGCCATACCGAGATAATCCGTAACAAAAGCAGGCAGGTCCGCTATTCTCTTTTTCATTATCTTTGGTTCCCGCAAAGCGGGGACCCTCGCATAAACTTCTCTTGCTTTCTGTTCAAACGCCTACGTACTGGCTAAAGGCGGCAGCCATTATCTTTTCCTGGCTCCATTCACTCGGCCCGAATGTGGCTGCGACCCGGCCGGCCGACATTACCATAATACGGTCGCAAACAGCCATAAGCTCCTTGGTGTCCGACGAGACTACGATGACAGCCTTTCCTTTCTCTGCCAGCTCTCCAAGCATGTGGTAAATCTCGAATTTGGCCCCGACGTCGATGCCTCTGGTCGGCTCATCAAAGATAAGAACATCGCAGTCCCTGTATAACCATTTTGCGATGACTACTTTTTGCTGGTTGCCTCCGCTCAATTCACCGACTGTCTGCTCATTGGACGAACAGCGAATACCCAACGCAGCGATATACCTATCCGCCACAGACCGCTCCTCAGCTATATCCATCCAGCCGAATCGGCTGACATCGCGTAATCGCGTCAGTGAGATATTAACGCGGACAGCAAGAGCCGACAATAATCCCTGTTCTTTACGGTCTTCGGTAAGCAAAGCGATACCGTTGCGCACCGCATCACGCGGGGTGCGGATTTTGAGCGGTTCGTTTACCCCCGATTGCGGCTGTCGAGGGCTAGCGCCATATAAATATATTTTGCCGCTATCGGGCCGGTCAGCACCGAACACCGCGCGCATCGTCTCAGTCCGACCGGAGCCCATCAGCCCTGCGACACCAAGAATCTCACCCCGGCGAACCTCAAAGCTGACATCTCTAACCTTGTCACCAACGTTTAATCCGACAACACGAAGAGCTATTTGTTGGCTTACCTTTGAGCTGTGTCGCAAATGCTCTTGTTCCAGGTCGCGACCGACCATCATACGGATAATATCGCTGACGCTCAACTCGCTTGCCGGACGGGTCGAGATAACCTTTCCATCCCGCAGCACCGTAACACGGTCTGCTATCCGAGTAACTTCTTCAATGCGGTGCGAGATATAGATGATGCCGACCCCTTCGGCCTTGAGTCTTCTGATTTGCTCGAAAAGAAGCTCTATCTCTCGGTCTGTGAGCGATGCGGTCGGCTCGTCCAGCGCCAGTATCCGGCAGCGCCGTGACAATCCCGCTGCTATCTCAACCATCTGCTGCTGCCCCACCCCCAGCAACCTTACGGGCACGTCGGGGTCAACGTCTCCAAGACCCACTTGCTTCATAATTTCTCTTGCGGCGCCGTTAAGTTTGTTATAGTCAATAATTCCGAATCTGTTGGGCAGTTTCTCAATAAAGATGTTCTCGGCAACGCTCAGGTTGGATATCAGATTCAGCTCCTGCATTACCATCCGGATGTCGTGTGCTTCGGTCTGCCTGTGGCGAACTCTGCCGGCAGGCTGATACTGCTGCTCATAAAGAAACATCCGGCCAGAGTCAGGGCTTTCCACGCCGTCTATAATGCGCATCAGCGTACTCTTGCCGGCACCGTTCTCACCTACCAGAGCGTGAATCTCACCGGCCCGCAAATCAAAATCGACCGCAGAAAGCGCCTGCACACCGGGGAACGACTTGTTAATCCCGCAAGCTTTAAAAACTGTTTTACTCGTCACAGGCTTCATTTCTGGTTAATTAGTTCCTGTTGCGGAAACAGCATTTGTCATTCCCGCGAAAGCGGGAATCCAGTTTTTTCGCTCTGGACCCCTGCTCCCCGCTTTTGCGGGGACAAGTTTACCCCTGCGGAAGCAGGGGCAGGGGTGACATTGCCAGTTTCGGTTTTCCGCAACAGATACTAATTAGTTAAATAGTTAATTGGTTAATTGAACCTGACACTCACAACTCACCACTGACCACTCACCACTGACCACCCACTAATTCAACCGGAGTTTCTCTGTCTGAGGGCGTACCTTTTCCTCTAAGCATCTCAAGGGCGTACTCAATGCCGTACAAGGCCAATTTGTCCGCATGCTGGTCAATTGTGCACAGAATCTTTCCTTCTTTAAGTAATCTTTGCACTGCCGAGATGTTGTCGAAACCGATGACGAGGATGTCGTTGGACTTGCCGGCTGCTTTAATCGCCGCTATCGCACCGAGGGCCATACTGTCATTGGCGCAGAGGACGGCCTTGAGGTCCGCATATTCTGTAATGAGCGCTGAGACGATCGGTTCCGCCTTCGCCGTTTCCCAGTAGCCTGACTGGGAGCTGACTATGTCCATTTGGCCTGCCTTCATCGCATCCTCGAAACCGAGCTTGCGCTGAATCCCATTGAACGCGTTGGGCACCCCTTCGATTATTGCCACCTTGTCCCCCGGTCTTAGTTTGCTCGCTAAATATTCGCCGGCAAGCCTTGCGCCTTTGCGATTGTCAGGCCCGACAAAGGGAATCTTTACACCCTTATCCCTCAACACGTCGGCATCGAATTTATTGTCAATATTTACTACTATAATCCCTGCATCCATTGCACGTTTGCATACGGGAACCAGGGCCTTGGAATCAGCCGGAGCAATAACTATCGCGTCCATTCCCTGAGCAACCATTAGCTCAACGTAGTCAATTTGCCTGGCTACATCCTGTTCGTCCTTGATGCCGACTACCGTAAGCTCGTACTCATCCTCGTGCTCTTTATGGTGCGAGCGGGCGCCTTCCTCCATTGTCTTAAAAAACTCATTAGCCAGAGACTTCATTATCAAAGCAATTCTCGGCTTGTCCGTCTCGCGCCGCTTACAACCCACCGGCAGGATGAACAAAATAACGGCACAAAAAATAAGAACACTTGTAATTAAGCATTTATACTTTCGCATCGTTTACTCCTTCAGTAGGGGCGGTTCGCGAACCGCCCTTACAAAACTTTCTACCGCTTCTCTGGTAGGCATCGAAGATTGTGCTCCCATTTTAGTGACTGAAAGGGCCGCCACATAATTGGCAAATGTAGCAGCATCGGCTAATGTTTTTCCCTGAGCCAGGCCGACCGCAAGAGACCCAGTAAAAGCGTCTCCCGCCGCTGTGGCATCGACGGCATCTACCTTTACAGCGGGGACAAATTCCATTTTGTCATCGGCGGCCAACAAAAAACCATTTGCCCCCATAGTTAAAATAACTGACCTCACTCCGCATTCTAATAATTTCTTTGCTGCCGTGCGGGCGGAATCTCTATTAGACGTTACTTCTACGCCGGTGAGAATCCGGGCTTCCGTTTCATTTGGTGTTAATACATCCACCATTTTAAGAAGCTCCGGACTGAGCTTTTGGGCCGGTGCCGGGTCTAAGATAAAAGGCACGCCGGAGTCGTTTGCTAACTGAGCGGCGAATTCGACAGTCTCTAACGGGATTTCGAGCTGAGCAACCAACGCCCCCGATGAAGCGATGGACGATTGAGCCTTTTTGACATCATCCGGAGATAATTTTTGATTCGCCCCCGGAGCCACGACAATTACATTATTACCCACATCATCAACAGTAATTAGAGCCACCCCGGATGGAGCTTGATTGGTTTGTATGACGTATTTCGTGTTAACTCCTTCTTTTTTGAAGTTTTTCAAAGATTGCTCTGCGAATATATCATCACCTAACTTGGCTATAAAATAAACCTCCGCCCCCAATTTTGCAGCCGCCACCGCCTGGTTTGCACCTTTACCGCCGGGGGTCATTATAAAATCTTCGCCTAAAATAGTTTCCCCGACGGCGGGTATCCTCGGCGATTTTACCACCAAGTCCATATTGGAGCTGCCGACTACAACAATTTTCGGTTTGTCTTGTTTTATTTTTAGTCCTTACCCAGAATGTTCTTTGATTAAAATAGCTCTATGCAAATCTTTTATTTCGTTAATCTATCAACCAAAAAATCCTCGAATGCGTCTAAATCCTTCCATTCGGTGGCACAGTTAATTATTTTGGCGTTTTCGTCGATTTTTGTGTATCCGTCGTCTGTAACCCGGATTCCGAGCCTTTCTATCTTGACCAGCTCGGTTGACAAAGCTAAATAAACGCCGACCGTATCGAAAAGGGTTGTGCTGCTCGAATTGAGTTTTTCTTCAACCCTCTTGTTGACCTCCGCCTCACTCAAATCCTTATTTTCATTCAGTATGCCCTGTTTGTACCAGGTACGATAGTTTTCTATCAACGCTCGCGTTAAAGGGCTGTTCCTTTTCAGGACTTTTTGATACTTTTGGCCTTTAAGATTAACTATACCGCACGTATCCAGAGGAGTAATTGTCATATCCCAGGGTGCAGTAAAGACCTTCTGCGTCTCTTTTACGAAAGCCTCTACATTATATTCGGCGCTTGGTTTTGGATTACCGTCGTATCCACGATATATACTGCCGTCCATTCCGACAAATTCCGCTTTCTCGGCTATCCGAGGCTCGCGTTCAAGTGCAGCGGCGATATTGGGCAGGGGGCCTACGGCAACTACTTTTATCGGCCTGCGAGAATTCATTATAGTATCAACCAAGGCCTGCACGCCATCTTCATAGATAGTGCCGGGGTATGATGAGAGCTCGTAACCCTCTATCCATGCTTGTTGCCTATGACTGGCTTTATTATGTTGCACTCCAATGCCGATGGGTATATCTGTCCTGCCGACGGTTTCCAGAAACTTGGCCACAACCTTTGCCTTTGATGGGGTATTACGTACTGCGGTTGTAATCAATTTAACATCGAATTCCGGCGATTGAACAAGCAGAGACAGTGCCCACGTATCGTCAATATCATCACAGATGTCCGTATCGAAAATAACAGGTATTTTTTCTCTTCGAGAGGAGGATGAATTGTTATCCAAAGCACAGGAACTCAATGCTACAAAACATATTACCAAAATCCCCAAAATGATTAATCGAAAAGGCTTTAATGAAAAAGCTAATCGCGTTAATCCCCCCCATGTTGAAACGATGGTCTCGTTCATAAATTGGACCTCCTAATTTAAAAAGTTTTTGTTATCGAAATCATCTGTAAATATAATCTAACACCGGATTTTGTCAAAGCTATTTGATTTTTTCGATAATAGTTTATATAAGTGTACTATGCGAGTAGTGATAACAGGTGCGACCGGCTTTATTGGCAGGGCATTGTGCAGAGAGCTTCATAAAGATTATGAAGTAATTGCCTTGACGCGCGACACAAGGAGAGCCGCCAAATCAGTGGGCGACTGGGCTAAAGTTGTCGAATGGGATGGAAGAACGACCGGAACTTGGATTCGGCAGGCGGATGGGGCTTTTGCCATCATTAATCTGGCCGGTGAAAACGTTGCTTCCGGCCGGTGGAACAAATCGAAAAAGGCCGGCATACTGCACAGCAGGCTGGATAGTTCCAGAGCGGTACTCGAAATGATTAAGCAGGTGGACAAAAAGCCAACTGTCGTAATTCAGGCTTCGGCTACCGGTTATTATGGTTCTTGTGGCGACAAAGGGCTGGATGAGAGCTCGCCTGCGGGTAAGGGATTTCTGGCTGATGTGTGCTGCAAATCTGAAATCATTGCAAGCCAAATCGAGGCAACAGGTGTTAGATGTGTAGTAATACGCACAGGCGTGGTTCTGGGAAGTGACGGTGGGGCTCTTCCAAGAATAATGCAGCCGTTTCGTTTTTTTCTCGGCGGGCACCCCGGAAGCGGCAGACAATGGTTCTCCTGGATTAGTCTCGAAGACGAAGTCGCGGCAATAAAATTTCTGATGGAAAATGAAAATCTTAAAGGCGTCTTCAACCTGACCTCGCCGCAGCCGGTAACAATGAAAAAATTCTGTAGAAAATTGGGGTGGATTATAAGAAGACCTTCCTGGTTGTTCTTCCCCGGATTCATCATGCGGCTGGCTTTAGGCGAAATGGCTAATGAGGTACTCTTATCCGGACAAAGGGTCTTGCCGAAACGATTGCTCGAAGCAGGCTTTGAGTTCAAGTACGCCGATGTTAAAAAGGCCTTAAAGGCCATTAAAGCTCTCCGCAGTCCCGAAAGGGACGCCTTTCGGCGGATGCCTTACGGCAAAAGGAGAAAATCATGAACTTAGCCGATTATTTTGAAAACGTTAAAGGTACGGGGGTTTTAGCTACGAGCGATTCAGATGGCAACGTCGATATCGCCATTTATTCCCGGCCGTATATTACAGATGAGAAAACCATCGCATTCAGCATGTTAGAACGTCTGAGCTACGCAAACGTGCAGTCCAATCCGAAAGCCGCTTATTTGTTTATCGAAAAGGGTGAAGGTTACGCCGGCACCAGACTTTATCTGACCGAAACCGGTGAGGAGAAAGATCCACAACGCATAAAAGAGATAAAACAGCAGCATTCGAAAACCCGTAGTCCCGACGAAACAGCTACGCACCTGGTGTATTTCACTGTAGATAAGATTCGGCCGCTTGTTGGTGATAAGCCAAAGTGAAAATACTTTATCCCCGGATTTCCCAAGTGGTGCGTGACAAATGAACTGTAATCTCATAGTATAAAGCCTCTGGAGACTACGCACGCCAGCTTCGACCATTCTTTACGGGAGAATCCAATGGGTGAAGCACGCAAGGATGCTCTGAGGCTTGCTTTTCGACGTATTTACTCGATTTCGTTGGCGTTTTTTGCAAGAAATCTCGCTGGGGTGCCCAGAAAATTGTTGCAAACTCAATGAGATTTTGATATTATTGGACTTCAAGTGTGCAGGAGGGTTTCTGTGAAGTGTAAATGGAAAATCTGAGACTATGCAACGATGAGGTTTTTTCTGAAACATATCCGGTTTGCCGGGATGATATAAATAGGCAGCCAATGGCGAAAGAACTGAATATCCAGGCGATCCGTCAGGCACAGGCCGGAAATATGCAGAGTCTGTCGGCTGTGGCCGAACAAGTCCGGCCGAAGGTCTATACGTATATTTACCGTCTGACTCTTAACTACCATCTGACCCAGGACCTGACTCAGGAGACGGTTCTGGAGATGATAAAAACTCTTCCTCAACTTAAAGTGCCCCATGTCAATGGTTTCTGGGGCTGGATTTTCCGCACCGCCCTCGGTAAGGTACAGCACCATTTCCGTCTCCAGGGCGCCCGGCGTTTGGCCCAAAAAACAACCTCGGACGACTCTGTACTCGAGTCCTATGTAGCCGATGACAGCAATGCCTTGAATACCGTTATTCGTAAAGAGATCAGAAACGCGGTGATGGGTGCCATGAAGGCTATAAAGTTCAAATACCGTAATATTCTGGTCCTGCGCTGTTATGACAACCTGTCCTATGGCCAGATTGCCGGGATAATGGGCGGCAGCGAACTTAAGGCCCGGCTGTTGTTCTTCCGGGCCAAACACTCGCTAAAAAGCCAACTGGAACGGCACGGTTTTAAACGTGATTCCCTGTTGGCCGGCCTGACCATCTTTGCCGACCTGACCCTGCAAAATGGGAAGAAAGCGGTTGCTGGAGAGGTCGTTTTGGCCAGTTCCCTGGAAACGGGATTAGGCCTTGGTTTCACGAGTCTAATAACCACGAAAGCGGCGTTAATCGGGGCCTGTGTATTGTTGATTGCCGGTTTCACGGCCAGTATGATTAAACCAGAACCCAGCTCAAATATAGGCGTCAAGGAACTTTACGCCCACCTGTATCCACTATTTGATAACGAAGAGTTTGTGGACCCATCCAGTATAATTGCAGCGAACGACCCCGATAGAAACGGCTTTCTGGTTATAGATCAGGACCATCCCCGAACACCGGTGCAACAACTGCACCCGGATCAACTCCGTATCGATCTGGTGAACCAGCCGCGTATAGGCCTATTGTTGTCCAAGGACCATTGGATCGAACTCGGCTTTGACGGACCGATTCGTGATGGTTCCGGTCCGGATCTTCTGATACGCGAGTGGGGCTGCCGTGGTACCATCCGGGTTTTTTTGACGGACGGCAGCGGCCAGTTATTCGAGCTGCCTCCACCCCAGTGCTGGCGCATGGGTATCTGCCGGAACGAGCACATCATAGACTTCGACCTGGATGGATTGGATCTGCCCTTTGAGCCGAGGGCGGTACGCGTGTTGGGAATATTTGACCGCTACGGTCGCCACAACGGCGTTGAATTCCTCTCAGTCCGGGCACGTATCCAACGAACAGAACCTTAATCCATTTCTTCTGAAACAAATCTCTTTTTGCGGGATGATTAAAATAGACATAGCTGGTAGTTTTCTACTCGTGAAAGGAGATCTGTTATGAAACAGACGAAGAATCAGATTGTGACGCTCATGGTTTTAGTTTGGATTAGCTCCATCGGCCTATGCGCGGAACCCTTTGCCAAGGGCCCCTATTTGGGACAGAAACCGCCCGGCCCTATCGCTAAGGTTTTTGCCCCAGGACTCATCTGTCACACCGGCGCCGGACCACACCAGTGGGAAGCCTTTGGGACCTTCTCGGCGGATGGCAACACCTTTTGCTTTCAACGCGTCAGCGGTGTTTTCATCACAGAAAATACGGACCAGGGCTGGACAACGCCTGAGCGTATAAAAAGTATTCCAGCGAATATGTATTCGCCCTGGTCGTGCTGTCTTTCTCCGGATGCCAATAGTATTTTCTTTACGAGAGCCACAGATCCGACGTACAAACGCAATCTATATCGATGCAATCGAACAGCAAATGGATGGTCCAAACCGCAGAAACTCGGATCGCCACTAAGTTCCCCATACGTAGAATCTGCATGCTCTATAGCCTCGAATAACAATATCTATCTCTGCTCCAATCGCAAGAACGACGAAAGAAACTGGATATGGGTCGTTCCTTTTGTGAGTAATACATGGAGCCGGGCTGTAAATATCCCCTTGGATCACCCGCGCCCGTGCTGTCCAGGGATTGCCCCGGATGAGTCCTTTATGGTCATCTACTCCGTTCGACCGGGAGCACGACCCGGAACGGAAACAGACCTATATCTCACCCTTCGACAACCGGACGGTACCTGGACCAAACCCCAGAATTTGGGTCCTCGAATTAATTCAGGGTTTTATGAACAAGGAGCGAGAATCTCACCGGATAAGAAGTATCTGTTCTTCAACCGCAGCAACGGTTGGGATCCAAGGATCTTCAATGTGGTTTCTGATATCTACTGGGTTGAACTCAAGGAATATTTGCCCGAATCCTATAGATAGCCTGAAGGAATATCAGGCGATTGAAAAGGAGATATGTTATGAAAGAAGCGACGAAACAAATTATTTGGCTTGTGACTTTTTGGGCAGTAGGTTCCATCCAGGTGTTCGGAAAACCTTTTGCCGTGGGGCCTTATTTGGGACAGAGCCCGCCAGGTCCTATCGCTAAGGTTTTTGCTCCGGGACTAATCTGTGATACACGGCCGCACCGGGGGGAATCACATGGGACCTTCTCTGCGGATGGTAACAGCTTTTGTTTTAACCGAGTTGGGTATGTTTATATCACAGAAAACACAGATCAGGGCTGGACAACTCCTAAGCGTATAAAGAGCATTCCATTCAGGTCAGGGGCGTGCTGTCCGTCTCCGGATGCCAATAGTATATACTTCACGTACAGCTACGATCAGTCCAAATACAGTCTTCATCGCTGCCTGCGCACGAGCCAGGGATGGTCTTTGCCGCAGAAATTAGGCCCGCCACTTGACTTAGCGAGGGGTGGATTCTCTTTGGCAGCGGATAACAGTATCTACTTTTTTAGATGGGAGGGAGCAAAACTAGGCTGTTTTTGGGTAGCCCCTTTTGTGGGCAATACCTGGCCTCAGGCTATAGAAATCCCTGTGAATGTGGGAAGCAACTTAAGAGGCCACCACCCAGGCATTGCTCCGGATGCATCCTTTATGGTGTTCTACTCCATTCGACCGGGAGCACAGCGCGGAACGGAAACGAACCTGTACCTGACCCTGCAACGGCCGGATGGGACCTGGACCAAACCCCGGAATATGGGTCCCCGAATTAATACCGGGTATTTTGAATTCGGAGCGAGGATTTCTCCGGACAAGAAATACATGTTCTTCACCCGCGCTAACGGGTGGGGTTTGAATTCGTATAGTGACACATCCGATATCTACTGGGTTGAACTCAAGGAGTATTTGCCCGAATCCTATAGATAGCCTGAAGGAATATCAGGCGATTGAAAAGGAGATATGTTATGAAAGAAGCGACGAAACAAATTATTTGGCTTGTGACTTTTTGGGCAGTAGGTTCCATCCAGGTGTTCGGAAAGCCCTTTGCCAAAGGACCTTATTTGGGGCAGACTCCGCCCGGACCCATCGCTCAGGTCTTTGCCCCCGAACTGATCTGTGATACACGGCCGCACCGGTGGGAAGCCCATGGGCACTTCTCGGCTGATGGCAACACCTTTTGTTTTCGCCGACTCGGGTATGTTTATATCACAGAAAACACGGACGAGGGCTGGAAAACGCCTGAGCGTATAAAAAGCATTCCATACAAAGCGTGGTCGGCCTGTTTGTCTCCGGATGCCAATAGTATCTACTTCAGCTACAAGTACGATCCATCCAAACGTTGGAGTATTCATCGCTGCATGCGCACGTCCCAGGGATGGTCTTTGCCGCAGGAACTCGGCCCACCCTTCAACTCCATGGGGGCCGGATTCTCTATGGCAGCAGATAATAGTATCTGTCTTATTTTCGACCGAGGCTGTTTTTGGATTGCTCCTTTTGTGGACAACACCTGGGCTCGGGCTATAAAGATCCCTGTAGAGAAGGGCAACTTAAAAGGCTGCCATCCGGGAATTGCTCCGGATAAGTCCTTTATGGTATTCTACTCCATTCGACCGGGAGCACTGGACGGAACGGAAACGGACCTGTACCTCACCCTGCGACAGCCGGATGGTACCTGGACCAGACCTCGGAATATGGGTCCTCGAATTAATACCGGGTATTATGAATTCGGAGCGAGGATCTCCCCGGACAAGAAATACATGTTCTTCACCCGCAGTACCGGGTGGAATCTGAATCGCTTTACCGATACGGCTGACATTTATTGGGTAGAACTCAAGGAATATCTACCCGAATCCTATAGATAGCCCCTAAGGGACACCTTTTTCAGGAGCACAATGATGAGAACACTGTTTATAAGCTTAATGATTGGTCTGGGAGTGGTCCACACAGGTTTAGGCGATACCCAAGTTAAGACACTGGTTCACGGGGGAAGAACGCGATCCTACCGTGTGCATCTCCCGCCGTCGTATCGGGAAGGTTCCCCTATGGCATTGGTGTTTGCCTTGCACGGCTACGGGGACACGGCTGCCGGATTTGAGAAAACTATAGATTTCAACCGTATTGCAGATCGTGAAGGATTCATTGTGGTTTACCCCAATGCTGTAGCCTTTGGTGCTAAGCAGAAGCAACTGTGGAACGGAGGCGGTATTTATGAAATCTGGTGGGGGGGACGGGTGGACGATGTAAGCTTCTTTGCGAAGCTGATTGATACCGTTTCTGCTCATTATACGATTGATCCGAATAGAATCTTTGTGTTTGGCACTTCCAGTGGGGGATTTATGGCGCATCACCTGGGGGCCCGATTGCCGGACCGGTTTGCAGCGATTGCTCCGTTGGCCGGCCTATTGGCCTTTAACGATTTTGTGGCAGGCCCGCCTGTATCGGTGATTCACTTTCATGGGGCGCAGGATAAATACGTTTTATACAATGGGCTACCAAACTGGGGTTTCTTCGGTGTTGAATATGGGATACGTCTATGGGCAACACGCAACAGATGTAAATCATCGCCCATCGTCATTAGGGATGACCCTAACACCTTGACGCGACTATGGGCAGCACCAAAGGGGATAGGTGATGTTGTCCTTTACAAGCTCAAGAACCAAGGCCATAAAATACCTGCCCATTCGATTTGCAACGTACCTGAGATTGCCTGGACATTCTTTCAGAATCATCCACGAGATAAACGCAAATTACAATGATAAGGTGATACCGGAACCCGCCCCTACAGGTTACTTTTCTTAGGGAGACAAATTATGAGAAAATTTGCATTATATGTAATTAGTGGATTTGTTGTATTGACAATTTATTGTGTAGCGTCAGCAGAGCCCTTTGCCAAAGGACCCTATTTGGGACAAACTCCGCCCGGCTCAACGCCTCAGGTCTTTGCCCCGGGACTGATCTGCCAGGCCGGGCCACATCAGTGGGAAGGCAATGCGACCTTCTCTGCTGATGGTGATCTGACCCCGAATTATGTACCAACCTCGATTAGAGAGTTATCCACGTTC
>CAYUFX010000056.1:0-29605 GCA_964444135.1 uncultured Pirellulales bacterium | reverse complement strand
CCTTTCCTGCTCTTTTGTCGGAACCAGTCGGCACACGTTCTACGCGCAATTGCGAAAAGCCAAGCCTGCCTGCTTCCCCTCCCATTAAACTGGCCCCATCCACGCAAAACGCGCAGGTAACACTCCTGCATTAAATCATCTGCATCGGCCCAGCTCCCACAGGCACAAAACATATATGCCCGGACTTTATCCGCAGTGTCGGCCCAAAACTCTTCAAATTCCACTCTGAATCCGCCTGTCATTCTTTACTATCCACAGTTAATGACGCAGCTAATACCAAAAAAGTTCCCGAAACCCTCAGAAAAATATCAGAAACAAAGCAAAAGCACCAGGCATGAATCTGAAATGTTGTTTACCAATGTTCTATCACGGGCGATGGTCGTATCGAGTTTATACCAGTGGAATGATTTTATGATTTTCTAAAGACTGCCACGACGTTTTCGACCTCAACCACGAACAGACGATTATCACCTTCGAAATCGACGGGTATGGCACCTTTGGGATTGAACAGCACTTTGTCGTATTGACGCAACGGTATATCCGGTGAGTTTTGAACCTCAGCGGAAATAGTGATGATTCTGCCGGTTATCGTGGGGATTTCTATATTGTCGGGCAGCTGGATACCACCTTTGGTTTGTTTTTTGTCCTGGTCTTTGCGAATCAGGACACGTTTGCCTATCGGCTCTACAATTTCAAGCGGCTTTGTTTCGATTTGTCTTTTTTTATCCATTTGGCCCAGTTCTCTGCAAAACAATTTATTTTAAAATACCAAAAATATTATATCTTTTTTAATGCGGTTTTGCAATTTTTATGTTATAATACTTCAGGTTAATACAGCGACGAAGCACCAGAAATGCTGTTTAGGAAGAATTTTCTTTGGAAGAAAAGGAGAACTATTATGCTCAAACGAAAAGGTTTTACATTAATAGAGCTTCTGGTGGTGATTGCCATTATCGCATTATTGATGGCGATATTGATGCCTGCACTGCAACGGGCGAAGAAGCAGGTATGGGACATTAAGTGTAGACACAACCTGAAGGAGTACGGCCTGGCGGGAAGGATGTACTTAGACGATAATGAGGGCTATTTTCCCTATTCATTCACCTGGCTCTGCAAAGATTTTGGATTCGTCGGGTGTGGATGGCACGATAAGAGCAAGAATCTTGTAGATAACCCGGACCGTGCCGGCGAACTCTGGCCCTATCTGAAGGAAAAAGATGTTCACATGTGTCCGCAATTCTACGTTGTTGCCAGAATGATGGGCTGCCCAAATTGTGACGGCGTGACAATTCCCATCGAACCTCAATATAGTTACTGTATGAATTCCTACCTCAATGGCGACGCCTGGGGGAATGTGCCCCAACAATTTCGTGGCAACTACGAGAAAATTCGGAATGAGTCCCATGTAAAGAATCCCCAGCGTGTGTTTTTCTTCTCGGAGGAGAATCCGTTTCCTATTCCGGGCCTTAGCGGCGCAGGAACCAATGACAACAATTTACGTTCCACACCTCCCTGTAACACCGACTGCTTCGCCACCTATCACAATGCTCCTGGCGGGGACATAGAGAGGGGTTTCGCTAATGCAGTCTTTGTGGACTCGCATGTCGAACGCGTCTCTGCTTATCCGCCTGGTAATACTTTTATTTTAAGCTGGCCATGCGGACCACCAATACCGGACTGGTAAGATATAACGCCCTGCGCAAACGAGGCGGCTTTACCCCATTAGTGGGACCCCACCTTGCCTGCACCTGTGCTTTCCTGCACAGGTAGTCGCAGGTACAGGTGTGGGAACCCAAATAGGAATTCCCAATCGGGGAAAGAGAAGGAGAACTATTATGCACAAACGAAAAGGTTTTACGTTAATAGAGCTTCTGGTGGTGATTGCCATTATCGCATTGTTGATGGCGATACTGATGCCGGCTCTGCAGAGGGCGAAAAAGCAGGTATGGACAATTCTCTGCAAGTCCAACCTGAATCAGTATGGTCTGGCGGGGAGGATGTACTTAGACGATAATGAGGGCGGTTTTCCTTATTCATTCACCTGGCTCTACAAAGATGGCGGCAGAAGTTGCCGATGGCACGATGCAAGCAAGAATCTTAACGAAAACCCGGACCTTGGCGGCGAGATGTGGCCATATCTGAAGGACAAGGATATTCACCTGTGTCCGGAATTCAACGTTGTTGCCAGAATGATGGGCTGCGCTAATTGTAACGGCGTGACAATTCCCATCGAACCTCAATATAGTTACGAGATGAATTCCTACCTCAACGGCGACGCGTGGGGGGCGGTACCCTCACAATATCGTACCAATATGGAGAAAATTCGGAAGGAGTCCCAGGTAAAGAATCCGCAGCGTGTGTTTTTCTTTTCTGAGGAGAATTCGTGGGCTATTCCGGGCTTGAGCGGCGCTGCGGTCAATGACAACAATTTACGTTCCACACCTCCCGGTAACACTGATTGCTTCGCCACCTACCATAGTGCTCCGGGTGGAGACTTGAATATGGGTTATGCCAATGCGGTTTTTGTTGATTCGCATGTCGAACGGGTCTCAGCACATCCGAGGCCCAATACTTTTATATTAAGCTGGCCGAGCGGACCACCAATACCGGATTGGTAAGATTTCGCGCCATGTGCAGACGAGGAGGTTTTACCTTCTTAGAAATAGGAATTCCCAGGCGGGAAAGGTGCATTATTTCCTGATTTTTACAGGCTCTTTAGCTTTTTTTCTTCCGAGGATTTCGTCGGCTTCTTCCCATGTTTCAGGCGGCCATTGACCGCTTGACTGCAACTGCTTTAGATGGTCCAGCTCCTTGATGCTGATAATGGTTCGGCACTTCGGGAACCTGTCGCAGCCTAAGAAGGGTCCTTTCTTGCTCTGCCTGATTACCAGCTCACCATCTTTGCATTTGTAGCACTTTATTCCGGTGGGTTCCGGCGGGGGCTTTGGCGGCAGGACGTTGCCTTGCTTATCTATTTTGAGAGTTGTTTTGCAATCCGGATAGCCGCTGCATCCGAGGAATGGGCCGAATCGGCCGTTTTTATGCACCATTGGTTTACCGCAGAGAGGGCATTTATGCTCGCTTACCTTTTCTTCGAGCATTCTGCCTTCTTTGTCACAGGGACAGGCAAATTTGCAATCCGGATATGTCGAACAGCTCAGGAACTTGCCGTTTTTGCCGAATCTGTAAACGAGCTGCCGGCCACACTTCGGACAATTATATTCGCTGGGGGTAACTTCGGCTTTGGCGTGTTTCATTTGGGCCTGTGCCGTCTCAAGGCTTTGCTTGAACGGGCTATAGAAGTCTTTTAAAACACCAAGCCAATCCATATGCTGTTCTTCAATCTTATCAAGCTGCTCTTCCATATAGCGGGTAAAAGCAATGTCCATTATCTTCGGGAAGTACTCGTTAAGTTTGTCAGTAACCACTTCGCCGAGGTCGGTGGCAAAGAATCTTTTGTCCTGCTTCTCGACGTAGCCACGGTCCTGTATGGTGCTTATTATCGCGGCGTATGTGCTTGGTCTGCCGACACCTTCTTTTTCGAGTGCCTTTACAAGGGACGCTTCGGTATATCGGGCCGGTGGTTTTGTGAAATGCTGCTCGGCCTTTATACCAACCGGCTCTAATTTTTGTCCTGTTTCCATTGGCGGCAACTGCTGTTCGTTTGACGCAGTCAGCCAGATTTTTGTAAAGCCGTCAAAGAGCAGTATACGCCCTGTGCTTTTATACCAGCATTGGCCCAGTGACGTCTGTGCTACGATATACAGATTTGTTACATTATATTTAGCCGGGGCCGTCTGGCAGGCTACGAAGCGGCGCCAGATAAGGTCATAGAGCTTGAACTGCTGGTCGGTAAGAAAGGGCCTTATATCATTAGGGGTAAGGTCAACGTCGGTCGGGCGGATGGCTTCGTGTGCCTGCTGGGCGGCCTTTTTGGAGGCATAAATCTTCGTTTTGGCAGGAAGGTAATCCTGACCGAGATGCATACTGATATAATTTCGCACCTCTTTGATAGCTTCATCCGACAGATGCGTGCTGTCCGTTCTCATATACGTAATAAGGCCCAGAGAACCCATCGAGCCCAAGTCGATGCCCTCGTACAACTGCTGGGCCATTGCCATAGTTTTTTTCGCGGTAAAGCCTAACCGATTTGCGGCGGCCTGCTGCATTGTCGAAGTTATAAAGGGAGCCGCGGGGTGCGAAAGTGATTCCTTCTTTTCTATGTCTGCTATCTTAAAATCCGCCCCTTTCAGTGCCTCATATATCCGGCCTGCCTGTTCCTGATTGGATGCCTCGAATTTTTCATCGTTAACCTTGTATAACTCGGCCTTAAAGGCGTTGTGCTCGATGAGCCATTTATTCTGTTTGGCAATTGTGGGGGGATTGTTGTCTTCAGTTTTTGGCGTAACAAAATCAAGCCATTCGCGGCTGTAGTTACTTTGCAGGTCGGTTGTAAATACCGCGGGTATAAGCCAGTACTCGACAGGCTCGAATTGGCGGATTTCTCTTTCTTTTTCGACGACCATTTTAACGGCCACGGACTGGACGCGGCCGGCCGATAAACCGCGCGTAACTTTTTTCCATAGCAGCGGGCTTATCTGATAGCCGACGATTCTATCGAGAATCCGCCTGGCCTGCTGGGCCATAACTTTGTCCATATTGAGCTTGCCCGGGTCGGCGAAAGCACGCTGTATAGTCGATTGTGTTATGGCATTGAAAATCACGCGAAAGGTTTTTTCTTCGGGTATGTTAAGGATTTCCGCAAGGTGCCAGGCAATTGCTTCGCCCTCACGGTCAAGGTCGGTGGCCAGAAAGAGCTTGTCGCATTTTTTTGCCGCTGCTTTTAGCGACATGACGGTGCGCTTCTTGCCGGGCATTACCTCGTAAGTCGGCTCGAAATTATTTTCTATATCAACGTTGAGGCCCTTTGAAGGCAAATCCCGCACGTGTCCCATTGATGCCTTTACCTCGAAGTCCGGACCAAGATACCTGTTTATGGTCTTTGCTTTTGCAGGTGATTCGACAATTACTAAAGATTTTTTGGAAGAGCTCGATTTTGCCATAAAAAAAATTCGTTGTTTGCGGTTTATAGTTACGATTCACTCATCACGAATCAGTTATCGGTGATTTTCACAACAATATTTAAAAAAGGACAAATATAGATGAACTGTGGAAATGTCAAGAGAAAACAAGTTAAATCCCTAAAACTACAAACTGAGGCGTTAAATACAGCTAATCTCTGTGGGCTTTATCTAATCTTTTCGTCCGGTAGTTCTGTTTTTATCCCTAAATACAGCGGCATTTCGTCCGGCAATGCCCCTGTCTGGGCCATCAGTCGGTGAAGCTCGGCTTTGAGCTCCCTGACTTTGTAGGCATATTTCGGATCGTCTATCAGATTTTTGGTTTCGAGCGGGTCGTTCTTTAAATTATAAAGTTCCGCTTTGTACCGGTCCGGTTTGTCATCACCGTTAGGATAGTGGACATATTTCCACTCATCCGTCCTTACCCCGCGAACGTTAGGTGTGTATGGAAATTGCTTTTCATAGTTATACGAGTAATATAATGACTTGCGCCAATCGCTCGTCTGGCCTGCAAGAAGTTTCTTCCACGACTCTCCGTGGATATTCTTAAGCGGTTCGGCTCGGCAGATATCGAGAATGCTCGGTGCCAGGTCAACGTTCATAACCATCTTGCTGATGACGGTGCCCGGTCGAATAAGCTTTGGATATCTGACTAACAGCGGCACACGGATACTCGGTTCGTGCATAGTCCGCTTGTCGGTCATCCCGTGCTCGCCCAAAAAGAAGCCGTTGTCGCTGGTGAAAAAAAGCACGGTGTTATCCAACCGGCCAAGCTGTTTGAGTGTCTGGTAAATCCTGCCGAGGCTATCATCTACCGACTTAATCGTTGCTGTATAGGCCCGGACAAACTCGGCGAATTTCAATACACTTTCTGCGCTGGTGTCGGGGAAGGCTTTACGAAATCCGAATATCGGGCCGTAGATGCCGTGCCAGGTATTCAGCCTCTCCTTGACCCATTTGGGTTTGCCTTCAAGGTTAAACGCCGTCCAGGGGTAACGTATCTCAACGTCATCGTAGATGTTTTCGTATTTCTTTTCCGGCGTAAACGGCGTGTGTGGGGCTTTATGTCCCATTATCAGCAGAAACGGCTTATTGTGTTCCTGCTTTAACCAATCGACCGCCATATCGGTTACGCGGTGGGTATAGTAGCCCTTTTTGACCGTTCGCGTTCCGTTAACGTTGAAAGTTGTGTCGTAGTATTTGCCCTGTCCTTTGTGAGTAATCCAATAGTCGAAACCGGGGCGGCGTTCGTCGCTTTGCTCGCCCATGTGCCACTTGCCTATGTAGGCCGTTTCGTAGCCGCTTTGCTGTAAGCGGAGCGGATAACTCGGCAAGTCGGCTGGATAATCGGTGAAGTTGTTTGTTACTTTGTGGGTATGAGCATAAAGTCCCGACAAAAATGACGCCCGACTGGGAGAGCAGAGTGATGTAGTAACGAACATATTGGCAAAGCGTGCGCCTTCTTTGGCGATGCGGTCGAGGTTCGGCGTTTTTAGAAAAGGATGACCTTCGCAGCTCATGCAGTCCCATCGCTGGTCGTCTGTCATTATGACCACTACATTGGGACGGCCGGTCTTGCCCGAAGTGCGTTGCTTTTGTTGGTTGGGCCGGCTGCATCCCTGGCCCAAAGTCAGTGACGTAGCAGCCATAACAGAATTCCTCAGGAAACTTCTGCGATTTATGTCGCTCATAATATGTCCTCTTATGGAAGTTTATCGCACGAGGTTATTATCAGTAGTCTCTAAATCCTTTCATCCAATCCGGCCAAACCGGTTGTGGAACGTGGTCTTTGGTCCAGGGCCCGTCAACATCGAAATTTCGATGCCATTTTAACTTCCATAACTCCTTAAGTCCAACCGTTCTGACAGACGAATCCATGAAAAGGCAGTTTGTCACTCCTTTGCCGTGGCGGTTGATGCAGAAATTTTTCATTTGTTGCGTTAGGATGATTGCCTTGGGCGGCGCACCGTTAGATTCTGGCGGTGTAGAGGTATGGTCTGGCCAGCCTGTAATCCCCCGGCAATCCAGAAACACCGGTACATTTTCTGCGCCGCTGACACCCGGTTTCCTCCAGTAATGCTCGTCCCCGAAAATAGCACCGGGGTCCGCGTTACAAACCCACGCACTTAAACCATAGCTGCCGTAATCACCTTCGGGATCTTCCCAGGCGGCAAAGACTCCCTGTCCTCCCTTGTCGGCCGTTTTGGTTGCTAATGGGCAGCATGTTAGCCCTCCTATCTTGCGGTGGAACGGTTCCAGAATCTCTATCCAGTCATTCCACCAGCCATCCACCATGCCTCTAAAGAAACGGTCGTCATTATCGTCGGTGTATGCAGCAAGAATGAGACCCCAGTGTTTTAGATTGGCCTGACAGGCTACTATTTTTGCCTGTCGCCTTGCTCCTGATAAAACCGGTATCAATATCGACATCAATAGCGCAATAATCGCTATCACCACCAAAAGTTCTATTAGTGTAAATCCCCTTTTGAGCATAATGATACATTTTTTTTCTTTGAAGTTCTGTCCTTTCATTTTTCAGATTCATTCATAAATGGTTTTTGGCATTGCTCTCTTCCATAATGTTGTCTCGTTAGGACATCAACTGTGTGAGCAAAGGTTTAAATTTTCTGATTGCGTTACCGCGGTGTGAGATAGCGTTTTTTTCCTCAGCCGTTAACTGAGCTACGGTCTTGTTCGAGTGCGGCACAAAAAAAATCGGGTCGTAACCAAAACCATTTTTTCCAATTTCTCTGTTGGTTATAAGACCTTCCAGTGTCCCCTCGGTTTCGATTAAGATTTCTTCAGGGCTTGCCAGACACAGACTGCAAACAAATCTCGCCGTTCTTTTTTCTTGGGGGACATCTTTGAGAAGTTCCAGAACTTTTGCAATGTTTCGATGGTCGATTAGAGTTCCGTCATCGTTTTTTGATTTCTCACCGGAGAATCGCGCAGATTTCACGCCCGGCTCACCGCCGAGCGCATCAATTATCAGGCCTGAATCGTCGGCGATGGTCCACAAGCCGGTGGCTTTAGCGTAGCCGGTAGCTTTTTTGCGGGCGTTTTCAGCAAAAGTTGAGCCGTCTTCTATGATCTGACCGATGTCACCGACGTCCGACATGCCGAGCCATTCAAGATCAAGATTGAGCATAGCTCTTAGCTCAGCAATCTTGCCGGGATTGGTAGTAGCAACGAGAATCTTCACGCCTTTCGTTCTTTCAAGAAATCTTTTTTGATTTTAAGGTATTCTGTTTTGATGGTGTCGTAGTCCCACCCGTAGTTTTTTCTAACGACAGCGAGAATGCTGAAAACCATAGTAAGGCAATAAATCTTCAGCACAGCTGGATCCTCATCTATGTCGCTTACGACAATATTAGATTCGGTATTTTGCTTTAAGAGTCGCGTTAACAGCAATAAATCTGGATGAATCCCCCAATTATAAATATTGTAAAGACGTGGGTACAAATCTATCCTGTAAGGTTCTGGCAAATCACGAAGGGAACTATAAAAGTTCCCGATTGGTTCGTGTGGTATTTGACCGAGATTTTGTTCCAGTTCTTCTAGTTCCTTTTTGAAATTGTTTACTTTTTCACCCGAACATACATTACTTTCACTCATTCTTTTAACGAACTTTTTTCGCTCTAAGAGGGCTGTTTTTAGCCACCTCTTAATTCTGACCTCGCGTGATTCCTTTTGCGGATTATCTGTGTAAAGACACCAAATAAGTCGAAAGGCAAGTTCTGCCAATGAACGAAGCAGAGCCATAGCTGGAAGCCTGTGTCCTCTATTCAAAAGCGAAAGAACAGCGGAGCAGTAGTTATGAGTTACTGCTGTAACGCTGCAACAAAGAAAATCGACGGGGTTAGATGTATGTACCTCTTTAAAAGCTGCTTCAGTCTCACTAAACCACCTGTCTATCGCGCTGTCGATACAACCATTCATTTTGTTAAGATTTCAATATCTCAGTCGATATTACTTTCTTCTTGTTGTAATATTTTATCTTCCTGCTATCCTGGATACGGATTTTTGAGCCAAACTGTATTTTTCTGGAGTCAATTTTCTTGTCGAATTCGACGGGGTCTTTGAAAATATAAGGTAATTGTTTGGCCACTTCCATATAGTTGATATCTGCTTTATCCTGCTTGAATATTTCAAAATCACTTTCTTCAAAAATCATCTTTTGTTCTAAGTCTAATTTTTCTTTCATTAAAGGAAGGAATTCAGGATTTATCTCATATCCTATAGAGTTTCTCCGAAGTTTTTTAGCGGCCAAAGAGGTTGTGCCGCTACCGAGAAACGGGTCAAGAACTGTATCATTTACAAAACTGAACATTTTGATTAGACGCTTGGGCACTTCTTCAGGGAACATCGCCAGGTGCTTGTCTTGTTTTTCCCCCGGAATATTCCAATGACCGGCAAAAAATTGGTTCCATTCCTCTATTGTCATCCTTGATTTTTCTTTAATTTCCTTGCTCACTCTCGGTGCGACACCGTGCTTCTTGAAAATTAGAATAAATTCATAGTCAATTTTAAGAATTCCGTTTCTGGGAAAAGGAAATGAGCCCATTATTGTCGCACCACCCGTGGTATTACAGGTTGTAACCTTTTGCCAGATAATTGCCCCCATATAGTCAAAGCCTATAGTTTCGCAAAACTTTATTATCTCGGTTCTTATGGGAATGACCTTGTATCTTCCGTAGTAAACAGAGCGGGCAAACTGGTCGCCGATATTCACGCACAAACGACAACCCTTATTTAATACTCTGTGGCATTCTTTCCAGACAACATTCAAATTATTGATATAATCTTCATAGCTATCATCAAAACCTATTTGATTGCCATTGCCATAATCCTTGAGCTGCCAGTATGGAGGGGAGGTAGTAACCAAATGGATAGATTCATCGGGCACCTCCATCATACATCTGGAGTCACCAATAATTATTTTATGATGTGTCATCGTTCGGTTAGCTCAAAAGTTTTTTTAGTAATGCCCTCTGGAAGTGGAGGCGGTTTTCGGCCTGGTCGAACATAATCGAATTGGGCGACTCGATGACTTCATCGGTGATTTCAAGGCCGCGATAAGCTGGCAGGCAGTGCATAATCTTGACATTAGCCGGTGCGGATTTGACTAATTCGGCGTTGACCTGAAAACCTGCAAAATCTGCCTGTCGTTTTTGCTTTTCATTCTCCTGGCCCATACTGACCCAGGTGTCGGTATAGATAATATCGGCATCGAGAACAGCAGGGCCTGGGTCGTTCGTTTGCCGGATGCTGTCGGCCGATATTTGATTTGCCTTTTTGATTGTTTCGGCATCGAGCTCGTAACCGGCAGGCGAGGCAATGACCATCTTCATACCAAACTTTGCAGAGGCAAAGGCCAGGGACCGAGCCACATTATTGCCGTCGCCGATAAAAGCGATTTTCGTGCCTTGTATGTCTTCGCGATGCTCGCCGATAGTCATCACGTCGGCCATCGCCTGGCAGGGATGTGACCAGTCCGTCAGGGCGTTTATTATCGGCACCGTTGCATATTCGGCCAGTTCGGTGATGCTTTTGTGCTCGAATGTTCGTGCCATTATACCGTTAACATACCGGCTCAGGACCCTTGCTATATCTTTGATTGGCTCGCGCTTGCCGATACCGCCGATGTCTTCGGGCTTGACGTAGATTGCACTGCCACCGAGGTCCGCCATAGCGACCTGGAAGCTGATTCTTGTTCGCAGGCTCGGCTTCTCGAAAAGCATCGCTAAAGTTTTTCCCCGAAGACAAAAATCGTTACCACCGACACTGTATAAACTTTTTAGCCGGTTGCTTATCCGCAGCAGCTCTTTTAACAGGTCTTTCGGACAATCGATTATGGAAAGAAATTTTTTCATTATTCATCCTCTTTCAAAACAGTATCAAGAATCTCAACGGCCTGGTCAATCTGGCTTTTATTTGCAATCATCGGCGGCATAAACCGCAGAACCGTATCCTGGGTGCAGTTTATGCGCAGGCCATTCTCCAGGCATTTATCGACTATTTCTTTGCCCGGGCCGGTCAGTTGAATGCCGATCATCAAGCCGACCCCGCGGATACTATCGATAATAAAATGTTTTTGCTTCAGCTCTTCGAGCTTATCCTTGAGATATTGCCCAAGCTGGTCTGCGTTTTCCAGAAGGTCATCTTCTTCTATCGCCTCGATGACCGCCACGCCTGCGGCACAGGCCAGGCAGTTACCTCCGAATGTTGAAGCATGCTTGCCGGGCACTAACGAGGCAGCCACTTTTTCCTTAGCCATCATAGCTCCTATGGCCACGCCTCCGCCCAGAGCCTTTGCCATTGTCATAATGTCCGGCTCGACGTCGAAGTGCTGATATCCGAACCATTTTCCGGTTCTGCCCATTCCGGTTTGGACCTCGTCTAAAATCATAACCGCCCCTTTTTCATCGCAGAGCCGGCGGATTGCCTGCAGATACTCCTTCGTGGCGATATTGATTCCACCTTCGCCCTGAATAGGTTCGACCATAACGGCCGCCACTTCATCGCTGAAAGCCGACTCGAGCGCGGTAATATCGTTGAACGGGACATAAGCGAAGCCCGGCAGCAGCGGCAGCAAACCTTCGTGGTGCTTCGGCTGAGCGGTTGCCGTCAGGGTCGCAAGAGTTCGCCCGTGGAAGCTGCCCTCGGCTGTGATAAACTTGTACTTCTCCGGCGATGTGTGCAAACGTGCGAGCTTCAGCGCTGCTTCGTTGGCCTCGGCGCCGCTGTTGCAAAAGAAGCACTTGCCGCCAAAGGCTCTCTCGCTGAGCAGCTTAGCTAATTTGCCCTGCGGCTCGGAGTAAAAAGTATTATCAACGTGCAGAAGCTCGCCCGCCTGTTTGCGCAATGCCTCAACGACCTTGGGATGGCAATGCCCTATGGCGCTGACGGCCCAGCCGGGAAACATGTCCAGTATTTTGTTGCCGTCAGCGTCGAAACAATAACAGCCTTCGCCTTTGACGATGACCCGCGGCAGCCGACCATAATTAGCGATAACATATTTGTCAAACAATTCAATAGTCTCCTGTGTAGTCATAATTTTTTTCCTTCGAAGTGCCTAAAGTGACAGCGAAGCTGTCATTCTGAGCGAAGCGAAGAATCTCTTTTACGTTGGCCAGATCCTTCGGCTGCGCCTCAAGATGACACGTAAGTGTCACTTTAGCTCACTTTAGGCACTTTTAATTATTTCCGTTCCAATTCCTTTGTCGGTGTAGATTTCGAGCAGTAGTGAATGCTCGATTCGGCCGTCGATGATATGTGCCTTCCTGACGCCTGCTTCCAGTGCCGTCAGGCACGCCTCAACCTTTGGGAACATTGCGTCGGTGATAATGCCGGCATCAATCATTTCCTTAATCTGTGTTTCATTTAAGCTCGAAACCCAGCTATCCTGGTCCTCAATGTTAGTTCGTATCCCGTGTGTATCGCTTATGACGACGAGCTTTTCGGCGCCGACCTGGGCGGCGACTTTGCCGGCGGCGCTGTCGGCGTTGACGTTTAACTTTCCGCCGGCCTTGTCTTTGGCCACCGAGGCGATGACCGGTATGGTCCCATCGGCGCAGAGTGTTTTCAGCAATTGAGCGTTTATATTCACAACTTGTCCGACCAGTCCGAGGTCAACTTTTCGCCCCTCTTCGCCGGCCAATCTCAGGGTCTCGGCAAACAATACACAACTGCCCAGCGAATGCAGTCCCATAGGCTCACATCCTAACTCGGTGAGCATCTTACAGATGGGAGTATTGATTTTATGCACAAGCGTATGCTCTGCTATTGTCAGGGTCCGCTGGTCGGTATATCGCCGGCCCTGCACCCAGACCGGTTCAAGACCTGCATCGTTCATTGCCCTTGTAATGGCCTTTCCGCCGCCGTGGACGATGACCGGCCGCATCCCGACCGTGGCCATAAAGGCGATATCGGTCAGCAGCTTTTTTTGCAGAGAGACATCATCGAGAATACTTCCGCCGAGCTTGACAACCACGATTCGCCCGCGGAACCGGCGGATATATTCCATCGCCTCAATCAATGCACCGGCTTTTGCAATAGCTTCTTTCACCTGCCTGATTCCTGAAAATAACACTTAAACGAAGGAAAGAGTTTATTGTCGCAGATATGATTCGTCAAGCGATATTTGTATGTCATAGTGAAGAGCGTTGCGAAGCACACGATGCCCGTGCTCGCGGAAGCGGGTATGGCAATCTCAAATCAAGGTTGAGTTTTAAGCTATGGTTTCGGTGTTTTTATTCTCTTTTTGATTTTTTCCCAGGACTGCGTTATGAGAAAACTTTCTTCCATATTCTCAATCATCTCGACAAACCTGTTCATCGGTACTGAAAAGCTGAGAATATCCTGAGGGATGAAAGGGCGTGCCGAAACGTCAAACATCCCCAGAACCCCTCTTGGATGGCCGGAATCTTTTTCCAGATAAGGATACTGAACTATGGAACCACAGCCGGCGGCAAACGGCGCAAATACGCCGTTCGGCTCGCATTCATCAAAGTTTGCAAGCGTAAACAGCCCTGATAGAACATCAGGGTGGGCAAAGACAATAACCACATCGGGTTCGTCTGACTCCTCGAGCATATCCCATCTCTTGAAAACAATGAGCTTACCTGGCGCCTCTAACTTTGGGACGTTTTCCATCATCTCTTTGACCAGTTCAGGCGTTTTTTTGTAACGCTCGCCCTCAAGCTTTCCGGGGATACCGCAGGAGAGGAAATATTCAAAGTTCTCCATAACCTCTGTACTAAATCCCAGATACTTTTTCCCCCCAAAACACCCAATTGACTCAGCGTCGAAGTAAATAGATTTTCCTGTCCTCACTTCACATAAATCAGCAAAAATACACCTGTGTTCAGTAGAAGGTTTCACCGCTTCGACCCCACGTGCCTCGTTAGTGTAGTAGAAGGTGATAGGAAGCTCCGCCCCGTCAAAATATTTTTCCCATTGACTTAAAAATACTTCCTTTATTTTCGCATCCATCTCATATTTCCCTTCGGAAATTTATGTCCCTGTACCAACTGCCATATCCCTTGTATAGCTGAAATCCACAAACTGCGCAATCTGTAGTTCAGAACAACTTCGTGCTATCGAGTAGAAAGGTTACCGGGCCGTCGTTGATGCTGTTTACGTGCATATACTCGCCAAACACACCTTTTTCAACAGCTACGCCCTGTTGTGCAATCAGTTCAATTACTTTTTCGTAAAGCTGCTGTGCCGACGCCGGCTCGGCTGCGGCGTCAAAGCCGGGACGACGACCCTTTCGGCAATCACCGTGAAGCGTAAAATTGCTCACTAACAAAATCTGACCGTCGACATCAAGCACATTTCGATTCATCTTGCCGGCCTCGTCTGCAAAAATACGCAGGTTCACAAGCTTGTCAGCCATAAACTGGGCGTCATTTACAGTATCTTCTTTGCCGACGCTAAGATAAATTAGCAGGCCCTTGCCGATTTTGCCTATTTTTTGGCTGTTGACTTGAACCTCAGCCTGCAAAACTCGTTGAATCACCGCTCGCATAAGTCCCTTTCAAATTTGGTTGGTTATCCAGTTAGCTTGACTAAAAACAGAATAGTTTCTCCTGATATCCTGCATCCTGGTTTCCTGATGGCCTGATATCCTTTAGAACCACGGCGTTGAGGTCGCTCTTCGAAGGTGCAGCTCATCTATAACGGCATTGCCTTTGTGCGTTACAAGATAGAGAACCAGTTCCGCGATTTCTTCCGGCTGCATAAGCTCATCCTTTTTTATATCCGGCCGAACTTTCTGGACCAGCTCGGTATCCACTCCGCCCGGACATAATAGATGCACACGGATATTCGAGCCTTTGAGCTCCTCAGCTAACGATATTGTCATCCCGCGGAGGGCATGCTTGGAGGAAGTATAAGCACTTTGAAGCGGATAACCTTTGACCCCGACGACTGATGCGATGTTGATAATATACCCCGCTTGCGATTTCCTTAACAGCGGTAGGGCTTCCCTGCAAAGGATAAACGGTGCACGGGCATTAATCTGCATACAGCGTTCCCAGTCTTCGGTTATGGTCTCTTCTAATCTTGCTGAATGAGTAACGCCTGCGTTATTGACGAGGATATCCAGTCGGCCGAATTTTTCGTTAGTTACTTTGACGAGGTTCTTGATGGATTCTTCTTTGGTAAGCTCGGTAACGACAATTTCCGCTTTTCCGCCGGCCTCTGTCACTTTGTCGGCGGTTTCCTGCAGTTTTTGAATTGAGCGTGCAGCTAAGACGACCGTTGCGGCCTCTTGTGCCAATGCAACGCTAACGGCTCTGCCAATCCCTCTGCTGGCGCCTGTTACTATCGCGACTTTTGAAGCTAATTGCTTTGCCATCCTTGTCAGCGTCGCCGGCGAGTCCTGGGCTGATTCTCCTGTTGCGTCTGGCCACTCTGCGGATACCTGCTTCTGCCGCGGGTGCGCGGCTCCTGGGTCTGTTGTTGTCTCAGTGCTTGCTGTTCCTCTTCCATTTTTTGAATAAGTGCCTCGAACCGCAACTGCCTGTACAGCAAGACCCCATCAATTGCCGCTGTTGTCTTTTTCGCTTCTTCTTCTACAGTAACACCTCGAACGGATTCTATGTCTAAGCGTAATTGCTGGTGCACCGCCTCGGCCAGGTTCGTTTTGTCTTCATCGGCCTGGAGCCATTGACGTATCTCGTTTTCTGTTTCTACGTCAAGTTGCTCGGTTGGTCTCCTTGTGCTTTGGGACCGGGTCGTTCGGGGCATTACGTCGCCACGGCCACCATAGAGGGGGTCTGCCATGTCATCTGCATATGGTTGCCCTCTCTGTGAAGTCCGACCTCTTGTGCTTCTGACAGAAGTTCGAGCCCGGCCACGGGTAGGCTGTGATTGTCTCAGCTCTCTTTTCTGGGTCAGAAGCTCTTTGCTGACATGTTTGAATCGCTCCTGTTTTTCGGTCAAAAGAGTGTCAATCGTCTCTGTTGTCTTTTTCGCTTTTTCTTCAACAGCGGCCTTTCGTATGACACCAATCTCATCCTCGAATTGCTTTTGCACAGTCCTTATCAGTAATGTTCTATTATCATATCTTGTCTGCTCCCACTGACGCATTTCATTTTGGCTGTTGGCGTCTACCTCCTCCAATGCCTTCTCCAGGCCAGCGAATGTCTTGACTCTGGCTCTAATCTCGTTCGGGTCGGCAAGTGTATCTACCTGAATGGGCGATTGCGCAACGGGTCTAAAGGTTCTGGTTCGGCGCTGAGTTGTTGTTTGCTCCTGATAGCCGGGATATGGATTTGCCCCTGCCATATCCCCATAATATCTGTCTCCCATCAAGTCTTCAAGGCTCGGCTCTTTAGCTCCGTGCTTGACCAATAAATCAGCGATTTCTGTATTCCTTCTCTTTTTCGCCAACGACAGGGCATTGTCGCCCCCTCCTATGATGTTGATATCAGCCCCCTTTGCGATTAGCAGCTCTACAGCATCCTTTTGGCCGATATATACCGCAGCCATTAGAGGCGTCTGTCCACGATTGTTCGTTGCATTGATGTCGGCGCCTTTGGCAATAAGGGGCTCAATGAGCGCCAGCCGGCGGTTCTGTATTGCCGTGTGCAGCGGTGTCCAGCCCATCCTGTTTTTTTCATTCACATTGGCGCCCTTTGAAAGGAGTAGCTGGACCTGGTCAATATCACCGTCACGCGCAGCATCGTGCAGTGTTTTAGCTTGTTCCTGCTCATCCTGTCTTGGTCGAGCTCGTACACCCCCTTCCTCGTCATCCATTTGATACGGCCCGGGCGCCGATCTTGCATAAGTACTTGCTCTGCGTTGCGGCCCTTCTGTCCGAGCGAAGGGCCTTTCCCTACCTGAGGGCCTTTCTGCTATTTGCGATTGTTCAAGAGGCCAGAAGACCTGGTCGCCGCCTTCTTCGCCGGAGCCCCATTTGCTGTGCAGCCCACCGTCATCATCGTAATCCTCTCCGAAACTGTAGAGTGTAAATCCCTGTA
The DNA here is from genome assembly GCA_964444135.1 of uncultured Pirellulales bacterium. Taxonomy (GTDB): domain Bacteria; phylum Planctomycetota; class Phycisphaerae; order Sedimentisphaerales; family Anaerobacaceae; genus NIOZ-UU13. The sequence goes on along the minus strand of CAYUFX010000056.1, from coordinate 12,534 downwards.
TTGTTCGCTTATAGACAAGAGGCTTATCACTAAATGGGTCATTCGGCAATTCCTTGATATAACCGGCTGATACAAGCTGTGAAAGGGCATTAGGATATCCGTCGCTGTTGGCGTTATATCGCAGGATTGCAATAGTTGTTATTAAGGCCTGTTCATCCGCTCTGATACGAGATTCAAGCTCTATTACATTGGCAATTGAAGACCCGAGTCCTTCTATCAAAGGATTGTCTTTTGTTACAGACTGTGTTTGTTCATTGTGTAACTGCCAGGAGGTTTTTGCTGCCATTGTATCATAGTATTCAAGTGTGCTTTTCAAATACGGCTTAAAACCTTGGTATTTAGGGTCTGTTTCAACTTGCTCCTGCATAAATATTTTTTCGCCCCGAATATCAAATGGCTCAGTATAGTCTGTTACGAGCTGTTTAAATTTATCCTCCAGATTTTTCGTCATACCGGTATCAAGCATTTTTTGGTCGAGGATGTTAAACGCAGCCCTTATAGATAGAGCTTTTACAGCAATTCCCACCAGTTTTTCAACTAACGGCTTCGGCCCTTCTGACATTTGTGCTCCAATTGTATATAGTGTAGCTATATCGTTGAGAGCACTCGTTATATTGCCATCTTCGGCTTGTAGAAGTGCCCGAGCCTCTAAAGCCCAGGCTAATTTTCTTAAGGCTAATTGTCTTATGGTTGATAATTGGGACATATCAGCCTGTAGTCTCTGGCCGGTATATTTGAACCAGTAATATGGTTTCTGGCTGCCAAGCTGCAATTGTTCAAGCGCCCTGTTATTATCCTGCACCCATTTTCTTAACAACGCTTGTTCTTGTGCAGGCAGTTCTTTTGGCCTCCACCATTTTGATTGCTCTAAGGCCCCGGGTCTTTCTACGTAAAATTCTATTGACTTTTCGTAGTAAGGCGCTGCGTTATCGCTTTCAGGCCGCCCTGCTATTCCCAGCTTATTAAGCTCGGTGACATAATTAATCTTGGTGGTGTCGGGTTCCTCGCTTTCTGTACTGATAAGCTCTTTCTGCACCGATAGAAGATCAGAAATCTGGTCTATGCCGGCAAAGGTCGGGACGATGCTGAAAAAGGCGAGCAACAATAAAACTGATATTGAAATAATAAGACGCTTCATAATATATCCTCCGAAACAGGATGAACGTTAATCAAGAACAATTGACGGTTTTTTTGAATGACCGTTTAACGTAAATACACAATTATCTTCTTACCTAATTATACACCAAAATTTTTGAAAATCAACTTTTTCCAACGATTCTTTGATTCTTTTTCAGACCTCCTCTACACAGGCCAGGCCAATTCGTTCCGTGATATTGTCGAATTCGTCCAGAGAGTAAAACTCGATAATTATCCTGCCTCTTTGCCCATTTTTTCTTGTATCAATGTTTACCTTTGTGGCGAGCTGGCTGCTGAGTTTTCTTTCCAAGTCCAGGATGTGAGGCGGCTTTGAGCGAACTGTCGTCTTGGCCTGGCTGGTGCCGGTAAGATACCTTCGAACCAGTCTTTCAACTTCACGCACACTCAGCCGACCTACCAATGCTCGATTGGCTAACTTGCGGCGTAGCTCATCGGTCGGCAGTGAAAGTATTGCCCGGGCGTGGCCCATAGTCAATTGGCCTTCGGACAACATTTGTTTGATTTCCTGCGGTAAGTCCAGTAGCCGTAAATAGTTAGCGATAACAGAGCGGTCTTCGCCAAGTCGTTCAGCCCCCTGGGCCTGAGTCAAAGAGAAGGTGCTTAGATAATCCTGGTAGGCCTTTGCACGCTCTATGGGATTGAGATCTACTCGGTGTATGTTCTCAACCAATGACCATTCGAGTAATTGCTTATCACTTGCCGGTCGAATTAGGGCGGGTATGGTTGTCATTGATGCTAATTGAGCAGCTCGGAATCGGCGCTCCCCGGCAATTAACTGAAACCGCGAGCCGGAAGGGCGGACAATAATCGGCTGAATAACACCGTTAGCCCTGATAGACTCAGCTAAATCTGCTAATTCCTGCTCGTTCCATACCGTTCGTGGCTGATAAGGATTCGGCGATATATCATCAATGCTGAGTTCCTGCAAGGAGTCACGTAACTCTTTGTCTGGCGGGAAGTTAGAGGCTTCCACTGGAGTAGATAATAGTTCTTTTGCTTCTGTGGGCTCAGACATTATCGGACTTAATAATGATTGAAGCCCCCTGCCGAGGTGTTTTGTTTTTTCCTTTTTTTTGGTCATATAAGTGCTCCTTCACAAATCATAAGAATCCTTGTTTCATTTCCAGTTCTTAGCTGACGTTTGGGTATTCGCCCAAATAATATTTCGGGATTTTTACCGAAAATTCTGCAGCTTTCCAAGGCAAAAAAGTGTTTTTTTGTAAAAAATGTTTCACGTGAAACAATAGCGAAGAATAAGGTTCAAGAAGCATAGATCAGTGAAGAGTAATTGAACTGCTCAACCACAGCCCTGTATATGGCCAGGTGGCTAAGCTGCGGCGAATAATTTCTGAGCATGGAGCATACGGAAAAAGCGTTAGTCAAACAAAACGAAAAACCAAGGAGCTGGAATGACTGCTCTTAAATGAGTATAGGTCATTGCTGAAAGTTGGATATTATTATGAAAAACGCGAAGATGATCTTAGACTAAAGGTCGCGGTTTGTCAGAATAAGCAAGGAGGGATTGGCCTTTGATTTAGGTTGTCGATAGGGATCTGTGTATGAGCGAAATATTATTGCGTCAAGTTTAAATGTGTTATGTCATTCTGCGAAACTTGTCCTCGACTCCTATAGAGGAGCAGGAATCAAAAAAGCGTCAGTGATGTAAGTTGACCTAACACTATTAATCAATATTAATCAATTCAATGTTGAAAGACTACTATTTCGTTAAGAGCAAAGTGTTTCACGTGAAACATCAAAAAAGAAAAGGCGAAAATGAAAGACATAAGGTTGAAAAAAGGGGAAATTGCAGAGGTATATGAAAAATAAGAAAAATAAGAGGGAAAAAATAAAGGAAACTAAAATGTAATGCAACACGATAGACTGTTAGTTATGTATTATCCGAATATTCATACATATTATATTGGTAGTTGAGCAGAAAAGTTGTTTTCTGGGGCTTTAAGGGGTGTAATATAGGACTTTATGGGCGTAGAATGGCCATTCTGGTTTTGAAGGTAAGTATATTGACTCATGTGGTGTTCATATATTACAATAATTAAAGGGCCTTTTACGATTTTGTTTGTGTAGCGATGTCTATTCAATCACGATAAGAGAATAGAACAGAATCGGAATCCATCAAGACAAGACCACTGTTGGTTGGCTGTAAAATCGATACCGGAAGAGGAGAACAATGCTAAGAGCCATGAAAATCTTGTTGCTGTCGCTGGTGCCGGCCATATTTTGGGCTGGTTCGATTGGTGCTCAACATCTAATAGCCGACCTGGATGAAGCAAATGGGGCAAACATAGTTGACTTTGCCTTGTCGGCAGAGGACGGGGGCTTAAAAACAGACACGCTGGTCATCAACGAGTTTATGGCGTCCAATAGCAATTACATCCAGGACCCACAAGGCCATTATGATGACTGGATCGAGATATACAACTACGGTACAAGTGCTGTTAATATAGGGGGGATGTACCTGACGGACAATCTGTCGGTACCGACCACGTGGCGAATTCCTGATGGCAATCCGGCTGCAACGAACATTCCTCCGCAAGATTACCTCTTGATATGGGCCGACAACGATACCGCGGATACAGGCCTGCATGCGAACTTCAAAATCAGCACTGTCGGCGAGGAAATCGGCCTTTTCGACACCGATGGCAGTACACTGATTGATAGTGTTGCCTTTGGCGACCAGACGACCGATATCTCATACGGTCGCTTCCCCGATGCGAATGACAATTGGCGATTCTTTGGTTTTCCCAGCCCTGGGCAGCAAAATAATGGTGCGTATTTAGGCGAAGTTGCCGACACGAAATTCAGCTATAACCGCGGCTTTTACGATACTCCATTTTCTGTTACAATCACCACCGAAACCGAGGATGCCGTAATATACTATACCCTCGACGGTACTGAGCCGTATCATTCCGCTCATAGCGGACGGTTCCCTGGGGGAGTGGTCTATACTAATCCTATTCCCATCAATAAAACCACCTGTTTGCGGGTTAAGGCAATCAAGCCAGGCTGGAAACCCACAAATATTGATGCCCAGACTTATATTTTCCTCGACGATGTGATTCGGCAGGACCACCAGGCAACGCTGGACGCCGGATTTCCACGTTCATGGGGTGGCACAAGTCCGGATTATGGTATGGATCCAGATGTAACAGGGCAGAATGGAAAGGATTTGTTCAACGGTATCTATGCAGCCACGATACGAGATGACCTCAAGTCAATTCCTACCCTGTCGATTGTGATGAATATTAACGATATGTTTGGACCCGAAGGTATCTACACCAACTCCACGAGTCACGGCATAGGCTGGGAGCGTCCGGCCTCGGTAGAACTAATCTACCCTGACGGTCGTGAGGGTTTCCACGTTAATTGTGGGATTCGCATTCATGGCGGTTATTTTCGTCAGCACAATGCAACAAAGAAGCATTCTTTCCGTCTTCTCTTCAGGGGGATATACGGGCCGACCAAGCTTCAATATCCGTTGTTTGGCGAAGATGCAACCGATAGCTTTGAGACGATTGTTATCCGGGCCGGGGCCAATGACGGTTATTCCTGGAATGCCGCCAGATACACTGAACAGTACACACGTGATGAGTTTGGCCGGAGCTTACAGCGAGCTACAGGCAACGCCAGTGCGCACGGAATCTTTGTTCATCTCTACATAAACGGGATTTACTGGGGGCTGTACAATCCAGTTGAACGGCCGGACAACGCCTTTTCCGCCAGCTATTATGACGGCGACCGGGATGATTGGGACGCTATTCATGACAACTCGGCTCACAACGGAGACATGGCTGCCTGGAATCAAATGATTACGAAGTGCCGGCAGGCCGCGAGTTCCGATGAAGCGTACCAGGAGCTTAAGGGTAATAATCCCGATGGTACGCCGAACCCCGCATACTCAAATCTGCTCGATGTTACAAACTATATTGACTACCTGATAGTCAACCTCTGGGGAGGTAACTGGGACTGGCCCTGGAAAAACTGGTGGGCCGGCCGTGAGCGGTCGGATAATAGTACAGGCTTCAAGTTCTACTGCTGGGACTACGAAAATACTATTGGGAACAACCTGGACCGCTCACCGCTCAACAAGAACGCCCTGAACAATAATTTCTCTCAGGCCGGACAGCCCCATCAATCCCTAAAGCAAAATGCCGAGTATCGGCTGCTTTTTGCCGACCGCGTACATAAATTCTTCTTCAATGGAGGAATCCTAACACCGGAATCACTCATCACCCGTTATGCAAACCTGGCGGCCGGTGTGGAAAGGGCCATAGTTGCCGAGTCCGCCCGCTGGGGGGACCAGCATCACCATCCACCACTAACGCTGGCCGAATGGTACGACCACGGCCTTAACTACAATGACGGGCACGCCGGGCGGGACTGGATTCTGAATTACTACCTTCCTCAACGGTCCGATATTGTCCTGCAGCAGTTTCGTAATGCCGGTCTTTATCCAAATATAGATGCACCGGTCTTTCGTATCCACGGCTCATATCAGCACGGAGGACATATCTCGAAGGACAATCTGTTCTCTATGACCGCCGCCACGGGCACGATATGGTACACACTTGACGGCTCCGACCCGCGCACGCCGGGGACATCGGACGGCAGCATAAGTACCACCCTCGTGGCTGAGAATGCTGCCAAAAGGGTGCTCGTCCCAACCGGCAACATCAACAGCAGTTGGAAGGGGGGTGGGGCCTTCGACGACTCGGCCTGGAGGCTCTGCACCGGCAGCCCCGGCGGCGTGGGTTACGAGGCAGGCTCCGGTTATCAAAGCTATATCAGCCTTGATGTCAAAGACCAGATGTATAATGGCAATACTTCCTGTTACATCCGCATCCCGTTTGCCGTTAAGGCTAATGACCTGGCAGATTTCGACACTATAACGCTGAAAATGCGGTACGACGACGGATTTATCGCTTACCTCAACGGCACCGAGGTAGCCAGAGGCAATTTCACCGGAACGCCGGCGTGGAATTCCACAGCCTCCGCCCAGAACTCCGATTCATCGGCCGTGGTATTCGAGGATTTCAATCTCTCATCGTACCTGAACATCCTGCGTCGGGGTGAGAATATCCTGGCCATACACGGCCTCAATCAAAGGCCCAGCAGCAGTGACTTCTTAATCTCGGTAGAACTAACTGTAGCAGAAAGCGCCCCTGCTAACGACCTTGGCATTTCACCAAGCGCCATCAGATATACCGGACCGTTCACGTTAGACAAGAGCACACAAGTCAAGTCACGTCTATTGCAAGGCAATACCTGGAGTGCCCTAAACGAGGCCACCTTTGCCGTAGGTCCTGTTGCAAATAACCTGCGTGTTACGGAGATTATGTACCATCCACAGGAGACTGGCCAGCCGGAAGAGCCAAACTCCGAATTCATTGAACTAAAGAATATCGGAACGGAAACATTAAATTTGGACCTGGTAAGCTTTACGAACGGTATCGATTTTACCTTTCCGAATCTGGAACTTACAGCGGGCGAATACATCCTTGTTGTCAAAGATATAAGTGCGTTTACAGCTCGATACGGTATCGACCTCAATATAGCCGGCCAGTACTCCGGCAGCCTGGACAACCGTGGTGAAAGGATTGAACTGAAAGATGCAGCCGATGGAACAATTCACGATTTTGAGTATAAGAACGGCTGGTATGATATTACCGATGGCCTCGGTTTCTCTCTGACTGTAAAAGACCCAACCGGCGCTGACCAAAGCGACTTGAACAGCAAGAGCGGCTGGCGTCCAAGTGCCGGTGTTGACGGCTCGCCCGGCTGGGACGATACAGATGACGTCCCAACGCTTGGCGATGTGGTAATAAACGAATTGTTAGCTAATTCGCGCGCCGGCACCCCGGACTGGATAGAGCTATATAACACCACCGACCATAGTATCAACATTGGCGGCTGGTTCCTCAGCGACAGTAAGAATAACTTTATGAAATATGAGATTGCTGCAGGAACAACGATTGAACCAAACGGCTGCATTGTTTTTTATGAAGACCTGCATTTCGGCAATCCAAGCGAGCCGGGCTGTATCGTCCCATTTGCTCTGAGTAAGAACGGCGAGACATTGTATCTGCACTCAGGCCAGGACGGTGTACTGACAGGATATAGTGAGCAGGAAAAATTTGGCACCTCGGAAACCGGCATAGCCTTCGGCCGTTATCGTAAGAGTACAGGCACGTATAACTTTGTTGCAATGAGCCAGAACACTCCCGGTTGGGCTAATGCCTATCCAAAGGTCGGCCCGATAGTAATCAGCGAGATTATGTACTATCCGGATACCGAAGCGGACGCCGAATATGTCGAACTATACAATATGAGCGGTTCGCCGGTAACATTGGCCGAGTACGACAACGAGCAATCCATCTATGTTCCCTGGCGGTTCACTGACAGCGATGGCATCAGTTTCGATTTTCCGCTTGATACCACGATGGCCGCCGGTGAGTATTTGCTGTTAGTTAAGAGCAAGAACGCATTTAATTCGCGGTACTCGGCTGTTCCAACTGGAGTCCAGATATTTGAATGGGGACTGGGCAGGCTGGATAACGGCGGTGAGAATGTCGAGCTCTCTAAACCGGGCGACGAGGTCGAGGGCACGCGTTATTATATTCGGGTAGATCGCGTTAATTACAGCGATGGCTCACATCCTGTTGGCCAGGACGCTTGGCCGAGTCAGCCGGACGGATGGGGAGCATCGTTAAGCCGACTCTGGCCACAGCATTATGGCAATGAACCGAACAACTGGCTCGCAGCTTATCCTCCAACCCCCGGCTGGTAGATTCTTGGGGAGTTTTATCGGACCTCTTTTTCTTAAGGTCCAAAAAACCGTAATAAGACCTGCTCCGGCACGACGAATGGTTTGCGGTAATCCCTCGTTAAGAGTTTGTTTGCCCGATTTGAGAACTTCCCGGAGAATCTTTCTTTGCTCGAATTCATCGTTAAGCTCCTGTTATTGTCACTTATATACCATCAGCGCAAAGGCACAAACTCAGCCAAAAACCAAGTGAAACAGCAACTGCAAGCCCCGTTGGCAATCTCCCATTTTGTAAGATTTTCGGCGCTTGTACAGTCCCCGTACAAAGATAGATGACTATATCCCCGTTTGTTTCTAAAAAAGAATGCTTTTATAGTTTACGCTCTGCCAAGAGTCTTTAGGTATTTCTTTGACTTGCGCAGTCCCATTCTGGAGGCCTTCTTTTTTACCGCATCGTTCGGCCTTCCAAGCTTTGCAGCTATTTCGGCAGTAGGATTATTTGGGAAAAGTTTCTTGAGCAGAGTCAGCTCACCCCTCGACCATAAACCCTTTTTGAGCTTCTTTTTTTCCTTCTTTTTTTTGGCCATTATGTGACTCCTTTTACATTAACCGGACTTATGGCTTGTAACCCGCTTTGAACAATTATAACGAGTGACGCGGTAACAATCAAACAATTTTTATTTTCAAGGCAAAAAAAATAATTCTTCGGCGGTCAATTTTGCGTGCGTGTTTGGCAGGTAGGCGACGCGCAGAAGCCACGTCAATTCAAGGCCAATCTATGGCCGGATTCTATCAATTGACTCTGTAAGACCAATAGTCCTATGCCTAATTGTGGGTCGGCATCTATCGTTTCCCGGCTCGTCCCGCACCAATTAGGCGCGAGCCTACTCGTCTCTGCAAAGTGCTTCGCCGAAGCAGGAAGCTCAATCGGTGCGGGATGGACTTTAAGAGCGTTGTTTCGGTGGTCTTTTACGGCTGATTCGTTCGCCCTTTGCATGTCGGTCATCTTCCGCAGCTCGTCACTTCGTAGTTTCACTTTAACATCCGGCGAGATGCCCCAATTTTCGCTGCCCGGCTTTCCATCCTCGTCCCGGCTTTTTATCCTTTGTCCCGAAGGTAAATAATAATACGCTGTTGTGTATTTTAGTGTTGCACCCCCGCCGAGATGGCTCACTATTGATTGCACACTGCCCTTGCCGTAGCTTCTTTCACCGACAACAGTCGCCCTGTTATGCTTTGGTTCCTGCAATACCCCTGCCAAAATTTCTGAAGAGCTCGCTGAAGAACGGTCTATGAGCACGACCATCGGGTAGTCAGGATGAGTTTTTTCCTTGTGCGCCGATATATAAGTCGGCATCCCACATCGCGGTTGTATTCTCGCTATCAATCCTTCTTCTAAGAACCTGTCTGCTATTTCGATTGCACTGTTCAAAAGCCCGCCCGGATTGGAACGCAGGTCCAGAATCAATCCCTTTAAGCCCTGCTCTTCGAGCTGAGCAAGTATTTTATCGAAATCGCCGACTGTTCTGGAATTAAAGCTGCTGATGCGAATGTAACCAATTTTATTCCGAGCATCAATCATATACCGCCATCCACCCGTTTCGCTCCTTTGCCAGCCGCGGACTGAGGGAACAACTATGTTGGTTCTGCGTAAGGTAATATCCCTGTCTTGATGTTCGCCCTGGCGTTTAATCGTCAGAGTCACTTTAGTGCCCTCCGGGCCTGCAATACTCTGAGCCACGCAGTCAGGAGGCATCTCGCTTGTCTGGACGCCATCTACCGCCTTTATTACATCACCAGCCTCAAGGCCGGAATGATATGCCGGCGTATCAGGCAATACGCTTAGCACCTTTGCAGACTCCTGTTTTGTCGAGAACCTTATGCCAATCCCTGTAAACTGATTGGTTATTGATTTTTTAAAATTCTGTGCCTGGCTGGGCCAGCAAATAACAGTGTAAGGGTCAAGTGCGGACAACGCTCCCTTCGCAAACTGTGTAATCAGCAACTCCGGCGGCAACCTTCCCCACCCAAGGGGCAATTCGCTCAGTGCTAAAACTCGTTCAAAAACATCTATGAACTCATCCTTCCTTATAGCTGCCGGTGATTGGCTCACTTCATCCAACATCGCTGCCAGGCTTCTCTGTATAACCTTATATTGAATATCTCGTATCTTATACCTCATCTTAAGATGTGAATTGCTCATCACTTCCGCCAACAATTTGCAGCGATTGACAGCTTTGATTGTCATCCTGCGATAATCAACAATGTTAACGTAACTGGAATCCAGATAGTCCACGGCGTTAAGGAACATTTGTTTTTCTATGCCTGCATAACGCTCTTGGCAGCTCTGGCATGGGCTGTCTTGAAGGAATGCCACAATATCGGCCTTGGCCAGAAGCTGTTTAGCATAGTCCGAGTACTTCTTGTCGTCTTTGTATATCTGCTCCAGCTTGCTATAGCAGATTTTGTACGCATCGAGCCATCTACCTTTTGACTCGAATTCGGCAGCGATGCGTTCGGCCTGCCGGACGGTTTGCCTGACAAGAATATCGTTGAGCAAAGCCTGTTCCTGCTTTTTGCTGGAATACTCTAATGCCTTCGATGTTACTGCCAAAACTTTACTGACGTCATTAATGTCTTTTGGAAAACCCTTCTGTCGAAGTTTTTCAAGCTCACTTATCTGCTCTCGATAGGCAACATTTTGGGACGCTTTTCGCCGGGCCTTTATGGCCATATATTCATCAATAATTGTCTCAAGCTGCCTGAGACCTTTGCTCTCAACGGCAGCCGATTTGCGAACAATCTCCCGGGCACTTACGAAATTGCCTCTGCGAATCTCCTTGCAGACCGAGTCAATCGCTAATGCAGCCGCTGGCGACTCGCCTATAACATGAGCAGCCTCGATAAATCGGGGCTGAGGTGGCGCGCTTCCGGCAGCTATGTTGGTGTGTGCGCACAAGGCCGCGAAGAGCACAATCAACATTGGCCAACCTGCCGAGACGTGACCTTGGCTCGGCTGGAGGGCAGACGACCTATAATGTTTATCGTGGTCAGGACCCGACATAAAGACCTCCTACCTGGATGAAAGATTAAGCTCCTAAGATGACTATCGGTATATGCCAGGCCTGAAAATAATACTTTTTATACTACAATCCCGGAAAGGACACTGGCGCCTGAAATTAAAGAAATTAGAGAAGAGCGGACGCTCTATTTTGCAGGAGCGATAAAGGAAAGGTCCGAGAATCTTAAACAAGGATACAAAACAACTACTACAGAGCTTCGAGTATTTTATTGCAAAAAAGACGTCTGTGTAATTTGTCGTTACCGGGATTGGTTATTATGTTTTATGTAGTCAAAAAACGGTTTTTTCCTAACGGCCATGCAATTATGGGGCAGAAATAGAGACATAGCAAATGACTTACAAGAACCGAACAAATTGTATAGCTTTTGTACGCAGTCCCGTTAGGGATACTGCGTATATCCCTTACGGGAAAGGCAAAACTCGTTTCCTTGTGCTCGCATTTAGCTGTTTAGCACTGCTTATAGGGAGCGCGGCCGGGGGAGAACCGCAGCAGGCCAAAAAAAGTCTTTCGTGCAAGACACTGAGAACAATGGCAAGAGTATATATGGCCTATGGAGAGTACACAAAGGCACAACCGCTGGCGGAGCGGGCATTAACTCTGGCAAAAAGAAATTGCGTGGACAATTCTGAACTTGCCATGTGCCTGATTGATTTGGCGACACTTTATAAGAATCAAAACAATCTGCTCGACGCTGAAAAGATGTGTAAGCTGGGTCTGAAACTACAGAAAAAAGCTCTTTACGAAAAGCATCCTTACGTGGCTTACACATTCAGAACTTTAGGGTCAATCTACCAGGAGCAGGGCAAGTATGACAAAGCCGGTGCCGCTTTGGACGAAGCAATGGCTATTATGCTCGACAGTCATACTGAAAATGACAAGGCATTGGTCCCATTCTGGGTGGATATTGCCGGACTTCTCGTTGCAAAGCGTGATTTCAAAGAAGCCGAAAGTTACTATCAAAGGGTAATGACCTTAATCAACAGCAGTTACGGGCCGGAACACCTTTACACGGCAAATGTCCTTGGTAGTATAGCAAGACTTTATACGCTACAGGGAAGGTACGATGAAGCGGAAGAGCTGATTGACCGTACAGTAGCAACACAGGAAAAAATTTACGGCCCCGACAACCACCTTATAGCGCCGAGCTGGTTGACCAAAGCAAGAGTGTGTCAGGCAAAGGGCAACTACGTCCGTTCAGAGGAATTGATTGAAAAGGCGCTGTCCGCAGTTAGAAAAACCGGCAACCTGGCCATATACGCAAAGCTCGAACGACGTGTAGAGGAAATCCGCGCAGGCAGCCAGACCACATCCGGCCCGGTCGCAAAGGCCTTAGGTGGTTAAATTACCACCCTCAAGATAGACTGTAAAAAATAAGCCCGCCCCTTTTAGGGACAGGCTTATTTGGTTAAACAATCAATAATCTGTTGATTCTAATTCACCTTATTATTCGCCGAAAGTTTCACCACTCTCCAAACGTGTTGCAACAAATGCGGCGATGTTGCTGTTATCGCT
>CAYUFX010000055.1:0-29764 GCA_964444135.1 uncultured Pirellulales bacterium | reverse complement strand
ATTTAAAGGCTATACGTTGTTGCATTTTGAAAACCGAAGTGGCGTTGTAGTATTAGACACATCTACAATAGGCTAAAGAAGATCCCCAAATAAGCGATACCCCACCGTCTTTTCCGCATTACTGCATAGTTTTATCAAAAAACGCATGCCAATGAATACTCCAGGGATTTTCCTTGACGGGAAGGTGGATAATTTGGTATAGATAAAATCAGTGAAGCTTGTGCCTACACAGTCGGGCATCCGTGCATTTTGGTTTTCAAAAGGCAAGCTTTTTTAGTTTTACGATAGAGGAGGATTCATTATTTGAGGCAAAGAGTTGGAACAGGAGCTTTGTGCTTCGTGGTTAAGATTTTTTACATTCCAATTAACAATCTATTTTTATTGAAGGAGGATTATTATGCGTAGGAAATTGATTTATTTGGTCTCTTTTGTTTTGGTACTAAGCGGAGCGCGCAATGTATCGGCTGATCTTGTTGGTCATTGGAAATTTGACGGGAATCTGGATGACTCAGCAGGTTCGGCGAATGGGACATTCAACGGCGGAATGCCCAATTACGTAGTGGGGAAGTTCGAACAGGCACTGGAATTTGACGGGACCGATGACTTCGTGAATCTTCCCTACACAAGCGACCCTACAGTCTACACAATATCTGCCTGGGTCCAGCCTGCGCAGACAAGCCCGGCCAGCATCGTGGTACGCACGAGCGATGCAGGGCCAACCACTCACTGGTCACACCAGTTGAGGATTCAAAGCTCCGGTGTGTTCGAGCATTATGCCTGGGATGGCAGCGAGCGTACTGTGCTGGGAACAACCGTGATTAAAGCTGGTACCTGGTATTCCGTGGTGCTGGTCGCAACCAACAATGGGGATGTGCGCTTATACGTGAACGGTCAAGAGGAAGGCACTGCGACAACCGTTGGTACGCTATGGGCCGATGGTGACCGTTTTCTCGTTGGTTCTAACTCAGGCCACGCAATGGGCTGGTTTGAAGGGCTCGTAGATGACCTGCGCATTTATGACAATGTGCTGTCGGCGGCTGAAATAGCAAAGCTGGCGTCTCGTCCAGAGGCGTTTGGCCCTGACCCATCCAACGGTTCCCTCCACCAGGACACATGGGTGAACCTTTCCTGGACACCGGGATGTTATGCGGTCTCACACGATGTGTATTTCGCTGAGAATTTCGACGATGTGAATTACGGAGCCGAAGGCACCTTCCAGGGAAACCAGGCCGCTTCGTTTTTCGTTGCCGGCTTTCCTGGATTCGTTTATCCGGATGGTCTTATTCCCGGTACAACATATTACTGGCGAATCGATGAGGTCAATGACACCGAGCCGAATAGTCCATGGAAGGGTAACGTCTGGAGCTTTTCGGTTCCACCCAAGACCGCCTACGCACCCGACCCGGCTGATGGTGCCGAGATGGTAGAGACGGATGTGCAGCTTAGCTGGACAGGAGGTTTCGGTGCGAAATTACACACCGTATATTTCGGCGATAATTTTGACGATGTAAACAACGCCGCCGGTGGACTCCCACAGGGAACTGCAACCTATACCCCCGGCACACTTAAATTGGCTAAGACTTACTACTGGCGGGTCGATGAGTTTGATGCCATCGCCACGTATAAAGGCCACGTCTGGAGCTTTACTACTCAGGGCGCCGTCGGAAACCCGAAGCCGGCTAATGGCGCTGTGGATGTAAAGCAGACACAGATTATTACCTTCTCGCCGAGTGTCTTTGCTGCTTCGCATCAGGTCTATTTCGGCACTGATAAAGATGCCGTGAAAAATGCCGATACCGGCTCGCCGGAGTATAAAGGCACAAGGGACCTTGGTGCCCAGAGCTATGACCCCGGAATGCTTGAGTGGGACAGCACTTACTACTGGCGTATTGATGAGGTCAATAACACCAATCCAGACAGTCCGTGGACAGGCATCCTCTGGAGCTTTACGACAGCCAACTTCCTTGTCGTGGACGATTTTGAGGACTACGATGCCGGTGAGAATCAGATATGGTACGCCTGGAAAGATGGTCTTGGCTATGGCACACCAGGGACTGACCCCTACTATGCCGGTAATGGGACAGGCTCAGCCGTGGGCGATGAAAATACTCCTTCTTATACCGAGGAAACTATCGTTCACGGAGGCAACCAATCGATGCCTGTATTCTATGACAACAGTGTCCTGAAGTATTCGGAGGTGGAGAAGACACTAACTTATCCGCGTGACTGGACCGAAAATGGTGTGAGCACATTAACGATTTGGTTCAGGGGCATTTCGGCTAACGCCGCCGAGACGTTGTATGTTGCTCTCAATGGCAGCGCTGTAGTCAATCACGATAATCCTGATGCAGCACAGATAACTACCTGGACCGAATGGAATATCGACTTGCAGGGGTTTGCAGACCAGGGCGTAAACCTGACTAATGTCAATACGATCGCCCTTGGTCTTGGTAATAAGAACAATCCGCAAGCTGGCGGTTCAGGTACGATATACTTTGACGATATTCGTCTGTATCTACCTGCACCGTAAGCTGTGTGATTTAGTTGGCAGTTAGAATTACTGAGTTGATACAGCAGATTTGCATCAATTTGGGGCTTATACTGATTGATTCAGTATAGACCCCATTTTCTTGGAGCAATATCAAAGCCGTAAGATAGACCAGCTCAGGATTTTTTGTAGAATGGCTGTGAAAGGCGCATTAGCATTCTACAATGGCCGAACTCAAACCGAAGGGTATCATATCTTTGGTGCAAGCTACTGAACAAGTGGCTTGCTGGAACTCGCGAAAACCCATGGTGTCTGCAGTGCGACTGCCGTGTTAACACCTGCTCTTAGAACCTCGCGTCGTCTCATCTTCTGCATGGTTTCCTCAAGCTTCCGTAGCTACTTCGGCAGGATTTCCCTCACCTTCTTCAGGTTCTCACGGATCTCGGGGTCTTCGGGATCGACGAGCAGTGCTGCTTCAAACTGCGCCATCGCCTCGCGCAAGCGCCCCTGCGCGGTATACACCACGCCGAGGTTGTTGCGCGCCTCTGCGTGGTCTGGCTGGAGGTGGATCGCCCGCTCCAGATGGGATTGGGCCTCGGCGAACTTCTGCTGTCTGCCGAGTGCCATCCCCAGCATGTTGAGCACCCCCACGTGGTTGGGGTCGATCTGAATCGTGTGTTGCAGCTCCGCCACGGCTGCCGCCCCGCGTCCCTTCTTCATCAGGATTCGCGCCAGGTTGAAATGCGCGTGCGTGAAGTCGGGCCTCAGCCGGATGGCCCATTCGAATTGCGCCTGAGCTTCTTCATGGCCCAGTCGCTCGTAGGTGATGCCCAGGTTGTTGTATGCCCCGGCGTATGTTGGATCCGCTTCAGCGCCTCGGCGGCGACGCGGCAGGCTTCGGGAGAGGGATGGAGCTCGTCTCCGGAGCTGTAACGCAGCCGCGGATTCACCGCGCCGGCCGACTCCGCGTGGTGCCGCTGGAAGAACTCCGAGAGCCGGACCGATGGGATGTCGTGCATCGCCGCCAGATGCTCGACCACGAGTTGCTCGCTGCCCTGGGGCATAAAGCAGACGTCCGCGATGCGGTCATCCAAAAACCGTGGCCAGATGGCGACCAGCGGCTGAAACCCGTGACGGTCGGCGAGCTGGCGGTATCGGCACAATCCCTCGGCCACATTGTTGTCTCCGATGGCGTCCTGGTTCCAGCGCACGGGGTCCGCCTCCGCTCCGAAGTTAAACAGGTTCAACCAGATGCTGGCCAGACGAAAGAGGTGGGACTTCCGAAACAACGCCTTGACGAGGGCGGGACGATCAATCGTCTCTCCAAGAGGAAACGCCTCGCGGTTGAAGTTGTCGAAATCGTTCTCCACGAACACCAGAACAACTACATCCGGATCGAATCGCAGCCCCTTCACCTCCAGCAGTTCGACTTCGGCACGCGTGCAATACGCACTGACGCCGAAGTTGAGGACCTCGGTTGATCCGTCGGGGTAGAGATCTTCGAGCTGGCGGGAAATGGTTTCGGATTCGCGTAGCCCGTAGCCCTCGACAACCGAATCTCCGAACAGCAGGACCCGCCTGACGCCATCAGGCTTCTGGAGCGTGCGCTCCCTGTCGCGCTGCCCGTGAGAGTTGGTCCGTTCGTAGGTCTGGATGAAGTCCGGATCGTCACTGCGGTAGTTTGCTTTCAGCTCAAAGCCCAGGATCGGATTCGTCGAGCGCTTGTAGATGCAGTCATAGGAACTGAGTTGAATTAGCTTCATGCCCGGCGCCCGACCGAGGACTCGAACGAAGGCTTCGGCCGCAAGCAGCGCGAGCAGGGTGGCGCAGACCGCCACGGCCGGTTTGGCCAGCCGGCGAAGAAATGCTCGCGACCGTTGTTCTGATGACATGCTGCGGTGCTCCATTTATCTGCGCCATAATGTCGTCGGTTTGGCTCACAGCAAGTCTGATGTCCACCGACAGGAGTGATTATATCACAAGGGATATAGCGATTCAATGTGTACTTGTGAAGCAAACATCGATTTAGTATCAGAGGGCTGAATTTACAACGCATATGTCCTGAACAAATAGGCTGATGTTCGTGACTGTAAAACCGGCCACCTATAATGAGATCAAAGTCAAATACTAAAATCTCTATTGTCACAAAAATTTTCTTTAAGGCATCCTCGTTACGACATTTCAGTCGAAGTTTAAAGCTCAACAAATATATGGTGTGCTATAAGGACCGTAAGAAGTGTGCTTACCCGTGTATTATCAAGAGATTTCCCTTGACAGGAAAGTGGATAATTTGGTATAGATAACATTAGTGAAGCCTGTGACTGCATAGCCGGGCATCCGTGCCTTTGAGTTTCTCCAACTGGCGCAATCTTTGTAGTTTTTGGATAGAGGAGGAGTTATTATGCAAGACACAGAATTAGTTGTAACGGCGACTTTGTGTTCTGAAGTGAATATTATCACCTCTCAATCGGCAGTTCACATTTCGGAAAACCACAAATGTTTTGGTGTGTGGCCAAAGCATAAATCCTAATTATTTTAATTTTTTTGAAAGAGGACTATTATGTCTAAGAAATTGACTTTAGGACTGCTGGCAATGATGGCTTTAAGCGTGAGTATGTCCCAAGGGGGGACTTTTACGGTATCGCCCTGGACGAGCGACGCTGATTCGGGTATCAGTGCGGATAAAGTATATACCCACACGGGTAAGTTTACGGGCACTGAGGGAGAACCTTTTTATGCAGGTAACGGCGTTTGGTTCGAGGGTGATGGAGACAATCAGGGCGTTGACTGGAAGTTGTCGAATATACCCTATGCCTTTCGTGAACAGCATGGGACTAATGTAACCGGCAGCGGGGCTAATTTGCTGACGTTTTTTGTCTATGGTGACGATCCCGCGGGAGTGGTGCATCCGATATTGGAACTGAGCAACCTGACACCGAGACAGAAGTATATTCTAACACTCTACGCCAAAGGATGGGAGGAAAGCGGTCGCGTTATCGATATTACCGCCGACGATGATCCCGACGATCCGGGCTCTGCTATTCAAATCGATCAGGACCTGCACGGAGGAGGCAACGGGCTGCTTTTGAAGTATGCTTATACGGCGCCGGGTTCGGGAAAGCTTACGTTAACTTTCGATGAACTAGGCTACAATATGTCTTGGCATCATTACGCCTTCTCCAACGAAAAAGTCCGTCCGTATATCGGTGCGAGCCTTGCTGATCCTACTAATGGTGCGACAGATGGGCCGCGGGATAATGTGGTGCTTAGCTGGGTACCGGGAGACTATGCCGAAAAGCACGATGTGTACTTCGGAACCAGTTTCGACGATGTCAATGATGCATCCCCAACCGAAGATCCTGCCGGTGTCTATCTTGGCCGGCAAGACCCGAACACCATTGCCCTTGATCGATTGGAGCTGGGTCAGACCTACTATTGGCGTATCGATGAGGTTAATGCGGCGCCTGACTATACAATATTTAAAGCTGGTGTCTGGAGTTTTACCGTTGAGCCGATTGCTTACCCGATTGCCGGTGAGCATATCACGGCCACCGCCTCCAGCTCGAACAGTGAAGGTGAGGGACCTACAAAAACGATTAACGGCTCCGGGTTGAATTCCGACGACCTGCACTCGACGGAGACTGCGGATATGTGGCTCAGCAATGGCAAAGCAGAGTCGCCAACGTGGATCCAATATGAGTTCAACAAGGTTTATAGGCTGCATGAGATGTTGGTGTGGAACCACAACAACTCCCTCGAGCCTCTCATCGGTTTCGGGCTCAAAGATGTTACGATTGAGTATTCGGTCAATAGCACCGACTATACGATATTGGGTACTGTTCATGAATTTGCCCGGGCCCCCGGTACACCCGACTATGCACACAATACCACTATTGATTTTGATGGCGTGGCAGCAAAATATATTAGGCTTACAGCTAACTGCAACTGGGGTGGCATCCTGAACCAATATGGTCTCAGTGAGGTTCGCTTCTTCTTCATACCGGTCCAAGCAAGAAAGCCCAGCCCGGATTCAGGTACAACAGATGTGGGCCTGTATCCGACTCTTGGCTGGAGAGCGGGAAGAGAGGCAGCCAAACACGATGTGTACTTCAGCGACGACTTGCAGGCTGTTATAGACGGTACTGCTCCTGTTACGATCGTGACCGAAACCAGCTATGGTCCGTTAGACCTCGATTTAGTCAAAACTTACTATTGGCGGGTCGATGAGGTCAATGAGGTCGAGATCCCCACAACATGGCAAGGTGATATCTGGGACTTTAGCACGCAGGAGTATCTGGTTGTGGACGACTTTGAGGACTACGACATTGGCAACAACGAGATATGGTGGTCGTGGAAAGATGGAGTTGGCTATGCCTCCCATCCTACTTTACCGCCCTATCCTGGTAATGGAACCGGCTCTATGGTTGGCGACGAAACCACCAGTTCTTATTGTGAGGAAATTATCGTTCACAAAGACAGGCAAGCAATGCCGTTATTATATGACAACAATAAACAGGGCTTTTTCATGTATTCAGAGGTAGAGCTTACGTTGAGTTATCCGCGTGACTGGACAGAGAAAGATGTTAACACGTTGACAATTTGGTTCAGGGGCAATTCGGACAATTCTGCTGAGCCGATGTATATTGCTCTCAATGGCAGCGCGGTGGTCGCTCATGATAATCCTTACGCAGCACAGCTAAACACCTGGACAGAATGGACTATTGACCTGCAAGCCTTTGCAGACCAGGGCGTGAATCTTGCCAATGTCAATACGATTGCTATTGGTCTGGGTAACAAGAACAATCCGGCAGCCGGTGGTTCAGGTACGATGTACTTTGATGATATTCGTTTGTATCCTCCGGCACCATAAACCGTGTGATTTAGGTGGCCCCCATTGCTTATTTAGAAAAAAGATATGGGGACGTGATTGAGCCCATTAGATAATGTCGTATTTTTCATATCTAACGGGTTTGATATAGCAGATTCGTGTCAATTCGGGGCCCATACCGATTCTGTATAGGCCCCCTTGTTTTAGGGACAATGGATGAACAAAAGATTTTTCTTGACGGGAAAGCGGCTAATTTGGTACAAATAATATTGACAAGTCTGTAGAGTTTGGGTTTCCGCTCACACCTGTGGTTACGCGAGTGCAGGCGGCAGGCGAAATTGCTATAGTTTTTTTCGATAGGTGAGTGAGTAGCTGTTTTTCAAATAAGCACTTTGTGCTTCGAAGTTGAGTTTTTTAAAAAGGAGAACCATTATCATGAGAGCGTTTTCAAAACTTACGCCGTTCAGCTTTTTCTTGATGCTGTCATTTTTCTACAGTTTTGCTGCCATTGCTGCAGTGCAGCCCCATGGCGGCATGATGCGTTACCCGGATGTCAGCTCGACTCATATCGTGTTTGTCTATGCAGATGATATCTGGGTGGTCCCGAGAGCCGGCGGAGTAGCGTCCCCGTTGGCAAGTCCTCCCGGAGGAGAAGCGTTTCCGCGATTCAGTCCGGATGAACGCACCATTGCATTCAACGGGAATTACGACGGGAACTACGATATTTACACTGTACCCGCCGAAGGAGGAATCCCGCAACGGGTAACTTATCATTCCAATGGTGAGCGTCTTTGTGACTGGTCTTTCGACAACAGACTGCTATTCGCGATGAACGGACTGGGCGGACTGGGACGGCAGGTCCAATTGTTCACTGTGCCCAGAGCCGGCGGTCTGCCGAATCGACTGCCGGTGCCTTACGGCGGGTACGGGGCCATTTCAGGTGATGGCCAATGGCTCGCCTATACGCCTCGCAATCGCGACTTCAGGACCTGGAAGCGTTACCGCGGAGGCTGGGCTTCGGACATCTGGCTTTTCCACCTCAGCGAACATACTTCACAAAAAATCACCGATTGGGAAGGCACCGATACAATACCTATGTGGCAAGGCAGAAAGATATATTATCTTTCGGATGCCGGAGCGAATCACCGTCTTAACATTTGGTGCTATAATCTGGATACAAAAGAAAAAAAGCAGATTACTCACTTCAAGGATTATGACGTGAAGTGGCCTTCGAACGGTCCGGGCCCGAATGGCCAAGGCGAGATAATCTTTGAATACAATGCCCAGCTCTACCTGCTGAATTTAGTTAGCGAGCAGGCGACCCCGGTTAATATAACGATTCCCGGCGCTCGTCCGAAGCTCCGTCCGATTCGCAAAGACGTAAGTAACGGACTATCAGACTGGCATCTCTCTCCCAAAGCCAAACGTGTCCTGGTCCAAAGTCGCGGCGATATCTGGTCACTGCCTGCTAAGAACGGCACTCCTCGCAACCTTACCCGCACGAGCGGTATTGCCGAACGCGAGCCTTCCTGGAGTCCGGATGGAAAATGGATTACCTACTTTTCAGATGAATCCGGCGAGAACGAGCTTGTTATTCGCCCAGCCGATGGGACAGGAAAACCGGAAACCATCACATCCATGGGACCCGGCTACCGTTATCAACCAGTCTGGTCGCCTGATTCCAAGTGGATGGTTTTGACCGACCATGAAAGAAAGTTTTACATCTTCAACATTGAGCAGCGTAAAGTCCATTATTTCGACCGTGAAAACATCAGTGGGTGGCGATGGGGAGTCCCCGGAGAGTTCCGTTGGTCATCCGACTCACAATGGCTGACCTACACCAAGCCCAACATGGATAATATGAACGTGGTCATGCTTTACAATATTCAGAAAGACGATCTCCACCAGATTACTAAAGGTATGTTCGTCGATTATCTGCCTACGTTTGACCGCAAAGGAGACTTTTTATACTTCTTCGGTGAGCGAGAAATTTCGCAGCCTAAATACGCTGATGCCGGTCTGACTTTTATTTACGACGACACTGCCGTACTACATGCGATTCCTTTGCGCAAGATTGTCTCGAATCCCTTCAAAGCTAAGAGTGATGAAGAAGAGGAAGAGAAAGAAAAGAAGGACAAGAAAGACGATGAGAAAGACGGCAAGAGCAAAGAAAAGCCTGAGTGTGAAGACCCTAATGATTCGGACGGTCCTGAATCCGAGAAAGAGGCCGAAAAGAAAGAATCGTCCGAGTCCGCAGATGATGACGAAAAGGCAGATGAGAAAAAGGATAAAGATAAGGAAGAAATAAAACCGGTCGATATCGAACTTGAGAATATGGAAACGCGCTGCTACCGTGTGCCCATTAAGCGAGGACGGTTTTCATACCTTGCGGTCAACGATAAGAACCATTTGATTTATTTGCGCCGTGGTGAGGAGAGCATACTCCAGTACTTCGACCCCAATGATGAAAAACGCGAGGAGAAAACGATTCTCAAAAAGGTAAATTTCGTACAAATGACGCCGGATGGCAAAAAGCTTCTGGTTCGTAGTGAGGGTAAGACCGGTATCATCGACGCAAAGCCCGACCAAAAGCTCGAGAACCTGGTCGTAACCAAGCCGATGAACGTGGTGATTCAGCCCCGTGAGGAGTGGCGGCAAATCTTCATTGACGCATGGCGATTTATGCGTGACTATTTCTACGACCCACACATGCACAAGGTTGACTGGCCCGCGGTGCGCAAACAATATGAGGCCATGTTGGACGACTGTGTGTCACGTCGCGATGTCGGGTATGTCATTGCGGAGATGATTAGCGAAGTCAACGCAGGTCATACCTACTATGGCGGTGGTGATGTGGATTCCGGCCCTCGAGAATCAATCGGCTATCTTGGTGTGGACTTCGAGCTCGACCAGGGATACTACCGCATTGCAAAGGTTTATGAGGGCGGGACCTGGGACACTGACGCCCGCTCTGCTTTGCATGAGCTGGACGAGAAAGAACGCGAACAGTTTAAATATCTGTTCAAAGTCAATGGCGTTCCGGTCGATACCTCCAAGGCGCCCTGGGCGGCTTTCGAAGGCCTGGCTGGCCAAACTGTGACGCTGACCGTCGGGGCCAAGCCTAATCTTGAGGAGTCAACGAATGTAGTGGTAAAGCTGCTTGGTTCCGAATACGACTTGCGTTATCGGCATTGGGTCGAGAGTAATCGTCAGTATGTCGAAGAGAAATCCGACGGCCGGGTTGGGTATATATACGTGCCGGACACCGGGAATTTTGGACAACGCGAACTCTTCCGTCAGTTCTATGGCCAGATGAACAAAGGCGCGCTAATCATTGATGAGCGTTGGAACGGGGGCGGTAATATTGCAGACCGGTTCATTGAATTATTGAATCGTCCCATCTACTTGCATTTGTTTGAGCGTTATGAAAACGACTGGCGTGTTCCGACCCTGAGCCACCAGGGCCCCAAGTGCATGATGATTAACGGCGAGGCCGGCTCCGGCGGGGACATCTTTCCCTACCTCTTCCGCAAAGCCGGACTGGGAAAACTCATCGGCATGCGAACCTGGGGCGGTGTGATTGGTATTTATAAAAATCCCCCCCTAATTGATGGCGCTCGATTAACCGTCCCATTTATTACCTTCTATGAAACAGACGGCACGCTGACTATGGAAGGGCATGGTGTGGATCCAGATATTGAAGTTATCGATGACCCTGCGTTAATGGTTGAGGGAGGCGATCCGCAGCTTGATGCCACCATACAGCACATGCTGGATGAGCTTAAGAGAAATCCCTATGTACCGGCCAAACGACCGCCCTACCCGGATCGCAGCGGAATGGGCATTCTTGAGGAGCAAAAATAGCAAAATCCCACTCAGTCAACAAAGGAATAAGTCCATATACAAATTATTGTCACTTTTTTCCTGACTGTTAGAGCCAAATAACCGGCTTTAAGGGTTAGCTGACCTGCTGAAAAAACGTATTCGGGGGTAAAGATAGAGGTACGCCCGGACAACAAGACGCCCACGGTTTTCGTCGGGTGATTCTTGTGTTGCGGCCTGGTATAGCTGCAAAAAGTGCATAAAAAGGAGCAAAAACAGTAGAATTTTCGGAGCGGATTTGGTAAAATAGCGTATTGTACGGTTTTGGAAACATTACTAAAGTGTTCTAAACATTGAATTCCAGATCACACTCGGTGTGAGAAGAGAGACGTATGCAGTCAGTTGGAGGGGCTTTACATCATCATTGTAAAAAGGAGCAGACACTCATAAAAGACCAGGAGCGGCATCGGTGGAGTCTGTTGGCGATGACCTGTGTGGTCGTCTTATGGACCACGCGGCCCGGCATAGGACTTGTGGTGAGCGAGGTGATGTACCACCCGGCTGAGGGTGGAGGAATGTACGAATTCATTGAGCTGTATAATAACCGGGCCGTCTTTGAAGACCTCACAGGATATGCATTCACAAACGGAATTAGCTATATATTCGAGCCAGGAACGATTATTGGGCCCAAGGAGTACCTGGTGGTAGCGTGCGAGCCTGCCGCCTTGGAGGCGGCATACGGGATCGGCGGTGTTCATGGCCCTTTTGACGGCCAGCTCAGCAACGATGGCGAGCGGGTCGAGCTGTCTAATGGCAATGGGGAGATTGTCATCTCATTCCAATACAACGACGGAAGGCCCTGGCCGGCCTCGGCTGACGGGGCTGGGCACTCGCTGATTCTCGCGAAGCTTGGGGGGGACCCGGAGGAAGCCTCAACATGGTCGCCCAGCACGTTTATCGGTGGCACACCGGGAGGGCCGGATGAGGTCCAGATTGCGCCCGAAAATCCCACGCAGGTAACGCTTATTGATGTGGGCCACCCCGGGCGGTATTTCAAAGGGACAGAAGAACCATCGCCGGTCCGTGGCAGTAAAACCAACACCATCTGGACGCAATTGCAGTTCAACGACGACCCCGGCTCGACCGCCTGGCTCGAAGGTCCAAGCGGGTACGGATACAGTAATGACCCCAGTGAGCTCCAGTTCGTCCGGACCCAGCTAAACGACATGAACGGAAACTATCTCTCCGTGTACGCCCGGCTCCGGTTCACGCTTACGGCGGAGCAGATCACCTCTTTCTCACAGTTGCTGGCAGAGGTCCACTATGACGATGGATTTGTGCTGTATCTCAACGGCGCGCAATTGGCGGACTCTGGGCAAATCCTCGGTGACCCGCCGCCCTTCGACCAAAGCGGCGGTCCGGCTACGGAACCACCTGTCGCCAACGTGGACCTGACCAACCGAATAAACCTTCTGGTTCCCGGTACAAACGTCCTGGCCATCCAGGTTCACAATGCGAGTCTCTCAGGCAGCTCGGACTGTATCGGATGCCCTATCCTCCGTGCGGTCGTGGAGGAGTCCGCCGGTGGTGACGACCCCCGAGCTCGCGTGGTAATCAATGAGTTGCTGGCCAATAGTGATGCACCTCCGGGCATCGACTGGCTCGAGCTGTACAATCCGGGCCCAACTACGGTAAATCTGAGCAATGTCTATCTTAGTGACGACCAGATAAACCTGCTTAAATACAAAATTCCGGACGGGACAGTGCTGCGGCCGGGGGAATTTTGGGCCGTACAAGAAGGCATACCGCCGGCGGCATTTCCATTTGCGATGGATTCCTCCGGGGAGACAATTTACGTTACGGCGGCAACAAATGAACCTGTACCAAAGCCGGTCCGCGTCCTAGACGCGATGCGATATGGGTGTATGGAGCCGGAGGTGACTTTCGGCCGGTTCCCGGATGGGTC
Source organism: uncultured Pirellulales bacterium (assembly GCA_964444135.1). GTDB lineage: Bacteria > Planctomycetota > Phycisphaerae > Sedimentisphaerales > Anaerobacaceae > NIOZ-UU13. Next base: position 16,660 of record CAYUFX010000055.1, on the reverse strand, counting down.
CGACTTCTTCGGCTTTCTAACTTCAGCTACTTTTGAAGGACCAAACGCCCAGCCGTTGATTAGTGACATCGTGATTAACGAGATAATGTACCACCACGGAATCCGCGATGAACGCTATGAGTACGTTGAATTGTACAACCGTGGCACCAATACCGTCCTGCTGGATGGATGGGCCTTCACCGATGGCATTAGCTATGACTTCGACAAGGGCACCGAGATGCCGTCGGGCTCATATCTGGTGGTGGCCAAAGACCCGGACTTGCTCGCAGGCGTGTACGACAATCTTCTCGTCGGGTCGAATCTGGTCGGGCCGTACTCAGGCAGTCTGAATGACCACAGTGAGCGAATTCGTTTGTCATATCCATTAGAGAATCTGAATCGCCAGACCGGTGAAACAGAAGTGACAATGGTCACGGCGGACGAGGTAACCTATTACGACGGCGGCCGATGGCCGACGTGGGCCGATGGCCAGGGGGCCAGCTTTGAGCTGCGCGACCCGCACAGCAACAACAACACGCCCGATGCCTGGGCCGACAGCGACGAGAGCGGCAAGACCACGTGGGAGCAATTCTCGTTTACCATAGACAACAGTGATTCCAGATACAGCTTCGATCAGGTCACAATCTTTGGGCTTATGCTTCTCAACCGTGGCGAGGTGCTTCTGGACGACCTCGATATGAGGATAGGGATCGGACGCACGAACCGCCTTAATAACAGCGGCTTCGAGAATGGCGAGTCGGACTGGCGAATACTCGGCAATCACGTTCGGTCGTTCGTGACCACAGAGGATAGTCATTCCGGGACAAGGTCGTTATATCTGATTGCAACCGGCCATGGTGACCCCGGAGCCAATCGCATCAACCAGTCCATTGGCAGTGCAATCCCGACTACGGTGACATTCAGCGGCTGGGCCCGCTGGCTGCGGGGAAGCCGGTTCCTGCTCTTGCGGACAACGCGGGAACGGGCACCTATCCAGCCACCCCGACCGGCACACGTATTTGAACTCTATATGCCGCTGAATCTGGGTACGCCCGGTTTACAGAATACAGCGTTTGTCACCAACCGTGGGCCGGACATCCTCGATGTGCGGCACGCGCCAGTCCTGCCCGTGGCCTCTGAGCCTATCGTTGTAACCGCACGCATAGTCGACAATGACGGTGTGGGCCAGGTAACGCTCTACTATCGAACCGAAGGGGCCGGCAGATTGATAAATGTACCCATGGTCGACAACGCCTCAGGCGACGACCTTATCGACGGCGACGGCATCTTTACGGCCACGATTCCGGGTGTCGTCGCCGGCACAATGCGGGCGTTTTTCATCGAGGCCTCCGACGGAACAGCATTCCCGACAGGGATGGCCAAGCCCACGACACGGTTCCCTACTCGTTTGGAACCCTCTGCCGATGTGCCCGACCGAACCTGCCTGGTTCGTGTCGGCGATACGCTTCTGAACACCCAGTTTGCCACCTATCGTGTCTGGCTTTCCGATGACGTTCTGGGCACGTTTCGTTCACGTCCCAATCTCTCTAATGAGCTGATGGACTGCACGTTCGTTTTCAACGACACCGAGGTCTTCTACAATTGCGGGATCCGCTATCGCGGCAGCCCGTTCATCCGTAGCGGCCGGGGCCGCGACCCACGCGATCGCTACGCCTATCGGATCGATTTCAATCCGGACCAGAAATTCCGAAATCGTGAGGAGATCAATCTCGACAACACAGAGGGGAGCGACCGCGGCCCGCTCCAGGAACGCGTATCGTACTGGTTCTATTCGCAAATGGGCCTGCAGTTCTCGAAACAGGAGTACGTGCGAGTAATCATCAACGGTCGCAGTCAATCCATCTACGAGGACATCCATAAGATCGACGGCGACTATATTCGTGGGTGGTTTCCGAATGATACCGATGGGTATATTCATAAAATCGACGACTACTTCGAGTACACAGCCGACGGCACGGGGTTCACGAACCTCGATGAAGGACTGAAGTTCGACAATAAACACCCGCTGCTCAAGGAGACCTATCGGTGGGGATTTGAGAAGCGGTCGCATCGCGAGGATGACAACTGGGACCATTTCTTCGATTTGGCCGTTGCGCTGAACACGCCGTCCAGCAGCAAGACGTATGAGGAGGTCATCGAGTCGGTCATTCATCCCGAACACTTCGCCCGGGTCTTGGCGATTCGCCACGCCGTCGGCGACTGGGACAGCTACGGGTACCGGCGCGGGAAAAACAATTACTTCTACTACGCCCTGCCGGAGGGCAAGTGGTACCTCCTGCCGTGGGACATCGACTTTACGCTCGGTTCGGGCGATGGGAGCAGTACAAACCTGTTCTCGGTAAACGCCGGACAGTTTCCGGAGGTCGATCAGTTTATGAAATATCCTAAATACCGGCAGATGTACTTGCAGGCCTTGGCGGAACTGGTGAACGGCCCGTGGCAGACATCTTATGGAACGCGGAATCCTTCGACAGCCTTCGACCGGTTCTTAGACGCCTCCGCCGACGCCCTTATCGCCGAGGGGCTTGGCAGCGGCCGACGGGACGGTATCAAACAGTTCGTCCGCGACCGCCGGGCCTTCATCCTCACGCAAATCCCTAATCGTTAAAAAGGTTTTCTTAATAAACAATAATAGGTAGATAGAGACCATGAGAATTCCCTTTCAACTGAAAACCATCATCCAGGCCACTGTACTTGCGGCATTGCTCCTTACCACCCGAGACGTCCTCGCCCAAGGCACCCGTTCCGACTATGAGCGGGCGCTTAATCTGCGTAAAATCACTACGAATAAAGTTTTCAAACAGAGTGTAACTCCACATTGGCTGCCGGATAACATTCGTTTTTGGTATCGCAACGACCTGGCCGATGGTGTGCGCGAGTATATCCTTGTGAATGCAGAAACAGGCGTACGCCAACAGGCGTTTGACCATGAGCGCCTTGCGACGGAACTTACTGAGGTTAGTGGGAAAGATATAAAGGCCGATCGACTTCCAATCGACAAATTGAAGTTCGGCGAATCCGCGTCAGAGCTGTTATTCACCTGTCAAGGTAAACGGTGGAAATGTGATTTGCGCACCTACAAGGTTCAGGAAGCGTCGATGGACGAACAGATGTTCGGCTCGCTTCAGGCAATTGCTGAGCCGCATCCGAGCACCAGGACTGGTAACGAGACTTCCATCACGTTCATTAACCGTACCGACGGGGACGTGCAGGTTCATTGGATTGATTCTGAAGGAGAACGACGTTACTACGCCACAGTCCTCGCCGGCCAGCACCATCAGCAACACACGTATGCCGGACATGTGTGGCTGGTAACGGATAGAGATGGAAAGAACCTGGCCGTATTTATCGCCACCGAAGAAGCCGGAGATGCCGTCATAGATGAGAGCTGCATTCAGGAAGCCGCCCCCAAAGAAAAACCTAAACAGGTCAGGCCGAGCGGTGAGTCGCCTGACGGCAAATGGTTTGCGTTTCTTAAAGACTATAACCTCTATGTGCGAAAAATTGAGACGAGCGAAGAGATCGCTCTGAGCAGCGATGGAACAGAAGAAAATGCGTATTCTGAGCGTCTCTGGTGGTCACATGACTCAGAAAAGATAGTAATCTTGCAGATAAGAAAAGGTGAGGACAGAAAAATTCATCTTATCGAATCGTCACCTAAGGATCAATTGCAGCCGAAGCTCCATACACTTTCTTATGCCAAGCCAGGCGACCATATCGATATCGCCAAACCGCAATTATTCAACGTGGTCCGGGAACGTCACATTCCCATCTCTAACGAGCTTTGCCCCAATCCTTGGAGTATCTCAGGAGTTCATTGGGCGCCGGATTCAGGCCGATTCACTTTCCTCTACAACCAGAGGGGTCACCAGATACTCCGCATTATAAATGTGGACGCCAGCACCGGTGAAGTGCGTATCGTTGTCGACGAACAGAGTAAAACGTTCATCGATTACGCAAACAAGAAATACAGCTACTACCTTGACGCCACGAACGAAATTATCTGGATGTCGGAACGCGATGGCTGGAACCACCTTTACCTTTATGATACCGAAACGGGCCGCGTGAAAAACCAGATCACCAAAGGCGAGTGGGTCGTACGCCGCATTGAGCGCGTAGACGATGCCAAAAGACAAATCTGGTTTCTTGCAGGCGGCATCCGACCGGGTCAGGACCCTTATTACATACATTTCTGTCGTGTAAACTTCGATGGCTCAGGCCTCGTCGTGCTGACCGAGGGAGATGGCACACACGAAATAAAGTTTTCACCGGATCGACGGTTTTTTTTCGACCAGTGGTCCCGAGTCGATCAGCCTCCAATCACCGAGCTGCGCAATTCTAAAGACGGCAGTCTCATTTGCGAATTGGAACGTGCCGACTGGGGCGCGTTGCTGGAAACGTGCTGGCATCCGCCGGAGTGTTTTGTCGCAAAGGGGCGAGATGGTAATACAGATATTTACGGGATTATCATACGTCCAAGCAATTTCGAGGCGAATCACAAATACCCCGTCATCGAACAGATTTATGCCGGTCCGCAGGGTGCCTTTGTGCCAAAGTCCTTCGGACTGCAGGTTCGCCGGCACGCTATTGCCGAACTCGGTTTCATTGTTGTGCAAATTGACGGTATGGGCACTTCACACCGCTCAAAGACGTTTCACGATATTTGCTGGAAGAACCTTGGAGACTCAGGCTTTGGCGACCGTATTCTCTGGATGAAGGCAGCCGCGGCGAAGTATCCCTACATGGACCTTACACGAGTTGGCATCTATGGTGGTTCAGCCGGTGGGCAGAGCGCCCTGCGCGCACTTTTGGCTCACGGCGATTTCTATAAAGTCGCGGTCGCAGACTGTGGGTGTCACGATAACCGAATGGACAAAATTTGGTGGAACGAGTTGTGGATGGGTTGGCCTGTTGGACCGCATTACGAAGAACAATCGAATGTGACACAAGCTCATAAACTACAGGGCAAGCTGCTACTCACCGTCGGTGAGCTCGACAAGAACGTGGATCCGGCCTCGACTATGCAGGTTGTGGATGCGCTCATCAAAGCAGATAAAGATTTCGACCTGCTGATTGTGCCAGGTCGTGGCCACGGCGTAGGTGAAATTCCCTATGCGAGCCGACGGCGTATGGACTTCTTCGTGCGTCACTTGCTCGGTATAGAACCACGCAGCCAGCCATAGATACTGCCAGCCGTGCCGGAGACACGTCTCGGCAGGAGGAAAATAGAGTTTTTGCTCCGTAAGTCCACAGGACGCCTTGCGGCGGATTCCTGTGGATTCCCGCTTGTCATATTTCTTGAGTGTGATATAATTTTGGCAAATCGCCTAACTTCCCAACGGTCGATTCGAGTGATTTGGGACCAGACAAAAGCCATGTTAAATACAGTTACATAACATCTTAATTAACGAAAGGAGGATATTATGAACTACAGTAGTCCACAGTCCCGTAAGGGACGCCTTGCGGCGGATGCCTATCGGCAGATTCACTGGTTGATTGCCTTGCTGATTGTTTTGGCAAGCTTCAGCTTCGCCAGGGAGCGACAGAAGGACGAATGGGTATCTCTATTCGATGGCAAGACCTTAAACGGATGGTCCGTCCATAGCGGTTTTGCCAAATATCATATTGAGGACGGTGCCATTGTCGGCACTACAGTCAAGGGCAGTCCCAACACATTTCTCTGCACCGACCGGGAATATGGTGATTTCATATTAGAGTTCGAAGTCCGCCTGGATCCCAGGTTAAACTCAGGTGTGCAAATACGCAGCAAGATTGCCAAAGAGCAGATGCTGTTCGTATTCAGTGGACGTGACGGAAAACCCCAAAGGCGAAAGATACCGCCGGACCGTGTCTATGGCTATCAGGTGGAAATTGCGACCGAGAAGACAGGTTCCTCCGGAAGCATTTACGACGAGGCCCGCCGCGCTTTCATGCTCGCGAGCACAACGTCCTCCACAGGACCCCTTCCGGGGGACCCGGCTGCCAGCAAGGCGTTCAAAGACGGTCAATGGAACAAGTTCCGCATAGAGTGCAAAGGCGACAGGATAAGGACGTGGATCAACGATGTCCCTTGTGTCGATTTGAGGGACAGTATGACAAGCCGCGGTATCATTGGTCTGCAAGTCCACGGTGTAGGAAAAGATGACACCGCCTACCAGGTGCGTTGGCGCAATATACGCATACAGGCGGAGGACCAGGGCGTTGAACCGCCCGTGGTATCCGGCCGGGAATCGGTATTGCGCTGCACGCCGGCCTGGACCGGCAAGCGGATGGAAGACGGTCGGCCGTATGTCCCGGATGACATTCTGGAGAGGATGAAGAATGTCTCGGTCACAATGGCCTGGAGTGTCGTCAGGGGCGCCGGCTACCGTAACTGTTACGAGAATGCCGCCGGCTGGGTAGTAATGTATACCGATAAGGCGATTGTCGGGCGTGTGCTGACAGCTCAATACATGCCCTCTCATCCCGACTTCAATCGAGCGATTATGAGTCAGGGACGCGCCGAAGGCCGCATCGGCAGCTCCAATTCATGGCCAATCGACATGCTACAGAAGGGAGACGTATATGTTGCAGATTGTTTTGGAAAAGTAGTCGATGGTACCCTCATCGGCGACAACCTGGGTAACGCCATCTATGCCAACTCCGGCAACGGCGTTATATTTGATGGCGGTGTCCGTGACCTGGAAGGCCTTGAAGCAATCAAAGGATTCAACGCATGGTACAAGGGTGCCGATCCAAGCTACCTTCGCGAAGTGATGATGACCGCTATCAATGTCCCAATCCGCATCGGCAGAGCAATAGCATGCCCCGGAGATGTTGTATTGGCCAAGCGTGAAGGTATCGTCTTTATCCCCGCCCATCTGGCTGAAAAAGTCGTCACGCAATCTGAGGCTATGATGCTTCGGGATATGTTCGGGCACCAGCGCCTGAAGGAAGGCAAGTACACACCCGGACAAATCGACAGCAGATGGACGCCGGAGATTCAAAATGACTTTCGCACCTGGCTCAAAAGCAACATTGACGAGCTGCCTGTGCCAAGGGATGTAATTGAAGGAATCCTGAATCCAAAAACAAGGAACTGGTAAATGAAAGATAGTTATTTACTTATGTCTTGTGAGACTGTAAATAATTCACGACAAGGAGAGAGACTATGAAGAGTCTGACAAAAGAGTTGCAGCCCCCGCTCCTGTCTTTCGATAGGAAGTCGCGGGGGTGCTCGAGGCGTTCTCTGCTTAAAGGTGCCGGTGCAGGCTTTGCGGGTCTGAGTCTTTCGAGCATGGTTGGTGCTCCTATCGAAGAGCAGGTAGCCTATGCGACGCAGAATGTAAAACGCAGCTCCAGCCCCTCGCAATTGAGAATTACAGACCTGCGCATAGCGGTGGTCACCAGAGCACCTTTTCGCTGCCCTCTGATTCGTATTGACACCAATCAGGATATTTCCGGTTACGGAGAGGTCCGTGACGGCGCCAGTGAGCGATATGCCCTGATACTTAAGAGCAGGCTTCTGCGTCAGAATCCCTGCAACGTAGAGCGGATATTCAAACGTATCAAACAGTTTGGACATCACGGTCGCCAGGGAGGCGGTGTCTCAGGCGTGGAGATGGCCTTGTGGGACCTGGCAGGCAAGGCGTATGGTGTCCCCGTCTATCAGATGCTCGGCGGCCAATACCGTGACAGGGTCCGTCTGTACGCCGATACGCCCGATGGCAGCGTCAGCAGCCTCAAGAAAAGACTCGACAAGGGATTCACTTTTCTGAAAATGGATTGCGGTATCCGGATGCTTTTTAGGGTCCCCGGAGCTCTGACATACCCGACCAGAGACACGAACTGGAGAGGCAAACATCCTTTTACGAGTATTCAATTGTCGGATAAAGGAGCTGCTCTTATGGCTGAACGTTTTGCCGAGGCCCGCGAAGCGGTTGGCTGGGAGGTCCCGATCGCCTCAGACCACTTCGGTCATATCAGTGTTAATAGCTGCATCAAATTAGGCAAGGCCCTGCAGCCCTACCAATTAGCCTGGCTGGAGGATATGGTCCCGTGGGAATATACCGATATGCTCAAAGAGATCAAGAATGCAATTGACGTGCCGCTGCTGACGGGCGAGGACATCTACTTGCTCGACGGTTTTAAGCCGCTGATAGATGAGCATGCTGTCGATATGGTGCATCCCGACCTGGCCACCGCCGGCGGCATCCTGGAAACCAAGAAGATAGGCGACTACGCCGAGCAGCACGGCGTCGCCATGGCAATGCACTTCGCGGGCACGCCGGTATCCTTTATGGCCAACGTGCACTGCGCAGCGGCCACGGAGAACTTTGTTGCCCTGGAGCACCACTCGGTCGATATCGACTGGTGGGAGGATATGGTAACAGGCATCGAGAAACCGCTCAACGTGGAAGGTTTCGCCACTGTCCCGGAAGGGCCCGGCCTGGGTATAGAGATGAACCTTGACGTTGTGAAAGAGCATCTCGAGCGGGGTCAGGAGCTTTTCGCCCCCACCGAAGATTGGAATAGAGACCGTTCTAACGACCGACTGTGGAGCTAAGGGCCTTTGGCTTACCCCGCCCCTGCCGCTGAAGCGACGCTCATAGTCGATTCAAGGATAGTCGATTCAAGGAAGGAAGAAACATGAGAACTGAAAGTTCATTCTTGAGATACTTTAAATTCGTATTTGTTATTTGTCTGGCGGCGGTCGTCATCATGTTGGCCACCGGTAGTCGGACCGGGCTGGGTCCGGCGCTTATCGTTATGTTCGCTTCGTTGGCTCTGTATTTTATGAGCCATCCCTTTCTCAAAAGCTTTACCTTCACCGCCTGGGTCTTTGCCTTTGTGGCAGCGTCGATGGTGTATCCAATAGCCTTTGGCTCCTGGTTTGGGGTCGATTTAAAGATACTTATTGTCCCTTTGATACAGATTATTATGTTCGGGATGGGGACAACCCTGAGTGTGGCGGATTTCGGCCGGGTATTCAAGATGCCCTGGCCGGTCTTGGTTGGATTTGTCCTGCAGTTCTCGGTTATGCCCTTAACCGGCCTTGCTCTGGCCAAGATATTTGGATTTAAAGCGGAGATAGCCGCAGGGGTGGTTCTGATAGGTTCCTGTCCCGGTGGGGTCGCCTCCAATTTGATGACATATCTGGCCGGGGGCAATGTGGCCCTGTCGGTTACGATGACTTCCTGCTCGACATTGGTCTCGCCGGTCATGACGCCCTTCTTGATGGACAAACTGGCCGGCCAGTTCATTGAGATTAATTTCTTGAGTATGATGTTTGGAATCATCAACATGATCATCGTTCCGATTGTCGCAGGCTTGATAGCCAATCGCATTCTATATAGTCGGCACAAGATTTTACAACGTGGGGGCGTATTGGCACTCATTGGAGCTGCAAGTGTTCTGTTGGCTGCCAGCATGATTTTATGGGCGCCTTCGGCTGTTTTTTCTTACGGCGAAGCCTCGCTGCAGAAAGATGGTTTTATCGTCGGATTAATGCTGATAGGCGTGGTTGCTTTAGCTAAGCTTGTGATTAGTGTTTGTTTGAAGGGCCCTGAGAACTGGATGGACAAAGCACTTCCCATTGTATCCATGGCAGGGATTTGTTACATCATAGCCATTATCACGGCCCGCTCCAGGGATGACCTGATGACGGTCGGACTCTACTTGATAGGAGCCTCGATTATTCACAATTTCGTCGGCTATATATTAGGCTACTGGTTTGCCCGGGCCGCTCGTTTGGATGAAAGCTCGTGCCGAACAGTAGCATTTGAGGTCGGCATGCAGAATGGTGGGATGGCATCGGGTCTTGCCATGAATGTGCTTAAGAGTGCGCCTGCAGCCTTAGCACCCGCCATCTTCGGACCCTGGATGAATGTCTCCGGGTCGGTCCTGGCGACCTGGTGGCACCGAAAACCAGTGGGCCGCCCCAGCCGAACGCAACATTTAGAAAAGGAGTAAAGTTATGGCCACAAATAAGATGACCACCTGTGCCTGCGCCACCTGTGTCGAGGCAAACACAGGTGCAGGCAGAGAGTCTAAACTAATACCATCGAAACCCAGCCGACGTGCCTTTGGCAAGGCTATTTTGGCAGGGATTCTGGGTGGACCGGCCGTCTTGTCTTCTACCGCACAGACAGCCGAAGAGCAGCTTCCATCGGACAAGAAGACGCGGGGCAGCCGTTCTCTTGCGGCTACCCGAAAAGGACGCAAGGGAATGAAGCTGGCCCTGATGCTCGATATGCGAAATAAAGAAAGATGGATACTGGCACGTCAGATTGGCGTCAATCACGCAATCGTACCTGCGAATCGAGTGTTAACCAGAATAAAACGGGATCGATACCTTGATACGCTGACGGAGTTAAAAGCGACTTACGAGGCGTCGGGACTCACGATAGCCGGCGTTGAGAGCCACCCGGTTGCGGCAGAAAAGATAAAGTTAGGCCTGCCCGGCCGCGATGAGGAAATCGCTAACTACTGCGCTGTGATAGAGGCACTGGGTAAAGTTGGGATACCGATGTGCTGTTACAACTTCATGGCAGGCATCGGGTGGTATCGTACCAGGGTCGATGTTCCCGAACGCGGCGGTGCACTGACCAGCGAGTTCGATAATCAAATCGCAGAAGAGCGGGGACTCACCAGGTGGGGTAAAATCAGCGAGGAAAAAATCTGGGACAATCTCACCTACTTCCTGAAACAAGTCATCCCCGTTGCTGAAAAAGCGGGCGTGAAAATGGCTCTGCATCCGGACGACCCTCCCATCTCGCCTCTTCGCGGAATTGGACGCATTCTGACCAGTGCCGAGGCTTTCCGTAGGGTCCTTCAAATCGTGCCGAGCCCGGTCAATGGCATTGCTTTCTGCCAGGCCAATTTCGTGCTGATGGGCGAGGACATCAAATCGCTGATAAGGGAGTTTGGTGGACAAGGCAAAATCTTTTTCGTCCACTTCCGTGATGTCAAGGGCACGGGCGAGCGTTTCCGCGAGACGTTTCACGATAACGGGCCAACCGACATGGCCAAAATACTAAAGCTCTATCACGAAGTCGGTTTCGATGGGCCGATCCGTCCGGACCACGCACCCACTTTGGGAGGTGAGAGCAACCAAAGCCCCGGATATGCAATGCAGGGGAAGGTCTTCGCGATTGGTTATATCAAAGGCATTGCACAGGCGCTGGACATACCGATAATGTGAAAAGGAGGTAAATATGAATCGACGTAATCTTATCAAGGGGGTGGGACTGGGAGTAGCGACGGGCATCTTTGGAATTGCCTCAAAAACCGATGAGACAATCGCGAATACGTATGCAAAAGCAACCAAAGGACTGCCTCGTTTGAAAATCACCAACGTCAAGAGCATTCTCACCGCCCCACAAAGGATACGCCTTTGCGTAGTCAAGGTCGAAACGAGTGAGCCGGATTTGTACGGTTTGGGATGTGCCACTTTCAATCAGCGGCCTTTGCCGGTGGCAACGGCTGTGGACGAGTATCTCCGTCCGTTTGCAAAGGGCAGGGACGCCGACAACATAGAGGACATGTGGCAGAACGCCTATACGAGCTCCTATTGGCGCAACGGACCGGTTCTTAACAATGCCCTGAGCGGCCTGGACCAGGCCCTGTGGGACATAAAGGGAAAACGGGCGAATATGCCCGTTTATCAACTGCTTGGAGGCAAATGCCGGTTTGCGGCTGACTGTTATACCCATTGTAGCGGCCGGGACCTTGCACGACTCGAAAAAAGTGTTCGAAGGGCTATGGAAGAAGGCTTCAGGCATATACGGATACAGCTCGGAAGCTATGGCTCGCCGCACCTCTCAAAGAGTGCGCATTTCAAGGAAGAGGGATTCGGCTTACAATCAGATTCCCTAATGGAGCCGGGACCTTATGTACGAGCGACTATCAAGATGTTCGAGCATATAAGGAAGACATTTGGTGATGAAATTGAATTGCTGCACGACATCCACGAACGAATCCCGCCGATACAGGCTATCAACCTGGTAAAAGAGCTGGAAAAATATCATCCCTTCTTTATCGAGGACCCGTTCGCTCCTGAAGACAACGGATATTTCAGACTGCTCAGGCAGCAGACCAGCACTCCAATCGCTATGGGCGAGCTGTTCAACAATCCTCATGAGTGGGTGGGACTGGTATCAGAAAGACTTATCGATTTTATACGCGTGCATATTTCGCAAATCGGCGGCCTTAGCGTTGCCAGAAAGCTCGCAGCCTTATGTGAATGGTTCAATGTACGCTCAGCATGGCACGGACCCGGTGATGTTTCTCCGGTCGGTCACGCCGCCAATGCACACCTCGACCTGGCAATTCCAAACTTTGGGATTCAAGAAAGCAGCCGCTTCAGCGATAGGACAAGGGATGTCTTTCCCGGCTGTCCCACTTTGAAGAACGGCTACATGTATATAAACGAGGCTCCGGGCTTTGGTGTTGACATCGACGAGGAGCTGGCCGCAAAATATCCGCTGCCCGACCATCCGGGTTATTGGAGCCCCGTGCGCAGAAGCGACGGCACGGCAGTGAGACCGTAAAAACAACTCTATAAGCTTCTGAGTTTTAAAGTTTGAAAGTGCCTTCTAAAAAAGGAGAAAGTTGGCAACACAATTGATCCGAGCGGAAAACCTGTATGAGGACATTCCAAGTCGTTTCGCGAGCAGAATGCTCCTCAGCGCGATTGAGGTGCGCCAAGAAGGAGTCGTCGTTCGGTGCCGGGTTGTCAAAAACGTTCGTCTTTATATGAGATTTCAAGTTGCTCTTGCTCCATAAGTCCAGCTATTCGACGGTTGACGTGTAATGACGTAAAGGTCAGGGCTTAAACAGGACGCTGCAGGCCGGCTGGACGACGAAAAGAATTTCCCCTCCATTAAAGCGTGAAAAAACCATCCAAGTGCAGGCTCGATGAGTTAAGATGTGTTGTCGATAACTGGTGGATGGATTATAATCACTACCGGCAGCACAAAATTGTAATCGTAACGAAAAAGGACGTTAATCACATGGCAGCAAAAACAGGTTTTGACAATGAGAAGTATTTACAGGAGCAGACGGCAGCTATCCTTGAGCGTGTAAATCAGTTCAACAACAAGCTGTATCTGGAATTCGGTGGGAAACTTCTGTTTGATTATCATGCGGCACGGGTGCTTCCCGGCTTTGACCCGAACATTAAAATGCGCTTGTTGCAGAAAATACGGGACAAGATAGATGTCATTCTATGTATTTACGCCGGGGACATTGAGAGAAAGAAAGTGCGGGCCGACTTCGGTATTACTTATGATTCAGATGCGCTGAAAACAATCGATGACTTCAAGGAATGGGGCATCGACGTTACGGCTGTGGTCATTACACGGTATGCAAACCAGCCCTCAGCCAAGGCGTTCAAGAACAAGCTTGAACGGAGGGGAATAAGCGTTTATACGCACAAACTTACCAGGGGTTATCCTACGGATGTTGACACTATTGTAAGTGATGAAGGTTACGGTGAAAACGAACCAATAAAAACCAAACATCCAATCGTAGTTGTGACCGGACCCGGACCGGGAAGCGGCAAACTCGCCACCTGCCTTTGTCATTTGTACCATGAATACAAAAACGGGAACGCGGCCGGGTACGCCAAGTTCGAAACATTTCCCATCTGGAATTTGCCATTGAAACATAAGGTAAACGTTGCCTACGAGGCAGCGACGGTCGATCTCAAGGATGTAAACTGCATCGACTATCACCATTTGGAAGCATACAGCGAAAAAACGGTCAACTACAATCGCGATATCGAAGCTTTTCCGCTGCTGAAAAGAATCATAGAAAAAATCACAGGCAGGGAATCCTTTTACAAATCTCCAACTGATATGGGGGTCAACCGTGCTGGTTTCGGAATCGTGGATGACGAGGCGGTCCAGGAAGCCGCACACCAGGAGATCATAAGGCGGTATTTCAGGTGTGCCTGCGAATACGCAATGGGATTCGTGGAAAGAGAGATACTTGAGAGGTCGGAACTTATCATGAAAAATACCGGTGCCAGGGCCGAAGACAGAGCCGTAGTATTACCGGCACGACAAGCTGCCCTAAAAGCACAGGAAAGCGGCAAGGGCAATGAGGGCATTTTTTGCGGGGCCGCCATCGAGCTCCGGGACGGAACCATTGTTACGGGCGAGAATTCTCCGTTTATGCACGCGGCGTCGAGCCTTGTTATCAACGCCACGAAGCACCTTGCCGGTTTGCCGAAAAAATTGCATCTTTTACCCCAGAATATTACGGATTCCATTCGATTCCTGAAAAAGGAAGTCCTGAACGGAAAAATGATTAGTCTCGACCTTGAAGAAATATTAATCACCCTGAGCATCAGTGCCATATCGAATCCAGCGGCCCAAATGGCTGTCGAGCATTTGAGGGAGCTCCAGGGGTGCGAAGTTCATATTACTCATATTCCCACAACCGGGGATGAGGCCGGGCTTAGAAAGCTGGGTGTAAATCTTACGTCAGATCCTGATTTTTCTTCGAAAAGTCTTTTCATTAACTAAAGCGGTGACAGCGATGTTTTTCGTTGTAGGAAAGTCCGTGTGCCATCTTGCTATCCAAAGCTGCGTGGTTAATAGGAATTTCGATTTCTGGAATAACAATGTGATGCGTTGAACACACTGCTTTGCATAAGGTATTTTTTGGCCCTATCAGCGTTATCTCGATAATGTAATATGACGATTCCTAAATAGTTCCTGTTGCGGAAAGCAGCAAAAACGACAAAAATTAACCGTCCGATTTGGGGCAAGGTCAATTTCATCATCATTCTTATTGGACTGTCCTCTAATGTTCTTTGAAAGGTCAAAAAACTGGGCCCGGTAGGATTCGAACCTACGACCAATGGATTATGAGTCCACTGCTCTAACCGCTGAGCTACGGGCCCTGAGCTCCGTATAATATATATTAGATTCCCGATATGTTGCAATACTTTTTTGCCGCCCAACTTTGGTCGGTGAAATTTATTTTTTGACGGAAAGGTCCACACAGACAAGCTCCCGTCATTTCTGATATAGATGTGCTTGTACGCAAAGGCCGAATGTGACCAGCATCGAGACTTTCCCAGATGCGGTTGCCGGTCTTTGAATTTTTGCACAATACCTTTTTCCCGCCATACGCCGTCCCGATTGGGGCCTCGCCACTGTGGCCAATCCGCAGCGAAAACCTGAATGTGAAACAGCAGCCCGATTATAATTGCGAATATTGATTTTTCACTCAGTACCATATATTAGCCTCGTTCGGTTAATGAGCAGGTGCCCATGGACAGAAAACAGAAAACAGAAGGCAGAAGACAGATATATGACCTCTGACAACCGGCATCGGACTTCTGTTTTACCCGTTTGGGGGTAGGTGAAATTGGGTTTGATTGGGTTTGTTTTCACCAAGTGTCCAATCGCTTATATTTTCATAATCCTTTTGTGAATAGAAGCTTAAGCTCATTTAGGCTTTTCGGAAATTGGGTTTGTTTTGGGTTTGTTTTTTCATAAGCCTTAGACGCATTTTTCTTCGTAATCCTTTGTAAATACACACTCTGCATCAATTTTACCCTTTAGGCAATTGGGTTTGAATTGGGTTTGTTTTCACTAAGTGTCCAATCGGATATATTTTCATAAGCCATTATTGGAAAGATATTTACGTTCATTTGACTTTTTCGGAAATTGGGTTTGTTTTGCATAAAAAGGGCTGATTTGTAGAGGATTCTCGACAGATGTAGAGGCGCCGAGGACAATTGGCAGACGACAGAAGACAGACGAAAGAATACAGAAGATTGATTATAAGTTTTTGTTGCATAAGGAGTTATCTGTAGTTTGAAATCCGAAATTCTAATCCATCGACCTATTCGACAAGCTCAGGGCAGGCTGCGCTCAGGATAAGTTTAGAGTTTGGCATTTTTTTGCCGGAGGCGAAAAAAGTAGCCCCCGGCAGAAAAGCAAGAAAGCACACACCGGGGGAAAACTCAGGGAATTAAAAAACACTCCCTCTATAATTAGAGCTACCTGCACTTTTGATGTGAAAAAAGTCATCGAATATCGATTCTTAATTCTCGTAACTTGATTTGGGAAAGTAAGTTAAAAATTTTTTAAAAAATTTGATTTTTGTTCTGAGGTATCAGCGTTTTTGATTGAAAGTACTCGATACTGGATACTCGATTCTGGATGTAATTGCGAGGGCAGATCCCTCCACTTCGCCCCCCGTGCTTTCTTGCCTGCACCCCTGTGCTTTCTTGCGAAAGCAAGAACAGGGGTAACGCAGGCACAGGTACGAAAGCAGGAACGGGGGCTTCGGTCGGGATGACAGTAAAAAACCGTCATTTTGTTCTTGAAAATCTGGCTTCAATAATGTAAAATTCTCATTAATGAGCGGGAACATCTTGGATTCATGGTTCATGTTTTGGATGGCTGTTTTAAGAACGGACTTATATATTTAGGAAGAACGCATGTTATTTTGGACAGTGAAACAGAAATGAGTTCTTATATGGAAACTATATATAATCAGTAGTTAGCTCTAATGAGAATTGCACAAAAGACAACATTGGTAGTCATTCTTCTGCTTCTGATAGAAGTCTTGTATCTGCACGTCGAACCTGTATCGTTTGGCTTCCCCTTTCGATCTGTCAAATATTCATCAGAGCATTTCAATGGAACAATGGAACCTT
>CAYUFX010000054.1:0-29883 GCA_964444135.1 uncultured Pirellulales bacterium | reverse complement strand
TGCTCAGCTATTTTCTCCTTGATGAACGTGTTTTTTTGAGGCTCTGTCAACAGCCCAGCGGTTGGCATTCGAGTAAATGGCTTGACGCATTGAGACAATTAGGCAAAACATTGGTGCCGATTTGGTTACTACTGCTCTGGTTTTACGTCACAGGTCGACTGCGACCGACCTTAATTGGACTGCTGGCTCTGCTGCTTGTCGCCCCCACAGTGAACTCCCTGAAAATCGTGGTGCGCAGGCCGCGGCCCCGGGATGTTATTAAGGCACAGTTGGACAGACAAGAGATAAACGGTCTGCTGCACAGCTGGTCATTTCCTTCCGGCGACACAGCCAGCGTGTTTGCGGTGGCTACAGCTCTGGTACCCTTTGTGGGCTGGTACTTGATACCGGTATTTTTTACCCTCGCCGCCGGCGTCGGTTTTCTAAGAGTAACTGTGTTGGCACACTACCCATCGGATGTGTGCGTCGGGGCGGCAGCAGGTATCTTTTGCGGCTGGCTCGCCTTGCAAATCACCCGGCAATGGCTATCGTTGGAGTCGCCCCGATTTAATTGGTGCCGTGGTGCCGCAGTCTGGGGTGCGATTCTCATACCTCTTTTAATCGGTCTGTTTGAAGGGCTTGATCAATTGCTGATTTTCCTGAAGACTTATGGGCTGCTAATCGTGTGCATTTATGTAATCGCCAAAGTCGGCACTTGGATGAAGTGGCTGGGAAGAGATGACGCCTGCGATTATTAGAAGACCTATCTGCCACATCTCGGCCAGGCAAGACCGGAAAACTGGCATAGAGCCCACCGGAAGGGTTCCATTCTGCGATTTATTGAGGCCCCACACTTCGCGACCTTTTTTATAAAACGGAAACCCTTACAAAACGTGTCCTCAGATAAGTTTCGACAGTTTTACTTATCTTTCATATAATATCCACGATGGATGCAGGCACGGAAAACAAGACTCTGTTCAGCAGTTCTGAAGAGGCGAATATAGGCTCTGCGACGCCTCTGGCGGCTCGGATGAGGCCGAGAAAGCTTGCTGAATTTATCGGACAAAGGCATTTTCTTGGGTCCGATAAGCTGCTGACAAGGATGCTCGAGGCAGACAGGCTCAGTAGTCTGATATTTTACGGTCCGCCCGGGGTTGGCAAGACGTCTTTGGCGGCGGTGATTGCGAATTACACGAAGGCTGAATTTCACTATCTTAGCGCCCCCGCGGCCAGCGTCAGGGATATTCGGCAGATTATCGGACGTGCCCGCGACAGACTCGCAGTGGACGGGACGAGGACGGTGCTTTTTATCGATGAAATTCACCGTTTCAACCGTGCACAGCAGGATGTCCTGCTGGATGATGTCGAGGCCGGGATTTTGATTCTCATAGGTGCCACTACTGAAAACCCGTTTTTTTCGGTCAATTCGCCGTTGATTTCCCGCAGTACGATATTTCATTTTGAGCCGCTGAGTGAGGAAGATGTTTTGAAATTGCTGAAAATGGCAATTGACGATACTGAACGGGGGCTTGGTAAGTTTGATATCGAGGCAGATAGGAAGGCACTGAAATTTTTAGCGGTAATGTGCGACGGGGATGCCAGAAAGGCCCTGACGGCCCTTGAGGTTGGTGTGTTATCGCAGGGAGCCAGAAAGCCCGATTCGAAAATAAAATTTAATCTGGAGGTTGCAAAGGAGTCGATACAACAGAAGACGATTGACTACGACGGCACGGGCGATACGCACTATGACCTGGCAAGCGCCTTGCAGAAAAGCATGCGGGGTTCCGACCCTGATGCCACGGTTTACTGGCTTGCCCGGATGTTAGCGGGTGGTGAGGACACGCGTTTTATTGCCCGGCGGATTGCGATTTGTGCGGCTGAAGACGTGGGAAACGCCGACCCGATGGCGACGGTTTTAGCCGCTGCGGCGGTTCAGATATCTGAGTTTGTTGGTTTACCGGAAGCCCAGTTGGCGCTGGCGCAGGCGGCGTTGTATGTTGCCTGTGCACCGAAATCGAACGCTGCGGCTTGTGCTATCTGGTCGGCGATGTCGGATGTAAAAGAGCAGCCGACTAAAAAAGTGCCGAAACATTTAAAAGACAGCCACTATGCGGCTGCGAAAAAACTGGGTTTTGGAGCTGATTACAAGTATCCGCATAATTTTAAGGGTGGTTTCGTGCCCCAGGAGTATCTTCCGGCGTCGATGAAGAAAAAATATTACATGCCGAAAGAGAGCGGTTGCGAAAAAAATATCAAGCACTATTTACAAAAGTTACAAAGCTTGATACAAAAGAGCAAAACTGTCAAAGACAGTGGCGTAGAGAAGGATATGTAAATGGACAAGGCACAGTTGCGCCGGAAGTTACAGAACTGCCTGCTTGCTATACCATCGGAGCAGAGGAGTGTAAAAAGCCGGAAAGCCTGCCGGAATTTGCTTTCGATATCACAATTTCAAAGTGCATCGACGATTATGATGTATTTGTCCCTTCCGCACGAGGCTGATACATCCGAGGCAATACTGCACGCCTGGCAGCTCGGCAAGGTGGTAGCGGTGCCGAAGATTTCCTGGCAGCAAAGGCATATGATGCCGGTGAAGATACATTCACTGCAAACAGGTTTTTCAACGAGTGCTTCCGGCCTGCGAAGTCCGATAGCGGGATTGCCGATGCCGTTTGAAGAGATTGATTTGGTGGTTACGCCGGCGTTAGGGTTCGATAGGAAGGGCAATCGGCTTGGGCGTGGCGGTTCTTATTACGACAGGTTTTTCGCAAACGCCGAGCTTAATGCTTCCAGATGCGGCTTTGGTTTTGCAGAGCAAATTATTGAGACGATACCGGTGACAGAGCATGATGAGCCGGTGGATTTTTTAGTAACGGATGAGGAAATAATATATTGTAGGGAATCCCGCAAGGCGGGAACCCGATAACGGGAAAGGAGATTGAGATGGCCCGTCGTTATCCCCGCCCGCGAGGCAGACGAAGAAACATAAACTGGATATATATAATTCCGATTTTACTTGTTGTCGCTGTTGGGATTGCTTATAAATATGGTCCTTTCGGCAAAGACAAAAATCAGTACGATACTACCGGTATGACAAACAAAGCCGAGGCCGATGTGCCGGCATTGAGCGAAACAGAGCCCCAGATAGTTAGTAAGCCGGCGCAAGAGCCGGAGCTTACGCCGGAACCATTGCCGGAGTCCCTAACTGAGTCTGCATCGGAGCCGGTTTTGCCGGAGGTTGTATCGAAACCGAATTTGCCTGAGATTATACCGGTACCGGATGTTGAACCTAATCCGGAGGCGGCAGAGCTAATTGCCGAAGCTACGGCGCTGCTAAGTGAAAAACCCAGCAGGGTTATAGACGCCCGCAGCAAGCTAAAAGAAGCGTTACGAATACCTATGAGCGTCCAGCAGCGGACCTTTGTGAAGGACCAGATGTCCCAGCTTGCCGATAAATGGCTGTTCAGCAGAGAGATTTTCTCCGATGACAAGCTTTGCGGCAGTTATCTTGTCAAATCAGGTGATTTACTTTCAACAATCGCCAAGCGATTCAATGTCCCGTGGGAGATTCTTCTTGAGATTAACAAAATCAGCCGCCCCGAAGCTCTGCAAGCGGGGGATCAGATAAAAGTTATTAGCGGCCCATTCCACGCAAAGGTATATCGTTCGACTTTTACGATGGATTTATATCTTCAGGACACCTTCGTTCGGAGCTTCCGTGTCGGTCTGGGTAAGCCGGGCAGCGAGACGCCGACAGGACTTTGGCGCGTCAAAACCGGCGGGAAGCTGGAAAAACCGGTCTGGAAGAATCCCCTTGACGGCAAGACATATCACCCTGAGGACCCGGATTATCCTTTAGGCTCGAGATGGATAGGACTGGAAGGGCTCAAAGGAGCAGCTAAAGACAGGACCGGCTTTGCCATCCACGGCACAAAGGACCCGGAACAAATCGGCACCGCAGATTCACAGGGATGTATTCGTCTGCACAACGGTGATGCGATATTACTCTATAATTTATTTGAGGAAGGCTTATCGACGGTGGAAGTGGTGGAGTAAGTTTGTAAGGTCCCTCCCAAAAAATAAGTGTGCTCAACGGTAACCCGCTGGGTAAGTGAATAAGCAGTTACCGCTTCCTTACCCCCGCGCTTTCTTGAGAAAGCAAAAGCGGGGGCGGCTCTGTTGCGGTCGGGATTCTGTTTGGTAAACTTTTTTGCGTGTTGAGTGTGTTTCTTTCCCAGAATACGCCGTCAATATAGCCCTGAATTGTTGTATCAATCTTAGCTAAGTGCAGACGTTTCACCGCAAGCAGACAATATTCTTTTTCAATCTCGATCCCAAGGAATTTACGATTCAACTTTTTAGCCGCTACAAGACTGCTGCCGACGCCCATAAAGGGGTCGAAGACAAAGCCGTTTTCGTTTGTGTTTGCTAAAATCAATTTTGCTAAAAGTTTTTCCGGTTTCTGTGTGGGGTGGTCTGTGTTCTCCGGCATTGACCAGAAGGGCACTGTAATATCGTTCCATAAATTTGATGGATGTGTCAGGCGGAATTGGCCGCCGGATGTGTTGAGCCAGTCTTTTGGTTCGCCTTTTGTGTCGGTATATGGCGCCAGGACTCTGCGTTTTAGCTTTACATTTTCAACATTGAATACATAATCGTCAGAAACAGTGGCGAACCAGATGTCTTCCGAAGCGTTTTTCCAGTTTCTTTTTGCGCCTCTGCCTTTTTCCCTTTCCCAGGTGATTCGGTTTCTAACTTTGAGAAACTTATCCAGAACAAGATGGGCCGCCGTCGATGAATACCACTCAGAGCAAACATAGACTGAGGCGCTGTTCTTAAGCGTGGGCAGTAACTTAACCAGCAGGTTTTCAAACCATTCGGCGTATTTGGTTGTGCTCTTTTTTTTAAAGGTAGTTGAGTTGAAGGTTTTGGTAAGGTTGTATGGCGGGTCCAGGAGCAGCAGGTCAACAAAGTTAGCCGGCACCAAACCAAGTACTTCAAAGGTATCCTGGTTTACTATTTTGTTCTCGATGGTATTTACAGCCGCTGGTTTGGAAATACGAATCAGCTCTTTGCCGTAACGCTCTGTTTCCGCCCGGCTGAGTGTTATTGTTCGGTTTCTATGTGCCCGGGTCTTATTCACAAGGATAATCCAATTTTTTTACACTTAAGTGACGTCATTGTTTCGCTATTGGACAATTCTTTCCGCCCAGAGAACAACGGTTTCTGCCAATCGTATCGTCTCTTTGTATTCTTCTTCATCGACAGACTCAAAGTCACCAGGGTAACGGCTTGTAACGGCATAGTCGGTAAGACTCGCTGCATCTTCTATTTCTTGTGGTGCAATGACCTCTTGCGGCAAAAGGTCCAGGAGTGTCCTGATGTTATGAGTTTTTGGAGGAGGAACGTCCTTAGCAATCAATATTGCTTTCAGAGCCTTTTCTACCGCCTGTTGAGCATGAAAACAGAGTCCTTCAAACAAAACATCATCTGGCCGGGTGACGCGAGCAAGCTCCAAGTCGCTGCGAGCATAACGTAACCAATCAGCCGGGCTCCCCAGAAAATGACCCTCATGCGGCATATATTTCTCTTCCTTCCTTTAGCACAGTTCGATAAATTAAGCCGATATTATCTTTATGTTTTTCCAAAGCACTTGGCGTTGCCACTAAAATATCAAAAGGAACCCCCAATCCTCTAATTTGCCGATATAACAATTGTGCAGTCCGACGGCAATGAACACCTTCGGGCATCACAACCAGGACATCAATGTCGCTTTCCGGATTTGCTTTGTCTCGGGCATATGAACCAAAAAGAATTATCTTTAGGGGGTGTACAGCTTCAACAATTTTTTGTACAAGTGATTCGATCGCTTTAGGATTGGATAGCATATTTAACCTCAAATTTAATCACCTGAGCATTTTTATGCGGATTCTTTTTTTGCCTTTTGTTTTGCTGTGAACAGTTCGGCTTTGCCTTCGACTATATCGCGGGTAATTACATATTTTACCGGTTTTGGCTCTTCGGGCAGTTGATACATCAAATCAACCATTAGCTCTTCGGCAATTGCCCGCAATGCTCTGGCGCCGGTGTCACGTTTGAGGGCTTTCTGGGCTAATGCGTGCAGGGCGTCGTCTGTAAACTCAAGCTCGGCATTTTCCATCTCGAAAAATCTTTGATACTGCTTGCAGAGCGCGTTCCTCGGCTCGGTGAGTATGTCTATAAGCGCTTCTTCATCGAGCGCTGTCAGAGTGGTGATTACAGGAAGCCGGCCCACCATTTCGGGAATCATTCCATACTCGATAATATCTTCCGGTATGACCTGTTTTACAATGTCGCTGTACTCGGTTTTTTCGTCGGTTTTGCCGGCCAGTTCGGAATCGAATCCGATCATTTTTTTGCCGAGCCGTTTCTTTATAATATTTTCCAGGCCGACGAAAGTTCCGCCGCATATAAAAAGTATCTGCGTGGTATCGATTTGTATATAGGATTGCTCGGGATGCTTTCTTCCGCCCTGGGGGGGGATGTTGGCGGTGGTTCCTTCGAGCATCTTTAACAGTGCCTGCTGGACGCCTTCTCCGGAGACGTCACGGGTGATTGAGATATTCTGAGATGTTTTGCCGACCTTGTCTATTTCATCGATATAGACGACGCCTCGCTGCGCTGCTTCTATGTCGTAGTCGGCGGACTGGAGCAATCGCAGCAGGAAGTTTTCAACATCTTCGCCGACGTATCCGGCCTCGGTAACGGTGGTCGCATCGCATATTGCGAACGGCACCTCCAGTTTATGGGCAAGTGTGCGGGCAAGGAGCGTTTTGCCGGAGCCGGTCGGGCCGATTAAAAGAACATTGGATTTGTCTATCTCGACATCGCTGTCGTCGCTGTCGGTATGCATCAGGCGCTTGTAGTGGTTATGGACCGCAACAGAAAGATATTTTTTGGCGTGCTCCTGGCCGATTACATACTGGTCCAGATATTCCTTTATTTCCCTGGGTTTGGGCATTTCTTCGAGACTAACGGTGCCTGTGCCGGTTCGTTTGCGGTTTTGCCGGATGATGTTGTGGCACAGCTCGACACATTCCGGGCAAATAAAGACTTTGTTGGGACCCTCTATGAGCGTGTCAGCCTGACTTGCCGAACGACCGCAGAAACTGCAAATCGCCCTGGTTTTTTTGGTATTTGATTGCCTGGCCATTTTTTAGCTTCCCAATCACAATTTATTTTTTCTTGCCTGTTTTTAGATATTGTAGCTGATAGTTGGTATTTGTACAAGTCATTTACCGCTTTTGAACGGTTATTCGGATAGGCTCTTATTACCCGTATTTTTCAGTCAACCAGCTCACGTTCGATATCTTCCAGCGATTTACCCTTGGTTTCAGGAAGTTTGATAAAGATAACAACGAAGCCGATGACACAGATGACGCCATACAGCCAAAAAGCCCCGTGAGCACCAAGTCCCCCTTTCAGATAAGGAAATGTCAACGTCAAGGCCGTGCAGCCGACCCACAAACTGAATACGGCCACGGACATAGCCGCACCACGTATTCGATTCGGGAATATCTCCGAGATGACCACCCAGGTAATCGGCGCCAGGGACATCGCATAACAGCCGATAGCTGAAACAACCAGAATCAACATGTGAATTCCGGTACTTTTCAAAAAGTAACCGGCGCCTAAGATTGCATAGATGCCTGCCAGCCCGCCTGCGCCAATCAGCATTAGGATACGGCGACCAATTCTATCTACTGTATAGATAGCCACAAAAGTAAATATCAGGTTCACCACGCCCGTTATTACGATGTTGAACAGAATATCGCTGACGCCATAACCTGCGGCCGCAAAGACCTCCTGAGCATAATTAAAAATCACGTTGATACCACACCACTGCTGGAGGAAGGCTAAGAAAATACCCAGCATAACAATCCTGCGCAGCTTCGGCTCAGCTAAGTCCCGCAAGTTGACCCTGGCAATATCTTCGCTTGCAAGGGTGTTTTTAATGTCTCTGATTTCAAAATCAGCATATTGACTTCCAGCGACTCGGCTGAGAATCCTCGCGGCTTGCTTGTCCCTGCCGTACTTGACCAGCCAGCGTGGGCTTTCAGGCACAAAGAACATCAGCAGAAAGAACAGAAATGCCGGAACTGTTTCGGCCCCGAACATCCAGCGCCAGCCAAATTGTCCATTCCATGAGTCAAGGATATATTCCGTGCCTGCTCCTTCCGGCACCTCCTGAGCTATAAGCATGTTGATAATCTGCGCCGCGAGAATACCTATCACAATAGTGAGCTGGTTTATAGAAACAAATCTTCCCCGCATACGGGCCGGAGAGATTTCAGCGATATACATTGGGGAAAGATTCGAGGCCAATCCGATTCCTATTCCTCCGATGATACGAAACACATTAAAGAAGAGAAAATTCTCGGCAAAAGCGGTTCCGACAGCGGATACGGTAAAAAGCAGGCCCGATAGAATAAGCAAACGCTTGCGACCGGTTCTATCGCTGATTATGCCGGACAAAACAGCACCTATAAGACACCCAACCAGAGCGCTGCTTTGCGCCCAGCCCCGCAAAAACGGTGTTTCATCGGTGATTCCAAAGTACGGCTCATAAAACGGCTTGGCCCCGCCAATCACCACCCAGTCA
Organism: uncultured Pirellulales bacterium; assembly: GCA_964444135.1. Lineage (GTDB taxonomy): Bacteria > Planctomycetota > Phycisphaerae > Sedimentisphaerales > Anaerobacaceae > NIOZ-UU13. Next base: position 21,263 of record CAYUFX010000054.1, on the reverse strand, counting down.
TAACCAAACAACAATCCCCCCATCGCCGCTACAAGACAGACCAGCCATATAAAGGCCATATTATAGCTGACCTGGTCGTTCAATGTTTCTGACGGTATTTCTCCGGAATTCATAGTGTTTCAACATAATACTAATCGTACTTATTGTTTGAGAATATTTTTAATAAGTTTAATGTCCGGGCAATCTTTATTTTGCTCTTTTGTGTGTTAGTTGACTTCTTCTAAGCTAAAAGGTGTAGATAACCTCGTTATCAAATTTTTCTGGCGGCGCCGAGCATTGGGGGATTTTTACTTTGTTGGTCGCTGTTTCTGCTCAAGCCCGGCAATAGGCTTTAGCGAATTCGGCGCCGCGGCGCAGGGCTTTGGTATTTACCGGCAATGTTTTATGGTATCGCTCGGCAAGGACATCGGGAAGGGCTTGAGCGGCACCGTCGGCGGTAAGTCCGCCCGCGGCGGACCGCTTTTGCAAATACGCGCCCAGGGCTACCATATTAGCGCTTTTCTGACTGCCTAATTCGACAGCCAATTCATCAGCCGGCACCGGAATTATCTCGATTGAATCGTCCAGTTGTGGCTCAGTGTCAATCAGAGAGCTGTTCATTATCAGCAATCCGCCGTTTTTAAGGCGCGGGCCGAATTTGTTCAGCGAGGCCTTGTTCATTACAATCAGCGAATCGGGCCTGCCGACGACAGGGCAGGCGATTTTTTCCTCTGCGATAACGACCATACAATTAGCGGTGCCGCCTCGAACCTCGGCGCCGTAGGAGGGCATATAAGTAACTTCTTTGCCGGCCTCCATTGCAGTTTGGGCCAGCAGTTTGCCGGTCAGCATAATTCCCTGTCCGCCGAAACCGGCAATTATAACCTCTTCATAAAAGTCATCTGCCGTCATTTTGTATTTCCTATTTGAGCAACTTGTTCTCAGTTGGAATATCCACTAAGATTATTCCTTCTTTATTATATGATACCTTTTACGAAATCTTGCCAAGCGAAGGTTTGAATGTCATGGTTTTTTGCTTTCTCCTTTCCCTTTTTATCATCTATGACCAGAGGGAGTCGACGCTTTATCGCTATGGCAATAGCGGCTGCTTCGCCATCATCTATGCCAACTTGGCTTCTTACTCGTAAATACTCTTCCTCTTCGTTGTTTTGGAATTGCGTTACTACTTGATAAAATTTTGAAATGAATCTATGAAGGGGAGTATTAGGTTGGTTTACTTCCGCTGCTACCTTTTCTGGTATCAGAACTTCACCTCGCCTTTTTCTAAGAATAGTCATTTTTTTATTTCGCTCTATATTTATGAGCGAAGAAGAGTCAAATAAGTATTGAAATAATGATTTCTCAAAGGCCATGCCTACCGCCCTGCGCTCTCGGCTATCTCCATGGCTTTCCTAATGGGAATTTGCAAGACATGCGCCAGCTTACCAACAGAAATAAGATTGTTTTGATAAGCTTCAAGAGACGTTCCTACAAAGCTTTTGCCAAGTCGCCTTTCCCACGTTGGGGTTTTTGGTTTTCTGAAATAAGCAGGCCTACCCTCTATTATTTTATTTGTAAGACCAGCATTGACCAACCCCAGTCCCTCCAATCTATAGCCTAAGGCCTGAACACTTACTCCCCATTTAATAGACATTTGACGAAGTTGTTTCTCTGAGGGCTTTCTCGGTAGATTTCTTTTTTTGAAATCGTGCACCACACCCGTTTTGGGTAACAGCAGTTCTACAGCGAACTGGTTCGCTTTACGTTCGATTTTCTCATGTACCCCGCTAATGTCTGATGGAATATAACAAGCGGATGAACCATGACTATAAAGAAGATGGGCTAATTCATGGGCTAGAGTGAAGTTTCTCCTCCCTTTAACGTCTTTAGCATGAACCAAAATGCACGGCCCATATTTTTCGTGCCAAAAGGAAAACCCAGATAGTTCGTCATTTGGAATGGGCACCTCGAAGATCCTAACTCCGACATTATCTAGTAAAGCTCTAAGGTCGATTATTGGCTTGTCTCCCAGATTGTATCGTTCTCTTAAGTGCAGAGCCCCAATTCTTGCTGCTACTTTTGGAGAAACCATACTTAGTTTAACTTCTCGTTTCTTACCCAGAAGTTCTTCAAACTCAACCGCGGCACGACACAATTCATCAAATCTTGCCAAGACGATTTTGGTGTCTTTAGACAAATGCTGTAAGGATTCCCCAGGTTTTCCGCGAAACTTTACTCCGGTTGGTGGGTTCGGAGTTTCCCTCAAAAAGTAGTCTATTTCCCGCCCATAAAGATTTGCCAACGCTTCGAGTTCTTGTAGGCTCGGCTGGGACACACCAATCTCCCAATCATTTATGTGTTGTGGGCTTACATGTATTTCTTCTGCCACTTCTTTCAAAGACAGAGCTAACAATGTTCTTGCCTTTTGCAGTTGCGCCTCAATAACTATATTTGACTTCGATTTTGAGACAGACATCAGAGTTTACCTCCCAACTGTCTGTTATGCTCTAAACGCTATCCTTCAAGCGTCCCAGAGGGAAAACTTTTGTCATTTCCTTTTCAATCCATTCCATCGCCTTGGCAGGAGTCATTCGCCAGTATGTCGGGCAGGAGCTGAGCAGCTCAACGAGCGACAGGCCCTTAGCATTGTTTTTTTGCAGTTCAAAAGCGTGCTTGATGGCTTTCTTGGCTTTGCGGACCTGAGCCGGGCTGCTGAGAGCACATCGCTCGATATAAATTGTGCCCGGCAGCACGGCCAATAGTTCACAGACCTGAAGTGGATAACCCTCCTGGGCGATAGTCCGGCCCTTTGGTGTTGTCGCTGTTACCTGGTCAATAATCGTTGTTGGGGCCATTTGGCCGCCGGTCATTCCATAGACGGCATTATTTATAAATATGACGGTTATCTGCTCGCCCCGATGTCCGGCGTGAAGAATCTCACCAGCTCCTATGCTTGCCAGGTCGCCGTCGCCCTGATAGGAGAAGATTATTTTGTCCGGATTGGTCCTTTTCATACCCGTCGCCACGGCCGGCGCTCTGCCGTGTGCGACCTCTATCATATCGACGTCAAGATAATCATACGCCAACACCGCACATCCTACCGGCGCTATGCCGATAGTGCGGCCGTGTATGCCGAGCTCATCGATAGTCTCGGCAATCAGTCGATGGGCAATACCGTGTCCACATCCGGGACAATAATGCGTCGGACAATCCTTAAGTGTAGGCGTTCGCGTAAATACAGTTTTCATATCTCAGTCTGTTTTGTAGAAAACTTTGTAGAGGTCATTTCGAGCGAGCCGAAGGCGAGTCGAGAAATCTGTTTTATAATAGACTTTTCCGCTTCGCGATGCTTCGTATCGCTTCAGTCGAAATGAAATGTGGTCTTTTCTACAGAACGTTTCCATATTTTAGTCTTTAGTCTTAGTTCTCAATGTTAACTGTTTGATCTTGTCCAGGATTTCGTCAACATTAGGCACTCCGCCGCCGGGTCGGCCGTAAAATACTACTGGTACTTTTCCGGCTACCGCCAGTTTTACGTCCTCGACCATCTGGCCGGTGCTCATTTCAACGGTCAGGAAAATACGAAATTCGTCGGCGGCCCTGCTGATTTGCTCTGTCGGAAACGGCCACAGGGTAATGGGCCGTATCCAGCCGACCTTGATTCCTTCTTCTCTGGCCCTGGTGACTGCGCCTCGGACGATTCTTGCAGCGACGCCGTATGCAACCACTACGATATCAGCATCGTCAACTTCGTATTGTTCGCAAAGGACTTCATTTTTTTCTATCTGCTCATATTTTGACTTTAGCTTGTTGTTGTGTTTTTCCAGCACTCCCTCACCGAGCCATAATGAGCGGACGATGTTTTGCTCTCTGTCCTTAGCACCGGTCAAGGCCCAGTCTTTGGGGGGCAGTTCTCGGCTTGGTTTTTTCTCTAATACTATCGGCTCCATCATCTGTCCTAAGATACCGTCCGCCAGAATCATAACGGTCATTCGGTACTGGTCGGCCAGGTCGAATGCCAGCGGCATACAATCGACCAGCTCCTGCACGCTCGATGGTCCGAGCACGATGGTTCGGTAATCTCCGTGTCCGCCGCCGCGAGTGGCCTGGAAGTAATCGCTCTGTGATGGTGCAATGTTCCCTAAGCCCGGGCCGCCCCGCATTACGTTGACAACCACCGCGGGCAGCTCGGCGCCTGCTAGGTAGCTTATTCCCTCCTGCATGAGACTGATGCCGGGACTGGATGAGCTTGTCATAGTCCTTTTGCCGGTAGCCGAAGCTCCAAATATCATATTAATCGCAGCCAGCTCACTTTCGCTCTGCACAAAGACCCGGCCTTCCTCCGGCATTCTTCGGGACATATAGGCGGGGATTTCGTTTTGAGGCGTAATCGGATAGCCAAAGTAGGCATCGCAGCCGGCAAGAATAGCTGCTTCGGCAAGGGCCTCATTGCCACACATTAGAATCCTCTCGCTCACCCCGTTAGACCTCCCTTCAAACGGTTTTTTAGAAATCTTTTTCCCATACCCGTTTTCAAATATTTTTCTCGACGATAGGCATCATTTTTATCCAAACAACCTTCTAAGTAAACCAACTTTAATGGGATTCTGTGTTTTGTAGATAAGACAAAACCAGCATTATGCTCTTCAAATCTTCTTTTTAGATTATTTGTAACACCAGTATAAAATTCTCCGTCTTTTTGACTGATAAGAATATACGCGTAAAACCATGTAGGTCTAACGGGGCTCACGCTTTTTCCTCAATTAGACTCGGCTTACTCTTTTTACCCGGCTCAGTTACTATTTCTATCTTATCGGTATCGTCACGATACACCTCGATTACCACGTCCGGACAGATAATGGCACAGGCGGCACAGCCGGTGCAGTCGGTATTGTTTGTCTGGGCCGGGAAGTAACCGTTTTTGTTGGATTTTTTGGAGATGACGATGCAACTTTTCGGACATACTACTACACACAAGCCACAGCCTTTGCATCGTTCGGTATCAATAACTATTTTGCCGGCCATTTGAATATCTACGCATAGGTTAGTTTTTAGTTCGATTCGGCTGCTGCATTCTAACATCAACTGATGTTCCTGTAAAGTGAAAAGGAAATGAATTTGTCTCTCGTGAACCCCGTTAGAAATCCCAGAGCGCCGAAGAATGTAAAATAAAAAGCGAAGATTTCTAACGGGGTGAATCGTGATTTGTTGTTCGATCGATAAATAATCCGGATATTCGCCCTTGGCATCCGAACACAATTAGAGTATAGTTTTTTCAAGTAGTTTGTTTTAGAGTTTATTTTAATGATGTTATGTTGGAGAATCTTAATTTAGGAGGTCTAATTTAATGCAAGACGAAATCTTTGCAAGAAGGCTGAAAAACTGGAAGTCAGAAGGCAAGCTGACTGCTTTTAACCTCGCCTGTGTTGCTGAAGCGCTTGATACGGTTAAGCAATTGTCTGACCAGAACATCGGCGGCGAAACGGTCGAAAAAAGGCTCGGCGAGTACAAAAGCTGGGACCCCGACATCCTCAAAGTTGATAAGGACGTTGAGAACGGCTATTGGAAGCGCCTCGAAGAGTTAGGCACCCCCTTCACGTTTCTTTCTGAAGAGGTTGGCGAAGTTGAGATAAACCCGCAAGCAAATGCAGAAAAATACTTTGTCGTCTGCGACCCTTTTGACGGCAGTTACCTTTTCAAGCATGGAATACCTGCTTTCTGGTATAGCTCATTGGCCTTGTTTAGCGCTGATTTAAAACCCTTATGCTGCGCCGTTGGTGATTGTTTCCCGCGAGTAATAGCCTTTGCGAATGAAGGGGGGGCTTTTATTGCCGAGCTTGATGGAGACCGGCTGCTTCACAGGGTAAAATTGGACAAAAAGTATCGTGAGTCTATGGGTCGGCCTGACGTTACCAAAATGGAAGGTGCCAGCATCGAATCATACCTTATGAAACCCGCGAAATTCCTTATGCCGCTGGTTGATGAGTATCGCGATTTGTTAAAACCATTCAAATTTATCAATCCCAACGGAGGCCCCTATGGATTTGTTGATGTCGCCGAGGGTAAAATAGACTGCTATTTCGCTCGTCAGCAGCCCTTCGTTGACGTATTCTCGGGGATTTATATCGCCCAGCAGGCCGGCGCGGTCGTAACCGATTTCGACGGCAATCCAGTTGAATTCGTCCCCGAGGAAAAAACCGTCTGGAATGTGCTGGCAACAACTAATCAGAATCTGCACGAGCAGGTCCTTGCCGCTATAGCTGACTGCAGGAGATAGAAAACAGAGGACAGAGGACAGATAATCTGACTTCTGTTTTGAAAGGAACAACAAAATGGCGGTTGAAGTAATAAAACTGCAAAGTTTAAGAAGAGAAGACATCCCTGCCGACCTTCGGGCAGAGACATATTTTGACTTTAATGCTCACCCATTCGAACACCAGGGGCTTTTTGAACAGACTGATTCTGTTTATGCAGCAATACTTGGTATCGACGAATACGCTACAAAATGGCTCGCTGATACAATCGCTAAGAAGCGTTCGGCTGCGAGGGCTTTCAAGAACAAAGCACCTAAGCCCGCCCATACTATTGGAAATTTTGAAGTATTGCTTGAAGACGGTGTGGTTTTTGAGCCGGCCCGGATTATCGGTAGGGTTCCCGCCTTGCGGGGTCCCAGCCAAAAGGATGACCTGTTGTATAGTATATACGTTGGCAGAGATGCAAGAGTCATCGGCTCTTGTCTCTACCTTGAAAATGGTAGTATATATATCGGCGCCGGAACTACCGTCGAATCCGGGGTCGGCATCAAAGGCCCGGTCATCATTGGCAGAGAAACCGAACTGCGCCAGGGCGCTTACCTCCGCGGCGACTGCATTATCGGCAATGGCTGCACAATCCGCGGCGAAATCAAAAATTGTGTCTTAATGGATAAGGCCAACTTCCCCCATCCGTCTTATCTCGGCGATTCACTCTGTGGCTATATGACGCATTTCGGCAACCAGGCAACGACTGCAAACCTCGGTATTTTTGCAGGCCTGGTGGAAAAACATAAGCGAAAACCTCTGGTCATTCGATGCAACGGAAGAGCTTACGACATTGGCAATCCCAAAATGGGAATCTGTATGGGTGACTACAGCCAGGTCGGATGCAATTCTGTTTCCGACCCGGGTACGTTCTTAAAACCATACACCATTGTATATTCTCTGGCCCGGATTTCAAAAGGCTTCTACGGTCCTTATGAAATACTAAAGAACAAGCCGCTTGAGCATGGTGTTATCGAGCGAAGTCCTTACAAACCGCCAACGTAGCGGTTAGCGAGTGGTGAGTAGCCAGTAGCCAACTCACCAATTAACCAATTAACCAATTAACCAAACCAAGATGATGAAAACAGTTCTGCTCAAAAATGGTTTTTTGGTAACACCGCAGGGGGTGATACGCACCGATATCATTCTCCGTGACGGCAGGATTGAAATTGTTGACAATAGTAACGACTTCGACGAGGTTGTTGATATTACCGGCAAATATGTCGTGCCGGGATTTGTTGACATACATTTTCACGGCTACAACCTCTTTGAATTCACCAGTGGTCTTTATGACCCCAAAACAGAAACTTTTGATGATAGCCCGTCTGCTTATGAATATGGTTTGAGTATGTTAAGTCAAACCCTCGTCAAATTCGGTGTTACAGGTTTTTACGTTGGAACATGGGCCAGCCCAATTGAAAATCTCAAGAATTGTTTTGCTCAACTATATCATTATCTAAATAAACGAGAAACTCAGCGAGGTGCCAAAGTTTTGGGCGGGCTTTTAGAAGGCAGTTTCATTAATCCCCAGATGGCAGGCGCACAAAATCCGGACGATGTGCTTGAATTTGCCACCGAATCCTTCGACAGAATCGAGGACAAAGGGACAATCAAGCTGGCAAATGTGGTACCGGATTTTGGACAAGCCAGCTTTAAGTTAATCGAATATCTCACCAACAAAGGCATTGTAGTTGGAGCCGGACACACCAATGCAACCTGTGAGCAGATTGCCGAAGCGGCCAAAGCCGGACTAAAATACTTCATCCACTTTACCAACGGCCCAACGGGTGGTTCGTATAAGCCATTTCACGGCGGAGGAGCGATTGAAGCAGTACTAAAATCCGACGAACTTTACGCCGAGCAAATTCTTGACGGCTACCATGTCAACCCCGCCTACGTAAGAGACATTCTGAGGCGAAAAGGTACAGACAGGATAGTTGGGGTAACAGATTGTCTGTTTGCAGCGGGTTCGGACATCAGGCAGTTCACAAGCGGTGGTATCCGTGGCGCTATCAGCGAAAGCGGCGACTACTTTCAGGCCGTGGGCAAGCCCGGTGTGCTCTTCAGCAGCAATCTGACAATGGACCGAGGATTTGCCAACCTGCTCAACTGGTTTACCACCGATATGCAGGGCATTTGGAACCGCCGGCACGAGGCGATGGAGCTGGAAAAAGCCTTAGTGGCAATCTCAAAGATATTCTCTACTAATGCGTGTAAACTAACAGGGCTGGAAAAGGAAGGCTGCGGTTCGGTCGTTGACGGGGCAAAGGCCGATTTGTGTGTGCTTGATATCACCGGCTCGCCGGGTAATTACAAAGTAACCGTCGAGTTGACTATAATCAATGGCGATACGGCTTACTCAGCCGGGTAAAGTTTAGTAGCTTGTTTATTGAACAGCGTAGAAGCATCTTGAAGGATGAAAACTTATGGCAGATGAGGGACCCCGCAAGGCGGGAACCCAAATCAGCGGCTTGCGACCGGTCAGCGATTGGATTGCTCTAATTAAAGAGGCAAACAACGCATTTTACAACAGGTTAGGCCAAATCTACGGCGAAAATGAGGATTTGAAGAGAGAAGCTGCCCGGATGTGTTTGCGATGCCTTGAAGAATTTGAGGATAGATATGGCCTGAGCCGCCCCCCTGCTTGTCTTCGACAAGAAGACAGGGGGGGCATCATAATACGTTCAGCCGGGCGTGTTAATCTGTTAGGCACTCATATCGACCACCGCGGAGGGGCGGTCAATCCGGTCTGTGTCAAGCAAATGTGGCTGGTAGTTGAGCCGCGTGATGACGACAAGGTGCTGGTGAAAAATGTCGAGTCGAGTCAGTTTCCTGATGAACAATTCCGTATCAGCGGCTGTCTGCCAGCCGGGAAAAAAATCCGGGACTGGGATGCCTGGTGTCACGATGAGTTTGAAGAACGTAAGCACGAGACGTCGGTTACCTGGTCGAATTATATACGCGCTGCGGTACTGTACTTGCAGCATCTCAACACAAAGGATGATGGAAGCTTTGCACCGGCGATTAGGGGGATGAATATGATGGTCTATGGCGATATCCCCATAGCTGCCGGGCTTAGCTCATCATCGGCGTTGGTTATGGTTACGGCAGAGGCGGTAATACGGATAAATTCGCTTCAAATTAAACCCGCCGATTTAGTAGAGCATTGGGGTTTTGCCGAATGGTATGTTGGCACCCGCGGCGGATGCAGCGACCACGCTGCGATTATATACGGCAAGCCCGGCACTATCCTTCATATAACGGCTTTTCCAATGACTGTCGAAGGTGCCGCACTACCGGCGGGCTACAGCTTTGTTCTGGCCAACAGCGGCATCGAGGCAAAGAAGCAAGCCTGCGCCCGCGATATCTTTAACAGCCGGGTGGCTGCCTATATATTCGGCTTGATGATGCTCCGTAAAAATTTTCCAGAGTATGCTGACAAGCTCGAACGGCTTCGCGATGTCAATCCTGAAAGACTCTGCGTTGATGAGATCCAAATCTATCGAATGATAAAATCACTCCCCCCCTCTGTCAGCCGGGCGGAAATTCTAAAACTCCTTCCGGAAAGCGAGCAAAAGATTCATCGTGTGTTCAGAAGTCATAACGAACCCAATCAGGGCTATCACATCAGGCAGATATGCCTTTACGGGATAGCCGAGTGTATTCGCGCCGCGATGGTACCGCAGTGTCTGCGAACTGGCGATATGAAGACCTTCGGTGAGCTGATGAGCATCTCTCACGATGGCGACCGCGTGACAAAAGTGGTTGATGGAAAACGCATACCGACCGACAACAGTTACCCCGATGCGAGGATTGATGCCCTGATAAGCGACCTAAAATCAGGTGATAAGCGTATGAGCCGGGCTCGGCTGTGGCGCCAGGGCGGTGGGTATAATGTCAGCCTGCCCGAAATAGATATGCTCGTTGACATCGCGCTGGCGAGTCCACGCGTCCTCGGCGCAGGTCTTGTCGGCGCCGGGATGGGCGGCAGCATCGTGGCTGTCGTCGAAGACAAACATGCCAGGCGGCTCATCGAAAATTTAGCTGAGCAATACTATCGCCCACGCAACCTACCGGTGGGGGTGGAAATAATTACCCCCGTTGGTGGTTTGTGCACGATAGATGTGTAAACTAATGGACGGAGCACATCAATTTTGCCGGTTACCGATGCGGAATAGATGTTACTATTAATTCTTACTCGCTGTCTCCAAACCACGTTTTAAGAGTTTCCTTAGCCTTCTGTTTATGCTCCTCTTTAATGTGGGCTGCAACCATTGCAAGAGCTACAACTAAAACGCCAAGGTCATCTGCAAATCCAACAACCGGCACAACATCAGGAATGGCATCTACAGGACAAATAAAATAACCTAAAGCAGCGACAATAACCCCTTTTGCCCACTTCGGAGTGTCTTTATCTTGAAGACAATAAAACAGCATAAGAGCTTTCTCAATAACTTCCTTACCTGCCTTGAGAGCATATTTCTTAACTTTCTTCCAAAAACCTTCTTCAGAATATTCTTTGCTATATTTATTACTTTGATTTTCCGCCATTTTCATACCCCATTTAACTTCCGAGAGCAATGATGCGGCTTCGGCGTCCAAAAATATCTTGCAATTCTTATGCTCTTGCAGTATCGAGGCCGGGCACATAGGTGTTACCTGACCTTCAAGTGCGTTCCTGACCGCCTCTGCTTTGCGTTTATCAGGCACTGTGACAATCAGGCAGGCGCTTTTCATAATCTGCCGAATGCTCATCGATATGGCCTGCCGCGGTACCTGTTCCAGCGTATCGAACCATCCTTCGCCCAACTGTTGATTTCTGCATTTTTCGTCTAATTCCACGATAATGAAAGGCTCTTCGGTCTCGAAGTCCGCCGGCGGGTCGTTAAACGCCAAATGACCGTTTTCCCCGATTCCTATCAATGCCACGTCGATAGGGTGCGTTGCGATAGTAGCGTTTACTCTTTGGCATTCGGCCTGTGGGTCGTCCGCATCGCCGTTAACGAAATGCACCGCCTTCAAACCCGGCACCTTATCCACAAACCGCTCTTTCAAAAACTTTCTGAAACTGGCTGGGTGGTCCGCCCCTAAAGCTATGTACTCATCAAGGTGAAACATCGTTACTTTCGGCCAGTCGATTCCATTCGCAGTCACCAGGTTTTTGAGCATCTCGATTTGGCTTGTCCCTGTGGCCAGTATGATATTCGCCCGGCCCTTGTTTTCTATTGCATCTTTGATAGCCTCTGCGGCGCTGGCCGCTGCCGATGCTCCCATTTCTTGTTTTGTTTTGTAAATAAATTTTTCCATAGTTTCGCTCTCATCTCAAATACAAATGTATTGGTGCCGTTTCTAAAAAGTAGTTGTCACATTTTGTCATTCCCGCGAAAGCGGGAATCCAGACTAACGAATTAGCTCCTGGATACCTGCCTTCGCAGGTATGACAATGCGAATCAATCAGTTTGAGTAATCATAATAAATTTTGGCGTCATCGGCAAAAGATTTTCCTTGCCTTTCCTGCTCTATATCTTCTATAACATCTGAAAATATTGCACCGGAAAAATGGCTTGTCGGTCCTTGCAGGCTTTAAGAAAGTCAAGGGAGTCTTATTGTCAGGAGGGTTCGCAACAATATTAACACACAACTCGGAAATAAAGGTGGATTATGGCGAAAGTATGCAGATATATGGCACTGGTAGTTATCCTGAGCTGTTGTTATCTAAATTTAGCACCGGCTAAGGAAGCTACTGTAGCTTCATCCGGGATTCTTAAGACGCTCGATAAGAACCATCCCAGACTGATATTGAAGGATGAAGGCCTGAAGCGTCTTAAAGAACTGTATGTGAAAGATGAAGTTTTGCAGAAATGTTTGAGGGATGTTCTTAAGGATGCGGATGACTGTGCTGGAAAGCGGATGCTCACTTACCGGAAGATTGGACCGCGGCTTCTTCATATAAGCAGAGAATGCCTGCATCGAATTTACGCCCTTGGCCTTGCGTATAGATGGACCGGCGAGCGGAAATATGCCGAAAAAGCTGTAGAGAACCTGCTGACTGTCTGTGCATTCGAGGACTGGAATCCGTCTCACTTTTTAGATACGGCTGAGATGTCACACGCGGTCGGCCTTGGTTACGACTGGCTGTATTCTTATCTTGACGTAGAAACACGGGAAAAAATCAGAGCCGGCTTGGTTAAGAACGGCCTGGAACCGGCGCTGAGCGCGTATGAGAAATCGTGGTGGAGTAAAAGTGAGCACAACTGGAACCAGGTCTGCAATGGGGGGATGATAGTCGGCGCTTTGGCAATCGCGGAATCTGAGCCTTGGTACGCCAAGCAGATAATTATTTTAGCAATTGAGTCACTGCCGCGTGCACTGAAAAGCTACAGCCCCGATGGCGCGTGGGGGGAAGGGCCCGGCTACTGGAGTTATGCCACACATTATACGGCTTACGGGCTGACGGCGCTGCAAACTGCTTTGGGCACAGACTTTGGACTATTGCAAATCGAGGGACTGGCCGAATCCGGTAACTTTCCGATATACACAAGCGGGCCGCGAGGGCTGTACTTAAACTTTGCCGACTGTGGGGGAAAAAGCTCCAGAAGACCTATGCCGTGTATGTTCTGGCTGGCTCGGACCTACGATAACTCTTTGTACGCCGAGGCCGAACACGCTGAGATTGCCAAAAGCAATGCCAGGGCCCAGCACGTGGTTTGGTATGTGCCGGCTCCAGAGGGAAGACCTGTCCTGAAAGACCTCGACCGTTATTTCCGTGGTCCCGTGGAGATAGCAGTGTTCCGCAGCGCCTGGGACGACCCGGAAGCACTGTTTGTTGGTGTCAAGGCCGGCTATAACCAGGTCAATCATGGCCATCTCGATTTGGGCAACTTTGAGCTTGATGCTCTGGGCATTCGATGGGTACGCGACCTCGGCTCGGACAACTACAATCTGCCCGGTTACTGGGACGGGAAAAGAGGAGGCAGACGGTGGAGTTATTACCGCCTGAATTCGAAAAGCCATAGCGTACCACTACTGGACGGCGAGGATCAGGACCCATTGGCAATATCGAGGTTTACCAAGTTCCAAACAGAGAGGTCTTCAGCTTTTGTCCTTGTTGACCTGACGAGTGCTTATAAGAAGTCAGCAAAGCAGGTAACAAGAGGTGTTGCGATGGTCGAGAATCGGCGGGCGGTTCTTGTGCAGGACGAGTTCGATATCGAAAAGCCCTGTGAGGTCATCTGGGCTGTGACAACGGATGCGAAAATCGATATAAAGGAAAAAGATACCGCCGTACTTACCCTTGGCGGCAGAAAGCTTATCGCACGCATCTTGTCACCTTCAATCGCTGGATTTTCAACTGAATCGGCTGAACAGAGCCCGCCCCAGAAGACGAATGAAGGTGTAAGCCGGCTTTTAGTGCGATTGCCCAATGCTAAGGGCAGCGTTCGTGTGGCGGTCCTGCTTTCGCCGGTGTGGAAAGACAAAGAGGTAGTTACAAAAGTTCAGGTAGAGCCGTTGGCGCAATGGTGATAAGTGTGATTGTCAGATGAATTAATACGCAGAAAGATATTATGAGGTGCAAAATGAAAAGTTCATCAGTTGGTATTCGCAGAGTTTTTGTTGTCAGTTTATTAACGTTTGTGCTTGCAATTTCGGGCAGGCTTGCTCAAGGTGCTGAAAACAAGAAGCCTCAGCTTTGTCAGGGAAATTATCATAGTGAGCAGGCCGCCAAAGAGCAGCTTGCCAAGTTTGCCAGCAGCTACTCCAACCTTGCTGAATGGAAGGCCCGAGCCGAGCGAATTCGTGAGGGCATCCTTCGGGGAGCCGAACTTCTGCCGCTGCCCGAGAAGTGCCCGCTGAAACCCATCATCCACAGCAAACGCAAGTACGACGGCTACACCGTCCAGAACGCAGCTTTCGAGAGTCTGCCCGGCGTGTTCGTTACTGGGAACTTATATCGTCCTCGAAAAGGCAAGGGACCTTTTGCAGCGGTGCTTTGTCCGCATGGACACTGGAGCAAACCCGATGACTATGGACGATTTCGACCCGATATGCAGAATCGATGTGCGACCTTGGCCCGTATGGGCGCTATTGTTTTTTCTTATGATATGGTGGGATATGGCGACTGGAAAAATGCGGGATGGCAGCACAGTCGGCCGAAGGCCCTTAAATTGCAGCTCTGGAATAGCATCCGTGTCATCGATTTTCTTACCTCGTTAAAAAAGGTGGACCCGAAGCGCATCGGCGTCACCGGCGCTTCCGGCGGAGGAACACAATCGTTCCTTGTAACGGCGGTCGATGACCGAATCGCCGTCTCTGTCCCTACTGTAATGGTCTCAGCCCACTTCTTCGGCGGATGCAACTGCGAAAGCGGTATGCCCATCCACAAAAGCGATACCCACGAGACGAATAATGCCGATATTGCCGCTTTAGCCGCGCCGCGCCCTCAACTGCTTATCTCTGACGGCAAGGACTGGACCAAAAATACACCAGAGGTCGAGTTTCCTTATATCCAAAATGTATATCGTCTCTATAATGCCCAGGCTCTTGTGGAGAATGTGCACCTTCCCAATGAGGGACACGATTATGGATTTTCCAAGCGCACAGGGGCTTATAAGTTTCTGGCCAAGCATCTTGGGCTCTCGCTCGATAAGGTCAGAAAGCCGGATGCCTCAATCGATGAGAGTTTTGTCGTAATCGAAAAGCAGGAGGATATGTACGTTTTCAACGAGGAGCATCCCAGGCCGGCCCATGCCGTCAGCGCCGAAGCGGCAGAGCTGCCATGGGATTAGTCCGCTATTTGTTCCGGCTAATTTTTTGTAATTAGTATCTGTTGCAGAAAACAAAAATCGACGATGTCACCCCTGCGAAAGCAGGGGTCCAGAGCGAAAAAGCTGGATTCCCGCTTTCGCGGGAATGACAAATACTGACAAATACTCTATCCTCAACAGGAACTAATTAGTCAAGGACAAGTAGCAAACCGGTTACTTAATGTATATTCTTAATCAGGCTTTTTGAGTTCTTCGATTTTCGGCAGGTCTCTGAGTGTGTTTAGGCCAAAGACTTCCAGGAATTTTTTCGTCGTGCCGTAGAGCATCGGCCTGCCTAAGACCTCGGCTCGGCCTACTATCTTAACCAGGCCTTTATAGCAAAGAGTTCGAATTACCTCGCCGGTGGCAACACCCCTGATGGCCTCAATGTCGGCCCGCATAACCGGCTGCTTGTACGCAATTATGGCGAGCGTCTCCAGAGCAGCAGGGCTTAGTTTGTCGTCACTGCGGGCCCGAAGTAATTTTTTCAGCCAATAGTTATAGGGACTGAGGGTAAGCATTTGATAACCGCCGGCAATCTGCTCTATCCTAAAAGCACTATTGTTTGCCTTGTATTTGCCGTTCAGGTTTTCGATACATTGACGGACTTGCTTTGAGCCTG
Organism: uncultured Pirellulales bacterium; assembly: GCA_964444135.1. Lineage (GTDB taxonomy): Bacteria > Planctomycetota > Phycisphaerae > Sedimentisphaerales > Anaerobacaceae > NIOZ-UU13. The sequence goes on along the minus strand of CAYUFX010000054.1, from coordinate 5,559 downwards.
TCTCAACAATGTTGGCCAGCCGGGCTTCCGAGAGCGGCTCATCGCTGGCGAATAGAACCGCCTCCACGACCGTCTCGACTGTCGTTTCAATCTCCTGTTCCTGTTGTGGGAAATCGGTCTCCTCTTTATCCAGCGTTCGATATTCTGACTTCTGTCTTCCGACTTCTGTCTTCTGACTTCTGACTTCTGTTTTCTGTTCTTCCGTCATAGGTTTTTCCACTTAAAGGGGTCTGCATCTTTTTTGCTTACCTTTATTGTCACCGAATTTAGCCGTTTTTGCAACTGTTTAGCAAATTTTTTCAATATGAACCGTTCCGAAACTGTATGGCTCAGGCAGATGCAGGTTAGATCTGCCTCCTGTGTGGCTAATGCCTGATGGTGTTTCAATTCGCCGGTAAGGTACAAATCGGCCTTCGCAGCGATAACCAGGTTGATGAGCTTATCGCATGAGCCGGCACAAACCGCCGCTGTTTTTACCAGGCGTTTTTCGTTTCCAATCAGACCGATGGCCTTGGCGCCGGTGTGTTTCTTTATTCTTTTGATAATCTGTTCTATTCGTAACGGCTGGACTAATCTGCCAATTCTGCCAAGGCCGAATTCGTTTTGGCTGTTGTAGAGTTTGATGATGTCAAAGGCAGGCCTCTCGTAAGGATGAGCATTTTTCATTGCCGTGACAACCGCATCGAGTTTTTCAGCCGGCACAATCGTCTCGAATCTTATCTCAAGCACTTTTTCCATTTTTCCTTTTTTGCCGATAGCCGGTTTTGCTTTATCCAGAGGCAAAAAAGTTCCTGTTCCCTCGGCACTGAAGCCGCAGTTGCTGTAATTACCTATTGCCCCTGCGCCGGCGGCGAAAACCGCATTTGAAACTTCAGCCATCGATTCGACAGGAACGAATACAACGAGTTTGTAATTATCGTTCGCGGGATTAAAAACGAAATCCCCAATCGGCTTTCCATTTTCAATGCCAATAATCTCGGCAAGGCCGTCGTTGACTCCGCCTGTGGCGACATCCACGGCGGTGTGTATCGAAAAAACCGCAATCCTGCTGCGAATCAATTCGTATGCAGTGCCGCTCGGACCTTCTGAGGTAATTTTTTTCAAGCCGTCCCAGATTAACGGATGATAGCTTACAATCAACTCGGTCTTTAGTTTTTTGGCCTCAGCGACAACATCGCCGGTCACATCAATAGTCAGCAGAATGTTTTTTACGTTCTTCTGTGCATCGCCGATAAGCAGGCCGACGTTGTCCCAGTCCTGTGCTAAGTTAAGTGGGACTATTTTTTCAATTTGCTCTGTAATATCTTTTACTTTCATTTGCTTTTCCCGCACTGGCTTTCAACAAATTCATCGAAACTTTTTTGCAATCCTTTAGTCATCGTACCGACCGTGCCGTTGCTTACGGTGTGCTTTTCTACTGCGGTTACCGGCATAATCTGCATAATTACATTTGTCAGGAAAATCTCTTCGGCGGCCAGCACGTCATCTATAGAGAGGTCTTTTTCGAGAAGTTTGATAGAGTTTTTTAAAGCGATTTGGCAAACGGTCTTTCGCGCCACGCCTGCAAGGACAGGCGTCTCAATCGGCGGTGTATGAAGGATGGAATCTTTGACTAAAAACACATTGCTTATGCAGCCTTCGGCTAAGTGGTTATTCGTCGTGAACCATAACGCTTCGGCGGCCCTTTTTTGATGTGCACGATTTAGCGCAATCATACGCGAGAAATAGCTTGTCGTTTTGTGTCCGCACGTCGGCTCGCCGGCATTCTGCCTGAATGGGCAAAGCACTACGAGAACACCTTTTTTATAATATTCAGCCGGGTAAGACTGAAGCTTTGCGGCGGTGATAAGAAGTGTCGGTGCGCGCTGGTCATCCGGTTGGGACATTGGCCCGTTGGTAAGTGTCAATCGCAAACGGGCATCGGTTAATTTGTTCGCTCGCAGTACTTTATAAATAGCGTCAGTGAGATATTTTCTGTCGTATGTATGACTTATCGATAGGGCACGAGAGCTGAAAAACAATCTGTCTAAGTGGTCTTTCAGCGCAAAGACCGTGCCGTTGTAGCTTCGCATCGTCTCGAAAAGCCCTGCTCCATACAAAAAACCGCTGTCGGTTACGGATATGCGGGCCTTGTCGATATCCACTAATTTATCGTTAAGAAATACTTTTTCTGCCATCTTATCTTGTAAAAAAATCCGAAATTCAAAACAAGATCTAATGACCAAAATGACACTTGGTGTCATCCTGAGGCGAAGCCGGAGAGCCTGCCCTGAACTTGCCGAAGGGATCTGGCCTGCAAATGATGAGATTCTTCGCTTCGCTCAGAATAACAGCTTTGCTGTCAGTTTCGAAAATTTGAACATTAGAATTTCGAATTTGTTTCGGATATCGTATCTTGTGCTTCGTGCTTTTCCCAACTTCGTTTTTTGGATTTCTTATTTATCTTCTTTATATCCACTATCCGTTGTTTTATTTTTTGTGTTGCTTTTATTCCAGCTAAAAGTGCTCTTGCTTTTGTGATAGTTTCGTCCCATTCCGCTTGTGGGTCGGAATCTGCCACTATTCCGCCGCCGGTCTGGGCAAAGGCCTTTCGGTTTTTGATAATAATCGTTCGTATGGCAATATTCAAGCACGCACAGCCGTCTATGCCGATAAAGCCGATGCTGCCGGTATAAACGCCTCGGGCTGTCAGTTCGGTTTCGTCGATAATTTCCATCGAGCGGATTTTTGGGGCGCCGGTAATAGAGCCGCCTGGGAACATTGCCTTTAGGATATCACAGAATGTAATTCGCTCCCGAAGCTGCCCGGCTACGGTCGCCACGGCATGAAAGACCGTCGGATAGCTTTCAATCGTCCTGGGCTGAATTACTTTTCTTGTGCCCGGTTTGCAGATTTTGGCCACGTCGTTGCGCTCCAGGTCGATTATCATATTCAGCTCGGCGCGTTCTTTTTCACTATGGAGCAGCTCATTGAATTTTTTTTCATTGGTTTGTTTCGCGTGCGGGTTTTTCCTGGCCGTCTCATTGATACGCCGCCGGGTGCCTTTTATCGGCTTGGTTCGGATGAGGCCGTCATCAATTGTTATAAACATCTCAGGCGAAGCACTGACGATATGAAAACTTTCTCCATCGATGTAAGCAGCGTAGCCGCTTGGGTTGTGGTGATTTTGCCAGTGCAGAAGCTCTATCGGTTTGGCATAGTAATCACACTCAAATCTCTGTGAGAAGTTAATCTGGTAAACCTCGCCGTCGTAAATGTAGCGTTTTATTTTCTTGATTGTCCGCAGGTAGTAATCTTTGTCCATATTGCAGCGAATTTGCGAAAAATCTATGTTGTCAAGGTCACCAGGAGCAGGGAGATGTACGTGAATTTCTTGGGATTCAGCGAGCAACTGTTCCAGGGCGATAAGTTTTTCCTGCGGTTTTTCAGAATCACCGGGCAATTCCAGGGCGATTAGCCAGAAAGCCAATTCGATATGGTCATAGGCGATTAGCCGGTCGTAAAAGCGCAGCCGAATCAGCGGCATTTGAAGGTCATCTATTGTAGTTTCCGGGAGCTTTTCAATATATCTGCCGAGCTCATAACTAAAATATCCTACCCATCCGCCGCAGAAAATCCCCTTCGGCTGGTCATCGTCCCCTCCCTTGTCATCGTCCCCTCCCTTGTCATTCCCGCGAAGGCGGGAATCCACTAACTTGTATTTATCCAGGACTTTTTGTAGTTTTCCGAATGGGTCTTTTTGTCCTGTTTTAAATTCAAATATCTCTTTCGGCTCGGCGGCCCAGTAGCTGAATCTGTCCGCATCCGCCTTGGCCGGGTTGCCGCCGAGGATTGAGGCCGATTTTAGACCGGAAAATATTTCGCTTAAAGCCGGCAAATCTATGGATGCACGGATTTTTTCACAGTGCAGTTTGCATAGAATAAGATTATCGGTTTTGTCAACCGCCCCTGCTGTCATTGTAGCTGTTCTGCCCTATGTCATTCCCGCGCAAGCGGGAATCCATCCTATCATTATTTTTCTGAACTCCTGCTTTCGCAGCAGGAGTGACATCGTACTATTTCTTTATGTTATTCTGGTCTCTTTATGTCTCTGTTGTGTCTTTGAACTCTTTTATAATCTTTACTCCTGAAGAAGTACCTATCCTCTCGGCCCCTGCGGCTAACATTTCAAGGGCCTGTTTTGTTGTTCTTATACCGCCAGCGGCCTTTATCTTGCAGTTCGGAGCAGTTTCTTTCATCAGCTTTATATCTTCGATGGTTGCTCCGCCGGCTGGGTGCAGACCTGTGCTGGTCTTTATAAAATCGACACCACATTTTTCCGCTACCTGGCAAGCGAATATCTTTTGGTTGTGATTGAGAGCAGCCGATTCGATTATCACTTTGAGCGCAACCGCCGGCCTCATCGAGCGGCATACTTTCAACACCGCGTGCAACTGAGCTTGGAGATATTTTGTATCGCCGGCGATTATCGACGCCAGATCAGCGACCATATCAATCTCATCGGCCCCGGCGAAGATGGCTTCTTTGGCCTGGGCAACTTTGATTTTAGTCGAGTCGGCCCCGAGCGGCAGACTGACTACACCGCCGACAGCAACTTTCGAGCCGGCTAACAGCTCAGCGGCCAAAGGCACCCATCGGCCGTTCACACACACCGTATGAAATCCGTAGGTTTTTGCCTCCCGGCACAACTGTTCGATTTGCTCTTTTCTCGCCGTGGCATCAAGCAAAGTATGGTCAATAACGCCTGCTAATTGTTTCTCATCTGTTATGGTCACTTCCATTATAATCTTTCCACTTAAGCACTAACTTTCGGCTGGCTTACAAAAAGCGGCTCATGAGCCGGCGGCCTTAGCACCCTTATTGAACAACTGCTCCGCCGGGCAGCCGAGTTCTCTTTGTTTGCAGTATTTGCAGGCTAATGAACCTCTAATTAAGGCATTTCCACCCAACCAAAGCATGGCCAATATTACCATCAACGCTAATATCAGCCAGGTAAAATCTCTGATTAAAATAATGATTCCACCGATAAGAGGAAAAATCAGCACCAAAAAATCCGGAATTAAATCTTTCCACGAGACCTCTTTTTCAGCAAATCCTTCGGGATTTCCTTTCTTGAAAAGCAGGGCGCATAGTTTACCTCTGCCCAAACCGCAAGTTTTGCCGTAATAGTAGCAATTCATACAGCTTCCCTTCAATATCCTTAGCTCAATCCATAAGCAAAACATCAGGTAAAGAACAGTATATAGCATGCCGAGCTGGGAAAATATAACAGCGCCTAAGGCATAAATAGATAAGGATAAAGCGCAGGAAAGCAAAGGTATCCAGAGAGGAAAGTTTTCGTAAGTTTTGTTATTTTGCATGTTTCCTCCGATTTAAATCGTTGCTGTTTTAGTTCGTGCTCAATTAAAATAACCGAACTGCTTTGTTTACAAGGCTTTAAGTGAAGCCTTAAATCAAATACTATCCTGAGTGCATCAATTATGCTGTTTCCGATTCATCCAATATCCGTTTCCATAATGATTTAACATCTAATTCTTCCGCCCAATGTTCTATATAATC
>CAYUFX010000053.1:0-30011 GCA_964444135.1 uncultured Pirellulales bacterium | reverse complement strand
GACTCTAAATTCATCGCTTCCAGCCAAACCTGCCTCAAAAATGGGTCATCGCGAGCTTTTTTCTCTTGACGGGATGGACTGTTTGTGGTATGTTAAAAGTACATAGCAGGAGTTGTTTTAGGCGAACATATCCGGTTTTGAACCCGCTATGTATCCCAAAAACGCTCGAGAAAGATAAAAATAGTTGGACTTTCGAGCGAGATAGATTTGATATACTGGTGACATAAAAATCAGCACAGTTGCTGAGCCGGTTTAGAATGGCAAACGCCGAACAAAGAAATTTGCGAAAGTAGGCTGTTGGCAGTTGAGGAAGCTGCCGGTGTCCTCATCATACCAACATCCGGAATACCTTGAGAAATACTGTTGTTTTACTCAACTTTATTAGACAGATTTATAGGAGGCAAACCAATGACGAATCACAAAACAAGGCCCACTAATCAAACGGCAAGAGGGTTCACGTTAATAGAACTATTGGTGGTGATTGCTATCATTTCCGTACTGCTGGCAATCCTGATGCCTGCGATGCGGAAGATCAGGGAGATAGCACGAGAAACGGCCTGCAAATCAAATTTGCGGAATGTGGGATTGGCTGTGCAAATGTACCTCGACGACTACGAACGCAAAATGCCCAATACCGGGAGTTCCAATCAATTTCTGTGGTTCGAGTCGGACGGCGTTACTTATCGAAGACCTGGTTCCAGCGGGACTTATTGGGGTATTTACTACAAAGAGTACCTGAAAGATACGAAGATCTTCGGCTGTCCGAGCCTAATACGTGTTCCCCGATTAATATATGATGTTCCCGACCCTTCTAAAGCAATTCAGCACGCGGCGTTTGGTCTGAATCATCATTCCAGAGCCAGGGGTCGAAATACAAATGATATATACCGTACTTCAGAATTCATCTTTTGTACCGACCACGCCGAACCAAGACCGGAATGTGGAACCGACGATGGGTTTCATAATGGTGACAGACCCGGCGCTATGAATCTGACCAGCTATCGACGAGGCGGCAGTCGTTTCTTCAGCTATCGGCAAATTTTCAGACACAATATTAGATACGCCGACGACGACAGAACCGGCGGAAGAGCTAATATCCTTTGGCTGGACGGTCACGTTACCGCTCTCGAAGAAACTACAGGAGACGATGTGCCAAGCAGGTGGTATACTGGCGATAGGCCAAATTAAAAAACATTGCCCAGCGTAAAATATTCAGCCCCGCAATAAAATCGTGGGGCTTTTTTATGCTAATTTCCCACGAGCCACGAACAAGCGACAAGCAACGAATTATGCCCTGAGCATAATCGAATGGGTCGAAGGATCTAAATCACCAAGCGTCAATCAACAACTTACAATCAAAAACGAAAAAAATATACAACTACCAATTTAGTTTGTGCATGTGTTCACATGCACAAAGTCAGTGCATTAAAATAGCATTTCTCTCCTAATAAACATCGCAGTCAAAGGATCTAAATCCTTAATTAAATCCCCCTTCCACCTGATAACCTAAGCGCCTAATTCTCTAATCCACTAATTCACTAATGCTGCCCTCCGTCTTCCATCCTCCAACTTTAGCTCACATTAGTCACTTTAATTTACTTTAGCTCACTCCTCACCAATTAACCAATTAACCACTTACCACTCACCACTTACCACTCACCACTCACCATTCATGCTGTTTTATGGTCCATGAAACCTTCGAGCTTGCGGGCGCGGACGGGGTGCTGGAGTTTGCGTATTGCTTTTGCCTCGACCTGTCTGACGCGTTCGCGTGTAACTTTGAATATTCTGCCGACCTCTTCTAACGTATAGGTATAGCCGTCGCCGATCCCGTATCGCAGCTTGATAATCTCGCGTTCGCGGTATGAAAGGGTTTTCAGGACCACATCGATTCTGTCCTTCAGCATCTCCTGAGTGGCGGAGGCCACCGGCGAATCGACATTGTCATCTTCGATAAAATCACCGAAGTAGCTGTCTTCGCTTTCGCCTATCGGCCGGTCAAGGCTGATGGGGTGTTTGGAAATCTTGAGCACCCTGCGGGTTTCTTCGATGCTCATCTCGGCCTCTTCGGCGATCTCTTCGATGGTCGGTTCTCTGCCTAATTTCTGATGCAGGACTTTGCCGGCCGTTCTCAGTCGGCTCATTGTCTCTATCATATGCACGGGGATGCGGATCGTTCGCGCGTGGTCGGCTATCGCACGCGTAATCGCCTGGCGAATCCACCACGTGGCGTAGGTACTGAATTTATAGCCCCTTCGGTGCTCATATTTGTCCACGGCTCTCATCAGGCCGGTATTGCCTTCCTGGATTAAATCCAGAAAGCTCAGACCTCGGTTGCGATATTTCTTGGCGATCGAAACGACTAATCTAAGGTTTGCGCTGGAGAGCGTTCGTTTAGTGTTCTCGTATTGGCTAAACACTCTGTCCAGTGAGTGCAGTCTTTTGTTAAGCTGCTTGGGTGTTTCCATCACCAATTCCGTAAGGCCGTTCAGTTCCTGCCTCGTCGTATTGATATCATCGATGGTTATATCGTCATTAGGGCCTGCTGTGATAGTTTGTTCTAATTGGTGCATTTTAGCGCAGATACCGTGCAGCTTATTTTTGACCGGCTGAATTCTGCTGGTCCGCAGGCTAAGCTCTTCGAGCAGTGTTGCGACTTTTCGTTTATTTCGGCGTATTCGCTTCAATACTGCCTTAGTTTCCTTCTTGTTGTGGTCATTGAGTGTTTTCTTAAAGAGGTCCTGGTTGATTTTTAGCAGTTTATCTACGGTCTTGATATTCTCAGGGAGTCGCTTTTTTATTACGCTTTTAGTGAGCTGCGGTGCGGTACCAACTTTGATTGTTCGGTCGAACGACATCATGCCGTTATGTACCTGCTGTAGTAAATCGAGCGAGTTTCTGGCGCAGTAATCGTTTTGGAGCATTTTCCTTCTAAAGGACATTCTCGCTATTTCAATTTTTCGTGCGAGAGCGATTTCAGAATTTCTCGTCAGCAGAGGTATCTGGCCCATCTGAGTCAAATACATGCGAATAGGATCGTCAATTCGTCTGGTGACTTCCTCGCCGACGAGTTGTTTCTCGAGCAGCTCGTCCTCTTTTAGCTGCTGTTCTTTGTCGACATCTTCATCTTCGGACGTTTCAAATTCCTCCTCCTGGGCTTTTGCGGCCCGCCGGGATTCGACATCAGCCTCATCGAGCAGACTGATGCCCATTTCATCCATCGTTGCCAACAGGCGGTCCAGGCGATTAGCGCTGATAGCATCCTCGGGCAGGTCATCGTTCATCTCCTCGTAAGTGAGAAAGCCCTTTTTCTGGCCCTTTTCGATGAGCAATTTTATCTGCTGCTCTGGGTTTATGATTTCGGCGCTCTTTGAGGTTCCGTCATCAAAACTCACTTTATCGGGGATAATTTCTTCGGCTCTCTTTTTTCGTTTTTTTGCCACAATTTGTACCCTTTTATATATTTTATAAAATTAACCCATAATCACAGCGGGGAAGAACAAAGCATTCCTCGTGTTTACACCTGCGACCAAAGCACCCCTGCCTGAGACCCCCGATCACGTCGAGGGCAAGATTGCAGGGGCAGACGGTGCTAAGAGCCTATCTTAATAAATCCCCGGCTTGGAGATGGCTGCATCGGTCGGTCTCCGGCCAACAAGTAGCTATCATTATAGACTCTAAATACTATCTTACGGCTATCTGCCGACGATTGTTCACTATACCATACCCACGTTGTGGGGGTTTTCCTTTCCGGTATTTTCATAGACTTTGCGTAGAAACTGTCTCTGGTCCTCTATCGTTTCGATGAGGCTGGTTTGTTTCTGTGCCTGGTATCGCTCAATCGCATTTAGGGCGCCAGTGAGTCGGGCCCGGAAGTTGCCTTTTTCCTCTCCGGCCTGTGTTAATTCCACAAGAGAGCTGCCGAGCTCTACAGATTCGGTTTTGGCTAATATCTCTGCAAGCGAAGCATCAATATTGGTATTCAACGTTTCAAACAAAATCGCTGCAATTTGTCTCAATATCGGCACATCGAAGAGGTCTGGTGTAATTTTTTGCTTTACAATCTCAAAGAGCTTCGGCTCATTCAACAATACTTCCATTACCTCGCGCTGAGCAGTGGCAAAGAGGCCCCGGCCGTAATCTATGGTCCAGGCTTTTTGGTTTTTGGCGTTATAAGTTGCGGCCCTTTGTGCTTGTCTGAGTCTCTTGCTCAGCTCGGCATTAATTTGCTTACCGTCAAGACCGATAATCTTCGAAACCTGGTTCACTATCAAACCGCGGTCTATCGGCGAGACATTGCCTGCCCATAAGGCGGTTGCTATCGTCTGTAAGTACTCTTCAATCGCCAACCTTTTGCCGGCGAGAGTATCATTGCTGCCGAAACTTGCTGTCAACCTGTTCCATTTGAACTGGAAGACATCGACAGCGTCGCTTACGAGCTGTTCGAATCGCTCTTTGCCGGCGGCCAAAAGAAAATCACAAGGGTCTTTACCTTCCGGTAACGAAGCAAGTCTGATATCTATGCGCTGAGAGAGGCAGATGTCCAGGGCCCTGTTGGCGGCTTCAATGCCGGCAATGTCACTATCAAAAAGCAAAACCACTTTTTTCGCATAGCGCCGTAAGACGCGTCCGTGGCCGGCGGTGAAACTGGTCCCCAACGTCGCAACGATATTGGTGCAGCCGAATTGATGCGCCATTATGCAATCCGTATAGCCTTCCACGACAACAGCCGTTCCTGCCGAGACAATCTGATGCCGTGCCTGCTCAAGGCCGTACAGCGAATTGCTCTTGTCGAACAGAGGGGTCGTCGGGGAATTTATGTATTTAGCGCCGGTTTCGTCTAAGGTGCGACCGCCGAAACCAATGACTCTGCCGGTGACATCGGTAATAGTAAACATCAGCCGGTTTACAAACTTGTCCTGATGTTGGGCTGTAATCAGGCCTGCTTGCCCCAGCAGTTTCACCGGTATATTTTTAGCCTTAGCTGCCCTGAGCAAATCATCGGGCGAATTAATAGCTAAGCCGAGCTGCCATTTTTTGATACTTTCAGGTGTTATCTGCCTTTGGGCGATATAGTCACGGGTTTGTTTGCCCTTTTTTTCATCGTGGAGGTTTTGCTGGAAGTATTTAGCGGCCCAGACGTTGACCTTCGCCAGCTTGTTCGGGTCGATATCTTCCGATGGCTTTTGGGTTTGGCCCTTCTCAGGTTTAGTACGCTTTAGCTTAATGCCCGCTCGCTCGGCCAATCTTTCTATGGCCTGCGGGAATGTAAGGTTCTCTCGCATCTGTAAAAATTTGAATACATCACCGCCGGCACCACAGGCAAAACATTTGAATATCTGTTTGACGCTGCTGACATTCAAACTCGGACGATGGTCGTCGTGGAAAGGACACATGCCCACCATTTCCCGGCCTTTTTTCTTGAGGCTTATGTGCTCGCTTATCACGTCAACGATGTCGTTGGCCTGCTGAACCTGAATAACTGTACTATTGTCAAACATCCCTGCCATGTTACTTTGGCTCCGCCAAAAAGAGGCGATTCTTGATACCCCTCCGAGAAGCCCGCTCACGATGGGTACTCCTATCGATAACTGATAAAAAATTACCATCCAACTACTTAAGTATAGTCGTAATCGACTAAAAGTCAAGTTGAGCATTAAAAACCCGTTTTAATACTGTAAAAACCCATTTTTGGCCTATTGGACATTTGGTTAAATCAGACAGTTCTCGATGCTTCCGCCTTCGCTCAAGCTACTGCGGACAAGCGATACTGGATACTCGATTCCCGATCCTTGATGTTCATGAGCGGATTAGTCCTTCGACTCCACTCGGCGTGAAGAAGAGAATTAGAGAATCGGCGCCGGTGAGATAATGCTTTGCTATCTCACGGAGTAAAGGGGCATGGGCAAAAAGACATCCTGCCGTTTTTTTTCAGGGGTTTCGGTGTCCCTATTTTTTCAACCTCTTAAACTTCATTCCTACGTAATCGCCTTCGTCATCAGAGATGAAACTTTCAACACCCTCTTTGATAATGGCAGCAGCAAGTTCGTCAGAAGAAGATGTGACAGTAACTTTGTCGGAGTAACTACGCTCCTCAATTTCTCCCTTGAGTTTGCCTTTCTCTATCAAGCGCCTAATAGAGTACTGTGAGAACATATAGATTAATAGTGTGTCTTCGTTGGTTATCCGGTAGTGTGCTATTATGTAGAAGAACGGTTCTTCTTGGTCGTCCTCCGAGTCCGGATAAACGTTCTTTATAAACCTTAAACAGAGGAACTTGTCTTTATTGAGAATCGTAGTGTACCCTCGCCATATTGATATATCGGGTGGGTATTCGGGACCTTCGGTGCTAATATGGACGATGTACATACTTCCCGACTTTCCGGGGGGGAAAAAGGACACTTGAGATATTTCATCTGAAGGTTGTGCCCATGTACCAAGGATTTTTTGATCCGGCTTTACCCCTTTGGGAACAGATAACGGGTTCTTGAATTCGGGAATGCATGATGCCGAAAAGAACAATACAAACGCTATGACCCCAAGCGACAACATCGATATACGACATTTCATAATTTTGCTCCTTACACCTCACTACTGTTTATACGGTCTTCACATAAAACCATAATCAGCATGGGCTAAAAGCCCATCCTACCACTGTCTTTTTTTTATATTTTTATCCCTTTGTAACTTCGGTAATGAGCCCTCGCATAAACTCGGCAGCTAATTGTGCATTTTTTTCAGCATACTCGATGCCTACCGTCCGGCCATTCGCTACCGGCAGCGGATGGCAGAGTTCATAACTCAGATAGCCGGAATATCCAATCTCGTGCATCGCCCCAATGAAAGGCGTATAGAATGCCGCACCTTTTATTTTGCCGTTTTTGTCCCTATCATATTCACCGCCAAAATGGGACAAGACCTGCAAATCACCCACGGATTTGGCCGCCCTTTGGATATTTTCAGGACTTTTATCCGCCATAATAGGAGCATCCAATGAAACTTTCAGGCTTGGGGAGTTGACTTCTTTGACCATCCGCAGCACATCCCGATAATCCCGGATAACAGGAGCATGATTCTGTAATGCCAAAATAACGCCCGCGTCTTCGGCATATCGTGCACATTCCGAAATGCCTTCGCGACACCAGGTCCATACTTCTTCTTCTGTAAATTTTTCATGGGTATATTTCCAAATATCCCTTGCAATGGTATATTGTGCCGGTTGTGGCTGTTTGGTCACACCCGGCCAGGCCAGAAACATCCGCAGAGTCCTCGCACCCAAATCCGATGTCATTCGAATCAGCTCTTTAACATAAGCTATCTGACACTCTCGATATTCCGGGATTGGACTGCTAAAATCGTTATTGGCCGCAACTCCATGAATTTCAATACCTTCGCCATCAGAGACAGCGTGAAGCTCTTTACAACGTTTTGTCGGCCAGTCAAGTGGATTGCCGTGAGGACGCTTTCCATCGATTTCAACGCCCTCATAACCATAATTTTTGGCCCGTTTAATCATCTCTTCCAAAGAAAGGGCCTCTCCGCGATACCAAACACCAAGAAATGTGATGCTGTACAAACCAACCTTCATATTCGACTTTTTCTTTTGAGCACTCTGAGAAATGCTATTGATTTTTGCCGCCAATCCTGCAGCGGCAGCCAGTGAAGTGCCCATAAATTTTCTTCGATTCATTTCCGTGCCTTCTTTCATAAAATTATCCTCCGTTTTTTTAATCTGGTTAAATTTGGAAAGCATAATTAATGATTATATGGTTTCCGCATAAGACTATCATCCGCATGGGCTAAAGCCCATCCTACCGCTTAGTTGTCTTATTTTTTGAAAAGACTTTCTATGTCCCTCAGTAAGAAGAAATTCAAGCCTGTTCGGATTGCGATAATGGCAGCAAGCTGTCCGATGTCACTCCAGGTCGGTGCTAAGATGGTCTTTAGAATGCTGGCGCCGATGAGGAAAGCCAGGCCCAGAGAAAATGCGTGGCCAATCTCGAGGCGGCTTTCTTTTAGCGCCTCAAAGGCTTTTTTGCCGATTAAGGCGTCTTTTATATATATAACCAGCGACTTAAGTATCCCTATCAAAATAACAATCATTGCCAATATCTGGCAGATATACACAACGATGTTATTAACGGAGTTTATAACTTCAGACATTTTCACTCTTTTCTTTAAGTCAGAAATTGTATGTACAACATATCCTGCATTAACTGTCTCCAAGAAATCAAGGTGCGTCTGTGAGTCGATGGCATATTACGGTGCAGAAGGGTGGGATTGCAAGGGAAATTTCAAGATGATTAGTTAATTGGTGAGCAGTGAGCTAAAGTGGACTAAAGTAAATTAAAGTGACTAAAGTGACTAAAGGGAGCTAAAGTTGGGTAGCAGAAAACTGAGGACGGATGACAGAAGAAGGAAGACAGGAGATGAAAAGAATATCGAATCCTTCGACCATGCTCAGGACAGGTATCGAACAAGGAATTTCGAATGAACAAGCCTCAAAGTGTTCAGTGCACACCCTCCCGTAATAAATATTTTTGAGACCTAACTGTGGTCAGGATAGACCGAAGAAGGTTTTGCTTGTGGCGGTTACGGTACTGACGAAATCGGCCGGGTCCATTTCTTTCAATTCGGCCAAGAACTTGGCGGTGTGGACCATCAGGGCCGGCTCGTTTACCTTCTGCTTTCGCATCGGCTCCGGTGACATATACGGACAATCAGTCTCGAGCATCAATCTATCAGTTGGTACAATTTTAGCAGCCTGGCGAGTAAGCTCGGCGTTTTTAAAAGTAACTACGCCGGTAAACGAGATATAAAAACCATAATCGAGAACAATCCTTGCTTGCTCTGCTGAGCCGCTGAAACAATGAAAGACCACGCCTTTAAGGCCGTGGCCGAATCTATCTAAAATCTCCATCGTCTGGTCGAAGGCCTCCCGGCAATGGACGATTACCGGCAGATTTAATTCTTTGGCGATTTTTAGTTGCGAAGCAAAAGCTCGCTGTTGGTCCTGATGAGGTGACAAATTGTAATGATAATCCAAACCTGTCTCGCCGATGGCGACGACCTTTTCGTTTAGGGCAAGCTCTTTTAATTGCGCTAGCGTTTCAGCAGTGACATCCTTTGCATCGTGAGGGTGCATTCCTATGGCGGCGTACATATTGTCGAATCTCCCGGTAAGCTCGACGGCCTTGAGGTTCTCATGCATGTCAGTACCGACGGTGAGCCAGCTCGTAACACCGGCTGCTTTGCTGCGGGCAATAACACCATCGATATCCTGGATTAAACCATCAAAAGTCAGATGACAATGTGTATCAATCAGCTCCATTGGTTCTATGGTACGAAGGCGTTTTTGTAATATCTTATCTGTGGGGTGCCTTTTGGCCCGAGGACTATCGTAACAACGTCAAAACGGAAAGGCCTGTCATCGATATCGTGTGTTGCAAGAAAATAACGGGCGGTCCTGAGTAATTTTGCTTTCTTAGCAAATGTAATAGACGATTCGGCTGGGCCAAAAGTTTCGTCGGCCCTGGTTCTGACCTCGACAAAGACAATGGTCCTGTCGGTATCGACCATAATCAGGTCGATTTCGCCGGCATTGCAGGAAAAGTTGCGGGTGAGGGTTTTGAGGCCTTTTCTTTTGAGGAACCTCTGGCAGCGTTTTTCACCCCATCGGCCGAGCAGTTTGATGTCGGCCAGCAGCTTGCGTCTTTTCAGCAGCATAGCGTCGTTTATATAAATTAGGGGTTAAGTAAAACTTGCGGTAAAACTACAGAATACGAAATATTGCGTCGCAACTTCGACTGCGCTCCCACCTTCGCTATTCTAATTCGACGGAGGCTACGTAGAAACCAGCTTCGGAGGACAAGCAGAGCAGGCTTACCGGCGACGGCTAAACAGCTATTTTATTATTTTGAGACGGTATGGGTGCTGTGTCGCTGTGCGAGCCTGACGGCTTTGCCGGTTCGCTTGCGGAGGTAATAAAGTTTTGCCCGCCTTGTTTTTCCGCTTCGAATGGCCCTGACATCGATTACATTTGGCGAGTGAAACGGGAATATCCGTTCGACGCCCTCGTTATTGACAATCCGCCGAACTGTGAAGTTTTCGTTAATGCCGCGGCCTTTGCGGGAGATTACGGTGCCGGTAAATACCTGCGTGCGCTCTTTGTCGCCTTCTTTGATACGGCAGTGGACATCTACAATATCGCCTATTTCGAAGTGCGGTATATCTTTCTTTAGACTTTTGCTTTCAACCGCATCCAATATTTCTGTTTTCACTGATTTATCTCCTAATAAAAAGTGCACGAGAGCCCCCGGCTTTAGGAACATGGAAGTACATCCTGGGATAAACTCCAGAGCACAAGCGTACAAGAATACTCATAATTTATTGTCCGGAGTATATCTTTTTTTTTACTAAAGACAAGCAATTTTTGGAAAATTCCTGTTTGTGGTGATTAAAAAGCTGTTTTTGTGAAAATCTCCTCTTGCTTGCGAGTAATAATTCTTGACAAAAACCAAAAATGTTTGGTAAAATCAACGGTATACAAGTCTTATACTATAATATTTTGAGGAAGTTTACGAATGCGCGAGAGGAAAAATGAGGAGGATAATTGTCCTAATTATAATTTTTCTGTTTGCTGAGATCGGCAGGTATGCGAAGGCAGATTTCATTTTCGGAACTCCGACCAATCTTGGGCCAAGTGTCAACAGTACAGTTTCCGATGGTTCGCCAAACATATCAGCCGACGGCCTGACGCTCTACTTCGATTCCCAACGACCCGGCGGATTAGGTGGCTGGGATATATGGGTAACGACGCGTGAAACTATAGACGACAACTGGAGTGAGCCGGTGCCTCTTCCGGAGCCGGTCAACAGTCCATATGCCGACGCCGGGCCAAGCATTTCGGCCGACGGGTCATCACTCTATTTCGCCTCCGACCGCCCCGGTGGGTACGGCAGTTTTGACATATATGTTACGAGGCGCCAAACAACAGAAGAACCCTGGGAGGCACTGTCGAATCTTGGTCCATTCGTTAACAGTTGGGCTTACGAAAACCATCCAAGTATCTCAGCCGACGGCCTGACGCTCTACTTCGATTCGTTGACCTGGCTGGGTTATTACGACATTTGTGTGGCCAGACGGACAAAAGTAAACGAGGACTGGGGTATTACCTTTATTCTGAGCTCAACAGTTAACTCGTTTTACTATGAGCTGTCTCCGAGTATCTCGAGCGATGATTTGAATCTATTTTTCGATCGCCGAAGTGTTTTCGGGGACCGGGATATATGGGTTGCAACGCGGAGAAAGCCGGACGACAATTGGGGCGAACCGTTATTTTATGGACTGCCTGTGAACACTCTTTATCAAGACACCGACCCAAGCATCCAATTTGATGGGGCTATGCTCTATTTTGCCTCCACCCGGCCCGGAGGAATTGGAGGGCAGGATATTTGGCAAATGTCAATCGCTCCGGTAAGAACGATACCCGATTTTAATAATGATGGGAAAGTTGACTGGAAAGATTTTAGCACGCTTGCTCAGCACTGGCTGGAGGATGAGCCGTCCGTTGATATATCTCCACCTCCTGAAGGTGACGGTGTTGTAGATTATAAGGACCTGGCCGGATTGGCCGAATACTGGCTGACGTATCCGGGTGTGCTGGCGTACTGGAGGCTGGATGAGACTGAAGGCGGCATTGCCCACGACAGCGCGGGTGGTAATAACGGCACACTTCATAACGGCCCGCAATGGCGGCCAGCAGGAGGAAAAATTAACGGTGCATTGCAGTTCGACGGCATCGATGATTATGTCAGCACCGACTATGTTTTGAATCCAAACGAAGGAGAGTTCAGAATCTTTGTATGGATCAAAGGCGGCTCGCCGGGTCAGGTGATTATATCTCAGGCCAACGGCGCCGGGGCCGGGAGAAGCTGGCTTTGTACAGATTCGTTTGACGGCAAATTAATGACGGACTTAAAGTTTGCCGGCCGATGGGGTCTTTCCTTTATATCGCAGAAAGCAGTCAACGACGGCTCATGGCACCATGTCGGGTTTGTGTGGGATGGTATGTACAGATGTCTATACGTTGATGGAGCGGAGGTTGTCAAGGACAGCGAATCGTTGCCCGAACTGGAAAGTGCGACCGGAGGTTTGTATTTTGGTGTCGGAAAGACTTTTGAGGCAGGCACTTTCTGGTC
Source organism: uncultured Pirellulales bacterium (assembly GCA_964444135.1). GTDB lineage: Bacteria > Planctomycetota > Phycisphaerae > Sedimentisphaerales > Anaerobacaceae > NIOZ-UU13. The sequence goes on along the minus strand of CAYUFX010000053.1, from coordinate 17,811 downwards.
CGGGCTGATTGATGACATACGCATCTACGACGGTGTGTTGAGACCTTAAGAATATCGGAGCGAGAGAGGACCGAATCAATAATTGCCTGGGATTTAAGCGGCTGCCCGGACTATTCTTTATTTGTTTTGACGGGCCAATTTGGGGATTCGGTACGAGCGGTTTTTAGATAGTCCTCAATCTTAGCAACCACGTCGGGATGCTCGGCGGCAATGTTGTTTTTTTCCGCGATGTCTTTATTTAAATCGTAAAGCTCCAGGGGCTTGTCCGGCGCCAAGCGGACGGCCTTGTAGTTACGCCAGCGAACCACCTGTTGCAAATCGCGTCCGCTGAATTCCCAGTAAAGAAAACGGTCGTCCGTTCTCTGTGGTCTGCCCAACAGCGCGGGCAGAACGCTTATGCCATCAATGTCTGGTGGGGGCTTGGCGCCGGCCAGCTCAGCTAGTGTCGGCAGGACGTCGGCAAAATACCAGACGGCGTCGCTGGTTTTGCCGGTGGGTACCTTGCCCGGCCAGCGGACAATCATAGGCGTGCGGATGCCGCCCTCATATATATCGCCCTTTTTTCCCCGCAGTCGGCCGGAGCTGTCGAAAATCCCTTCCCAACGACTGGCTGCTCCGTTGTCCGAACAAAAGAACACAAGTGTCCGGGTATCAATTGTCAGGTCTTTCAATAGCGCCATAATGCGGCCTATATCGGCGTCCATTCGTGTAATCATTGCCGCGTGCACCTTTGCATCGGCAGGCCAAGATTCATCTGTGTAGGGTTCTGTGCTCGGGATTTCGTATTGTGCATGCGGGATGGTATATGGCAGATACAGGAAGAACGGCCCGCGCTTGTGGCGGCGAATAAAATCGAGGGCAAAATCGGTGAACATGTCGTGGGAGTACTGTTCTTGCCGGCCGTCGGCATTGCCTTCGAGGATTAGCTTTTTTTCGTTGTGCCAGAGGTACGGCGGATAGTAGGTGTGTGCACGCCTTTGGTTGAGATAGCCTAACCATTCATCGAAGCCCTGTCTGTTAGGGACGCCGGTGTTACCCGGCTCGCCGAGGCCCCACTTGCCGGTAATGCCGGTGACATAGTCGGCCTGCTTTAGCACTTCGGCAACGGTGACGTCTTGCGGTTCGAGCGGGACGCGCCTCTGTGGTGAGCCGTTGTCCAGAACGAGGGTGCCGCCTACATTGCCGAAATTACCGCGGACACGTGTATGGCCGGTGTGCTGACCGGTCATCAGGACACTTCGTGACGGCGCGCAAACTGTAAAACCGGCGTAGCACTGGGTGAAGCGAGTGCCCTCGTCGGCAAGCCGGTCGATGTTCGGGGTTTTTACTTCCTTCTGGCCGTAACAGCCAAGGTCGCCGTAGCCCAAATCATCGGCCATAATGAAGATGATGTTCGGGCGTTTTGCAGGATTTTTGTTTGTGGCAATTTTACTTCCACAACCGGCCAAAGACATCGCCGCTGCGGCACCACCGGCTGCCAGAGATAGAAATTTACGTCGGTTCAAGTTTGTCATTTTTTCTTCTAATCTTGGTTTTTTCATCTGTTAGATTCCTTCAGCCTTTTGGGCAAGTTCGTTGCAGCGTTTTCGTATAAAGGTCAAAGTTTTTTGATATTTTTCGTCTTTTGCAAGATTGATTGTTTCGTCGGGGTCGTTCTGTAAATCGTAAAGCTCTTCATAATCGTAATCAATATAGCGTGCGTATTTCCAGCGCTGAGTGCGGAGGGCCTCGGAGCGGGCGATAGTTTTGTGCTCAAACGGATGCTCGTAGAAGAATTCGGTCCGCCATTTTGGCTTTTTGCCTTTTAGCAGTGGCACCAGACTTCGGCCCTGCATTTGTTGTGGGACATCCAGGCTGGCCAGCTCGAGAATTGTCGGGGCGATGTCCACGTTGAGCGCCACCTGGTCGAGAATAACGCCACGGCGTTTGGTGTCTGCTCTGGGGTCATAAACAAGAAGTGGTACGCGGATAGACAGCTCGTGGGGGAACCATTTTCCGGCCAGGCCGTACTCGCCGAGATAGAAGCCATTGTCGCCGATGAGCATTATGACTGTGTTGTCGTCAAAGTTGAGCTGTTTTAGCTGGTCCCGGATTTTTCCAATAACGACATCGACGCCGGTAATGAGGCGGTAATAGCTCTTGACGGATTCCTGAAACTTTTCGGGATTCGTAAAACGCATATTCCAACGCCTGCGGGCCTCGGAGGTTCGGAGGAATTCGGGCAGGGCGTCGAAATAACGCGGGTGGGCCGTTTCCGGAGTCGAGATGGTAACGTCACTGTATAGATTCTCATAAGCGCGGTCGTAAATGAACTGTCGCGGGTCGTTATCCTGAACGTGAGGGGCCTTGAAACTTACGGACAGGCAGAACGGCCGGTCTTGTGAGCAGCCTTGCAGGAACTCGATTGCCTGCTCACCCATGATCCGGGTGAGATGTTTGTAGTTTCCGTCTTCGTCCTTATTTTCGTATCTGCCCTGGCCGGGGAAGCCCTTCCAATAGTCGTATTTGTCGATTGGTAAATCTTTCTTTGCTCCGACGCCGTATTTTCCTATAAATCCGATTCGATATCCGGCCTGGCTCAGGAGCATTGGGTAAGTTTGGGCAAGTACCTCTTCGGAAAAATGCGTCCTGAAGTCGATGATGCCATGCCGGCGTGTCCATTGGCCGGTAAAAATACTGGCACGGCTGGATGCGCATATAGATGTAGTAACGAAGGCATTCTTGAATCTCACGCCGTTTGCGGCTAAGGCGTCCATATTGGGGGTCTGGATTATTGGATTGCCGGCACAGCCCATAGCGTCGGCTCGATGGTCATCGGTCACTAAAAAAATGACATTCGGCTGTCTTTTTGCGGCGGCACGGCGTTCGGCGAACTTTCCGTCGCAGCCAGTTAAAGACAACGCTGCGGCCATAGAACCGCCTGCTGCGAGAGATAAGAATTCGCGTCGGTTCACCCCATTAGAAAGCACTCGTCCTTTTAGAAATTGATGAACTGGTTCTAACGTGGATTCTTCTATATACTCGTCCAATTTCAAGTTTCTAACGGGATCCATTTTATTCTCCGACGCTTTGTAATGTTTTTTGAAGGGATTCAGTCACCTGTTCTTTCTCGACCGATACCTGAATACGCAATCGCTCTTCGGCCGCGGAGAGGATCGCTCCCAACATTTCCGAATAAGACAAACCGGCCAACTTAGCCATCTTTGCCAGATGGCCGTCCCAGCACCATCCGGGATTGGGATTTACCTCGAGCAATTTGGGAGTGCCGTTCGAGTCCAGTCTCCAGTCAAACCTGCAATAGTCCCTGCAGTCCAGTCTTTCGAAGAGCTTCAAACAACATTCGACAAGAAACTTTTCGGTATCTTCCGGCAAATTAGCCGGAATCGACCTGAGGTTCCAGTACGGCGAGTCGGGCATCCACTTGGCCTCGTAGCCGCATACTCTCGGCAGCTCCGGAGGCAGGACCGAGTAGTCTTCTTCGATAATGGGCAGAACAGTATAGGACTCGGGCGTGTTTCCTATGATGCCGACCGTCAGGTCCTTGCCGGTGAGGAATTCTTCCACGAGTATGGGTTTTTCGTAGCCGAATTTTTCTCTTATTTCCGAGATGGCATTTACAAGCTCTTCGATAGAGTTGGCAACGCTTCTCTGGGTTATACCAAAGCTGGAATCTCCATAGTTGGGTTTCACAATCACAGGAAAAGCGAACTGAAGCTCGAAAGTGTCGTCCTGGGGTCTTATGAAGAAGGCATCGGGAACGGCGATTTGCATTTCCATTGCAATTCCGCGGACGAGTGACTTGTCATAACAGAAAGCCAGGCACTGAGGTCCGCCGCCGGTGTATTGGCAGTCAAGGATTTCCAGCATGGACGGGATATGGAGCTCTTTGCGGGCGTCGTTATAGTAACCTTCGTCACACAGATTCAGGAACAGGTCCGATTTTGGTTTTAATTTGACCAGGTCGTTATATAAGCTGTCGTGATTGTTGAGATAGGTGACGTTGTATTTATTCAGGTCCCTCAAAGCGTTTTTCATCTGGTCAATTGTATAGAAATCATCGTCATCAAAAACGCAAAGGGGTTTTAAGGGGTCGGGCTTGGCGGGGTCGCCTAAAATTACGACCAGATTATGAGTGAGCTCTTTTGTTTTTTTCCGGGGAGTCCAGTCTTTTCGGGCAATGGCCGTTAAGGTGATGCGTCTTTCCATCATGCCGAGGTCCTGGTTGCGTTTGGAGTCCGCAAATATTTCGCTGTGTACAGTAATATCCCTGTAACCCGCAGAAGAAAAAAGCTCGTCAAGGTTTTTCCGGGTGTAGAGGCGCTCGGCGTAAAACTGGTCGGCGATGACGCCTTTTTTGACGTGGGTCACCACCTCTCTCGATATTAAACGCTGTTTGTCCTTGGAGAGAGAACGTTCTCTGCATACAAAGTAATTTTTGTCGATCCATTCCCAGGACCTGGGCTTGAAACGTCTTCTCAGATACTCGCCGTCGGCAACGTCTATGAGAATTTTACCCCAGGGTTTTAAGACCCTGATGACCTCTTTTAGAACTCTGGCGTCATCCTGCGGCGTTTCGAAGTAGCCGAAACTATTTCCGAGAATCATAACCACGTCAAAGGTATCCGGCTGATAGGGAAGTTTTCTGGCGTCTCCTTCTCTGAATTTTATATTCAGATTTTCTTTTTTGTTCTGGGCTTTTGCTTTTTGAATCAGATAGCGAGAGCGATCCAGTCCTTCAAGGTTGCTGAATCCTCGTCTTGACAGCTCAATGGCGATGCGTCCCTGTCCGCAGCAAAGGTCAAGGATTTTATCCTGCGGCGACAATCTCAAGATTTCTGAGAACAGGTCAACTTCCTTGGCGGTTATCTGCGCATCGTCGATAACATCTCCATCGGTTTTCAGGTAGGTTGAGTTGAAAATCCTCCTCCACCAGTCGGGCTGGACGTGCTCTTCGAGGTCGGGGACCGGCCCGAGTGATTTAAAGTTGACCACCGGTGTTTTACTATGTGAGTTCGATTTTGAGTTTGGGGATTCTGACTTTATTTTCATTTCTTTTTGTCCTCTTGGCTCAGATTTTTTTCTAACAAATCGGGGCGCCATTTTCTTGTTCTTTCGAGGGCCAGACGGCGTCGCCATTCGGCGATTTTGGCGTGGTCGCCGCTTAAGAGTATCTCAGGTACCTTCATACCCCGAAAGACTTCCGGCCTCGTATATTGCGGATATTCCAAAATACCTTCGCTGAACGAATCATCTTTGGTTGAGTCCTCATCGCCGAGGGCGCCGGGCAATAATCTTACGACCGCATCTACGATTACCATAGCTGCAAGTTCGCCGCCGTTCAAGACATAGTCACCTATGGAGATTTGCTCGGCATCAAGGCCGATGCGAATCCGCTCATCGAATCCTTCATACTTGCCGGCGATTAAAATTATCCGTTTTTCTTTGCTTAGTTCAACAGCTTTTTTCTGGTCAAATTTTTTCCCCTGGGGGGTTAGGAGGATAGCCCGGCCTTTTTCAGGCGATAACTTTTGGACGTGCTCAACGCAGTCGAAGACAGGGCCCGGCATCATTACCATACCCGGCCCGCCACCATAAGGTTTATCGTCAACCTTTCTATAACTATCAGGAGCGAAGTCCCTTATATCGGTAAGAGCGATTTCTACCAGAGACATCTCCTGAGCCCTCTTTAATATCGAGTAGCTCAAGAGCGATTCGAACATCCGGGGGAAAAGTGTAAGAATATCCACTCGCATCGGTTTTTGGGTCAAAGCCCCACGAAAAAACCCTTCGACTTCGCTCAGGGCAAGTGTGGGGCTAAATATCGTCAGCAACTGACGAAAGAAGTTTTGTTATTCGGCTTTCCCTTCATCAGCCTTGGTTTCGGCTTCTTCTTTAGCCTTGGCTTTGGTTTCTTCTTCGGCTGCTGCTTCGGGGCCGGCCTGTTCTTCTACTTCTTCAGTCTTGGCATCGACCTTTTCCTCCGCCGTTTCAGTCTCAGGCTTTGCCTCGGGTTCGGGCTTTGCTTCGGCCTCGGCCTTAATTTTTTCTTCGGATTCAGCTTTAGCTTCGGCTTCTACTTCGGCCTTTTCTTCGGAGGCTTCGGCTTTGGCTTTTTCTTCGGATTCTTTGGTCTTGGCATCTTCTTCAGCTTTTGCCTTTTCGGCTGCTGCCTCGGCTTTGGCTTTTTCTTCTGCTTCTTTAGTCTTGGCTTCAGCTTCAGTTTTTATCTTTTCGGCTGCTGCCTCAGTTTCTTTTTGGGCGGCAATTCTTTGAGCTTTGCTGAACAGCTTGCCTTTGGCGCCGGCTATGGCCCTGGCCTTTGACCGGCGCGCTGCCTTCTCTTCGGCGTATTTGTGTTTGATACCTTGGCGAAGCAGAATTTGCGAGACCGTATCGGATGGTATTGCTCCCTTATCGAGCCAATACTCCGTACGTTCACGATTGAGGACAATCTGCTTGGCAGGGTCATTCTCAATCGGGTCGTAATGGCCCAGCTTTTCAAGTATTATTCCGTCACGAGGCGTGTGGGATTCGACCGCATTGATTCTAAAGAACGGCCGATGCCGCCTGCCTATCCTGGTCATTCTTAATTTTACTGCCATAATTTTTTCCTTTCTTTAATTTATAATCAATTCCCGCGTCCCATACAATCAGGGGTCACGGAACACGTTTGGTCAATCTGTCAAATACGAATGAAGTTCTTGTCGACAGATGAGTAAAGCTCATCTATTTTCTTCTGAAGGCCAATTGTCTGCTTTATTGCCGTGGCTATTCTACAGTAATGCTTAATGGCGTCCAGGGCAAGCCGATGGTTTTTTCTGTCTTTGAGCCACTTATCCATAACCTGGTATCCGCCAATCTGGTATTCCCATATATCCTTACCGACGGGTCCAAAGTGCTGTCCTTCATTTATATATATCAGACGTTTCTTCTGATTATACTCTATTTTTTGCACTAAGCGGTCGCCTTTGCCCTCAAACCTGGCAAAGGGTTTATCGAGCTTTTTTGATTTCATCAGATGTAAATCGACCAGCTCTCTGCCGAGTTTGGCCATCGCACGAAACAGGTGTTGGTCAGCCGAGAACGGAATTCGGGGAAAATCACTTTTCAAGAACTCCGCGTACTTTTTTCGGTAGGTGTTCGAGTAGAGCACTGCGTATATGTAGTAGAGCACCTGCTCCGGCTGCGGCCTTCTGCCGTACACCTTATCCAGCGCGTCAAATATGCCTTGCGCAATATTTACGTCGCGCCGATACGTTCTGGCTTTGTTATTGTTGTATAAGTCCTCCTCTGGATAAAGATAGAGAGAAAAGGTGACATTGCCGCCTCTATAAAAAAGATTAAGGTCGGTGATAGTCTCGGCACAAAATACAATATTCCACGGCTTTTCCATACCCACAACCTGACCGGCCCTTCCAACGCATAGTGCCAGATTCTCCCGCATTATATGCCGCATAACCTCTTTTCTGGTTCGCTCGACCACTGCGTCGTTATAAAATATCCACTGCTGGTCAAATGGCCTATAGAGAATAGGTATCACCTGTTTTTCCCAGTTTTCATCGTCCGTTACCTTTTTCCGAGCGGTTTTTACCTTCCAGGTGGTCTTGTTCTTCAAGTCAAAGGCCTGCTTTATCATTCTATCCGGGATATTTTCATCGCGGAACATCCTTATGCGTTTTTTAAGTTCTGCGCTGCTGGCGTCGATAACGAATTTGTCGCGGCTGGTTACAACCCCTACGCTGTTTGTGGGAAATATGTCGGTAATCTTAGAATACTTCTGGTAACGACCCAAGAGCCTTTCGTCTCTGCCAACGAAGAAGTAAAATTCTGATTTGGGGGTCAAGGGTTTCCACTTTGTGCTTTTCACATCGTTTTTTATAAGCCAGTTGTATTTGTCTTCACGGAGTCCCCAGAGGTCTGCGTGTGAAATCTTCTTTTTCAATCCATCTTTCTTGACGGCCAAGATAATTGCGACGCCCTGCTGGATGTCGAACACGTTTTGGTCTTTGGAGCCGTCGGGGCATTTTTCCTTTTTCTTGGCGTTTCCGTGCAGGTCCAGCACATAGATATGGTCGAAGCTATTCAGCAAAGACCAGCGCATGCCTCTGAAAGTAGGGTTGTCGAGATAACTGTGATTGGTGATAAAGCCGAGGATGCCCTCTCCGGCCTGGTCAATTTTCCACTGGGCGAACCGAATGAACTTGACGTAATCGTCCTGCAGCCATTTGGGATTTTTCTCATCTAAATCTTTGCCGTCAACTTTATAGTATTGCTTGATTTCCTTGCTTATCCAGGGCCTTCTATTGGCTGAATGCCCGGAATAAGGGGGATTTCCCAGGATAACGAGAATAGGTGTTTGTTTCTTTACTGCGCCGGCAGCGTGCGACTCTCTGGAGAGGGAGCTCATCCCGGGCAAAGCGGTCTCTGCGAGCTCCTCCATATCAAGCGTGTTTGTCAAATAAAGCTTGAACCTGTCATCATCGGCAAGTTTATACCCCAATTCTTCCAGGAGAAAACCCATCTTCAGATGTCCTATGGCGTAAGGAGCCATCATCAATTCAAAAGCATAGAAGTTTCTCAAAACGTGTTTCTTTATAAGCTCGGTTATACCGGCGGTTCCGTAGCTGACAGAAAACTCGTTGACGGCGACGGCAGCGGCTTCGGCCAGAAAAGTCAGTGTTCCGGCGGCGGGGTCGAGGACAGTTATTGAATCTGTCGCAAAGCCGTCAGCCTTGTCAAAGTAGTCTTTCAGAATTATATTGAGGGAGCGGACGATGTAAGAGACAACTTCCTGGGGTGTATAATATACTCCGCGCTGCTCTCTTTCTTTTGGGGCGTATGCTGCAAGAAAGGTCTCATAGAAATGCACAACGGGGTCTTTGCCCCTGCCCTCGATGAAATATCGATGGAGAATATTCTTAACATCTGCGACGGCGAGTACATTTGCGGCATCGTCAATTATCCAGCTTAATTGTTCTCCGGGCTCTTCGAGCGAAACGAAGCGAAATACATCACGAAGGATGCCAATAGTCCTGGGGATGTTGTCAAAGGCAGCCCTCCTGGTAAATTGGTCCGTTGAGCGGGTGCTCGCAGCGAAAAGACCATAAGTTATGGTCTGGGCATACATATCAGCAAAGTCTTCTTTCGTAAGGCCTGCGATAAGGTGCTGTTGAAATGCCTCGTAAAATCCCTGTAGGTCGCCGTTGCTTCTATCAAGTTCGAGCAGCACCTGCTCTCGCAGGTAATGCGTCCTGCAGGCAAGAGCTTCTGCAAGTGTTTTTGGGGTGTAGGTTTGAGGCAAGGAAAAGGTGAAAAATTTGTTTAACAGTTCAAGAAATTTATCTTCATTTTCTATCGGCGGGACAACCTTTAGCTGCGTGGCAATAAAAGGCAGTCCTATTTGTACTTTATCAATCAGGTTGCCGTTTCGATACAGTCGAAACTCAAAAAAATTGGTCAAGATGACGTTGGCAAAAGCACCACGGTACCGTTTCAACTGCTCTGATTCCTCGATTTTATCAAGGTTTTCTTCTGTTGGAGTTTTCGCTTCGATATAGCCGACTATATGCTGTCTGCCATCCCATATTCGAAAATCAGGATTACCTGCTTCTGTTTTTTTGGGGAGAATTGTAACTTGTGTTTTTGGCCTTTTTATAGATTGCGTGAAATTCTCCATCAGCGATGCCAAGGCTTTATAATAACTTTCTTCTCTGGCATCACCTGTATGCGCGACCTTAAATAGTTCTTCTATATAGATTTTCAACATTTCATGAAACACGTTTGCAATGTAAGGCGTAGCCGTTTATGAAGATAGCAAAGTTTGCAGGGTCAATCTGTGCGTCGGATGCGATTCTTTGTATCTGTTCATCAGTTAAATTGCCGGCGTTTTGTTTTTCATTCGGCGTCATTATCGCTACCGCTTTTTTCAAATGCTCTAACTCCTCTACGTTCGGTGCCGCAAGCATACCCAGCTCGCTGCCGCCCTCGATATCTTTGAACTGGTTTCTTATCATCATACCATAGTCGCTGTTGGAAAAACGGGCAACTTTTTCCAGGTATTGCTCAATCGAAATTCTGTTTATTACTGCCATTTTATCGCCGCTTAGTTTTGCCCCTTCGTTTTGTGATTCTTTTTCTTTTCGAGCGCTGCTTTATTTTTCTTCCCCTCCCCATCATTTGGTTCAGCGCGCCCATGTTAAGTCCGCCTGAGAACAAGTTTTTAAGTCCGCCGAGGCTTCCACCGCTGATTGCCTTCATCATATCGCGACTGCGTTTGAATGTCTTTACCAGGCCGGAAACATCCTGAGCTTCAGCGCCCGCGCCTGCGGCAATGCGTCTTCGTCTGGAGGAATCTATAATGTCCGGGTCCCGACGTTCGGCGGGCGTCATCGAATAGACAATCGCTTCGGTTTGATTGAGCTCGGCGCCGTCAAAGTCCAGGTCCTTGAGCTGCCCACCCATTCCGGGCATCATTTTGAGCATATCTTTCATGCCGCCCATTTTTTTGACTGCCTGCATCTGCTTTAGGAAATCGTCAAATCCGAAACTTCCTTTGGCCATTTTCTTTTGCAGCTTCTCGGCTTCTTCCGCTTTGAAATGTTCCTGAGCCTTCTCCACGAGCGTTACGACGTCGCCCATACCGAGGATTCTGCCGGACATACGGTCGGGGTGAAATTCTTCGAGCTTGTCCAGCTTTTCGCCTACGCCGATGAACTTAATGGGCTTTCCGGTCACGGCTTTTACGCTGAGTGCGGCACCGCCGCGGGCATCCCCGTCGAGTTTTGTAAGTATGACGCCGTCGAGCTCGAGACGCTCGTTGAACTCTTTGGTTGAATTAACAGCATCCTGGCCCGTCATCGCATCACAAACCAAATAAATCTGGTGCGGATTGACCGCCTTCGCGACGTCGGCTATCTCCGTCATCATTTCCTGGTCTATGTGTAGTCGGCCTGCGGTGTCGAGCACGACCACATCGTAGTTGTTTTTCTGGGCGTGCTTTACGGCATTTTTCGCGACCTTTACGGCGTTTTTGCCTTCTTCACTGTAAACATCAATATTTATCTGCCGGCCGAGGATAATCAATTGCTCGATGGCAGCGGGTCTCTGGAGGTCGTCGGCCACTAAGAGTGGTTTTTTACCCTTTGCGATGAGGTATTGCGCGAGCTTGGCGGCGGTGGTGGTCTTGCCGCAGCCCTGGAGGCCGGCTAACATAATTACGGTAGGCCCGGGTGAGACAAAGTAGATACGGGTATCGACCGGCCCCATTAACTTTGTAAGCTCGTCGCTGACAATCTTTACCAGAACCTGGCCCGGATGAAGACTCTTTATCACCTCAGCACCGATGGCCGCCTGCGTAACGTCCTTGCAGAACTGCTTTACGACGTTGTAGCTGACGTCCGCCTCCAGAAGGGCCTTGCGTACATCCCGCATAGCATCCGAGATATTTGCCTGGGTAATGCGTCCCCGGCCGGCTAACGACCTGAAAACAGAATTAAATTTCTCGGTTAATGATTCAAACATAACTCGATTCTTCCACCTTCGCTGAAGCTACGGCGGACAAGCGATACTCGACGTCGTCGCACCTCCGGCAAGACTTCGGCGAGCTCAGTCGAGCCGCTCAGGGCAGGCGTGCCGGCGACGGCTAAACGACCCCCAAATTTTTGGGGGTTGACCGCAATGTCGAACTTTGAACATTCCGTCAAAACAGGAATTGTAAGTTCGACGAGGCGATTCTGCAAGAACAAAATCCGCTAATTACCGCCTCGAAGGGTGTAAGTACAGAGCCTTTGAGTATCTTCACAGCGATGCAAAGTTATTATTCTATTTGAAATATGGGGGATTTTAGCCGGTATCGAATTGCGATAAGTCCAGCTATTACAGGACATAACAAGAATGCAGGAAGTTGCAAAGGTCCGAGAGGCTGCTTTTTATTAAAAGTTTATTGAAAAATATGCTTGCAGATACGAGAAGGTTGAAGTATACTATTACACTTAATTTCGGGTTCATAATGTCGGGCTTCTGCATGATGGCCGATCGGAGGAGAAGTCAAACGAAAATGAACCAATAAAGCATAGTATTATAAGTAGCTGCATATTGCAGTCTGCTAAGTTTTTTCGGAGGAGTAGTATGTACAAAAACTATTTTTTTGTTTTCTGTTTCGCTGATGGTCGGTTTTTCTGTCGGCAAAGTCGGATACCTTAGCCGGCCTGTTTTTTCAGAAATTTCTTTTAGAAACAGTAAATTTCACTCGGAGGAAAATTATGTTAGAGACAAAGTTTTTGAAACACATACTCTGTCTGGTGGTGCTGCTTAGTATTTCGGTCATTATCGCTGATGCGACTGAAGGGCAAGGCGTATTGACGGAAGAGGATACACCGGTGTCTATAACGTTACTTGGTAGTGACCCGGATGGTGACACGCTGACCTACAATGTTGTAACCGGTCCGTCTCATGGGCGCCTGAGCGGGACAGCACCAAAGCTGACCTATACGCCCCAGCCGAATTTCAACGGGACGGACAGCTTTACCTTCAATGTCAACGATGGGACAGTGGATGGCGTTCCTGTAACCGTGTTAATCATGGTAAAGGCGGTCAATGACCCGCCGACGGCTAATGATGACAGTGTAACGACACAGGAGGACACGCTGGCGTCGATTACCTTAACCGGCTGTGACCCTGACGGGGATGCGCTGAGCTACAGCGTAGTACAAGATCCATCCCACGGGACTCTGAGCGGTACCGGGCCAAATCTCATCTATACGCCAAATGAGAATTTCAACGGGTCGGACAGCTTTCTCTTCAAGGTCAACGACGGGACGGTGGACAGCGCTGCTGCAACCGTCTCGATAACGCTGAAGTCGGTCAACGACCCGCCGACAGCCAGCTATGTCGGTGCAAAGGTACAGAAGAACCCGCCGGTAGCAAAGGACGACAGTGTGACGACGGAGGAAAACACGCCGGTATCGATTACCTTAGAGGGCAGTGACCCCGAAGAAGATATGCTGAGCTATACTGTTGTAACAGGTCCGTCCAATGGAAGTCTGAGCGGGACAGCGCCAAACGTGAATTATACGCCAAACTCGAATTTCAACGGGTCAGACAGCTTTACTTTCAAGGTCAGCGATGAGACGGCGGACAGCGATGCCGCAACCGTGTCAATTACAGTAATGGCGGTCAACGACAAGCCGAACGCCAAAGATGACAGTGCGAGGACGCGGGAGGACAGGCCGATAGAAGCGATTGATGTGCTGGCGAACGATACCGACGCCGATGACGACCAGCTCACGACGTCCGCTGTTACTCAGGGCACGAACGGCTCGGTTACCATCAACACTGATAACACGCTGAACTATAGTCCGAAGGCAAACTTTTGCGGCACCGACTCTTTCACCTATACCGTCAGTGACGGCAAAGGCGGAACCGATACAGCTACGGTGAATGTTATGGTCAAGGCGGTCAATGATGTGCCGACGGCCAATGACGAGAGGGTAACGACACAGGAAGATAAATCGGTGTCGATTACTTTAGTGGGCAATGACCCCGACGGAGATTCATTGAGCTACAGGGTTGTCACAGGTCCGTCTCACGGGAGTCTGAGCGGAACAGCGCCAAAGCTGAGATATTCGCCAAAGGTGAATTTCAACGGTTCAGACAGCTTTACCTTCAAGGTCAGTGACAAGACGGCAGACAGCCCCATTGCAACCGTGTCAATAACTGTCAAGGCGGTCAATGATGCGCCGATGGCCTATGACGACAATGTGACGACGCAGGAGGATAGAACGGTATCGATTACCTTGGCGGGTGGCGATGCCGACGGAGATTTACTGACCTATAGAGTTGTAAAAGGGCCGTCTAACGGGAGCTTAAGAGGAACAGCGCCAAACCTGAGATATTTACCAAAGGCGAATTTCAATGGTTCGGACAGCTTTACTTTCAAGGCCAGCGACAAGACGGCAGACAGCTCGGCTGCAACCGTGTCAATAACTGTCAAGTCGGTCAATGATCCGCCGACAGCCAATGACGACAGTGCGATAACGCAGGAGGACAGGCCGATAGTAAGGATTGATGTGTTAGCGAACGATACCGATGTTGATGATGACCCGCTTAAAATAAGCACTGTTACTCAGGGCACGAACGGCTCGGTTACCATCAACGCTGATAACACGCTGAGCTATGCTCCCATGGCGGACTTTAACGGCAGCGATGCGTTCACCTATACGGTCAGTGACAGCAAAGGTGAAATCGACACCGCAAAGGTGAATGTTAAGGTCAAGGCGGTCAATGATGCGCCGAGTTTTACTTCAACACCTGTAACCTCAGCTACAGTGGACGCGTTATATACTTATGATGTTGACGCCACGGACCCGGATACAGGAGACACCTTATCTTACTCCTTAACCATCAAACCCACAGGTATGACCATAGATGCAGCTATCGGCTTGATACAATGGACACCGACGAGTGACCAGGCGGGGGCTAATGATGTAGCGGTCAAGGTCGTAGATAACGGTAGCGCTCCAGCTTCCCGGACCCAACCATTTACCATCACGGTAGCTCTGCCAAGCCCGCCGGCGACAACTGCCTTGACCACAGCGGATGGCTGCAAAACCAAAGAACGCAAAACAATATTACCAGCAGCCTGCAAAAGCGGCATTGTCCTGACCTGTGACGACAACAGGAGGGAAACCGACTCCGGTTTACACACATCCTATGATTTTCCAGATGTATCTATTCCAGCAGGTGTTGAAATAGCATCGGTCGTTGTTTATGTGGAACACTTTGAGCAAGAAGGATTTCCCGCCGGAAAATTAGAATGGGCCACCGGCACAGGCTGGCCGAGTAAACCGGTGGTTTGGGCGTCAATAAATGCTCCTGTGTATGAAGGAGAACCAAATAAGGCGACAGACTTATGGGACGTAACAAGCCTCGTGGACACGCCCGAAAAGGTAAATTCACTTCAGTTGCAGGTCAGAAACAACGACGATGTTGCCAAGAGAAAAACATTGGTGGATTACATCTATGCCGTAGTTGGATGGAACTGAATGCGGCATTGTAAGAAAATTGAAAATTGCATTTGGCATTTGGTCAAATATCAAGTATAATATATACAGAGCAAGCGTAAGTGAGGGGAAATCAGGCAGGGGGGCCTTTCTTAAATAGTCCGATATGTTTTTTCGCTTATGCTTGTTGTTTGTGAGATATAATAGTGGATGGAGTCCGAACGGGTTTCAGCGATTGCCCGTTTTATTTAGTGTTGCTAACATAATACTACTCCTTTCTTCTATTTGGGGGGCTGGTCACCACACGGTCAGCTCCCACTTTTTTTCAGCCATATCCATTTTATTCTGCAAACAAACCGAACATCTCTAACATCTCTATAGTTTCCTTCTACACTCCAATCCTTCCATCTTGTCACACCAATTCTATTTATTGATTGCCGATTACCTGACTCTGTCATTCCTGCGAAAGCAGGAATCCAGGCTCTCTATTTGTATTATATGCAATTCTTTCGGCAATTTTTAACTGTAATTGGTATCACTTTTCGGTTATCCCTCTTATCCGTAAAACCACTTTTATCATTGAGCCAAAAAACGCGATTCCTTCGACTTGGGTCAGGACAGGCTTAGCGTAAAAATCCGGAGCTAATTACCGGTCTAATGGCTGTTAAGTCCTAAAACTATTTTGTTTTTGGTCAGGTAGGGGACACTCCAATAAAAATTCAACCTTCCGGCGGTATTGATGTGAAAAACTCTTGACTTTTGTGTGCAAAAAGGATAAAATTATTTTTGTAATAAGTAGTTCCGGGGGGGTGGTCAAAATCGGAATGGGGGGTTCTCAAATTTCCCCAATTGAGCACCCAAGTTAAGTAGTTAAATCGTGAGTGGTGAGTAGTGAGTAGAGTAGTCGAGTCACCAATTAAACACTCACCGATTAACTAATTGAGGGAGGATAATGATGAAATTGAAGTTGATAATATCAGTAGTTTTCTGTGCAGCGGCTGTTCTGGTTCTTCCGTCCGCAGCCAAAGCCACTACTGTTGGAACTGTGGATATAGCATTTGTTAGTCATGGTGCCAATGACTTAGTTGAGGCCTGGGTTGCCGGCCAGGAAAATGCTTTAGGCTACGCGGGAGTTTATATGCTCCAGAAGAGCTACGGCACGAATGAAGGAAAAACCTGGTCCGACGGGCCGATTGGCGTTTTCTGTATTGAATGGGCGGAAATAGTCTCAAGCAACACATTGACGTACGATGTGGTTATGCCGCAAGATGGACCTGTCCCAACGACACTTTTAGAAGGTACAATGGGGCTGACAAAGGCCAAATATCTTCAGGAGCTTTGGGGCAGGTACTTCGACCCATCCTGGGTGGGCAGCGGCCCATTTACATACCAGCAAAACACCAAGGCCGAGGCTTTTGGTGCAGCCGTATGGGAGATAGTCCACGAAGACTTTCCAGGAACCTCTTTAGGCTGGGATGTTACTGTCGATGGCTCGCCGGGCGACCGTGGTTTCCGTGCCGCGTATCTTGATGCAGATTTGGCCAATTATATGCTGCACTCTCTGGATGGTACCGGTCCAAGGGCGGACCTGCGAGTCTTTAGCTACAACGGACAACAGGACTATCTTGTGGAAGTACCGGAACCAACAACAATAGCTCTGCTTGGCTTCGGAGGCGTGATAAGCCTGGTGCGTAAGAAAAGGAAAAGGACCCCTACGTAAACGAATATGCAGGAGGGCTGAGCCGGCCTTCTCAACGGCCAAGCCCCTAACTTTTACGACCCGGTAAGAAATTTTTGGAGTGTAAAAAAGATTTTTATCAAACTATTAACAAGACTAACCAGGAACGAAAAGCCGACCGTGGCAGTGATCGGCGGAAAGGGGGAGGACTCATAAAACAAAATCGCTACTGAACAAACGGAGTAACTCGAAGCCAACGGATTGAGAAAATCCCGGTAAAATCGGGGCTGCGAGTAGTCCGCAGCACAAAGATAAAACGGACAGAAATTTAAGTATATAAAATTTCGGAGGGGACAAAAAATGAAAAGGTTAGTAATAATGACTCTCGCATTGTTGATTTGTGCCGGCACGCCTGCGTTGGCGACACCGACGGTCGAATTCAGTCCTAATCCAGACACCGGAGGAAGCTGGGAATACGACGGGGCCAGCATACTTAGCTTTAACCAGAATATCGCTATTGATGCAGGAATGGGCAGTAATTACGATGCCCTGGTCGGCTCACTGGTGCATATTCCCACTCTCTTAGTAGGCGCAGGAGCAGGTGGTACCTATGAAGTCAAACCAATCGGCAGCCCAACCATCTCGATTACGAGCGCAGATAATAGCGCCGTTTACTTACTGGGCACTCTGGCCGGTGGTGACCTGGTTCCAATCGGAACCATAGCAGGAGGATACACTTGCTTTAAGGCGGATATTAGTAACCTCCTTGTAACGGACGCCGGCAAGGCGCTTGGTTCTGCCGCGCTGAATATGATCCTTTACACGCAAACACCCGGACTTGATTTTGAACTGTCATTACAGGGGGGAAGTGGAACTAACTATCGCAGCTTTGCCCAGATGTTGGCCGGCGGTTACGCCGGCGGCAATGGATTCAGCGGCGCTATGTCGATTCCTGAGCCGACTACGATAGCTCTGATGGGTCTTGGTTCTTTGACTTTATTAAGAAAAAGAAAACACAAGGCGTAAAACAGTCCCGACTTTTACCAACTGACGGGCTGTGGGTACTAAGAGCTTATCCGAATAACCGGGTTGTTATGAGGCCGAGCGAAAAGTTCGAGGCCAAGGCGGCAGGCC
>CAYUFX010000052.1:0-31013 GCA_964444135.1 uncultured Pirellulales bacterium | reverse complement strand
AGAGGACCGAAAATGGTTTTAGGTTTCGGATACTGCCGAAGATATTCGCCAAAGAGGGCGATGAGTCCGGCGAAGGTGGGTTGAGTTTTACTGTCGGCGGCAAGGGCAAGGCAAGCGAAACGGAATATCGGCTCGGTCTTATTCCATTTGGTGGTTTTGTTAAAATGTTAGGCCAGGAGGACACCGGGCCAGTTAAGACCAGCGATGACCCCCGTTCGTATGCGAATAAGCCGACTGGTACTCGTGCGGCTGTTTTAGCAGCGGGAGTTGTTTTTAATGTTATCAGCGCCGTTATTATCTTTATGATAGTCTTTCTTGTCGGAATAAATCTGACACCTGCTGTGGTCGGCGGTGTGATTCCGGATTCACCGGCGGCGCGTGCGGGCCTCAAGGCCGGTGACGAAGTAATTGAGGTTGCAGGCAAACAAGACGACCTCGATTTTAGCAATATCGGGATAGCGGCGGCTTTGTCCGGGAGAGATGAAAAGGTTCCGCTGAGAGTAAGACACGAGGACGGTTCCGAAGAAGATTTGGCACTTGTGGCCGAGCAACTGCCCGGCGAGCCGCTGAAAGCTTTCGGTGTCTTTCTGCCAATGAGTCTGACCATCGGAAGGCTTTCCGAAGATGACGCTAACGACCTGTATTCGAAAACCAGCTTGCTTGCCGGCGACCGAATCAAGTCTGTCGATGGTAGAGAAGTACAGAGCTCCTGGGAGCTGGATGAAGTGATTCGCAATGCTCTTACGCCGGTAGTAACATTAGAGGTTGAGCGAATCGGGGACAAGGGAGAAGTTGAATTAGTTAGAACGCAAATTCGTTTGAATTGGCGCATTACCAACAAAGAGAATATTGAGTCCGAGTCCGAGCTGAGCCATATTTACTCTATGGTTCCGCGCATGCGTATAATCAAAGTCTCAGAAGAGCATGCGCCAAAGGCCGATGACGGGGTTTCATTGCGGCCTGATGATGTTATTCTTGCGATCGGTGATGTCGAGAATCCTACTTATACGCAGATGCGCGAGGTTGTTGAGGAGAACGAAGATAAAGAACTTCCGGTCAGGATTCTGCGTGCCAATAGCGACGGCACAGAAGAGGCTCTTGCTGTCACTGTCAAGCCTAAGAGGCAGGCTGATGAGGACAAGGTTGCTATCGGGGTCTTCCTGGCACTGGATGAGAAGCATCCGGTTGTTGCCAAAACTATCGATGCTGAGGGCGGACCGCCAAAGCTGGAAATTCCGAGCGGTGCTGCGATAACTGTAGTTGACGGGACACCGGTATCGAGCTTTTACGATGTAATCAGGGAAATTAGAAAATACAGCGGCCAACGAATCTCGATTGAATATCGGCTCAATGAGGAAATAGCAGGTAACGTTGTATTAAATGTTCAGACAAACGAAGAATCCGTCACTGTTAAATCAGCTTTTGCTGAAATTGATTTTATTCCATTTGAGAAATTGGAAAGGCTTTACAAGGCCAGCGGCCCCATTGATGCGGTCGTGATGGGATACAGAAGAACCCTTATGTTTGTCGCCCAGACCTACATAACATTAAAGCGTCTGATTGGGGGACTTGTCAGTCCCAAGAATCTTATGGGCCCGGTGGGTATTATCACATTCAGCTATCGCATTGTTGCCGAGCAGCCGTTGGTTTACTATGTCTATTTTCTCGGCCTTATAAGCGCGGTAATTGCGGTGTTTAACTTTTTGCCTTTGCCGCCCCTTGACGGAGGATTGATTGTGATTTTGTTGGTCGAGAAAGTCAAGGGTTCGGCCTTGAGCGAGCGGGTGCAGGGGGTCATAGCTTATGCCGGCTGGGCGCTTATAGGAACACTTATTTTATACGTAACGTTTAACGATATTGTCAGGAGTTTTTTTAGCTGAATGTTACGGATTATGGATGGATGTTCCTGCTGGTTGAAGAAGGAATTCGAAGATATTAGAAATGCTGCCGGAAAAACGATCTTCTGAGGCGTATCACGAAGATATATTCAGTGCTTTGAAAGAGCAGGACAGCCGGGTTTATGAGTTAATAACAAAAGAGTACGAAAGGCTGCAAAGCACGCTTCAACTTGTCGCTGCGGCGAACCAGTGCTCAAGGGCGGTTTTGGCGGCTCTTGGCTCGGTCGTTCAGAATAAGACAAGCGAGGGTTTCCCAGGGGCCAGATGTCACGGGGGCTGCGAGATCGTTGACGATGTGGAGAGATTGGCTGTGACCAGAGCCAAAGAGGCCTTCGGTGCCCGGTATGCAAACGTCCAGGCGCATTCCGGCAGCCAGGCCAACCAAATCGTCCTTACTGCGATATTGGATAAAGGTGATACAATATTAAGCCTTGGAGTTGACCAGGGGGGACATCCATCACACGGAGGGCTGGGGTCGCTCACAGAGAAGTTCTTCAAGATAGAAAACTATTTTGTGGATAAAACAAGTTTTCTTCTGGATTATGATGCTATCAGAGAGCAAACAGTCAAAGTCAGGCCCAAGCTGATTATGTGTGGTGCCAGTGCTTACGTTAGAACGATAGATTTTGAGAGATTCAGAGAGATTGCGGACAGCGTCGGGGCGTATCTTTTAGCGGATATCTCACATATTGCGGGACTGGTGATAGCCGGTGCACATCCATCTTGTGTCAATTATGCACATTTTACAACGACAAGTACGTACAAGGCGGGCGGCCCGAGGGGCGGCCTGATATTGATGGGCAAGGACTATGATTTGCAAACAAAGGCCTCGGGCAGGGACATGCCGTTATGGAAACATATTCAGGACGCGACGTTTCCGGGCGTACAGGGGACGCCTTATTTTAATCATATAGCGGCGAAAGCGGTTTTCTTTAAGGAAACACTTTCCGGTGAATACAAAGTTAGACAATTCAAAATCATAGAAAATGCAAAAAGCCTGGCAAGTAATTTGCTGGATTTAGGGTATGATGTGCTGACGAAGGGGACGGACAACCACATGGTTCTTATAAGTACGGAGAATTTTAGAGAGGCCTTGACGGGCGCTATAGCACAAAGATGCCTCGAAGATTGCAGCATAATAGTTGATACGATAAAGCTGCCTTCCGATAAGAAGCCGGCTTTAAGTACCAGCGGTATCAGATTGGGCACGCCTATTGTAACAAAAAATGGGATGGGGGATAAAGAGATGGACAAGGCGTCTGAGTTGATTGATGCAGTATTGAGGAAGGTAAAGATAATAAGCGATAGGGAATATGAGATAGATGAATCCCTCGGGAACGAGGTAAGGGACAAAGTGAAGCAACTGTGCGGCAGGTTCCCTATGCGTTAGCTAAAGTGACTAAAGTGACTAAAGTGAGCTAAAGTTAAGAAAACAAATTGCTTTAGGACTTCGATTTTTTTTCAATCACAGCCCAGAAGAGTTGATATATTGCACCAATGACAGCCATAACGACTAATGCGGAAAACAATATCATCGACATCAGCAGTGCCTGCGGTTTTGCCACGCCGTAGATGCCCAAAAATCCAACCAACGTTACTTCTCTGACGCCGAGGTTAGCCACCGATATCGGGACTCTTCCCAGGACATATATAACTGCACACAGCCACACAAATACCCCGAAGGGCGCCGTTATGTTTGTTGCTTTGGCGGAGAGGATGTATAACAATACCCCGCCGATTAGATTGGCTATTATAGTAACAGCTAAAATGGTCAGGTGGAATCCGGCTCCGGCGGCCTGAAAGATTGCAAGCTGCTCGAGTATCTTCTGAGCATTCCTGTGTATTTTTGCCGGAAGAGGATTTAGCAGAAGGGTGAAGGCTTTGATAATTTTGCCGCCTGTTCTGCTGTTCAACAGCAGCAGTGAAATAAGTATTATAGCCGCCAGTAATATTCCGCTAATGGCAGGCAACAGCCACCGATTGTTTGCATCTGTCTTCAAGAGCGATGCAGGATTTGTAATCATTAAGGCGGCAAGCCCAAACACCGTCATAACAACTATTATCGAGAGCTGGTTGTAGAACATACTGCTAAGAACGTTGATGCCTTTTCCTGTGCCCTTTTTGAGAATATACCACTTTACACCTGTACTGAGTATTCCGGGGATAATCATACTGTAAAATAAGGTAATCGCGCTGGCGCTGAACAAGGTTGCAATACTTACATTGCAGTCTTGTTTTTTTAAGATAAACCGCATCTTTATAGAGTTAATCCAGAAGATTATTACGACCAGCACCCAAACGGCGAACAGAAAATGCCACCTTGCCGTTTTTACAGTTTGGCGGAATTGCTCAAGGTCGATTTTGCTAAAGACCCATATAAGTAATCCGGTCGTGATTAGAATTCTGATAAGGAGTTTGGCGAATTGTTTGGTGCGGTCGGTCATGTCCTGTCTGGGATTAGCCGGGCTTCTCGGCGAAAATCAGCACCTTTCTTGAAAAGGTCAGTTGTATTTTGTAGAGCTTGTAGAAAACTTTATTGTCCGGGAACCACGCATTAAGCGTGCCGAAAGGTAATCGGCCGGCGAAAGCTGAAACGATAAAACAAATGAATCCCGTCAGCGGGCCGCTCAGGTAGCAGCTCTTTATATTCTCGAAGCCGGCACTGAGCAAAAGCTGTCTGAGCCTGCGCCGGGTGGTTACATAGTTGTGAGAGAAATCGCAATTAAAAAAGTTGTGCCGCAGGTTCAAATAATCCGGTGAGCATATTACGAGCTTTCCTTCTGGCTTTAATACATCTCTTATTTGCCCGGTGAGCTGCAGCGCATCCTGCATACTGTTCATATGTTCCATTGCGTTAATCATGACAACGACATCAAATTCTTTATCCAGGTCAAGCAGCGGAGGGACCATTGCACGAACAACATTGGCCCCTCTTTTCTCAAGAGAAGCCGCCATTTGCTGGTTAGGTTCGACAGCAAAGTATTCGATACCTTTTTCGAGACAAATGTCGGCAAAAACGCCCCGGCCGGGCCCTATTTCCAAAACGCTTTGGTTCGACTCTATTTTGACGTATTTAAAGATTTTGTTAGAAAAGGCCACAGTAATCCGACCGCCTATGCCGGTGGGACTGTCCCGGTGAAAGTGGTCGTAGAAATGTTCTTCTGTCATAAGAATATACCTCGAAACAAGCTGTTACGTGTCATTAGCTGATTTGGCGGTTCCTTTTTTTGCATATACTACTATTATATCTGATTTTTTCAGTAGAGACATTAAGATTGTCCACGGCAAAAGAAGCATCCATAACAAAAAAGATTGCCTGAGCCGGTTGCGATATTTCGGATTGATGTTATCTCCATATAATAAGTATTGCAACGAACCGAGCAGGCCCCATGGAGTTTTGTCGTATATAATCTTTGTGACTGCAAGGCCGTGGTTCTCTAACAGCCTTGTAATTGCGCGGGGTGTCCAGATACACAGATGACGCGGGCAATCAAGATGATACCATTTGGCTTTGAAGTGCCTGGCATTGAAACTATTAAAATTAGGGACACCGATAATAAAATACCCATTCTGTTTCAATAAACTACTTATCTTTGCTATTGTTGTTTGAGGGTCGGATATGTGCTCCAAGTACCACCAGGCTGTGATTATGTCAAAATGAGCTTCCGGAAACGGAGCTTCCGTAATGGCGCCCTTGAATATATCGAGGCCGAAAGAACTTTTTGTCTCTTTGAGGGCAGCTTCGGATATATCTACTCCATAGACCTCGCAGCCCTTGTCGGTCCTCAGGCTATTCAGGAATGCCCCGGCGCCGCAACCGATATCCAAGATTCGGCTTTGTTGATTGAGGCTGCGATAAATAGTGTCCGCAATCTTTACATTCATCAGTTGTTTTGGAAAGTATCCGATGATTGGTATTTTTGAAATTCGATTATATAAAGAGGCGATTCTGGAGCCTATGCCTTTTGCTTTTTTAGAATGTGGGGCATAATCCGCAGGATAAAGTTTTTCTGTGTCTTCCGGCACTACCTGCGGGTTCATATAAACGAGGCCGCATTGCCTGCACCGTACGTAGGTGAATGTACCTGCGATTCCATGTAAACGGTCCCTGGCGTCGAAGAGGAAAGTTGATTCCGTGCTGCTGCATAAATTGCAAGGTACTTTTTGTGTTCTAATCATATCTGTTTCCGCGATGAACTAAGTTATATTTAAAACTTTTTACCAAGGCAGCTTTTTCGCTCTTACATAACGATGCAACTTTATTACAATCTTTTTTGACGGCAGAGAAGTCAGAACCAGTCCTCCCCAGCTCTCGAAAGAACGAGGATATACTTTAACCGCCTTGCAATAATATTTTCTTGCCCGCTTGATATTGCCATCGGCGGCGAGCCAAAATCCCGTAAGAAAATAAGACTTTGAAAAGCGCTTCACTATTTTCTTTCCGACCTTGGTTTTTAATTCAGGGTATTTCCGTAGAACCCTTTTCAGGGCCGCTCTTGTTTTAGCGTAGCTTTTGACTTTATTTGCACCTTTAGAGGTGCTTGCCGGATGTCTTCGCCAGCAGCCCAAAGGTTCAGGGTCGTAGTAAACTTTGCTTAAATGAGCGACTTCTATCCACTTCATATAATCGCTGATTGGTCCCGGCTTTTCAAAAGGTCCCGTTCTTCTAAGCACTTCCGCACGTACCATAACCGTTATCATCGGAGTAAAGCAGTAATGCACAGCAAGCATCTCGGCCACGTCACCCGGCACTACAGGATATACATCGCTGAATTTTCCGATTCGGCTGCTGTTCGAATCAATAATCAAGGCGTCGGCAAACACCAATCCCAGCTCCGGGTCGCCATCGAGAGCGGCAACCTGTTTGGTGAATCTATCGGGCAGGACTACGTCGTCACTATCCACAAAACAAATATACTCGCCCTTTGCCAGGATTAACCCCCGGTTTCTGGCGGCAACGACACCCTGATTTTCCTGAGTAAAAATCTGAGCCCTCGATGCAAAGCTCCCGGCTATCTCAACAGTTTTGTCGGTACTGCCATCATCAACCAGTATGACTTCGAAATCCTGAAACGTTTGCTTTTCGAGACTTTCCAACGTCCGGGCAATGTAGTCCTGATGGTTGTAAGATGCTATTATTACCGACAATTTTGGTGTCACTGCGAAGTCCTCGTCAATTCAATATTTTATGATACAGCTCGATATATTGAGAAGCCACTTTGTTCCAGGTAAACTTTTGGACCTGTTTTTTTGCTGCGACGCCCATTTTTTCGTAAAGTTGCCGGTCGTCGGCTATTTTTCTTACCGCATCGGCAATCTCCCGGGCGTCCGCATTGGTTACAATAATTCCGTTATCGGCTATCAGCTCATCCACGCCTTCGCAGCGGGTGGTAATTAGCGGCAGGCCTGAGGCCATCGCCTCGAGCATTGCGTTGCTCATCCCTTCCTGCATACTGGCACTTATAAAGATATCATTCTGTCGGTAAACTTGCGGCATGTCTTCAGCGTCGATTCTGCCTGTGAGCTCGATAACGTTAGCGAGGTTTTTTTCTGATACAATTTGTTGTAGTTTCTGCAGCATTTGTCCGCCGCCAACTATTTTGAAATGGACCTCACAGCCGTCCCTGTGCATAATCTCGATAGCGTCTATCAGGATTTCCACTCGTTTGGTAACGGACAGTCGGCCGATGGTCAGAAGTCTAAGTATCTGTGGTTCTCGGGCAATCTCGGCAGGGCCGAAGCGGTCCAGCTCCACGCCATTCGGGATAACGTCAATGGCCACCGACGGCAGGAACTTCAGGGCACGGTTCTTCAAACCCTCGCTGGGCGTCACAAGAGCAGCTGCCTTTTTCCAAATCGCCTTAAACACCTGGCCGAGAATTTTATAATCGAGCTTTAACCTTGCATGCTCTCCCGGCACATCCGAACCCCGCAGCGAGATTATGTACGGCAGCTTATTGGCAGTTCGATAACAGAGCCAGCCGGTTGGGAAGCCAAAAAATGCGTGAACTAAATCATAATCATTTTCTTGTAGCAGTTTGCGGTAGTGACATTTGGCTTTGAAGAGCCACTCAATTACCTCTATCTTACGCCAGAAATGCAGCTCCTTCTTATGCAGACCGACCTTGTAAATAGTGACATTATCTGCGAAGATTTCTTTGAAGAAACCCGGCTTTGGGGCCGAGGTTAAGACATCGACCTTCAAATCGCTGCTGCCGGCGTATTGCTGCAGGAGGCACCGATGAGCGTTAGCGGCTCCGCCCCCGATCGGCGGATACTCATAATTGAGCATTAGTATCTTCATTACTTACTGACCGTTTTGTGGGCGATAACGTATAAATTTGTTTGCAGGGCAAGAGGCAGACGTCGAAAATTTATATGCTTAAAGATATTGCTTAACGGCCCTAATTTTTTCCTTAACTTGTTCAGGGTGAATTCGTTAATAGGATTCATCTTGACGAATTTTATTTCGAATCCGTGTTTGGACAATCGGCGCTTTAGCCGGCCAGGCGTATGCAGAGACGGATGTGCCCGTCGCCATATCAAAGATTTATGGTACAGCGTTTCGAAAATCACATTACTGTATTTGTTTGGCGTCTGGAAGAGGTAGAAACCGTCCTTTTGAAGGACACGGTGCACTTCGCTTATGTGTCTATCTATCCTCGCAATATGCTCGAATAAATCGAAGCTCAACACAACATCAAATGACTCGTCTTCGTAGCCAAGAGCTTCTGCGGCCTGCACTTCCAGATGAATGTCACCGTATTTTTTAAGTCCATAAGCAATCGCTTCGCCTGATATATCCGTCCCGGTAATATCGTATCCCTGCCCGCTAATCTCAGAGACCACACTGCCGATGCCGCAGCCGATTTCTAAAATCCTGTCATTTTGCTTTAGAAGGTTGGTTTCTGTGAGAAATTCCAGGTTCGTTTGCAGGTTGCCGCGTTGTTCTTTACCCGCCGCAAGCTCCTTGCTCCAGCCGTCATCATAGAGTTCCTGCTGCTTTTTGAGGTCTTCATCCATAGATAGTTCGTAGTTCATAGTCCGTAGTTTGTAGTTTATGAACCCACAACAATGAACTATGAACTGATTTTGGTTTATTTGCGTTGGAAAAGAACATGCGGGTCGATGAATTGCCGAACGATTTTATAATTTTTCATTACGAATTCTCTGAACGGTTTCATCGCCTCATATCGAAGCGCCTCGTCAGGCTCAATTTTCTCACGCAGCAATTTTGCATACATCTCATCATACTGGCCGGCAATCTGTTCATTTGCAGGCAGAAATCCCTTCTGTGTTCGAGGCCATAATTCCAGCGGCGGTCTGTCCCACGGGAAGTGGTCCTTGCGGCTGTCAACTATAAACTTCGGCGGGGCCTTCTCGAACGCATTTAATATCTCATCGATTCTTTCAGAAAGCACTTCTGGAGACAGGGTGTGCATCGTTCCTTCGAATGCTTTCGGCGTCGGACTCAATCTCTGCGCAGCAACGTATATTCCCGGAACCCAGCCCCAGACGTAGATTTTATCGTTTGGTGTGGAATTGTTTCGTATGTATTCACCGACAGCCTCCCAGGAACCTTTGTAGTTTTGCCTTTTGCGCAAGGAAATTTCATTCATCTTCTGTGCGTAACCTTTATCTTTTTTCGGATTACCCGTGGCACGATCGCGGTA
The DNA here is from genome assembly GCA_964444135.1 of uncultured Pirellulales bacterium. Taxonomy (GTDB): domain Bacteria; phylum Planctomycetota; class Phycisphaerae; order Sedimentisphaerales; family Anaerobacaceae; genus NIOZ-UU13. The sequence continues at coordinate 21,442 of CAYUFX010000052.1, read as the reverse complement.
GATGGCTCCGGTATGAGGGCTCTTTTTGAGGCCGAAGAATATATGCTGTGACATAATTATCATCAACAGAAGCCCGAGGATTCCTACTGCCACCCACTTGGGATTGTATGCGTTGCTCTTTACTTTGTTATGGTAAATTGCTATCAGGTATCCGCCTAACATTGCAGCCGAAGCATTTAACGGCAGATAATATTGCTCGTACGAACGCGGGCTTATCCACACAAACGTCATATCCAGCAGCCACCAGACGGCAAAAAGTAACACAAACCGGTCGTAAGAGGTTTTTATTGTGCTTTTTGACTTGTTAAATTTGCTGGAAATCAAGCTGACGATTCTGATAATAATTGATCCGAGTGCCAGAGCAATTGGCAGTATTAACACCCGATACCAGCGGAACACTCTAAGCTTCGCCTGTTTGGTTTGTTCGGGCTTTAGTATCTGCCAGCTATCGCGAACATACGCCGGCATAAATTTCATTAAAAGTCCCTGCTTTACAGGGGGGGGCTGGACTGTACCGGCAATGGCATTTGGTTCTGCCTGTTCTTTCTGGGGTTGGTCATGAGAGCCTTGAAGCGATTTGGCGATAGGCCTGCCCACAAATGAATAATACGGGAAATAGTTCATCGGGGCCTTTTCGGCGAACAGCCAAAGACATATCGGGCTGATGGCAAGAGTCGCTCCTGCTATCAATAACAAAATATCGATTCCGGTTCTTTTCCAGCTTCTGTGTTTAAGCAGCGGTTGTGCAATAACAAACAGGCCGACCGCTGTGATTGCCGAGATGCCGGTTTCTTTAAACAACGGCGCCCAACTAAGAAAAGCCCCGACCAAGAGCGCAAGCCACCAGCGACCACCAAGCTGATACAAAACAAAACAGCTTACCCCCAGGACCATAAAGGCAATCATATGTTGTTCTTTTACGTTGCCGTACTTGGCCATAAGCGGGGCTGAAAGATATATTGAGGCAATAATTACACCGATAGCCGCGGGCAGAACACCGAACAGTTTGGCCATTGCGATAAACATAAGCAGCAGCGCCGCTGCCTGAAGGATTGTTTGAATCAGTTTTGGCCCTGTTTCATTAAAGCCGAACAGCCGGACGCCTAACATATTTACCAGCAGCGTCCCCATCTGAGCGCTGGGTTTTTCATCGACGCCGATTTTGGCGCCTTCCAGTATGTGCCTGGCTGAATAGACGTATGAGCCACTGTCGAAGGCTCCGGGAGAGTTGAACTCGAAATACTTGCCCATGCAAAACGGAATTGCCGCCAGAATTGCTATTATGATGAAAGGTACGAATGGTTTGCTGCCCAGTTGTTTGGCCTTGCTCCACCAAACTCCGCCCTGACGAGCAGGTGCGCTTACTTTGTGTTTATGTGGTTCTATTCGTTTTCTTGAGCGTTTGTGTTTTTGGACGGGTTTGCTCATTTCTGGTCTTCCTTTTTAGCGGACGACTCGAGAATCTCTTTGATGACATAGGTCGGCCGGTTTTGTGATTCGTGATACGTGCGAACCAGAAGCTCAGCGAGCAGGCCCATCAGAATGAATTGAATGGTGGCAAGGATGCAAACAGCCGTTAAAATCAGCAGAGGATTACCACTCATATCGGTTCCGAAACATAGTTTCTGATAAAGCACTATCAGACCAAAGAGGATTGCACCGAACGCGCCAAGCAAACCCAGGCCGCCGAAGATATAGATTGGCTTTGTGGAAAATGACCCGAGGAATTTGACGGTGATAAGGTCCAGTACGACTTTTAATGTTCGTCCCAGGCCGTATTTGGTTTTGCCGGTGTTTCTGGGTCTGTGGTTGACCGGCATTTCGGCGATCCTCGCTCCGCTCCAGCTTGCCAGGGCGGGGATGAAGCGGTGCATTTCGCCGTATAGTTTTGTCTCCTCCAGTACCTCCCTTCGGTACACTTTCAGCGTGCAGCCGTAGTCGTGGAGCTTTACGCCCGTAATCCTGGAAATCAACCAGTTGGCGATTTTGGAAGGGAGCAATCTGGTGATAGCGTTATCGTGTCTTTTTTTTCTCCAGCCGCTTACAACATCGAATCCTTCGTCGAGCCTGGCAATCATTTTAGGTATGTCCGCCGGGTCGTTTTGCAGGTCGGCGTCAATTGCAACGATGACTTTGCCTCGTGCATGGGCAAAGCCGGCGCTGAGAGCCGCGGTTTGGCCGAAGTTCTTGCGAAAGCAAATGACCCTGATTCCGGCGTCGGTCTTTTGCAGCTTAGCTAATATATCGAAGCTGTTGTCACTGCTGCCGTCATCGACGAAGATTATTTCGTAGTCATATACGTCCGTTAATGTTTGGGTGATTTGCTCATAAAGCGGGCCGATATTATCCTGCTCATTTAACAATGGCACAACTACTGAAATTTCGGGGCCTTGAATATCCATACTTTACTTCCTATAATAATGACTGCTATAATAATAGTTAAAATATCGGCTGTAAAGCAGAACGCCAGCAGTTAAAATCGGTGGCAAATAGGCGAAAGGACGATAAATTTCATCCTTCGCGGCCCTACTGCCACTCCGTAAAGTGGCTCGCTACGCAGCACGAGTCTGCAAAGTTGCTGCGCAGCACGAGCAGCTCTGCTGCGGAAAACGGAGAAAAAGAATCAGGACCTGAGAGTCTCATTCCCGAAATTCAACCTGCAATCGGCTCAGAATTTACTTGATTTAGGATGTTATTTTTGATACAATATACAATGTAAATTGACCGGAAAGTTACTTTATCATCTGATTTGGAGATGGGGGAAATGAAACGAAACCATATAATACTAGCTCTTGTTGTCGGTAGTGTGCTACTTTTTCAGTATGGCTGTCAGGAGCAGGCTGCACAGATCGAAAAGCCCACCCCTGCTGCTTCGCTTTTGCGAAGCAAAACGGCAGGGGCACCTGAGCCGGCGGTGGTTGTTTCGCCCAAGAAAGCTGAAGCTGCGCCCGCCAGTCTCGATAAAGCCACGCCAAAAATTACGTTTGAAAACATAGTTTATGATTTTGGCAAAATCGGTCTGGGGGCGGAGAAAAAAATTGCTGAGTTTAGGTTTACAAATACCGGAGACGGCCTTTTGAAAATCGCTGAAGTCGAGAAATGTTGCGGCATCGAACCCAAGCTGGATAAGACCGAATATGCGCCGGGCGAAAGCGGGGTCTTGAAAGCGGAGTATCAAGCGACCCGCCCCGGCTTGGACAGGAAAAATTTGTACGTCAAGAGCAACGACAAGACGAAACCCAGGATTCGTCTGACCCTTAAAGCCGAAGTTGTGTCGAAAATCACTTGCACACCAAAGAGATTAAAGCTCTTCCTTGACGAGGAAAATGCCGGCTGTCCGAAGATTGTACTTAGCAGTCTTGATAATCAGCCTTTTACTATAACCGGGTTCAAATCGACCGCCGATTGCATAACTGCTGATGTGGATAGTTCGGTGGAAGCGACAAAATTTATTCTTGAACCGAAGGTCGATATGGAGAAACTGAATAACAATCTCAAAGGACATGTCGACATTAGCCTGACTCATCTGGAGGAGAAAACGGTCGAAATTCTCTTTGACGTACTGCCAAAATATTCAATTAACCCGCCGTTGATTATCGCTTTTAATGCTGAACCGCAAAAGCCGATAGTAAGGAAGGTTTGGGTGCTCAATAATTATGGTGGTAATTTTGAGATTGAATCGGCTTCATCGAAAGATAACACGGTTAAAGTTCTGAGCAGCGAGAAAATTCGCAACGGTTATCAGCTTGAGCTGGAAATAACACCGCCGCCTGCCGAGGATAACACGAGATTCTCGGATACGTTTGTTGTAAAAATAAAAGACGGGGATGAGCTGGAGATTGTATGTCGCGGGTTATATGCGAGGAAATAACTGGTGAGTAGTGAGTGGTGAGTGGCCAATTATCCGCTCACCAATTAACTTATCCTGATGCTTTTGGGGGGTGGATTGAAAACTAACCTGTATATCATGCGATTAGTGAGCTGCATTAGTGCATTGACCCCGTTGGAACTCTTTGCCCAAGCAAAGAACAAGGTCATTGGTGTGTTATTTCTAACGGGGTTGACGTTGTGCGCCTCATGTGTATTAGAAGTGTCGCCCGAACCTGCGGGGGAATCACCTCATACAACCGATGCCGATAAAATCGGGACAGTCTTTTTTACCGGTAACGGGCTTGGGGAGCTGAAGCCCTGTGGCTGTTCGGGCGGACAACTCGGGGGGCTTGACAGGCGAGAGGCGGTTTTCAACCGTGTGCCCAAAGACAAAAGATTGATTATCGATACGGGCTCGATTGTGAAAAGCGACAGCGAGCAGGACCTGATTAAATTCAATGTAATACTCCAGGCTTTGAAACTGCTCGATTATGATTTAGTCAGTCTGAGCGAAGAAGACATCGAAATAGGCAAAAATGTTGGACTTTTAGATGGTACAGGCCCGGGTTTTAATATCATAAGCCCTCACGGCTCACCTGATATGAATATTCCTGCGAAATTTGCAAAAAGCCTGTCATTCAAAGGCAAGAGGGTAGTCATAACTATTGCGGCTTTTGACACAGAATCGGCGCCCTTAGAACAAATTGGACAGCTTTTTGGACCCGGCCCTGATGTTAATCCGACACCGGTTCGCCGTGAGTCTAATCTCGATAAATTTGGAATTAATATTCTTATCCTGAACCATTGTGATGATGGCATTATTGATTTTATTGCTAAGAGGATACCTCTGGTAGATTGTATTATATGTCCTTCCGAATCTGATGAGCCAATGGTAGTTAGCGAGGCGAATAAAAGGCCTTTGGTTTTCTCGGGGGGCCGCTTCGGCAGATATATATGTGGATTGCAAATAAAAGAACCGGCCGGGGGCAAAGATAAGCCGATATTGAGTTTTTTCTCTGTACCTCTCGAAGAGGACTTGGAGCAGGAGGCCTCTCTTGTTCAGTTGTACAAAGATTATCAACAGCTTGTCAGGGAGAGGAATCTTCTGGAGAAACATCCGCGTTTTACTCTTCCTGATGGTTTGGAATACGTCGGTTCGGAATCCTGTAAGGTTTGTCATGAATACGAATATGAAAAGTGGAGCAGTAATATCCACGCCCATGCCTATGCGATACTTGAGCGGGAAGGCTCGCAGTTCGACCCGGAGTGTGCTATCTGTCATGTTGTTGGTATGGACTATGAAAGCGGGTTTATTTCGGAGCAAAAAACCGGACATTTGAAAAACGTCGGCTGCGAAAACTGTCATGGGCCGGGCTCGGAACATATTATGACAGCGGGGCAAACCCAGCTAACTGAGCCAAAGTCGGCCTGCATTGATTGCCATACACCTGAGCAAAGCGGCGACTACGCAGGAAATGAGAGCTCTTTTCGGAAAAAAATCGTTCATTGGAGGGAACCAAAGCCCCAGAATCCTGTCAAATAAAAAAGGGTATAAGAGCAAAATACGAACGATTTGTGCACTTTAGAGACCGATATGATAAAGACATTGCGAATAACAAGTATTGTGGCGGCTGTTTCGGCGGTCATTTTCCTGGTATTTTTTGTTTTTCCTGTGGTTTTTGGTGTTCACAGCAATGAACAGCTCGAGGAATCCCTAAATTCGCCCGGTGTGATAGAGAAATTCAATAAAACTGTGGGTAATAAGGCAAAGACAGGCCAGGACGAGATATCGCCACTTGTACAGCAGGCAGGGGCCTTTGCATTGTATCTGAACCCACCGCCGGCGAAAGCACCAAGGACTGCGACAGGTCGTACTGCCGGTATTACGCATGGACCGGCTGCTCCGCCGAAATTTAAGGTTATCGGCACGAGTTATTACAAGGACCATCCGGAGTTGTCGATGGCGCTGATTGATGAGCCGGGCAAAGGATTGCACTGGTTCAGGCAGTCCAGCGAGGTCGGCCATTTTCTTATTGAGCAGGTGAAGGACGGTATTGTTGTTTTTAAGGACGGCAAAGGCACTTTCGAGCAAAAAGCCGAGCAGAAACCGGAGTTGAGCCTTCTTGAAGGAGACTCTGCTGCATCCAGCCAAACAGGTGTTTCCGGTCGAGCAGGTGTTTCCAGCCGAGCAAGAGCCACGGCAGATACCAAAGCTACATTACCGGCTTCAGGGAAAGCGGGTACCAGCATTGCAGGGGCGATAAGCAAAGCTCCACGGCCGCGTGGAAGGGCTGAAGAAGCAGAGTTTCAGGAACTCGTTGAAAGGCTAAGGCGGATAAAGAGAAATTCTGACAAGGCCGGTTCAGAGCTCAGTGATAAGGAAATGGCCGCGAAGATGGAAAAAGTTCTTTCCGAGTTCAAATCTTCACGTTTAAGTGACGCAGAGAGGGAACATTTGAATAATTTAGGTAAAGAGTTAAAAAAGATATCGGAGGGGCAGGAAAGTACCCCTCCGGAAGAAAACAGAGATAATTAGAAGCAAATTCACACACCGGGGAGCGCATAGTACCGCACTTGTTTTGGGGGTTATTTTGCAAGGTTGCCGTTTCGGGGGAACAGACTTATTGGAAAATAGAAACCTTGGGAGTTGGCCTAAGCTAAATGGATGATGAGTGAGGGGGGAAATATCAAGTTCTCAGGTTATCATAGAATCAGGGTGGCATTGAAAGTCAGGATGCCTGCCATTTCGGGTGTGTTGATTGGCGATTTTTTACCTGAAAATAGGGGAACTTTTAGCCCTTTTCTGTGTCTGATTAAATACTTGATACTCGTCCAGCACCAATTTTTCGTGAAAAATTGGTGCTGGGCTAAAAAAAGGGCTTATGTTAGTGGTTTTGGGCCGGTACGTCCGGTAAGCATCCCCGCCTATGAGCTGCGGGGACAAGCGAAAGCCTTTTTGGATATTTTTTAATTTATCGGATTAAGGGGTGATTAATAATGGCGAAACAGCAAATTTCCACCGAAAGGCGTCCTGCGGACTGCGGGGGCACCTGTCGCGACCTGGCACCGCCAAGCGAGCCACGGCGGGTTGGCAGATTTCTTGTTGTATCATTAGCTTTGTTGTTATTCTGCACTAATCTTTTAGCTGCTCAGCAGGGCGTTTCTCAGGGGGTGGAATACAAGATTTTTCCTTTGAAGTACATATCTGTTGAGCAAGGCAAGAAGTATCTTACCGAGGCCGGGATAGGGACGACGGTTTCGCCTTTTCCGGGTTCGGCAGCGCTTTTGGTGACGGCCAAGCCGGACGAGCTAATCAAGGCAATGACAATTTTGAATCTTGTTGATTGCCGGGGGCAATTTGCCGTGAGGACGGCATTCGGCGCCTCAGTGGCTAAGAATCTTCCATCCAACGAGCAGGTCGCGGCAAAAGTCGGTAACATATCCATCGGGAGCTTTTTTAACCCACCAGCCGTTAATGCCAAAGTCAGGGCAATTATAGACATCCATAATGATGCTATGGTCGTTGTTGCACCAGTGAGCTCGGTGGACAAAATTATTTCTGCTGTCAGGCAGTTGTCGAATTCAGGTGAGCGGATAACACAAAGCGGGCCGGATGTCCTAAGTAAGTTGAAAGCTCCTGAATTAAACAGGCCGGATGTGCTGGGACTCCGTTTTGCAGCAAAAGAAGAAGTAAGAACGCAGCCAAACAGCGTTGCGGCGGTACCGGAGCAAGAGCAAAAGGTGCCGGAACAAAAGATGCCTGAACCGTCTGCTGTTAGCCGGCCGTATGAAACGAAGTCGATTACTAATGGGGAAGATACTATTCAACTGGCTTTGCCCGAGACGCTTACTATAACGGAATTTTTGGGCTTTGTAGGTGAGCATTTGAATCTGAACTACCTGTACGATCCGACCAAGGTCAAAGGCGATGTTACACTCAGGCGTCATGGCAGGCTTCGAGGACCTATCAAGTTAAAGGAGCTGTATCCCCTGCTTGAACAGGTCATGCAGTTCCATGGTTTTGCGATGACTCGCAGGGGCGATCTGGTAACTATAGTTCCCGCAGAAGAAGCTCAAAATATTGACCCTGATTTGTACCCTGACGCGAAGGATATCGAGATGGGGGATGCAGTTATAACTCGTGTCTTTAAGCTGCAGCATATAGATACAACCAACGCAAAGAATCTTCTGGATGGGATGAGACTCGTCACCGAAGTCAGACCGATACCTGAAACCAAAACACTTATTGTTACGGCATTTGCCTACCGTATGCCGCGCATAGAGGCACTTTTGAACCTGGTGGATAAGCCGGGAGAACCGAAAAGGTTCAGGTTCAGGCAGTTAAAGTACACGATGGCACAGACGCTTACTCCGAAAATCCAGACTCTTGCAGAGCAATTAGGCACTATATCCATTACTATTGCCGCAGCACCGGAGGCGCCGAGAACCACCACAAGTGTTCGCAGGCCGGGCGAAACAACGGCCCAATATCAGCTCCGACTTCGCCAGGAACAGCAAGCCGCTGCCCGAAGAAGGGCTTTGACCCCTGCCCCATCGGCCGAGCCGGCCAAACCCACCGTATATCTCGATGCCGACGAAAGAACAAACCGCGTTTTGATGATAGGCCTTGACGAGCAATTAGACGCAGTCGAGGAGTTAATAGATACGCTTGATGTGGCACAGCAGGACCTGAGGACCCTGAGATTATACAAAATCGTGTATGTTGATGCCGAGGAGGCAAAAAAGAAACTGGAGGAGCTTGGTATAATTACACCTATCCAGACAACAACTTATCCTTATTCTTCGAGAATTACCGACGATGCTAAGCCCACGACTCCGATGTCTAGGCCCACAACTACAACTACCAGGACCCAAACAACAACGAGAAGCCAAATAGCAGGTGCAGGAACTGAGCAACTTGTGGGGGAGCCGCAGGTCATAGTAGTTGAGCCGACAAATTCACTTTTGGTTAACGCAACCGCGGAGCAGCACGTCCAGATAGCAACGATTATCAGCTACGTGGACAACGAAACGGACGTAGAGGAGATACCTTATCAGATTTACCCGCTCGAAAATCAGTCACCGGACCATTTAGCATCGATTCTGGAGCCGCTTGTTCAAGAGACGGTTCTGGACAAAGAAGGCAAGATCGAACAGGTCATAAAGAAGCAGGAAGATCAAATTACTATAGTTCCTGACCCGAACACTTTTTCACTGATTGTCTATGCGACCAAAAAGAACCAGGATTGGATAGCGAGCCTGATAAAAAAATTAGACCAGAGGAGGCCGCAGGTCCTTATAGATGTAACACTGGTCCAGGTCTCGAAGAGCGATGCCTTTGATTATGACCTTAATTTAATCCAGAGCTTTCCGGATTTGGTAAGCACATCTGGTCTGACGAGTGCTATTATGCCGGGTGTTGAAGCAGGTGCCTCTAATTTAGTATCGAGGCTTTTAGAAAGTGGCAGAGACCGCTTTATCGATTTTCAGTCTAGGAGCGGTTCCGGGACCGGATTTTATGGCGACAAGCATATTAATGCTCTATTGACGGCTATGCAGACGAAGGATTACGGCAGAGTCCTGGCAAAACCTAAAATCCTTGTCAATGATAATGAACCCGGCACGATTAGCACAACAGATACTACCTATGTTACAAAGCAAACTGGAACTATTATTCAGGGTGCAACGGCAGGTACTGTGCAGACGGCGGTCGATTATGAAGGATACCCGGCAGGCATTACACTTGATATTACACCACATATCAGCCGGGGCGATTGGCTTCGTCTCGACATCGGTTTGACACGGTCAGACTTTGGGACCATCACCGGGGAAAAACCACCGGATGTTACAGAAAGTAATATCAACACAACTGTTACTGTCCCTGACGGAAGCACTATAATTTTAGGTGGCCTGCTGAAGCTAAACCAGAGTAAAGGCGGAACAAAGGTGCCATTGCTTGGCGATATTCCTCTTCTGGGCGGATTGTTCAGGAGCACGAGCAACAGCGACCTACAAAGACATTTGTATGTTTTCGTCAAGGCCGAGATTATAAGGCCTGATAGTGAGGGATTTGTGGGGACTGATTTGACACGGATATCCGATAGAAACAGGGACGCGTTTGAAAAACACGAAATAGAATTTCAAGAGTATCATGATTGGCCTGGTATAAAGCCAAAAGCAATGAAACCCTTCAAAGTACTTGAAGCACAATAATACAGAAGACAGAGGTCAGAAGTCGGAATAATGAAAGAGCTGCTTATAAAAACTGCTAAGCGGACTGGTCTGGTTGACGCCGAGCAATTGGCCAAATTTTTGGAAGAAAACAGCGGCCAGGGCCGGCTTGACGAAACTCTGCTTAACTGCCCATACTTCACGGAAGATGTGGTGTTGAAGCTGTTTGCAGAAGCGCTCGGCTGGGAATTTATATCGGAGATATCAGCAAAGGCCGTGCCACCCGAATTCATAGAAGCTGTTCCTGCAACGTACGCTCAGCACCATTTTCTTATAGGGATAAAGCCTGAAGCTGATAATGGTGAGCTTACTGTGATTTTGTCCAAACCTTTGGATGCGAATGCCCTGGATAACGTCTCGAAGATGATGGGACTGCCTGTCAGGGCGGCAATATCCACCCGCGCCGCCATTACCTCCGTAATAGATGTCGCCTACGAGCAGAGAAGTACGGTCATCGAAGAAGTGGCCGAAGAGCTTGATTCCCAAAATCTCGACCAGCTTATCGATGAGGTTGCAAGCTCGGACGACCTTCTTGATGTGGTGAATCGGCCGCCGGTTATCAGACTGGTCAACGATATTCTCTTTCGTGCTTTGCAGTTAAGGGCCAGTGATATTCACGTTCATCCTTACGAGTCAAAGATTCAGATTCGCTATCGTATTGACGGTATTTTATATGACACCCTGAGCTTGAACAGAAATGTCCTGCCGCTGATTATCTCTCGTATCAAGGTTATGGCGGGTATGGACATTGCCGAGCGTCGGCTTCCACAGGACGGCAGGTGCAGTGTTCGCTTAGGACAGCGGGAAGTCGATTTGCGTATCAGCACCGTGCCGACCAGCTACGGTGAACGCAGTGTCCTGCGATTGCTCGACAAAAGCACGGGCCTGTTCGGATTAGATGAGCTGGGCCTCTGGGGGGATGATTTGAAAAAATTCGATTCTCTGCTCATCCGCTCTCACGGGGTGATTTTCGTAACCGGTCCGACCGGCAGCGGGAAAAGCACGACTCTTTACGCCTGCCTTAACAGGATTAACTCGGCAGAGAAAAATGTTATAACTATAGAGGACCCGATTGAGTATCAGCTCGAAGGAATCAGTCAGATTCAGGTTGCCAGTAAGAAAGGGATGACTTTTGCTACCTCACTTCGGCACGTTCTTCGGCAGGACCCCGATGTTATAATGGTCGGGGAAGTTCGTGACATTGAGACGGCTCGTATGGCAATACAATCTTCGCTTACAGGTCATTTGGTTTTCAGTACGCTGCACACAAACGACTCGGCGGGCGCGGTGAGCCGGCTTTTGGATTTAGGAGTCGAGCCGTATTTGGTAAGCTCCTCACTGATTGCCATAATAGCTCAGCGCTTGGTGCGAAAGGTCTGTCCGGATTGCAGAAAGGTTACCGAACCTTCACTGCACGAATTAAGAGAGCTTGGCCTTGGAGCCGATGCAGTTGCAAACGGCACGAAATTCTTCGTGGGCGAAGGCTGTGACAGATGTTTTCAGACCGGTTATCGCGGCCGAACCGGTATCTATGAAATGATGTTAATTAACGAAGAGGTCCGGAACCTGATATACAAAAGAGAAAGTGCCGGAACAATAAAGAAGTTTGCCCTTGACGCGGGCCTGCAGACCCTGCGGATGGACGGAGCCAGGAAGGTGCTGGCCGGGATAACTACTATCTCCGAAGTCTTGAGAGTAACGCAGGCCGATGTAATGTAACATTTTTGTATCTTCTCGAAAGACGGCAAGAAAAAAATAGTCAGTATTCAATAGTAAATAGTAAATTTAAGATGCCCAGATACCATTATACAGCGATAGCAGCAAGCGGGAAAAAAGTCAAAGGCTCAATTACCGCTGAAAGCCCCTATTCGGCTCGAAAACAGCTTAGGGTGCGCAGTATTCATCCATCGTCAATTACCCAGGTCCGCTCCAGAGCCGAAAGTAAAGCCGCATTGTTTTCAATCTTTGGTAAGCGCAGCAAGACCCAGATAATCGACTTTACCAAGCAAATGGCCACGCTGCTTAATTCCGGTATTAAGCTGACCGAGGCGCTTTCGGTGCTCACTCTCCAGGTCTCTGATGTGCGGTTTCGAAACGCCATTATTGATATTCGCGACCGTGTCGTCACGGGCGAGTCATTTACCGATGCCCTGAAGGATTACAGTGATTATTTTGATGTCATATATGTAAGTATGGTTCGTGTGGGCGAGGTTACCGGCTCATTAGGATTGAGCCTTGCGACGATCTCCAGCTTTATGGAAAAACGCCAGCGAGTTGAGTCGAAGGTAATGACGGCAATGGTATATCCGATTGTTCTGATTTTATTTTGTATCACTGCGATTTTGATTCTGACGACCAAGGTCATCCCCACTATTGGTGAACAGATTATAAGGGCGGGACAAGAATTACCCTGGATTACGAGGCGATTGATGGATGTGGGTTATGTATTAACCAGTTGGTGGCTGCTGGTGGTTATTGCTGCAATAATTGGGATTGTCTGGGGTCTTAAACGTTTTCTGAAAACCAACAGGGGAGCTTATTTGCGTGATAAATTTCTATTGTCTTTGCCGTTGTTCGGCCCTCTTATAAAGCAGCGTGTTGTCGCGCGTTTTGCTTCCACGCTCTCGACTCTTCTCGGCTCAGGTCTTGCGATGGCCGAATCTCTTCGTGTTGTGGCAGAGGTTACGGGCAATACACTTATGAAGAAAGCCATTCAACAGGCGCGCGAGAGGATTCTTGCTGGCGCCGATATTGCAACGCCGTTGCGGGACAGCGGCGTTATCGACCCTGCTATTGCACACATGGTCGCCGTTGGCGAAAAAAGCGGTGAGCTGGAAAAGATGCTTAAAAATATCAGCGACAATCTCGAGGCATCAACCGATATAGTTATTGAAAGACTAAGTGCCGCGGTGGAGCCGCTTATTATAATTATTATGGCTGCAATAGTAGGTGTGATCGCTTATGCAACGATATTGCCGATTTTGAAAATTTCAGCGGTAAAGTTTTGAGTAACTGTTTTAGGAATTTGAAAACAAATGAAAAGAAGAAAGAGAAAAACGAGGGTTCCCGCCTTGCGGGGTCCCAGAAAAGGCTTTACGATGGTCGAGCTTATGGCTGTGCTGATTATCCTCGGCTTGCTTGCTACTGTGCTCGTACGTAATTTCATGGGCCAGACTGATAGAGCCCGGGTCATAACTACCAAGGCCAATTTAAAGATTCTTCATTCCGCGATTAATCAATTCAAGATGGAAACCGGCCGGCTCCCAACCGAAGATGAAGGTCTGCTGGCTCTTATTGAGAAACCCAATGATATTGACACCTGGGAGCCCGGTGGTTATCTGGAAAGTACGGAGATACCCAAAGACGGTTGGCAAAACGATTTTATCTACGAGCTTTATCCTGAGAGCGGCAAGCAATTTGTAATCAGGAGCAGCGGTCCCGATGGTGAACAGGGTACTGAGGATGACTTGCTCAGCACAGATGCATACTGAACTGAATGCCAGATACTGGATACTCGATACTCCCAGGACGAAGGAAGAGAATCGAGCATCGAGAATCGAGAATCGAGTACGCGGTTTTACGCTGACCGAACTGGTAGTGGTGATTTTAGTGGTTTCGCTGTTTGTGCTTCTGGCCCAGATGCATCTTTTCGGATTGCTCAGAAAAAATACGTTCAGGGCTCAGGTGCAGGAGCTTGTCTCGACAATGCAAATGGCCGCCGCCGCTGCAGCCCAGAGCGATAGAAGATATGAGGTTATTATTGATATACCAGAGCAGAGATTTATGCTTCGCCAGATTACGACGCCTGACCTCTCGCAGGTTCTGGAAGAGGAGGTTATTGTCGAAGACAGCTTTAGCGCTAACTGCCGCGTAGTTTATGTCCAGTTCGATGACGGGGACTTTACTAGTGAGGACAGAGCGAAGTTCAGGGCGGGGCATTCAGGCTGGGCATACGGCGGGAAAATCGTCCTGCTCGATGAAAAAGAGCGGCCGTATTCCATTGTTGTAAGCCGGCTAAATAGGATGATTGCGTTAGAGCAAGGTGATGTCGAACTTTTATGGCCGAAAACTAAAGATGAAGTGCCGTTCTAAAAATAGTGATGCGTCGGCTGTGTGCCGTATTGAGAATTTGTCGTATGCTGTGGGTCATACGTATAGCCTGGCACGCAATACGCAATACGCAACACGCAATGAGAAAGAAAAGGCTTTTAGTCTGGTGGAGGTTTTAACTGCTTTGGCTATACTTGCGCTTATCAGCTCAAGCGTATTGGCTGTCATAAACCGCTGTGTGGCCTCAGCGGCGGATTCAGCACTGCGGATACAGGCCTTTGAAGTTGCCCGCGAGAATATGGAAAAGCTGCTATCTTCGACTTCATTCGAAGAGGGCGTTGAGTACGGCCAAAGTGATAAGTATCCCGAGATTACATGGACAACTGTTGTCGAAACTTTTTATGAGCCGATAACGGTGCGAATGTGGGCCAGGGGTGTATGCTCGGCTGAATATAAGGATACAGAAGGGCAGGAGCAGAAGGTTGAGCTAACACACTGGCTGGCCGACTTAACAAAAGAGCAGCTGCTTGAGGTTATGACCCGCGAGGGAGAAGGGCAGTTGGCCGCTCAGCTCATAGGAACAATCGACGAAGCCGCCGAGTATGCCGGTGTTGATGTCCAGACCATCGAGCAGTGGCTCGATAATGGTATGCTCACGACTAAGGACGGCTTGTTCATCAGAATAAATCTTGATATTTATATGCAAAGTGGCGGCAATCCGAGTCCGAAGGACAAGGAGCTGCAGGTGCAATCTGAAGCGGAGCTGATAAAGCTTTTAGACGAACAGGGTAAACCCGGTGGGACAGAGGCCGGGCAGGATGAAATAGACCCCCAGACAGGCTTGACACACGGAGAGCTTGAAGGAATGGATGCCTCCGAGGTTGAAGAATTATTAAAGAATCGACGGCGATAGGAGTTTTGATTGCGATGAGGTCGGTCGGTGCTAAAGATAATATGAAAAAAGCTTTTGGCGCATCCAGAGCGCCGTTGGGTTTTTCGTTGGCTGAGGTGCTTACGGCCCTTATGATAGGCGCGATGGTTTTGGTCGCCGTTCTTGGCATTTATGGCCGCGCTGAACGTTCGGCTGCTGCGGTAATTCGCAAGCTTGACAGCTTGCGACTGCCTTCTGAGGTCCTGCAGCGCATCGCCGAGGACCTCGACGGAATAATGTCGGACGGCTCAGGTACAAAAATCACTATTGAAAATAAATTTAAAAACGGTTTCCGCACCGCCAGGCTTACTATTACAAGAACCATCGCCGACAGCCGGAATAATGAACAGACATTAAAGAAAATTATTTGGCAGAGTAGCTACGATTATGAGAGTGATATTGGAGGCCTGATTCTATACAGAAGCCGTAGTGGGATCGAGTTGGAAGATAAACTGCTCGATAATAACAAAGAAGATTGGGAGAGAGAGCTTTTTGTGCCGATTTGCACCGGCATTACTTTTTTTCAGATAAGGGTCCCGCGGGGCGAAACTTTTGTGGATAGATGGACGGCCAGCTCACTGCCTCCGGGTGTTGAGGTTGCTATTTCTTTTGCTGAGCCTTTTAAGAAAGTGGACGGTACGCTGGACGTGCCGGATGAAGAAAAAATCACGAGAACTATAGCTATCGACAAGACCAGAAAAATCAGATTCGCAGTCGAGAAAAAAGAATTTGACGAAGACGAAAAAACAGACGAAGCAAGTGTGCCTTTATCTGACGATAATACATCGCCGCCGGAGGGCCCGAAAAGGACTAAAGAAGTCAAAAGATGAACAAAAGTCTGAAAAACAGCAATAATTCTCGAGACCGCTCAGGCATTGTGCTGCTGGTAACACTGGTGCTGTTGGTCGTGCTCTCGACGCTGGGTTATACTTTAAGTACTCGTGTAGCGGCCCAGCGTCACCGTGACCAGTATATCATAGACTACAGCAGCGCCCGCTATGGTTGTGACTCAGCGGTCAGGTATGCCCTTGCGACATTGGAGGACATCGACCCGACACTGATTAGCCGACCGAATGAGCCGGATTTTTCTGACTTATTTTGTCTTAGCGAGGCAGAGTATCAGGAAATTTTGGAGCAGTGGAGCATCGAGAATCAGCCAACAACATCTAACGGCGGCAAGAGCTTTAATAATATGATTGATATCACCGATGTTGATGATATCAGCTCCGATGAATTTGGGCTTAACGGTTTTGATAGCTATGGTTCTCTGACGATTCCCGGGCCTTATGGTCCGCCCTGGCCTTTTGTGACCCAGCCGGTTGAGTTCGAGGTCGGCTCTGCCAAAGTTCGAATTGAGATTGAAGACGAGAATGCAAAATATCCTCTTGGCTGGGCACTGCTGAATGACGGGAAAGTAAAACGCGAAGCTGAGGCAGGATTCGATACTTTCTGCGAAATGACGGGACTCGACACCGAACAGATTGATGCACTAAAAACCGAGCTGAATGATATAGGCCAAATAAAAATGTTCGCTGTTGAGTTTAAGCCGATAACGAGAACTGTAAGAACGCCGATAACAACAACCACCAGCAAAAGCAGCACCAGTAAAACTCCACGAGCACGGGTAACCCGAAAAACTGTACAAGTTGATGAGCAGATTTCTGAACAGACCACACATTTTGCAGAGCTTTTTCACAGTTCGCTGATTGATACTGAAGCCCTTGCCGTGCCGACTATATTAAGCTCAAGCAGAAAAGAATCGGCTCTGAAATATATGGGAATGTGGGGTTCGATGAAGGTTAATGTAAATACGGCCCCTCGGCATGTATTGGAAGCGGCTTTTATTTTCGGCGGCGATGATGTCAAAATCGCCGAAGAAATTATTCAACGAAGACGCATAGAGCCTTTTGCCGATATACAGGATTTGAAGACAGAGCTGTTCAGGTATTCTGATTCGATAGGAAGGTGCGAAAATTATATCACAACAGTCAGCAGGTTTTTCACTATAAGAGTAACTGCTGTAAGCGGAGTGGCAAAGGCGTCATCCGTGATAGCGATAACTAAAGATGGTGAAAAAGTAAAACGAATTGCCGTAATCAACGGCTGAGTGCTAACAACTATTTAGGAGTGTGCCGGTAGTGGAATCGCAGAACTACTTGGGAATTTACATAAGCAGGGACACAGCGACGGTGGTTTGTCTGGCGCTGGTAGGTAGGCACGGAAAGGTTTTGGGCTGTTTTAGCGTTTCTGTCAAAGAGCAGGAGCAACCAAAGCTCCAGGCATTAGCGGGACTTATTGCCCGTGGTTGTGCCGAGAGAAATTTGGAATTTTCCGAGGTCGCGGTGGCTCTGGATTGTGCAATGTTTATGCAGCATAGCGTGCACAGCGAGTTTACCGACCCCAAACAAATCGGTGCGACCGTGAGGTTTGACACGGAAGAGGCACTTGCGACGGATATAACCGATGTTGCGTTAGCTTTTGAGGTAAGTTTAGCCGGCGAGGCCGGCTCGGAGCTAACCGTTTTTACTGCACAGCGGAAAATATTATCAGAGGTCCTTCTTTCTTTGCAGCAGTATAATCTTGACCCCGTAACCATAGAGCCGGATGTTAATTGTTTGTCGAGACTTATTGCCGCCAAAGCATCCTCGGCCCAATCCCGGCAGCCCGGGACCTTGTTTGGGATACTTTCGGGCCGAAACGGTTATTTGATTGCACCGCCCGTGTCCACCGGTGCCGGCCCGCAGAAGGCCTCCATAGCTCGAACGTTTCTTGTCGGCCCAACACAGGATAGAGGCGCTCTGCTCACAAGAGAAGTGCTTGTAACCGCTGCTCTGGTTGGAGGTGGCGAGCCGATAAATCACCTTAAAGTCTTCGACTCTGCCGGCACAGTTGACCATCAGCAGCTTAGCGAAAAGCTGGGCATTGAGGCCGATAGAGTTGATTGGCTTGCCGCCGAGGCTGAATCGCGAAATACAGCCGATTGTGCCGATACGGTTGATTTTGCCATTGCATACGGGGCGGCCCTGGCTCATTCGGAAAAGGGACACCGCGTAGATTTCCGTGACGATTTTAGCCCCTTTCAGGGAAAAAAGATTAAAATGCAAAAGGCGCTGAAGTTCGCAGCGATATCGGTTACAGGTCTTTTAATATTCGTCGGCCTGTATTTTCAAACACAGCTATTCACAATAAACAAGTATCGGAGCAGGTTAAGCGAGAAATTTTCGAAAGACTACTCGGCTGTTATGTTAGGGCAGAAGCCGCCGGAAGGAGCTGCTGCCGTAAGAGAGCTCGGAAAGGAATTAAGACGCATCAGGGACGCAAAGAAAGGCCTGATAACTATTAAAGGAGAAAAATCCATATCATCCAAGCTGACGTTGGCGCTGACAGCGTTTAACAAGTGTGCCGCCCAGACGAACTTAGATATAAAGTCTATCTCCATTACAGCCAGGGACATTATTATAACAGGAGAAACCTCCAGTCGGCAAAACACGCAAAAATTGTTCAAAACGGTCAGGAATAACGGCCTGGAGATTTTGAGAGAAGCCTACGATTTGAAAGGCGGACGCGACAGTTTCAGCATAACGGTTGTGCCGAAGACATAGTTATCGATACCCGATTCTTGATACCAGATGCTCGTAGAGTATCGAGTATTGACAACCGAGGACAGATTATGAAAGACATATATAAGAATCCTATTTTATATTATATACTCGTTCCTGTTATAGTCGTCCTATGGCCGTTATTAGTCTGGGCGATATACTTGCCGGCCGCAGAAAAAGGCGTTAGAGAGCAGCAGGCCCAGTATAAGAGAGCCGACGCGACAATGATGGAGATTTTAACTCTTGACCCTGATCGGCGAGAGTTTGCTGATTCGAATAACGTCGGTACTGAATTTACGTACGCCGGTGCAATTGACAATGTTGCTCGTTCGTGTGGAATACTTCCGAGTATGTACAAGCTCAGCTCAGGAATGCTCATCACATCCCGCGACCAGAAAAGCCAAAGTGCCAGCGTGAATCTAAAGCAGATAGATATAAAGAAATTTGCTGAATTTCTCGATAAGATTCAGTTCCGCTGGGCGAACCTGCAGTGCAACCGCGTCAAACTTACCAAGAAGCCGGGTCTGCCGGATATGTGGGATGTGGACATAGAATTCAAGTATTACTATTAACAGCCCCCAGTTTATTTGAAAGTTGTTTAGCTATCATCGGCAAATCAGCCAATGGTGTTCAGTTTTCGGGACTTTTGCTCGCCTTCTCGGTGCCCCCATAAGCGCCCATATTAATAATGTCCCCATTGGGTGATGGCTCTGACTCAATTTCAGTATCCGGGTCCCCCGTATCAATACAGGGACTATTTACATCATCCTGCACCCAGGATTGGCTTACAGGGTCCCATCGGCCGCCTTGTGATTTAAGATGGTAATCCCTGTTGCTAGGGTCTGCAAAGCAGGGATCAACATTGATGTTAGTATCTTCGTCTTCTTCTCCTTCCTCCTCATCTTCGTCTTCTATTTTCCAGTTGCCTTGAATATTATTGAAGCGAATGTCGTAACCTTCGAGTGAGACGGAAGACCATGCGTATATTTCGTTCTCCCAGATGATATTATTCAACACAGGCGGGCCGCTATCCTGGACCGAGGTCCAGGGTGCCGGTCCCAGATACAGCCCATTGGGCCTGTTGTGGACGATAGTATTGTTTATTATCGAAGGAGCTCCGTACCAGGTTAGGATGCCCCCGGAGTCAAGCCCGGAATTATGAGCAATGACATTGTTGGTGATAGTGGGGGAGGAGCCTGCGACGTAAATGGCACCACCGTCTATAAATGCTGAGTTATCAACGATCGTGTTATTAGTAATCTGGGCCTCAGATTCGTCCATGCACATAATCCCACCACCGGATAATGCATGGTTATTGGCAACCAGACAGTGGGCAATGGTCGGATTGGAAGGAACGCCGTAGCTCGGCTCGGCCTCCCACGAACTGCAGCACAGAATCCCTCCTCCGAGCAGGTCCAGATAGCCGCTTCCTGCGTTGTATGGTTTCTTAGCGTATTCGATAGTGCAATGTTGCAATTCGTCATCGGCGCCACTATTTACAAAACGTATGCCGAACCATCCCTTCTCGGTATCCATCGCAGTAAATAAGATATGCTCCGTCTCGGTACCCCGGGCGCGCAAAGTCGCCCTGTAACCAACCGTCAATCCAAAATGGCCTGCGAAATTAACCACCACTCCCGGCTCAATCGTTAACGTTCTCCCTCTTGGAACACTGATATCTCCCGTAACTGTATAGGGACTGTCTTCTATCTTCCATGTACCACTGACGTCACCACCTTCGATAATCGTTCCCGATACTCCCACTCCATTGAGAGTAATTTGTTTGTTCGGGGTATTGCTGGTCGAATTAATATAAACACTGCCGGAATAGCTTCTCTCTTCCGTCGGTGTAAATCCAATTTCTACCTGGACGGTTTCACCCTGCGCCAGAAAATGATTTTCTACGCTGGTAACTATTGAAAAAACACCGTTCGCATCGGAAATGCTCAGGTCATTCACTTGTAAATCCACCTTACCTGTGTTTGTAATATCAAGCATAATGGTCGATTCCGTATCAAGGGCGACAAAGCCCGCATCCACTGTGCCTGCGGGTGCGATGGTAATCAACGGCAGGTCTGATTGATTTTCGTAAGCGCCCAAATCCACGACATCGCTGTAAATCCTTTCACTGCCCGCAAGGTCGGTTTCCGGAAGATATGTTTCTGTTCCCGAATTTATGCACGGTGAAGAGCTTTGCAGCATCCAGTTGGCGAATGACCCGTCGTAAGCAACTCCGACACCTGCACTGGGGTCAAAGAAACAAGGGGCAACATCGATATTGCCCTCCCCGGCGTAACCGCCCTGAACGTCACAAAACGATACTACCGGCACGGACTCATCCGTTTCGATCTGGTATCTCTCATTGCCCCATATAATAGAGTTCGTCAAGTCCACTCCGTCTCCGGACACCGTGAAAATACCGCCGGGCGAATTGTTTACTATGGTACAGTTTATGATTTCAGGGGCGCCCCACCCCTCGGTGCATATCCCGCCGCACTGCGGGGAGCTTCCTAACGATGTATTGTTCGCTATCAGCGTATTGCTGATTACGGGATAGCTTTCATTGCAGTAGAGTGCTCCACCTTTGTCGCCTATGTTATTGGTAATCTTGCAACTCGTAATGGTAGGGCTCGAGGCGTAGCAAAATATGGCTCCTCCAAGGCTGTCTTTACCCTCGTCTCCCTCAGGGTTATAATAACGTGTAACCAGCCCGGCGTTTTTCTTGGCATAACTGATTGAGCAGTGAATCAATACGTCATCG